>JAFQFV010000021.1 GCA_017398555.1 Alistipes sp.
AAATGAGAGAATATAAGTACCTTTGCGATACAGAAAGAGTTATTTGAAGTTATGCAAAACGCAGAAGACCAAAACACTCTGTATATTGCTAATTCGTAACCCAATACATATTCAACCAAAAGGTCGTCATTCATTCTCAATAATTTAGACCTTTTTCGTAACTTCAATGCACAAATGTACTAAATATTTTACAGAAAATAGTATCTTTGCATAGACACAAACCTAACAACCTTATGAAAAAGTTTTTTATTACACTCGTAGCTCTATTTACAGCCACTTTTAGCATCAATGCCGCTGCACCTGTCAAGGTTATCTTCGATACCGATATGGGTAACGATGTAGATGATGTAGTTGCGCTGGATATGTTCTATAAATATATGGACGAGGGGGCAGTAGAACTGCTCGGCATACTCTCAAGTAAGCGCGAGGCGGGTAGCGTCAAGTTTATCGATGCGATGAATACAATCTATGGCTATCCAAATATCCCGATTGGTATTGCAAAGACATATCCAGAAGAGGGCTATGTATGTGAGGATAAACGACTTAACTATGCCGACTATACCGTCAGCAAACACACCTATCCACATACTATCAAGGATTGGGATAGTGTTGAGGATGGCTATAAGCTCCTCCGCAAACTGCTCAGCACGCAGGAGGATGGCAGCGTAACACTTGTTATGGTTGGCTTCTCAACCAACTTGGAGAGAATGATTCGCTCTACAGCCGATGAGCACTCTCCTCTTGATGGCAAGACCCTTTTGGCGAAGAAGGTAAACAAGGTTGTAATCATGGCGGGCAACTTCCATGAGAAGAAGAAGGAGTATAATGTCTATAAGGACCACTTCGCAGCCGTGCGCTTCTTTGCCGAGTGTCCTGTACCGATGTACTTCTCTGATGTAGTATTGGGCAAAAGCACCCTCTACCCATATCAAACCGTAGAGAACGGCTTTAAGTATATCGAGAACCATCCGTTAGTCGTATCGTTCAACTACTACGCCCAAATGCCGTATAACCGTCCGCTGTGGGACCCGACTGCAGTTCTGTTTGCCGTAGAGGGCCACAAGGGCTATGCAAGCCTCTCTAAAAGTGGCTATGTTACTGTAGATCAGAAGAGTATAACCAATTTTACCGTCGATAAAGGCTCTAATCGTTACTACTATATCGTCAATGACAAGCAGCGAGCAGCCATTGTTCGTCGCATTGTCGAACTGACACTTCGTACCCCCAAAAATCTACAGCGCTAAATAGAGCTATCCCCACCGAAAATTTTTTTCGGGGTAAAAACATAGGCACAGATATATACAGCCGCGCTTTTTGAAAAGTGTTAATAACTTGTCAAAAATTACGGCTTGAAAAATTTGGATATTTGGGAATAAAATCACTACATTTGTGGTACGAAATATCAGAATTAATTAGTCTCCTTCGGGAGGCTATTTTCGCCTAAATACTACACAAATTAAATAAAACTGATATATTATGAATAAATCGCCTAAAAAGGTAGAGTACGCAGCAGCTGTGGCCGCCTCTAAGGAGTATTTTGCAGGTGACGAGCTTGCTGCCACCGTATGGGTGAGCAAGTACGCCCTCAAGGACTCTTACGGCAACATCTACGAATCTACTCCTACACAGATGCACGAGCGTATTGCAGCTGAGTTGGAGCGTATTGAGAACAAGTACGCCAACCCACTGACAAAGGCTCAGATTTTCGAGCTCCTCGACCACTTCCGCTACATCATTCCGCAGGGTGGTCCTATGACCGGTATTGGTAACAATTTCCAGGTTGCATCACTCTCTAACTGCTTCGTTATCGGACACAAGAACCCAGCCGACTCTTACGGCGGTATCTTCCGTATGGATGAGGAGCAGGTACAGCTTATGAAGCGTCGTGGTGGCGTAGGTCACGACCTGTCACACATCCGTCCTGCAGGTAGCCCTGTACTCAACTCGGCTCTTACCTCAACCGGCATCGTGCCATTTATGGAGCGCTACTCAAACTCTACACGTGAGGTTGCTCAGGATGGTCGTCGTGGTGCGCTGATGCTCTCACTCTCTATCAAACACCCTGATGCAGAGAACTTTATCGATGCAAAGCTCGATACAAACAAGGTTACAGGCGCTAATGTATCTATCAAGATTGACGATGAGTTTATGCGTGCAGCTATTGATGGCCGCACATACACTCAGCAGTTCCCAATCAACGCTGAAAACCCTAAGTATGTGAAGCATATCGATGCTCGCAAGCTCTGGAGCAAGATTATCCACAACGCTTGGAAGTCTGCCGAGCCGGGAGTACTCTTCTGGGATACAATCATCCGCGAGTCTGTGCCTGATTGCTATGCTGACCAGGGCTTTACAACCGTATCGACAAACCCTTGCGGTGAGATTCCGCTCTGTCCTTACGACAGCTGTCGTCTGCTCGCTATCAACCTGTTCAGCTACGTAGAGAATCCGTTTACTAAGGAGGCTACATTCAACTTCGAGCTGTTCAAGGAGCACATTCACAAGGCTATGCACCTTATGGATGACATTATCGACCTTGAGCTTGAGAAGGTTGACCTTATCCTCAAGAAGATTCAGTCTGACCCTGAGGATGACGATGTTCGTACTGTAGAGATTAACCTCTGGAAGAAGATTCAGGATATGGCTCTCAAGGGTCGTCGTACCGGTCTGGGTATTACTGCTGAGGGTGATATGCTCGCAGCTCTCGGTCTGCGTTATGGCTCTGAGAAGGCCCTTAAGTTCACTGTTGAGGTTCACAAGACACTCGCAGTTGAGGCGTACCGCGCATCTGTAATGATGGCTCGAGACCGTGGTGCATTCCAGGTATTCGATGCAGAGAAGGAGAAGAACAATCCGATGATTGCTCGTCTGCGCGAGGCTGACAAGTCACTCTACGAAGATATGCACAAGTATGGTCGTCGTAATATTGCTATGCTCACCATCGCCCCTACAGGTACTACATCGCTTATGTCACAGACCACATCTGGTATTGAGCCTGTGTTCCGCCCTGTTTACAAGCGTCGTCGTAAGATCAACCCATCTGACAGAAATGTTGTTGCAACATTCGTAGATGAGCAGGGCAATGCTTTCGAGGAGTACAATGTATATCACCACAAGTTCGTAGATTGGCTTAGAATCAACGGTTACGACACAACCCGTCTGCAAACTATCTCTGACGAGGAGTTGGAGAAGTGGGTTGCAGCATCTCCATACCACCGTGCAACTGCAAACGACATCGACTGGGTTGCAAAGGTACGTATGCAGGGTGCTATTCAGAAGTGGGTTGACCACTCAATTTCTGTAACTGTAAACCTTCCAAACAACGTATCTGAGGAGCTTGTTGCCGATGTATATCGCACAGCTTGGGAGTGCGGCTGTAAGGGTGTTACCGTATATCGTGACGGTTGCCGTTCAGGTGTACTTGTAGATAAGAAGTCTAAGAAGGAGCAGCCAAAGTGCGAGGAGCCTACACAGTCAAATCGCCGTCCTAAGTCTATCCCTGCCGAGGTTGTTCGTTTCAAGAACGGTAAGGAGGATTGGATTGCATTTGTAGGTATGCTCGATGGTCATCCATACGAGATCTTCACCGGTAAGATTGAGGATGACGCTATGTATATCCCTCCAAAGATTACTAAGGGTAACATTCTCAAGGTTCGTGAGGATGACGGCACAAAGCGTTACGACTTCCAGTACACCGACCGCTATGGCTACACAAACACTATCGGCGGTATCTCACGTCTCTTTGACGAGAGTTTCTGGAACTACGCTAAGCTTATCTCAGGTGTTCTTCGCTACCATATGCCTATCGACAAGGTTGTTTCGCTTATCGACGGTCTGCACCTCGACGACGAGAATATCAACACTTGGAAGAATGGTGTTAAGCGTGCGCTGAAGCAGTATATTGAGGATGGTACTCGTTCTAAGGGTAAGTGTCCACAGTGCGGTCAGGAGAATATGGCATACCAGAATGGCTGCCTTACCTGTATGAACTGCGGCTACTCTAAGTGCGGTTAGTAGATACCTTAATATATAACAAAGACGTGTCCAAAAAGGGCACGTCTTTTTTGTTAGATGTTGCAGAAATAGTAAATAAATGTGTACTTTTGTAGTTGAGTTCAATATCGTAATAATCGATAGAGTCTATAAATAGCGATGAAGAAGATTAATTGGTTGCTTATACTTCAAGGATGGACAATGCTGTGGGTTGTCATAGGACACGCTCCGTTAAGGATAGAGGGCATAGTTCCTGAATTTGCAGCCCTCTTGTACGATATTGCCTACTCGTTTCACATGCCCCTTTTCATCCTAATTTCGGGTTACCTGTTCTATACAACACGTCTGTCAGCAAGCTCTACAAAGTGGTCTTATAAGGCTATAATGATGGACAAACTCAAACGATTAGCAATACCTTTTATCGTATTTACGATTATCGCAATGGGAATGAAGTCTCTGCTCCCTGGAGAGATGAACAGAGCCGCATCGTTTACATTTCAAGAGTTCTTCCTCGCAATTCTCTATCCTCGAGAGGGTCCACTGCTTGAGATGTGGTTTATTGCTGTTATTCTATGGATGTTTGCCCTGACCCCTTACTGGAGAGTCTGCCTTAAATCGAGATGGCTTACTATCGCAACCTTAACTATTCTGCTCGCACTACATATTTGGGTTGATTATCTACCGCTCGACACCTTCCTATGCTTAAAAGATTGTGCGTACTACGGAATCTACTTCTTTATCGGTTTGTTAGCCAGCAAATACGGTTTCGATGACAAGTACAAGCCGATGAAGTATCTGATAATTGCAGTAGGTGCTACTCTATATCTATGCCTCTGGAATACCGATATTCAATTCGGGCTTGCCATGAGCGGAATAGCTATCTCGGTAGGCCTTGCGTTTATCCTTGACAGCATATATCCAAAGGCATTTTCAACATTCCGCGACTATACCTACCAGATATTTTTGATTGGCATTTTTGCTCAAATTGCTGTCAAAATCATCTATAAATACATCTTGTCAATGGGCTTAGGAGCAAGCCACCCGACATTAGTATATATTGTATTCTATTTGACCTGCATCGCTTTGGGATTATACATCCCGGTAGCTATCTCAAAAGTTGCAAAATATATAAATTGGAGCCCTATTCTGCTATGTTTAGGATTAAAAAAAGATAGCAATCTTACCCGATAAAGGCTCTTTGTTTTCACTCGCAAAATAGTTTTGCACAATTTATGCAACCTCATAGGCATCTAACATTTGATGCTTATGAAAAAGATTTTTACAATTATTGCGGCATTAGCGACCTTTTCAGCTACCGCACAAGAGTTTACAGTAATCGAGGAGCAGCCGAACACCCACATTTCGGGCTTTGTTTCAAACCGTTTTTGGGATAATTGGGAGATTCAAGGTGGTGCCGGTATGTCCTTTATGCTCGGAACGGGCAGTAAGATTGGTAAAGCCTATCAAGGCGTAGGTTATGGTGCTGTCGGCAAGTGGATACACCCCGTATTCGGTATGCGACTTGCTGCTGAGGGTGGTAAAATCAACTACCTCAACACGGCAAACAGCAAGGTGAATACATCATTCCTCTTTGCCCACCCCGATTTGATGATTAACCTGAGTAATTGGATTGGCGGCTATCGCGAGTGGCGAGCATATAGCGCAATTCTTACAGGTGGTGCGGGTATTGCATTTACAAGTCTAAACCAGAAATCGACCCGCAAAACCGAGTTCGCAGCAAGTGTGGGTATGCAGAACCGCTTCAACATCAACCAAGCGCTATCTATCGACCTTACAGTGAATTACACCCTTGCCAGAGCCAATCTCTTCCCACAGCCGACGATAAAATCACCACGCTTCAACGCGCTCAACTTCTACGTCGGCGTCACCTACCGATTTAACAAGCGAAACTTCAACCGTGTAGGCGCAACAGACGAAGAGGTGGCTGCAATGTTGGCAATGATTGCCGATGCCGAGGAGAAGGTGGCGGCTGTAACTGCCGAGAATACAAAGCTCCTGAGAATCAACGCCGAGCAGAGCAAGCAGCTTGATAAAGCGACGGTAAAGATTAGCGAGTATCGTAAAGAGGTGAACACAGACCAGCAGCAGTTGGCACGAGTCGAAAATCCTGTTCAGGCGGCAAATGCGCAGGAGGCGATAGCTACCGACAACTACAACGAGATACTCTTCTACCTCTACGGATATGGTATTCTGAGCGCAGACAACAAGGCACGACTTGACCTGCTTGCCGAGCATATCAAGAAGAGCAGCAGCGACCGCGTATTCCGCATTGAGGGCTTTGCCGACCCACAGACCGGAACCGAGAAGTGCAACTTACGCCTTGCCGAGAAGCGTGCCCGCTTAGCCTACGACTACCTCATCTCCAAGGGGGTAAGCGAGTCACAGCTCGAGTGGAAGAGTGGCGGCACGACAAATCTGCCATTCCAGCACCAGGAGCAAAACAGAGTGGTTGTGATATTCTAGAGATACAAATTCTTATTCGGGCGTATTTTTATCGTCAAAATGCGGTAGATACAACGCTCGGCAAAAAATCCCAGCGATGGATAGTACTAAAGCGTACAGCCATTGCTGGGATTTTTTGCTAGCGGAAGTAGGTATCCGTATTTTCACGATAAAACCGATTTGCGATCACCTATGGCATTCGCCTCCTCAGCCATTGTACTCTGCAACTGCACCATCTTTATCACGGCTGCGCAATCGAGCGCCGGAGCTACGGTATAGTCGATAGGCATATTCCACTGCATCTGCAGATTAATCAGCGCAGTTGCTATCGGGTCGTTATGCTCTCTGCCGATAACTATAGTGCAATCTACATCGGTATATTCCGCAAAAAACAGCGCACCCAATGCCAGCTGGAATGGTGGCACATACTTCACAATAATATTCTCATCCACACAACCGCTCTGCTTGAGGCAGGTGAGTGCAGACCATATATCAAGTCCCTCTTCGGCAACAATACCGATCTTTATCTCCGATGGTGAAATCATAATCTAAAAAAGAGAGAGTCGAGAGTATTACTCCCAACTCTCTGTCTGTTGTCTATGTAAAACTACTCTTACAAAGTACCAACTACCTTCTCAGCCTCACGAGCCTCAGTAGAGGTAGCGTAGTCTGCCTGAAGAGCCTCAAGGCACTTCACAGCCTCAGCCTTGTTGCCAAGTGCTGCGTAAGCAAGAACCTGCTTGTAGAGGTAGAGAGGAGCTGTGTAGAGGTTTGCTGAAGCAGCAACAGCCTTCTTGTAGAGAGCAACTGCAGCCTCATACTCACCCTTCTCAACAGCGATATCGCCACGAAGACCGAGGTTCTGTGCATTTACAATCTCACCCGGAAGCTCATCTACTGCATCGTACATAGCCAGATACTTCTCCGCATTCTCAAGATCACCAAGACGGAGGTAGCAGATACCTGCATAGTGCTTTGCAAGGTTACCGGCAGCGGTAGAGCCATACTGCTCAACTACATCGAGGAAACCTGCGCCATTCTCGTCACCGTTAAGTGCGAGTGCGAAGTCAGGATTCTCAACACCGAAACGATCCTGTGCATCGATAATAAGCTCCGCAGCCTTCTCTGCATTTGCATCAACTACAAAAGACTTGTAGAGATAGCCGGCAACTGCCAATGCTACGATAACTACCAATGCGATAATAACCTTCTTACCATTCTCCTGGAAGAACTGCTCTGTCTTGCCAACAGCCTCAACAACTGCTGCATCCTGAGGATTCTGAATTTTTGCCATAATGTTTTTCTATTTTTTGTTTTTTGTTAATTTTCGTCTTCAAACTGCAAAAATAAGATTTTTTACTCAATTATCCACCTTTTGCATACTTTTTTTTGAAAAATATCGATAGTTCGCCACTTTTTCGTATCTTTGGACTGAAAATGTAACGCTACAACAAGACGATGATACTAAAAAAACTCTCTCTGATAAATTTCAAGAACCTTGCACAGCAGAATATCGAGCTTGAGCCGAATATCAACTGCTTTGTTGGCGATAATGGCACCTGCAAGACAAATATTGTCGATGCCATCCACTATCTTGCCATGTGCAAGTCGGCTCTTGGTATGAGCGATTCGCAGTGCGTGTTGCACGGAGAGGAGTCCTTTGTCGTCGATGGTGCTTTTGAGAATGAGGATGGCCGCAAGGAGCAGATTGTCTGCGCATATAGTCGTGGTAGTCAGAAGGTTATCAAGCGCAACAGCAAGGCTTACGAGCGCTTTTCCGACCACGTCGGCCTCATCCCGACAGTGATTGTCTCCCCTGCCGATTCGATGCTCATCAGCGAGAGTGGCGAGGAGCGCAGAAGGTATATCAACGCCTTTATCTCCCAATTTGACCGCGACTATTTGGCGGCGATGATTCGATACAATACCGCCCTTGCCGAGCGAAATAAGTACCTCAAGATTGGCTCCGACGAGCAGATGCTGCTCATCTACGATATGCAACTTGCAAGCGCTGCCACAAAGATTTTCGAGCGCCGCAAGGAGATGGTCACTCGCCTGCAACCGATAGTGGCGCAGTACTACAAACTACTCTCCGGCGACCGCGAAACGGTATCTCTCACATACCGTACCGATATGGAGGAGGGAGAGCTGACAGAGTTGCTGCTGAAATCGCGTGAAAAAGATTGCATTTTAGGACATACAACGGTCGGTATTCACCGCGACGATATACTCTTTACAATCGGCGATGTGCCGCTTAGAAAGTACGGCTCACAGGGCCAGCAAAAGTCGTTCATCATTGCCCTAAAACTCGCTCAGTATCAGATAATTGCGGAGCAGACAGGTAAAACTCCGATACTGCTTCTTGATGACGTTTTCGACAAGCTCGACGAGAGCCGAGTTGCCGAGCTGATAGCCATCGTTGCAAGCGATAGTTTCGGTCAGATTGTAATCACCGATTGTAGCCACGAACGTATGGAGCGACTACTGCAAAATAGCGGCGCAGAGTACAAACTTTTTGATGTAACCTACGGAAAAGTAATCGACTAATGAAACGCACCGAGCCAAGACCGATAGGAGAGCTATTCGACCAACTCTTCAAAAGCCCGAACATCGCGGCAAAGATAGCCGAGGGCGGACTGCCAAACACCTGGAGGGAGGTCGTGGGGCCAATTGTTGCCGAGCATACACGCCACGTGCGCTTTGTCAAGGGTACTCTGTATGTGCACGTGACATCTGCCGTAATTAGAACAGAGTTGATGATGCAACGCGATGCTCTCGTGCGCGCAATAAATGCACGCGCAGGTATTGATATTGTAAAGCAGGTGGTAGTGCAATAAAATTCGCCGCATAAATCACTGATTATCAATACATTATATCCGATTGGCAAAATCGGATATTTTTTTTTGAATAATTTGCCGCTCAAAACCAAATATTTGTCGTATCTTGCACCGTTAAATGGACAATTAACTACTTAACAATAACTAATTTACATTTTTATGAAAAAATTTATCTACAACTTGTCGCGTTTTGCGATGATGTTTGCAGTAATTGCGATGGTCGCTTGTAATAACGACCCTGTAATCACTGATCCAGAGCCACAGCCAGAGCCAAAGCCGGAGCCAGAGCCAACCCCTGAGTTGGAGTTCAAGATGGAGGCTGAGCTGGTTAAGGCCGGTACATCTACTGCCGAGCTTAAGCTCACAACTCTCAACATTGGCCAGTATGCATACTCTGTTGATGAGGCGGGCGCTAATAATCAGGAGCTTACTCCGGATATCATCTTCGCTCTCGGTACAAGCTACGAGTGTAAGGATGGCGATAACACTGTTGTTATCGAGGGCCTTGCTCCGGGTAAGAGCTACGTAGTAACATTTGCAGGTGCTACCGTAGAGGATGAGTTCTACGAGAAGACTGCAAAGGTTGAGCTGACAACAGGTCAGTTTACCGATGAGCTTACCATCTTTGATGTGGACTACAGCAGTTTCTCTATGCACTTTAACTTCCCTACTGACAAGGTTCAGCCGGGCAATGTTGTAAAGTGGGGTATGGCAATGTTCCCTATCTACTACGAGAGTCGCCTTGTCAAAGGATTTACCGATGCCGAGCAGATCAACTTAAACGACAACACTTATCACAACTACGTAACCGAGAGCACCACTATTGTCTTCAATGAGCAGAATGGTTATATTGACGAGGAGTCTTCATACTACGAGCCTATCGTTCCCGGTCAGCCTATGTATCTGATGCTCGGTGAGTTTGCTTACGACACAAATGACCACTGGGGTTGGGGTTCTGGTTACTACTCTGCACTCTTTGACTTTGACAACTACGTTAATGATTACTACACAACAGGAAAGATGCCTGACGATGCGAAGTATTGGTACGGCTACAACCGCAAGGAGTTTATTATGAGTAAGGAGCCTTCAAAGATGAGTGCAAAGCCTGAGGTTACACTGAACCTGACACCAATGGGAGGTAAGGTTACTATCGACCTTCCGGATGGCGTTTATGGTGCTTGCATAGGTATGATGGATACTGCAACTATGCTTGATATTCTGCCATTCCTCAACAATAACAGAGAGTACCTACAGTGGTATGTCACCTCTTACCACGCCTTTATGACAGGTCTTGCGTTTACTATCTTTAGCGACTCTACAGTTCAGTTGGAGGATTTGTTCTATATGAGACAAAAGACAAACTATACCCTCTACATTACCACTTTGGGTGATGAGCTCGGCTCAAAGCAGAGCTTCAAGACTGTTGAGTTCACACTTCCACAGCCAACAAAGCCTGCTCCAAAGGCTACCGTTACAGGTATTGTAAATCCTGAGACAAATGTAAATGAGCACGACTTTGTTTGGTTCAACCTTAAGAGTGCCTCTACAGACATTATTGCTGCGAAGTATCTTGCAAACTACGAGCGTGAGTGGGCTGCTATGCAGAGTCAGGTTATGAAGAGCTTAAATCTCACAGAGACTGAGGCTATCGACTATATGATTCAGACATACGGTACAAAACTCTCTGCTGAGGAGCTTGCTGCAATTCAGCTCGCAGAGGGTTGGAATGTAAACTTCACTACCCGACCTGACGCAGCAACTATCTGCGGTCTTAGCGTAATGAATGACGAGGGTACTTGGGGCTCGGCTATCGACATCTTCCGCTCAGCGAAGGAGCCTGCTGCCGCACCTGTACAGTCAACTCTCTTCGAGGAGCTTAAGGGCGAGTGGACAGCCTCAACAACCATCCGCTACACTCACTACCACTATTGTCAGCATCCTGACGATGCTACACACCGTAACGACGATGTAAATTGCGGCAACCCTGATAACAACACGGAGAACAACTACCTCATCACCCGCGACGAGCCTATCTCAAGCAAGGTAGTTATCGGCGAGGTTGGCTATGAGGCTACACTTCCAGAGGAGGTTTACCAGCTCTTCTTCGACTCTTCTAACCTTAAGACTAAGGAGGAGGTTGATGCTGTTTACAACCAGTTCAAGGGTGCTGTGGATGACTTCAACACAAGCGTTCGCAACCAGAACCGCATCCTCTGCCAGGGCTTTGCTCTTGAGTACGATCCGGATGTTGTAGTTTGTCCTGTTCCTGAGCATACTGGTGCTCCTGATGGCAAGATTCCTGCAACATACGCAACTCCTTATGAGCTCTTCATTGCTGATGGTGAGACATACTCGGCTTACAACTACGAGTCACCAATCTTTGACTTCGGTCCGAAGTGGTATCTTGAGATTGGCGCAGATGGCAAGGTAACTGCTCCATTCAACACTACCTACTTTGCTCCAATGGCACAGTGGTTTGAGAATGTTTATCAGTTTATCGGTGCTTGCAGCAGGGCTACTGCTCCATTTATGAGAGATAGCGATGGTAACATTGTCAATGGTCACTTCCCTGTAGAGATCTCTGCTGATAAGAATACCATTACAATTCTTCCATTCAAGCACACATTCTCGCTCACTGATGAGAACAATGTTACAAAGACATACACAGAAGACTTCTATCCACAGATTGCACGCGACTACAATGGTCAGTACCAGCTCTACAGCACAGTTGTAGCTCCAATCGTTCTTACACGTAACGGTGCTGCTGCCCCTGCTGCCGTATCTGCAAAGGCCCCTGCAATGCCGAAGGAGTTCAAGTCAATCGAGGAGGTTGTTGCACCGCGTCAGGCACCAAAGAGCCGTACAGCTCTGCCTATCGTGAAGAGTGTAAACGCACCACAGCTTATGAAGTACCACGTACTTTCAGCTGAGGAGTTCAAGCAGAACGCAAGAGAGCTCAGCGAGAAGCGTTACGGCCGTAAATAATTTTCTGCACAATACCGCCATTGGTTCTCACCTGGGAGCCAATGGCGTATTTTATACACTACGTGATATGAAAAAGCTATTTTGTCTTATACTTGCCCTTGTCGCTGTTATCAGCGTATCAGCACAGCAGCTACCCGATGTAAAGGTAGAGAATATTGACGGCAAGGAGCTCTCTGTTCGTGAGCTGACAGGCAAGCCGCTCATTATCTGCTATTGGTCAATCACCTGCAAACCTTGTATCCAGGAGCTGATGACCATCCTCGACCAGATTGAGGATTGGAAGGCCGAGGCCGACTTCGAGGTTATTGCCGTATCTGTGGATGATGCTCGACTCAAGGCTACAGCCAAAGCAAAGGCGAATGTATTTAAGGACTCTTTTATCTGTCTGTTCGATGCAAATCAGGCTTTGAAGCGTGCTATGAACGTATCGCTCACTCCGCAGAGCTTTGTTGTCGATAGCAAGGGTAATATCGTCTATTCTCACACCGGCTATACTCCGGGCAGTGAGCAGGAGCTGATTGATAAGGTTATCAAGATTTATAAGAAGAAGTAATAACTACAAACGATGAAGAGACTACTTATTTCGGTCGTTGCTATCCTTGCAGCCCTTACCGCCTCGGCTCAAATCAGCCTCGGCGAGAAGGGTGGTGTCATCTCGGGCAGCATCGAGAGTAACAATATCGTCTATTTCAACGATAAGGCGCTCTCTACCCCTGCACCGGATACACACTTCGGTTCCAACGACTACATTAAGGTTGATTATGCCATCGACCGTTTCTCCGCAGGTATTCAGGTGGAGACCTATCTGCCGGCACTGCAAGGTTATGAGATTGGCAACTACGGTTTGGGCAAGATGCACGACTTTAAGGTGCTCATTCCGCAGGTATATGCACAGTGGCAGGACAAGAGCTACTCGGTAACTGTCGGTAATATCTTCGACCAGTTCGGTAACGGACTTATCTTCCGTACTTTCGAGGATCGCCAGCTCGGTTTCAACAACGGTATGCTCGGTCTGCGTGCAACTGCAAATATTGGCGATTATGTAGCAATCAAGGCACTCTATGGTCGTCCTCGCCTCTACACTTCCTACAAGACAGGTTGGGCTGGCGGTGCCGATTTGAGCCTCTCGTTGGGCGATATGTTCGGCTTTAAGCAGGGTGCACTCTTTGTTGAGGGTAGCTACACAAATCGTTACGAGAAGATTGGTGCAACAACTGCCCAAAATCTGCTCAATATGTACTCTGCACGCGTAAACTTCGATATGGCGGGCTTTACTCTGCGTGGCGAGTATGTTGGCAAGGGCAAGGATTTTACCACATCTACAGAGGGTCATAAGGGTCAGGCGGTATATGGAGAGGTCGGCTATGCAAACGGCGGATTCAGCTTTACCGCTATGGGTCGTATGCTCGACAGAATGGTCACTCCACTCACTATTGACGGCGCAGGCACAGGTAATACACTCAACTATCTGCCGGCTCTGACACGTCAATATACCTATATGCTCGCAAACCTCAACCCTTATCAGGTAAATGCCGAGGGCGAGCTGGGTGGTCAGGCTGACTTCTACTACTCATACCGTAGCAAGAGCAACCGTTATCGCTACTGGAACTTCCACCTCAACTACTCGACCTACTACACTCTGCGTAAGAGTCAGGCAAAGAGCGGCAACCACGAGCTGCTTTGGCAGGATATCAACTTCGACGTTGAGCGTCAGTGGTCAAAGAAGCTCAAGACTACATTCCTCTACTCTTTCCAGGAGTGGAATCCATACCACGGTTATCACCACAGAACCTACGTGTCGAATATCTTCGTTGCGGATGTTCAGTACAAGTTCGACCGCAAGAAGTCGTTGCGCGTAGAGGCTCAGTATATGCTCTCAGGCGAGTATGAGGGTGATTGGGTTGCGGGTCTGGTTGAGTTTAACTTAGCACCACGCTGGAGCTTCTTTGTAAGCGATATGTACAACCACGGTCGTACAGACAAGAACGGCATCTACAAAGGCACCAAGAAGAACTACTACTCTGTTGGCGGTAGCTACACTATCAAGCGTACCCGCATTCAGCTCAGCTACGGCAGAAACCGCGCAGGATTTATCTGCTCAGGCGGTGTATGTCGCTACTCTCCGGAGTATAACGGAATTAACATTGCTGTAACCTCTTCATTCTAAGGACTATGAGAAAGATTCTTAATATTTTAGCACTCCTTTTCGTTGCCATTTTTGCAACCTCTTGTCTCTATGGCAAGGGCTCTGATGAGGGTATGGATATAGAGAACACCTCGGGCTTTAAGGCAGAGGTTTCAGCAAGCGTAATTCTTGCCAATGGCGAGGATACAGCTGTTTTCCGCGCACTTTTCAATGGCGAGGATGTAACTACAGAGGCTACCCTCTACAGCACAACCGACAATGAGGCGTTGGAGGAGATGTCATTCTCGACATACACCCCTGGCATCTACACTTTCTACGTGGTCTATGGCGAGTATCGCAGTGAGGATATCAAGATTACCGCCGTGCAAGACCTTGATCTTACAAACAAGGAGGAGAGTGGTCTTACTGCAACCGTTTCGACCAACCTTATTCAGGTGGGCAGAAGCTACGCTACATTTATCATCCGCTACGATGGTGCAGTGCTCTCTGCTGACGAGATAAGCAAGGTAAGTGTCTATGATGCGGCTAATGATACCAAGATTGAGATTTCTGAAGATAGCACTATCGGCAGCGAGTTCTCGTATGTAGTTGCAACCGATGAGAGTGGTACAGAGTATCTGCTCCTTGCATACTCTCCAAACGCTGCAGGCACACGCAGTTTCTGGGTGGGTTACAAGACAAAGAATACCCGCGAAACACCAATCTCTATTACCGCAGTTGCTTCTGATATTCCATCACGTCCTGCCGACGCAGAGCCTAACAACACCTCATTCACCCACCGTGCGCTATTCACACAGTTCACAGGTACTTGGTGTGGTAACTGTCCGTATATGATTGCTGCCTTCCACTATTTGTTTGAGGATGCAACATACAAGGATAAGTTTATACACACAGCTATCCATGGTGGAGATATCTTCAAGGTCACTCTACCACCTGACCACAAAAGGGAGTTGGCAGCTATCCTCAACACTTCAGGCAGCTATCCATTTGTTCTCTGCAACCTGAAACTTGGCATACAGAACAGTCTGGTTGAGACCAATATCGGCAACCTTATGGGTGCTATCGAGACAACTATGCAGACCGATGCCCGTGCAGGTATTGCAGTACGTACTGAGCTGAAGGACAATATGTTGCTCGCTCGTGCATCTGTAAAGGTATCGCACACCGGCGAGTACTATATCGGCGCTTGGCTTTTAGAGAGCAACCTGTATGCGGCACAGAGTAACTATACCGATATGACGGATGACTACCTTGACATCCACGAGAATGTTGTCCGCATTGCAGATAGCGACCCTGACAACAACTATATGGGTCACTCATTGGGTTCAATCACTAAGGGCGAGCGTGCAGACCACCTCTTTATTATGGAGCTCAATCCAGAGTGGAAGGTTGAGAACTGCCACTTGGTGCTCTTCGTATCGACCACTCAGCACAAGCAGTTCGGAATAACAAATGCAGTCAAGACAACCTCGCTCACTTCGGGTGTTGATTTTGACTACAAGAAGTAGTGATACTTTATACCGCTTTAGGGCTATTTCAAATAGGGGTTTTCTTTGGAAAATCCCTATTTTTATATACCTTTGTAACTATTATGAGAAGAATTGCACTTTTTCCAGGCTCTTTTGACCCATTTACCCGAGGTCATGAGGCACTTGTCGAGGGGGCTTTAAGGCTCTTTGACGAGGTTGTAATTGCCGTAGGCGACAATATCTCCAAGCGCGGATTGCTCACCACAGAGCAGCGCATAAAGCTCATCGCAGACCGTTATGCTGCCGATGAGCGTGTAAAGGTGGCCTCATACAGCTGCCTTACAGGCGATTTTGCACGTCAGGTAGGTGCTGTGGCAATGATTCGCGGCATACGTAACACTACAGACTTCAACTTCGAGCGCTCTATCGAGGCGACAAACCGTCGTATATTCCCGGAGATTACAACCATTATGCTTGTAACGCCGGATGAGTATGCGCATATCTCTTCGAGCATTGTGCGCGAGCTGCTATCGTTTGGTCACGACGTGTCGGAGTTTATGCCTGAGGGTATCAATATTAAGGACTATTTGTAATACACGAAACTTTATAAAAGTTATGAAATTTACAGCAGAGCTGATTGCCGGGCTTGTTTCCGGCGAGGTTGTGGGCGACAAGAGTGCCGCTGTACACACCGTTTCTTCTATCGAGGATGGCAAGGCCGGTGGTCTTGCATACCTCTCAAATCCGAAGTATGAGCAGTATCTATATACAACACAGTGCTCTATTGTACTTGTAGATAAATCTTTTGAGCCAAAGCAGGAGGTTGCAGCGACAATGATTAAGGTTGAGAATGTCGGTGCGTGTGTGCTCCAGCTGCTACAGATGTATCAGGCGATGAAGCCGCAGAAGAGCGGAGTATCTGCTCGCGCCTCAATCTCAGAGAAGGCAACAATTGGCGAGAACTGCTACATCGGCGACTTTGCCGTTATCGAGGCGGGAGCTGTTGTGGGCAATGGTGCAAAGATATATCCGCACTGCTACGTTGGCGACAATGTAAAGGTTGGCGAGAATACCACTCTCTACCCTCGCGTCACTATCTACGAGGGCTGTTCGATTGGCAATCGCTGTATTATCCACTCGGGCGCCGTTATTGGTGCTGACGGTTTTGGTTTTGCGCCAAATGCAGCGGGTGGTTTTGATAAGATTCCGCAGCTGGGTAATGTGATTATCGAGGATGATGTGGAGATTGGTGCAAACACCTGTATCGACCGCGCAAAGACCGACTCGACAATTATCCATTGCGGAGTAAAGCTCGACAACCTTATTCAGGTGGGTCACAATGTGCAGATTGGCGAGAATACCGTATCTTCTGCACAGATGGGTATTGCCGGCACCTCAAAGGTCGGCAAGAACTGCTTCCTTGCAGGTCAGGTGGGTATTGCAGACCACATCACTATCGGTAACAACGTCAAGATTGGCTCACAGTCTGGTATCGACCGCGATGTACCGGATGGCGAGGTGCGCTTCGGTTCGCCGGCACTCAAGGGTATGGGTTACTATCGCAGCTTTGCTGTCTTCAAGGAGCTGCCTGAGATGTCACGCCAGCTCCGTGCGTTGGAGAAGAGAGTTGCAGAATTGACAAAAGAGGAGGAGTAATGAGAGTCGTACTTATATCTATCCTTGCTGCATTGCTATGTGCGTGCACTCCAAGCAACCGATATGTTATCGAGGGCACAACATCAAAAAGCGAGGGTTACTACTACCTCTGTAGCGGCTATGATGTTGTAGATTCTGCTGCAATTGTGGATGGCAAGTACCGCTTTGAGGGTGAGATAGACTCTCTGATTCCTATACGTAACATCAGTAGCACAAACCTCTCTGACCATTGGGAGATGACTCGATTTGCCCCTGTGATTTTGGAGCGTGGCACGGTGCGAGTATCTGAGGATGACAAGAGCATCACAGGCGGACTTGTAGTGGTAGGTACAGATGGTAACGACGCCATACACAACTTTGCCGTGAAGGGCCATCAGATTCAGGTTGCGGCAGAGAATGTCTTCTCTCGCGAGGAGAGAAAGGCTCTTGGAGAGCAGTATGTCAAGTTAGTTACAAAGAGTATCGAGAGGAACCTTGACAACTTCGCAGGTCTATACCTACTCTCTGTCAGCGGCAACAGATTTAACGACGAGCAGAAGGAGCGATACCTCAATCGCCTTAGTCCTGCTATGCAGAGGACTACAGCAGCTCAAATATTGAGAGAACAGATAAGAAACAATAATAATTAACAGAACTATGAAGAAGATTTTTGCAATTTTGGCAGTAGCAGCCGTAGCTGTAAGCTGCAACAACCACCGCACAGTTATCAGCGGTGATGTCCTCGGCATCGAGGACGGCGTTATCTACTTGGCAGAGCCTACACGTGGTGGTGCGCTGGTAGATTCAACAGAGATTCAGAGCGGCAAGTTCGTATTCAATCTCAATGACGAGACTGCACAGCACTACGTTATCCGCACAGAGGAGGAGGTTATCGCATCAGTATTTACTGAGGATGGTAAGATTACCGTTGCAGGTAATGTTGCCAACAGCTCTGTAGAGGCTACAGGCACCCCTGCAAACGATGCATTCAACCTCTACAATGCAGATATGACCCTCATTAACCAGCGCTACGCACAGGCAGCAAGCGACGAGGAGCGTGAGGCTATCTATGCGGAGTATGAAGAGTTTATCGACAAGACTATAGATGATAACCTTGGTAACATCTTCGGTGTTATTATGTTCATCCAGAACAAGGGCTATGGACTCTCTGCGGCAGATATGACCGAGAAGCTCAACTCACTGAGCGAGGAGATGAAGGCTCTGCCTGTTGTAGTTTCAGCACTCGACAAGGCAGCTCGTAAAATGAAGACCGAGCCAAGAGCTGAGGGTAGCAACTTTGTCCCTACCTATATTAATATTGAGCAGCCGGATGTAGATGGCAACCCTGTATCACTCCAGAGCGTTGTTGAGAAGGAGGGTAATAAGTATGTCCTGCTCGACTTCTGGGCTTCATGGTGTGGCCCTTGCATGGGCGAGATGCCATATCTGCGCGACGCTTATGCTAAGTATCACAAGAAGGGCTTTGAGATCTTCGGCGTATCTTTCGACAGCAAGGCAGAGGCTTGGAAGGCGGCTATCAAGAAGCAGAATATGAAGTGGGTAAATGTAAGCCTGCTCCAGAGCTTCAACAACACAGCTGCTGAGGAGTATGTAGTTGAGAGCATCCCAACAAACTTCCTTATCGACTGCTCAAATGGCGAGATTATCGCTAAGAACCTCCGCGGTGAGGCTGTTGTAGCAAAACTCGCAGAACTGCTGCAGTAATACAAAAAAAAGAGCCTCACTCGAGGCTCTTTTTTTTTGCTATTGGCTCGCCTATGGCGACCCTTCACTGCTCCGCCTCGACATAGTTCAAACAAGTTTGGCTCTGCCCTCGGCTTAATCGCAGCGTTAGCTTTTCTGGTATCCGATATGCGGATAGATATAAGACGTACTACCCTTTGCTGGTTATTTGGGTTAGCGGAAGTAAATGCGTGCTTTTCACGGCAAATTTGTTGTCAAAATGCGGTAGTAGGTGCATATCGTGAAATATCCCCGGATGGGACATACTCTGCGTATTTCCCATTCGGGGAGTTAAGGGATATGCAGCTAATGCTGCCTTTTCACGGCAAATTACTCGTGCTTCACAACAACAGTCTTAAATCCCTTACTATCCTTCACCGAGAACATCACATAAATCTTGCTATCGATGACCTTGATGCCGGCGATATCGGCATAACCTGCAGGGGTAATCTGCAAAGACTCAAGGAGATACTGGTCAAACACGCACTGGATACGGCGCTTTGGAAGAACGATACGACCTGAGTGGTCATAAACGGTGATGAATGCCTTGCTCTCGCCATTCTTCATACTGCCCTTATTATGCTGACCCTCAACGATATAGACATAGTCCTTATCAATATCCCACGCGCGGAAAGTGTAGTAATTTACCGCCTTTGCTGGGTCTGCAGTCTCCTTATCTGGCTTTGGAATAGTGAATGAACTGATAGATTCAAGGGTTGTCATATCCTTTGCCTTAATGGTGCGAATAACAGTCTGCTCTGCCTCACCAACAAGCTCGCCCTTATACTGGGTCTTAATCTTCACGTCTGTATTATCGAGTGCACGAGCCTCGTTAAGGCTATAGATATTTACTGTAAGCTCGCCGGCACGCTGAGTGATAATACCGAGGATATCGGCTGCAGGATTTACTGCAGGGCAGCAATATCTCTCACCACCCATATAGAAGTTCTCGCCAGCATAACCCTCGTTAATCTCACCATTTGCTTCAAATGGGAAGCGAGATACTGTACGGGTACGGCCATAGGCACCCTTATACTTTGTGCCGTTACTACCAATCCAGATATAGTCCTTACCATCCTCTCCGTGCTCTACTGCAAGATAGTTTGCATTTCCGAAATAGCGAAGAGTCATAGCCTCGCGCTTACCATCGTGACGGCGAACGATATAGTTCTCATGTACCTTTGTAAGGCCCTGCTGGTTCTTACCAATACTACCAGGCTGTGAGAACCACATTGTACGCTCATCAGCAGAGATTGAGAAACCCTGAGTTGCGCGGTGTGCAGTCTTCAACGAAACGCCCTTAGTAAGGAACTGTGACTCCTTAGTCATCTTTGACATCTTCATCACTGTAAGCAGGCGAGGGTCGGTAATCTTCTCCTTCTTAGCCTTCTCTTTCTTTGCTTTCTGTGCATAGACAGGCGATTGTACACCTACAACCAACATTGCTGTCAGAGCAACAACAGCAAAGCTCTTAAATCTGTTCAGTTTCATAATAGTTTAGGATATTTTAAGTATGTTCTTTATTCCCTCTCTTTGTAAGTTCTATTTCGGTCACTTTGGGGCTTATTTATAGACCCTACTTTACAAATTTACTCTATTTTTTCTCAATTTGCAACTTCTCGCGCAAAAAATGGCCGGTAAAACTCTTCTGATTTTCAGCAATTTGCTCTATAGTACCCTCTGCCACGACCATTCCGCCGCCCTCGCCACCATCAGGGCCGATGTCGATAATATGGTCGGCAACCTTAATAACATCGAGGTTATGCTCAATGACAATGACCGTATTTCCCCTATCGGCTATCTTTGCAAGGACAGCAAGCAGTTGGCGCACATCCTCAAAGTGCAGACCCGTCGTAGGCTCGTCAAGGATATAGAGCGTGCGACCCGTATCGCGTTTAGAGAGCTCGGCAGAGAGCTTTATGCGCTGGCTCTCGCCACCCGAAAGCGTTGTGCACGGCTGACCGAGGGTGAGATAGCCCAGACCAACATCCTGTATAGCCTTGAGTTTGGTGTATATATTCGGAATAGCTGCAAAGAACTCGACTGCAACATTTACCGTCATATTGAGTACATCGTTGATACTCTTACCCTTATACTTCACCTCAAGCGTCTGCTGGTTGTAACGATTACCGCCACACGCCTTACACTTCACATATACATCGGGCAAAAAGTTCATCTCTATTGTCTGCACACCTGCACCCTTGCACTCCTCACAGCGACCTCCGCGAACATTAAACGAGAAACGGCCCGCCTTAAATCCACGTGCCTGTGCATCGGGGGTAAGTTCAAACAGACGACGAATATCACTAAAGACATTTGAGTAGGTCGCAGGATTGCTCCTCGGCGTACGACCAATCGGAGATTGATCGACAACAACAAGTTTATCAATATACTCCAAACCCTCTATCGAGTCATACTCCAAAGGGCGAGTAAGCGAGCGATAGAGATGTTGTGAGATTATCGGCACAAGCGTCTGATTTACAAGCGTACTCTTACCTGAACCACTCACACCTGTAACACAGATAAACTTACCCAACGGGAAGGTCACATCTATACCCTTAAGGTTATTTCCCCTTGCTCCGCGCAGTGTCAGCACCTCTCCACTACCCTGACGGAGGGTCGCAGGAACCTCTATAGAGCGGCGGCCGGTAAGGTAGTCGGCTGTAATGCTATCCGATTTAACAATATCCTCAAAAGTTCCTGCTGCGACAATATGACCGCCACGTCTGCCCGCTTTTGGGCCCACATCGACGATAAAGTCGGCAGCGCGCATCATATCCTCATCGTGTTCGACAACAATTACCGAGTTTCCCGCATCGCGCAGAGCCTTGAGTGTCGTTATAAGTCGTTGATTATCGCGCTGATGCAGTCCAATGCTCGGCTCATCAAGGATATAGAGCACATTGACCAACTTCGAGCCTATCTGCGTTGCAAGACGAATACGCTGGCTCTCGCCACCAGAGAGTGTTCTTGAAGCACGCGAGAGTGAGAGATAACCCAAGCCTACATCTACAAGGAACTGCAATCGCTCACGTATCTCCTTGATAATCTCAACTGCAATCTTCTGCTGCTTCTCTGTCAGAACGCCCTCCACCGAGCCCATCCAACGGCTAAGGGCTGTAATCGACATATCCGAGAGCTCGGCAATACTCTTATCGCCTATTCTAAACTGCAAAGACTCCTTCTTCAGTCTGCTACCCCCACACTGTGAACATTTACGATAGACAACAAACTGCTCACGCCACTTCTCTCCATGGCGCGACTGCTCATCTTCTGACGTGGTAGCGTTGATATACTCAGCAATTCCCTCCCAAGTACGCATCTGCATACCGCGCTGGTAGGTAAAGTCGGCAAGGTCTATCATCACCGGCTCGACATCGCCGTAGAGTATTGCATGCAGGCCCTCTGCCGATATATCCTCAATAGCCGTATCTACAGTAAAACCATATCGCTTACCAAGGGCAATAATGGTTGCAAAATAGATATTATCCTTCTGGCGACCAAGTGGAGCAATACCGCCCTGCGCTATTGTCAGCCCTCTATCAGGCAGCACCTTATCCATATCGAACACTGCCTCCTCGCCAAGACCGTTACAATGCGGACAAGCTCCCTTTGGAGAGTTAAAAGAGAAGGTGTATGGCTCCGGATCCTCAAATGCCACACCCGTTGTCGGGCACATCAAATGGCGGGAGTAGTAACGCATACTATCATCCGAATAGTCGTGCAGCGCCATTGTGCCTTTACCCTGATTCATCGCATCGGCAATGGAGCGCATCATACGCTCGCGCACATCCTCCCTTACATTCAGGCGGTCTATAACAAGCTCTATCGAGTGGGTCTTATAACGATCCAGACGCTCGCCCGCCATAAACTCACGCACAACGCCATCGATACGCGCATAGATATATCCACGCTTCGAGAGTGAGTCGAACAGCTCGCGATAGTGGCCCTTACGCTCCTTTACAATCGGTGAGAGCAGGGCAATCTTCTTACCCGCATACTGCTCCATAATAAGGTCGCAAATCTGTTCATCGGTATAGTGCACCATACGCTCACCCGTTGCAGGAGAGTATGCCGTAGCTACACGGGCATAGAGCAGACGCATAAAATCGCCTATCTCTGTCACCGTACCCACCGTCGAACGCGGATTTTTATTGACCGTCTTCTGCTCAATAGCCACAACGGGGCTCAAACCCGAAATTTTATCAACATCCGGGCGCTCCATAGAGCCGATAAATTGGCGTGCGTAGGTCGAGAAGGTCTCCATATAACGACGCTGACCCTCGGCATATATCGTATCAAAGGCCAGCGAACTCTTGCCACTACCGGACAGACCGGTCACTACCACAAGTGAATCTCGCGGTATCTCAAGGTCCACATTTTTGAGGTTATGGACCCTTGCGCCCTCTATTTTGATTGTTTCGTTAGCCAAATCGGAAAACTATTTCAAATTCTACCACTATTCGCAGACTCTTGTCATCAGCTGTGCAAAGATATCATGCAGCGAGATAAGTCCGAGCAGGTCGGCAAAACATATCAACACGATAACAAGGGTAAAGCCCTTGATAACACCCTTACCCAGATGTGATGCGTAGTGAGATGCAAGATATGAGCCGATGATATTACCCACACCGTGCGGAATACCAAACAGATAGTCAATCTGACCGTTTATGATAAAGACGGCCAACGAGAATGGTGTAGCCACAAAGATTACAAAGTTCTTAATGGCATTTGCCGTCATTATATCCATACGCATAGCCCAGAGGGTAATTGCCAGGATGAGATAGCCGATGCCGATGTAGATATAACCGCCATAAAAACCTATACCCAAAAAGAGTAGATAGTGCCACGGCTTTATATCGAGGTTATGACCCTCCTTAATCTTTATACGACTATCGAAGATAAGATATAGCAGAATGATGACAAGTATAACGCCGAAACATATCCGAAAAACTCTATCATCAATCCTTGTTGCCACAAGCGAGCCGACGATATTTCCGATAATAACCGGTATAGATAGGAGTAGTCCGTGTTTTAGATTAAAAGTCCCCTTGCGCAGAAAGTTTATTGTCGCTGTAAGGTTCTGCAGAAAGACAGCGATACGGTTTGTTCCATTGGCAATAGTGATCGGCAGGCCCAGCGCAGTAAACATCGTAACCGTCACCACCGAACCTCCGCCTGCAAGGGTATTTATAGCACCAACAATGATTCCCGAAACAATCAATATGATGGTTATGCTCAAATCTAACTCCATATATCCTCCTATAAATCTCTCAAAAATAGCAAATATTTCGGAAAATTACAATGTTTTGCCTATTTTTGCACCAAAATAAATATAGATACCAATTATATGAAAGTTGGAGAAATTCAGACACTGACCGTAAACCGTCTTTCGGACTACGGACTCTATCTTGCAGATGAAGAGGGTAACGAGGCTCTGCTTCCAAATCGATATGTATCTCTGTCACAGAAGGTTGGTGACAGCGTAGAGGTATTTATCTATCACGACTCCGAGGATAGAATTACAGCAACTACCGACACCCCGACAATTACTGCCGGCAAGGTGGCGTGGCTTAAGGTTGTGGATAAAAATATTCACGGAGCATTTCTCGATTGGGGTATTGCAGGCAAAGACCTCTTTCTGCCAAACCGCAACCAGCAGGGTGGCATAGTTATTGGCAACCACTACCCTATCTATATGTATGTGGATGATATTACAGGTCGTTGTGTGGCGACTAACAAGTTACGCAGTTTTGTCAATAATGACGATATTGTAACCGTAGCCAAGGGTCAGCAGGTCGATATTCTTGTGGTATCGGAGAGCCCGATAGGCTATCGCGTTATCGTTGAGAACCGCCACTGGGGTATGCTCTATAAGAATCAGATTTTCCGCCCACTTTCACTCGGTGAGCGCACAACTGCCTATGTTGTAAAGGTTACCGAGGAGCGCAGAATAGACCTCTCCCTCCAGCGTCGCGGTTATACTCAGGTAAAGGATAGCGCCGAGCAGCTCTATGATGCCATTGTAGCGGCAGGAGGCACCCTGTCACTTACCGACAACAGCTCTCCTGAGCAGATTCAGCAGATGCTTCAGATGAGTAAAAAGCTCTTCAAGCGCTCGTTAGGCGTACTGATGAGCCACAATAGAGTGGTTGTATCCGAGAACGGTATTAAAATCGCAAAGTAATGGCTAAAATTACCACTGCCGAGAGGGTTTCACGCGAGGCGTCAGACAACTTTGTCTTTCAGCGCTCTGTGCTCGCATATCACCACGCCGCAGAGATTATCAGCGGTGAGGTGCTTGAGATAGGTACGGGTACGGGATATGGAGTGGAAATCCTTGCGCCAAAGTGCACGAGATTTATCACCGTCGATAAATTTCTCAACCCCAATGTGCCATTGGCAGAGAATGTAGAGAGACACCAGATGGTCGTACCGCCAATTGCCTTCGAGAGTGGTAGTTTCGACTTTGTTGTCTGCTTTCAGGTAATCGAGCATATTAAGGATGATATGCACTTTGTCCGAGAGGTGGCTCGCGTATTGCGCCCGGGTGGTAAGTTTATCGTCTCAACCCCAAATGCACCGATGTCACTCACCCGCAACCCATGGCATGTAAGAGAGTACACAGCCGAGGCGTTGCAAAACCTGCTCAGCATAAGTTTCAGCACAATAACAGCCGCCGGAGTGGTTGGTAATCAGAAGATTATGGAGTATTACGAGAAGAATCGCGAGGGTGTAAAGCGCATCACCCGCTTCGATATTCTCGACCTTCAGCACCGACTGCCACGACAGCTGCTGCAGGTGCCATACGATATTCTCAACCGAATCAACCGCCGCCGCCTACTCAAGAAGAATAACGAGCTGACAACATCAATCCAGATGTCCGACTACTCGGTAAGCAGCGCAACAGAGAATAGCTTTGATTTGCTATTCATCGCCGAGAAGTAGTGGGGGATACAGATTTAGGATAGCATAAAGGCGAATAAGAGTTTGCACGTCGCTCCATTTTTGCACTCATTTGTTAGCTCGGCAAAGCCGACCTTTCCTCCTTCGCACCTCGGCATAGTCTGCAAGCAGCCTCTGCTCTCGGTTTGGCGTCGGTTGTCAAAAGGTAGTAGTAATTGTGCATCGTGCAAAAAAGTAGCGACGGATAGTACTAAAACGTACAGCCGCCGTTGATTTTTAAGGGATGTGCAACGAACTTGTACTCCGTTCAATCTTCGCACTCATTTGTCGTCAAAAGTACGTAGCTGTGATGCATCGTGCAAAAAAGTAGTGGCGGATAGTACAAAACGTACAGCCGCCACTACTTTTTAAGGGATGTGCCGCAGATGCGTGCTTTTCACGACAAATGTTGTATTGTCTCGGTAGGCTACTTAGTTGCCGCCTCCAACCTCTTCATCATCACAAACATAAAGAGTGCTGACAGCAGACAGAGAACGATAAATACTGACCAAACAACAGTCAGTGAGATACCGCCCCAGAGGAAACCACCTACAGATACGAGCCAGTTACCGATTGCTGTTGCAACGAACCAGCCACCCATCATAAGACCCTTATACTTTGGAGGTGCTACCTTAGATACGAATGAGATACCCATTGGCGAGAGGAGCAACTCTGCAAATGTAAGTACGAGGTATGTTGAGATAAGCCAGTTAGGGTTTACAAATGTAACATCAGCACCAGCCTTAAGAGCAGCTTCCTGTGCATCAGGGGTAAGCAAACCTACAGATGCAAATGCCATAACAGCGAAACCAACAGCAGCAACGAGCATACCGTAAGCGATCTTACGTGGTGCTGAAGGCTCCTTACCACGACGTGCGAGGCCACCGAAGATAGCGAGGCTGACAGGGGTAAGGGCAACTACATAGAATGGGTTGAACTGCTGGAAGATTGGTGCGCTGATAGAGATAGAGCCACTTACGTTGAGTGCCTTATAAACCAACACTGCGATAACAGCTACCAGCACTGCAAGTGAAGCGAACTTACCCTTCTTTGTCTCGCTTTGGAATACAGAGAAACCTGCATATACACCGATGATAACAAGAACGAGGTTCCATACATTAAACAGCATACTCTGCAGACCCTCAGAGCTCTTTGCAGTGAACTCGTCAGCAAAGTAAGTAAGAGTAAGACCGTTCTGGTGGAATGCCATCCAGAAGAAGATTACAACGGCAAATACGAGGCACAGAGCCACAACTCTCTGCTTTGTCTCTGCAGGAGAGAGCTCCTCTGTAGCCACTGCAGCAGCATCGCCCTTCTTTGTCTTACCACCCTCAACGTGACGGAATGTAGGACGGAAGATGTAGTAGATAGCAATTGAGAGGATGAGTGATGCGCAAGCCACTGCGAAAGAGAAGTGGTAAGCATCGTTTCCTGAGTAACCGAGGCTAAACTCTGCCCACTCCTTAATCTTCACGGCTGCAGTAGGTGCAAACAGAGCACCGATATTGATAGCCATATAGAAGAGAGAGAAGCCTGAATCACGCTTTGCAGCGTACTGTGGATCGTTGTACAAATCACCAACCATTACCTGCAGGTTACCCTTAAACAGACCTGTACCAAGGCTGATAAAGAGCAGTGCTGCGAGCATTGCAAGCATTGCGAAGGTATCACCACCTAAAGGCAATGAGAGAAGCAGATAACCAACAAACATAATGGTAATACCGATGGTTACCATCTTACCGAAACCGAACTTATCTGCCATCATACCACCAACGAGCGGCATAAGGTAAACAAGGCCGAGGAATGTTGAGTAGATAGCGCCCGCTACACCTGCATCGAGGCCGAAGTTTGCACGAAGGAAGAGTGCAAAGACTGCCAACATTGTGTAGTAACCGAAACGCTCGCCGGTGTTAGCCAGCGCAAGGGCGTAGAGTCCTTTTGGATGTCCTTTGAACATAGAGTTTATAGTTTTTAGTTAATAAAATTGCAAAATTGCTTTCAAAGATAACTCTTTTCTTTGAAATAGCAAAATTTAGCCACCACTACTGTTGTGACGCCTCATACTTATCCAGAGCCTCTGCCATAAGGGCTCTTCCGCGCTCTGTAATCTCGGCAGCCTTGGCATAATCCGCTATATCTCCATAGGCGTCAAATGCCATACGGACAAGGATATCGGGCGGATAGTTCTTAATCATCATCTCGGTCTGGTGGTGGTTCATAATACTGAACGAGCGGTCGATAATGCTCATATATGTATCGCCAAAATCGACATCTGTTCGCGATTCAGCTACCTGACGGAACTCGCGCACCCTGCCAACAAGCTCCAATGCACGCGAGCCTGCGCTATAGAGTCGGTCGATAACTCCTGTTTCGGTATTGTTCTTAAAGTCGGCGATAATATCGGCAGCCTGCTCGCGGGTCTGCTCATAGAAGGCCTTCTCGGCAGCAATCTCCACCTGTTCACGCAGAAGTGTAGCACGCAGAGCCGACAGATCCATATAGTTTGTATCGAAGGCGACAAGAATATCCCCCTCCTTACGCTGCACGTGGTTGCTTGGCAGGCAGTTTACCATACAGCCATCAATAAGCATACTCATACCATATTGCACAGGACGGAAGAGGGTCGGAATAGAGATAGATGCACGGATAGCCTCAAAGAGTTTTCCGCTCTTAAAGACTATCTCCTCACCCGTACAGAGGTCGGTCGCCACCGCCTGATATGGTATCTCAAGATTCTCGATATCCACATCGGGGACCACCTGCTTTATAGCCTCGATAATCTTATCACCCTTAACAAAGTGGTTCTTGCTCAGAGACAAATCCATCAAAGAGAAGACCGACCAACCATCAAGCGAGCTCATCCACTCCTTAAACTCAGCGAGCTTGCCCGCGGCAAATACGCCACCGACAAGCGAGCCCATTGATGTTCCGGCAACCGAATGGATGTTATAGCCACGAGCTATCAGCTCCTCTATAGCTCCAATGTAGGCGATGCCCCTCGGACCACCGCTCGAGAGGACAAACGCAACATCTTTTTTCATAATTATATATAGCTATTCCAGATTTGCTTGAGCCTCGTCACGTTGTCTTCGTTCAATGCTTTCGCTAACCCAAATAGCAATACCGCCGAGAGTCTTACACCTTTGACAGAACTGTCTGCCACACTCTATGCCAAGTTTGAAAACCTCGGGGGCTTTGTCTGTTTTTAGCAGACCTTGATTGCATTTATTGACAAAATCATTCCACATATTATTCTCCTCTCTCAGAGAACTATATGCTATATTGTGTCGTTTTATCAAGAGGTTAATCAGAAAAGTAATATCCCACGCGTCTGCACCGGTTTTAACCAATACCGTAAATAATTGAGTATCAGGAGTTAGTGGCTCGTTGGTATTGTTGATGATCTTTTCGAAAGCACGCTCTCTATGCAGAATGTCTACAATTTCACGAAAATGCTCTTTGGAGTGTTTAAGTGTCTCGCCTTTAGCAAAGAAGAAGAGAATTATCATAGGTGATATTGTGGCAAATACGGAGATAGTTTGTTTCCACCAAGAATCGCTGACAGCCCAAGAATCTGTAATAATCTTCATTACATATGTATATGGCATAGCTCCAATAGTAATCCATTGTAGAATTTTGTACTTGGAGTCGTCGGGGAGCATATCTTGCCAAGTTTTGTATACCTCGCTCTTCTTTGTCGGAGTATCGCAGATGCGTATGTAGATATAGGTAGTTACACCGAAAAGCAACAGTGTGTACAATATAATAGCAAACCAATATTCGTTGAGACAGAAGTGGTTGTAAGCTGCATAGCCCAATGCAAGCACTACATTGACAATAATTCCAAAGGTTTTCATAATTACAAAAGTTAGTAGGTAAATATTTTATTAGTTATACAAAATTAACGAAATTTATTTAACAAAGCAAAAAGCGGGGCACCCTATTTGCTTGTCGTATCGAAAAAATATGTTATGAAAAAAGTTCTTGCCTACACCATTCCCGTACTGCTCTGCCTTGCCGTCGGAGCTATCAGCTCCTCTATAGCTCCAATGTAAGCGATACCCCTCGGGCCACCGCTCGACAGAACAAGTGCGACATCCTTTTTCATATCTAATCATTGAGTTGTGATTCCAACGCCTTGCGATCTTTTGACTCTAAGCTATCTGTTACCCATATAGCTATACCACCTAAGGTCTCATTTATACCACAGAAGTCACGGCTAAGCTCCACGCCCTGCTTAATGGTCTTATCCCTCTTCTTCTCATCCTTAAGAGCGCCACTATTAATCGCCTTAACGAAGTCGCTCCACTCTTTATTGCTTGGGTTGTATATACTGTATGGTATCTTATATTTGTATATCAAATCATTGATTAGCCACAACATATTCCACGCATCATTATCCGTGCGTACCAATCCACCAATTAGTGGGGTATCGGGATTAAGGCAGCTGCGACCACCCACATTGTCTAATAGCGAGTCATATTTACTCGCTGAGAGAACCTTTAGGATTTCGTTATAATAGCTCCTTGCTTTTTCGAGTGTTCCTGCCTTGGAGTAGTCCATAAACATAATCAGCATTGGCCATATTGTTACAGCGACGGCAATGGTCATCTTCCACCAAACATTTTGCGGGCCAAATATCCATGGGAACGCCACTACTATACCGACATATACATAGACCATTGTACCGATAGAGGCCAATCTGATGAGGGTAGCCTTTTTGTCATCGTGAAGAATCTTCTTCCAGCTGTTATAAAACTCCGAGCTCTTTTTAGGTGTTCGACACACGCTATAGTGCATCGCAAAGAGCACCAAACAGAGAAGTACTCCTATAAAAATTGCAGTTCCCCATCCGCCAAACATACCCTTTGTGTAGAGAATAAAGGCTACTGCAAGTAGTAGATCTATAATCGCACCAACAATCAGCATTGTCTTATCTATTTGTAAATATTTATTACAAAATTAACGAAATTTATTTGACTCTACAAACAGAGAGGCACTCTATTTGCACAAGTGGCTACAAAAAATCAAAACTTACACTTATGATGAAAAAGATTCTCGCCTATACCGTTCCCGTGCTGCTATGCCTTGCTATCGGAGCCATAGGCTCGTATATTCAGACGCCCGCCATCAGAGTATGGTACCCCACACTTGTAAAGTCGCCACTTACGCCCCCTGCAATAGTTTTTCCGATAGCGTGGACGATTCTATATATTATGATAGGTCTGAGTATCGGCAGGCTTATTGCCATTGGAGATATGTCGATTGTAAGGCTCTGGATATTTCAGCTATTGGTGAATTTTCTATGGATTATAGCCTTCTTTGCACTTCGCTCGCCAATTTTGGGTCTGATAACGATACTTATTCTCGATGTGCTCGTCTTTGCTTATACAATCTACGCATTTAGCAGCGACCACATTGCAGGTTGGCTCTTTGTGCCATATATGCTATGGCTAATCTTTGCCACCTACCTGACGGGATATATATACCTCAACAATACATCCACTGCCACCCTCAGCGCAGCAAACAGAGTTGATAAGGTCATTGCCACCGAGAGTAAGACCACCTACCTCGATATGCCGACTCTCCCCTACTCCACCGACGCTTTTGAGCCAACGCTGAGTCAGGAGAGCTTTGACTACCACTACGGCAAGCATCTTAAGGGGTATGTAGATAACCTCAACCGCCTGATTGTCGGCACCCCATACGAAGGGATGAGGCTTGAAGATGTCGTACAGCAGGCTGACGGCGCACTATTTAACAACGCTGCACAGGTTCTCAACCACGAACTATTCTTTGAGAACATAACTCCATATATGGTCGATATCCCGCCACGACTACGCAGCGCCATAATCCGCGACTTTGGTAGCATAGAGCAGTTCAAAAAGGAGTTTTCGTCAGCCGCAACCTCGCTCTTTGGTTCAGGGTGGGTGTGGTTGGTAGAGGATAGAGAGGGAAAACTATCAATCCTTACCACCACAAATGCCAATACACCTATAACACAAGGGCTTAACCCTATACTTGTGCTCGATGTGTGGGAACACGCCTACTATATCGACTACCGTAATCGCCGCGCCGACTTTGTCAAACAGTGGTGGGATATCGTCGATTGGCCCCGCGCCAACAGCAGACTAAAGCAATAACAGCGTTGGCTGTTGCTATAGGCTTTTTCAGCGGTGTCGGCGTAGCCGACTTATACAAATCCGCAGCAGATACCTCTTAAAGGCTAACAGCTAATGCTGCCTTTTCACGGCAAATGCCATTTTATCGTCAGAACGCGGTAGATGCCACGCTCGGCAAAAAATCCGACAATGGATAGTACTAAAGCGTACAGCCATTGTCGGATTTTTTTGTTAGCGGAAATAGATATCCGCGTTATCACGATAAAATAAAATTACTCTTCGTATCCATTCGCCGGTGCATTCCACATAGTCAGCAGAGTAATTACAGCGAGGATAGCCATAATAAGGATTGTCAGATATGCGCCATTCCAACCGTAGTGCTGTGCGACATAACCGAAACCTACGCCTGAGATAAGAGTAGAGGCGTAACCAAAGATACCCAAGATACCGTTTGCAGTAGCTGCAGCGCGGTTTGTTGCCTGGTTTGCAGCAGAGATACCGAGAAGTGCCTGTGGGCCATAGACAAAGAAGCCTATGAAGGTAAATGGCAGCATCTGAATCCACCAAGCAGAGCCCTCAGGAATCATCCAGAATATAGCCACACTAAGTGCTGCACCAACCATACAGAGCACGCAGGTACGGTGAGCCTTACTATTAAAGAACTTATCTGTAAGCCAGCCCCAGAAGACCATACCTATATTACCACCGATAAACTCAAAGACGATACAAAGGGTTGTTGCCATAGCCAATGTCAGACCCTTAGACTCAGTAAGCATAGTTGGGCCCCAATCGAGGGCAGCAAAGCGAACTACATAGACAAAGAAGTTTGTAAGACCCAGAGTCCAAATCAGGCGATTACCGAATACCTTACGGCGTACAAATGCGTTATACTCAGCCTTCTCAGCAGCAGTCTGAACGCTCTGAGCCTTCTTCTCAACAACCTCCGGAAGACCCACCTCAGATGGGGAGTTCTTAATCAGAGTGATGATACCAAGTGAGCCCAACAATGCAAATGCAGCCGGGATAAGGAAGCACAGACGCCAAGCGCCGAAGTGCTGTGAGAAGTTCAAAATCTCCTCGTATGATGCATTTGCGCCGAGGTTTGTTGTGATAGTCTGAACAACCTCTGCATTTGCGCTCATATCCAGACCAAGGTGTGGCATAATAACCCAACCGCAAAGGCCAAACACAAGACCTGCACCGATAGAGTGCGACATATTCCATACCGACATCTTTGTTGCCAGCTGGTCAGGGTGAATCCACTGTGTCATAATCTTTGTAAATGGCGGCACACCCATACCCTGCAGGTAGCCGTTGATTACCCATACAATACCCATGCAGTAGATGAGTACTGAAGAGAATGTGAGCGTTGTGCCCATCTTGGCAGCCAAAACGACAATCCAATTTGCGACAAAGTCACTCACACCAAAGATGATATTTGCCACAGCGCAGAGCAGCAGACCTACAGAGGCTACAACCTTTGCACTACCACGATCCGAAATGATACCGTTTACAAAACGAGACAGGCCGTAGATAATGCCGTGCAGGGTAAGGAAAAGACCCAACGACACCTTTGAGATGCCAAACTCGGCTGTAAGGCCCGGCATGGCAATAGAGAAGTTCTTACGAACAAAGTAGAACAGAGCATAACCCACCATAGTGTAGATAATGGTGCGTATCTGCCAATTGTTAAACGAACGAGTTGAAGTATTCATTATGGTATGTTCTATAAGTTTTTAGGTTTTAGTTTTTACAAAGAGTGGGTGTCTTACGGCACCCACCCCAAATATCGTCACAAGTGAGATTGGTTAGCACTCCCAAATGCCACCCTTACCAAAGAGACGCTCAAGCAGAGCAGGCAGCAAGCCGAGGCGATATACAACATCAATATTTGTATAGCGACTACGCATATAAGGGATGTAAGAGAATGTCTTGCGGAAGCGCTCACGGCTAACGCCGATATGCTCAGGCTCGTATGGAGCACCTACAAGGCGAAGGTTCTCGCGCACCTGCTCAAATGGGATAATCTGCTCGGCAATCTGAATCTTAAGAGTTGGCCAAGCAGCCTTGAGTGCCTCGAGCTGAACGCGAAGACCCTCCTTATCAACATACTTACCACGAGTCTCGTGCAGACCACGTGCTGTATGACCAGGCATACCCTCAAATACGGCGCGAATCTCAGCCTCCTGCTCCTCCCAGCTCTTCCAATTCTCTACGCACTTATCGACGTCGAGGTTCTCAATATCCTGCTCAAGGAGGAACTCAAGAGATGCTGTAGAGGCAAGTGTACCGATACCTACCTTGAAACCGTGAGATACGTGCTTACCCTCGTAGCACAAATCCTCCATATCCCAGCAGTGTGAGAACTGGTGCTCTGTACCAGAAGCAGGACGTGAAGACTGAATAGCCTGCATAGCAAAGCCACTCATCAAAAGGCCCTCAGAGAGCTTCTCTGTCATCTCCAAATCACCCTCGCGAACAGCCGCAGGTGCAGAGAGCGACTCACGCAGACCATCCTGAACAAGGCCCAGTGCAAACTCGTCAATCTTCTCATTACCTGTAACATCGGCAAGCATCCAATCTGCCGCAGCAGGAATCTTTGCGATAAGGTCAGCATAGCCCGATGCAGCGAGCTCCTTTGGTGCATCTGCCGCAATAACAGGGTCCATAACAAAGCCGTAAGGTGCAGGACAATCGAAGGTCTGCTTGTTGCCATCCTTTGTAATTGATGCACCATAAGCGGTATAACCATCCATAGATGCCGCTGTACCTACGCACATATACTTGCGATTAACAAGGTGAGATACATACTTTGTAGTATCATTCATAACACCCGAACCTACAGCGATAGCGATAGCCTCGGTCTTCTCAAGGCGTGCCTTAAGTGCCTCAACGTGCTGCCACTCTGCATAGAGCTCCTTCTCGGTAAAGATAAATGGCTCATCCTGCTCTATTCCCGCCTCAACAAGCGATGCATAGACAGCCTTACCTGCAACCTCCCAAGTATTGAGGTCGGCAACAATAATAGCCTTACATCCTGGGAACAGTTTTGCAAACATCTCTGCTGTGCGAGATACTACACCGGCTCCAATAATAAGATCTTTTGTGTCTGTCGTGCGCTCAAGGGCACGCTCTACTTTGTCCATACTCATAGTGGGTATATTTTATAAGTTATTATTTTTTGATCTGTCCGTAGTATGCATTTGCGCCATGCTTGCGGTTGTAGTGCTTCTCTACCAAATCCTCATTCATCTCTACTGTAGGGTTGAGAGCAAGGGTAATAGATGCCATACGGGCAACCTCCTCAAGGATAACGGCATTCTCAACAGCCTTTTTAGCACTCTCGCCCCATGCAAAAGGGCCGTGGTGCGCCACAAGCACCGCAGGGGTGTGCATCGGATTGATAGTGCGGAAGCTCTCTGCTATAACAACGCCTGTCTCCTTCTCATACGCGCGCTCAATCTGCTCCTTTGTCATCTCACCTGTGCAAGGAATTGCGTGGTGGAAAGTGTCGCTATGTGTAGTTCCCAAATTAGGGATAGAGCGACAAGCTTGCGACCAAGCTGTAGCGTATGTGGAGTGTGTATGCACTACCGCGCCAACGCCCTCGAATGACTTGTATATCTCCAAGTGTGTAGGGGTATCGGAAGATGGACGCAGCGAGCCCTCTACTACATTGCCCTCCAAATCGACAACTACCATATCCTCAGCAGACATATTGTCGTAACTAACTCCGCTCGGTTTGATTACTACCAAACCCGACTGGCGGTCAATTGCAGAGACATTACCCCAAGTAAGGATAACTAAACCATGGCGAACAAGTGCAAGGTTCGCCTCACATACCTCTTTTTTCAGTGCTTCAAGCATAACGATATTATTTGGCAACAAAAGTAACTATAAAATAGTTAAAAGGAAAGTTTTCAACAAAAAAACTCACTATTTTACTTTACTTTGCTTTCTTTTATCACTTATTTGCGACTCTCCTCATCATCCTTAGCAAGGATATCGTCACCCTCCCACTCAAACATCGGGAACGAGCTCTTGCCTCCCAAATTAAAACGGGTATATGTAATAGGCAACCCGCGCTGCAAATAGACCGTCTCATAAGCGGTCTTAACCGAGAGCACCTCATCGGCATAGCCGCTGCCATAGATGTCGTTATTTGCCACCTCACACGGCAAATCAAAGTGTGAAATTACCGCCTGCGTGTAGTTATAGAGGTGCTGCGAGTCGGTCTTAAGGTTAATCCAGCCATCCTCTGCAAGCAACTTGGCATAGTACTCAAGGAAGATTGGCGAGGTCAGACGCTTCTTTGCTCGACGGGTCTTAAGCTGCGGGTCGGGGAATGTAATCCACAACTCCGACACCTCACCGGCTGCAAAAAGCGAGGTTATAAACTCGATACGGGCACGCAAAAAACCTACGTTGGTCATAGCTCGTTCTGTTGCCGTCTTTGCACCACGCCACATTCTGGCACCCTTAATATCCACACCGATAAAGTTCTTATCCGGATTACGCTCGGCAAGGGCAACGGTATATTCACCCTTTCCGCAGCCCAACTCGAGCACTATCGGATTGTCATTATGGAAGAAGTCACGATGCCAATTGCCCTTCAGCGGATGCTCTGTGCGGAACATCTGCTCAAACTCCGGCTCTACAAAGCAGGCGAAAGTCTTATTCTCTGCAAATCTCTTAAGTTTATCCTTTCCCATTATAGGTTCTCTTCAAATTATCAACTTATTGTTTGGGGTCGAGTGTTTTTACCACTACTTAATCCCTATTCCTACCGCCTCAATACCCTCAACGGCTCGGCACGGAGTGATTGTGAATATATAACAGCCCTTTTGGTTCAGCAGACAGCTATCTCTATACGGAACCGTCTCCGATGCAGTAACTGCCGCAGCGGTGTACTCCCTACGCAGATGGAGAGTAAAGCGCTCTCTGAACTGATGCGCATCGGGCAGTGATGTTTGGAGCAATACGGTAAGCGTATCTGCCTTAAAATCACTATTATACCTCAGTGCAACCGACAGATTATGCAGTGACTCGGTATCCTCATTCTCATAGAAGATACTCACCGCGCGATCCCAACAATCGGGGTCCACGGCCTTCATATCCACATACGAATTCTCTGCACAGCCGACCATCAGCAGAGCTATAATGGCAACGAGTATGCGCATAATTTACTCTGCTTTAGCCTCATCCTTTCCCGCATTATGATTAGGTCTGCGGTTATGGTTATGGTGTCTGTTATTTCTACCACGATTGGAGAAACGGCGGTCATTATGACGACCCTGCTCAGCTCCCTCACCCTCCGGTTTAGGCTCCGAGCTACCCTCTGTCTTTGGCTCCTGACCCTCGTCGCTCTTTGTCTGCTGAACTCTATTGCCGGAGCGCTTCTTCTTGCGCTTCTTCGACTTATCAAAGCGGGTGATACTATCCTCCTCTGTACGATATGTAGGCTCCTCAACCTTCTTTGGTGCGCTATCGCCGGCGATACTATCGACCTTCTCACCATTACGGTTTGCAGCCAAAATCTCCTTAACACGCCATACAGGGATAGTGACAAGGTTAGACATTGACTCCTTACTACTGCTGAATGTCATCTGCTTAGCGAGAATATCGGTCTTAACCAGATAGTACTCGCCATCCATCGCCTGCAATGGCTCCTTGATGCGCGGAATAGTACGACGAGCATCCATATAGAGGTCATACTCATACATCAGACAGCACTTGAGCTTCGAGCACTGGCCTGCCAACTTCAACGGATTGAGTGACAAATCCTGCACCCTCGCTGCACTTGTGGTAACAGATGAAAAGCTCGAAATCCACGATGCACAGCAGAGCTCACGACCACAAGCACCGATACCGCCGATACGACCGGCCTCCTGACGAGCTCCAATCTGTTTCATCTCAATACGGATATGGAACTGCTCGGCAAAGACCTTAATCAACTCACGGAAATCGACACGACCATCGGCAATATAGTAGAAGATAGCCTTAATCTTATCTCCCTGATACTCAACATCGCCAATCTTCATATCAAGGCCCATATCGGCAGCAATCTGACGCGAGCGAATCATTGTCTCGTGCTCCAAAGCGATAGCCTCCTGCCAACGCTCGATATCATACGGTTTTGCCTTGCGATAGATCTTCTTAAACTCGCCATTAAACGGGTTGAAACCCACGCGGCGCATCTGCTTGGCAACCATATCGCCCGTAAGCGAAACGATACCGATATCGTGACCCGGAGATGCCTCAACGGCAACAATATCACCGACCTGCAGATCGAGATTATTTACATTCTGGTAGAATGAACGACGTGTATTCTTAAATCTCACCTCAAAGATGTCGCACTGCTCATGGTCAGGGTACTCCGTCTGCCACGGTGTCTCGTGGAGCTTGAAGCAGCCATCTGCCATCTGAGCCACAGCCTCACCCAACTCATTTACGCCAAAGGCGCAGCCACGACCAACCTCAGGTATCATATCTTTTTTATTATCCATAGTCTTATATTATTATCAGAACAAAGTTACAAATAAATGATGAATTTAGCCTATTTTATGTACTATTTTTTCACTTCTCAAATTCCTATAAACCCTTATCCCATAGGCAATGGCAGCCGTTGTAAGGCCCACCACATAGCCTGCAAGCAAGCCCGTACTGTCAAAACCAAATGTAAATGCACACAGATAACCCACAGGAATATTGAGCAGCACATAGGCCACAAACGACAGTCCCGCGATAATCTTCACATCCTGCATACCTCGCAAAACACCAATCAGAGTACCCTGCACAGCATCCGAGATCTGATACAGACCCACCCAGATAATCATCTGCGACGCAAGGGCGATAATCGGTTCACTTGGGGTAAATAGTCGTGGCAGCACCCCCCTAAAGGCGATAAATGAGATAAATACCATCGCTCCCCACACTGCCGACAAGTGGGATGAGGAGATAACCACATCGCGCATCTTCTCCCTATCACCCAAGCCGTAGCAGTGCGACACACGGATAGTTGCCGCGCTACCAAGAGCAATTGTAAGCATAAATGCCGCATTACCGTATGTCATAGCCACCTGATTTGCCGCGAGAGCCTCTGCACCAAACCAGCCCATCATAACGCTCGTCACCACAAAGGCTGAGCCCTCAAGCAACATCTGACCCGCCAATGGCACACCTATAGTGAGCAGACGATAGGTATCTTTAATATACTTCACACCGCGAGAGAATAGCTTTAGATAGTCACGATACTCACTCCTTACAACAAAGTAGATAAATATCAGCACAGGCGAAGCCCATCGCGCAATAAGTGTAGCCAAGCCCGCGCCATAGACACCCATAGCCTCACAGCCACAGTTACCGTAGATAAAGACCCAATTAAGTACGATATTCATCATATTGGTAACCAAAGCTATAACCATCGGTGTCACCGTATTACCCATTCCCTCTAAGAACTGCTTAAAACAGCCATAGAGCATTATTGCAGGTAGGCTATAGCCCATCAGTTTATAGTATGGGACTGCCATATCGACCACCTCAACGGGCTGTCCGAGCTTATAGAGCAGCGGCACTGATAGTTGCTGCAGCACCATAAATATCACGCCCAAAATAGGATAGCTGACAAGCGATGACTGCAGGTAGTGTGCCGTGCGGCGATACTCTCCACGAGCGAAATGTTCTCCGATAACGGGCGTAAGACCGAGTGTGATACCCATTGCCAGGCTAAAGAGCACAAAGCTCATCATCACACCAAACGACACGGCCGATAGCGGTAGCGGATCATCGCCACCATAGCTACCCACCATAGCATTATCGGCAAACTGCACAACAACATAGCCCAACTGCGAGAGCGCAATCGGCATAGCCAAGCGTAGATTAGCCTTATAGTGGTCTATATATCTGCTAAAGATCAATCCTCTATATCTGTTTGTCGTTCAAAAATATTGGCAGCAAGTTCGCTGACGCTATGTATCCTCACAACCTCGATACCCTCAACCTTCTGCTGCATCTTCGGAGCATAGCCCGAGATAATTATACGCTTAAAGCCCAAGCGTGCCGCCTCTGCCACACGCTGATCTGTGCGCTGCGCAGGGCGCACCTCGCCCGACAGGCCAATCTCGCCCGCAAGGCAGAGCCCATCCCTGAGCGGAGTATCGAAATATGACGAAAGTACCGCGGCGACAACCGCAAGGTCAAGTCCCGTATCGGCAACCTTAAAACCACCCGCAAAGTTCAGAAAGACATCCTTCTGGAACATCTTCAGTCCTACCCTCTTCTCGATTACGGCGAGCAGCATATTCATTCGTCGGGCATCAAAACCCGTGGTATTGCGCTGTGGAGTACCATACGCCGCTTGACTGACAAGTGCCTGCACCTCAATCAGATATGGCCGCACACCATCTACTGTTGCACCCACAGCAACGCCACTAAGTGGCTCGGCATAGTGGGTCAGCAGTATCTCTGACGGATTATCCACGCACTTAAGGCCCTTGCCCGTCATCTCGAAGACACCTATTTCGAATGTAGCACCGAAACGGTTCTTGATGCCGCGCAAAATTCTGTATGTGCTGTTATTATCGCCCTCAAACTGAAGCACCACATCGACAATATGCTCCAGCACCTTCGGGCCTGCGATAGTACCCTCTTTTGTGATATGGCCGATAATAAATATCGCTGTCCCTGTACTCTTGGCATACTTAAGCAGCGTAGCTGCACACTCACGAATCTGTGACACGCTACCCGGTGACGACTCAAGCAACGAAGAGGCCATAGTCTGTATCGAGTCTATGACAACAATATCGGGGCGCAGCGTATCTATCTGAGCCACAACATTTTCGAGAAGCGTTTCGGCATAGACCGTACAATTCTCGTTATTAATTCCTATACGATCTGCACGAAGGCGAATCTGCTCGGCACTCTCCTCACCCGAAACATAGAGCGTTGTCATACCGTTATTTGTCAGGGCGAGTTGCAGCGAGAGGGTCGATTTACCAATTCCGGGCTCACCACCCAGCAGAATCAACGAGCCCGGCACCACACCGCCACCAAGCACGCGGTTTAGCTCGCAATTACCCGTATCTATTCTAACAGTCTTGCCACACTCTATCTCCTGCACCTTTTGTGGTCGTGCAGGCTCTACAGCCTTACTTGCCACAAGTGCCGGAACAGAGCTCGGGGCAGCTATAACCTCCTCTGCAAATGAGTTCCACGCGCCACAAGAGGGGCACTTACCCAACCACTTTGCAGTATCATAGCCACACTCTCGACAGAAATATGCCTTTTTGACCTTTGCCATCGTCAGAAAGTTATGTTTTTATAAGAAATATCTAAAAATATCGTTTCCATTTGCAAAGAGCAGCAACGCCAGCAGCAGCACAAGACCGACATACTGTGCAATCTCAAGCACGCGCTCACTAACCTTGCGACGGGTAATCATCTCCCAAAGTGTAAAGAGCGTATGTCCGCCATCAAGGCCCGGAATAGGGATAATATTCATTATCGCCAAGATAATCGACAGAAATGCAGTCATCGACCAGAACATATACCAATCCCAAGTACCGGGGAATATCTTACCGATAGAGATAAAGCCACCCACCTGCTTATAGAGGCCTGTATCGGGATTGACAATAAGTTTGAGCTGATTCCAATAATTCTCGATTGTTCGACCTGTAAGGCGCAGACCTGCAGGGATAGACTCTACCAGAGTATATTTGCGAGTCTTGAGTGTATATGGCAGCGGCTTAATAGTTACACCAATCTTACCCTCGCCATTTACCGGCACAAGGATAGGCAGGCGCTCGCCATCACGCTCAACCATAAGCTCTGCCGTGCGATCCGCACGCTCTGCAAGCAGGGCATTGTATGCGCCAAAATCGCTCTCCTCTACGCCATCAATACCCACCACGCGGTCACCACGCTGCAGACCTGAAGCCATAGCGGTCTCTGAGGCCAAAGAGTCGATGATAAACGGCTGCAAGATACGACAAACGCCGCTAAAGTCCTCCTTCTTACGCAGCTCATTAATCTTCTCATACGGCACAACAATACCTGTAGCCACACCATCACGCAACAGCATTACATTAAGGTCGCCATCGGCAAGGATTATACGCGAGAGTACAGCAGCACTATTTTCAATCTGCTCCTCATTTATCGACACAATACCGTCACCATCACGAAAACCGAGCGACTCGCCATCGGCATTAAATGCGTAGCCATAACCTGCAACAACATCCTCATTTGCCAAATACTGCTCGCCCCACGCATAGCTGATACCGCAATAGATTACAAACGCAGTGATGACATTCATCGTAACACCTGCCACAAGCACACAGAAACGCTGCCAAGCCGGTTTTGCACGAAACTCCCACGGCTGAGGTTCAGATGCAAGGTCCTTAGAGGTCTGATTCTCATCTATCATACCCGCAATCTGGCAGTAGCCACCAAGTGGCAACCAACCCATACCATACTCCGTATCGCCGCGCTTAAACTTAAAGAGCGAGAAACCCCAATCAAAGAAGATATAGAACTTATCTACGCGGATTCTGAAGAGTCGCGCCATAATAAAGTGACCGAACTCGTGAACAGTCACAAGCAAGGTCAGACTAAGGAAAAATTGGATAATTCTGATTACTGTCTCCATTTTATCTACTCATTAATTTTCAAATATTCACAAGCCAAGCGGCGAGACTCACGGTCTGCTGCTGCATAATCTTCAAGTGTCGGGTTCTTTACAAACTGAGCCTTCTCGAGTGCATACTCTATCGAGCGAACGATATCCAAGTAACCGCACTTATGGCCAAGGAAGGCTGCCACAGCAACCTCATTAGCTCCATTCATAGTACACGCTGCCGTACCACCTGCACGAAGGCAGTTGTAGGCAATATCGAGTGCAGGGTACTTTACCCTATCAACCTCTGTAAATGTCAAGGTCGGATTTTGCGCAAAACTGAAGTGCTCATCACGCACAGCGCGCTGTGGGAACATCAGCGCATACGAGATAGGCATGTGCATATCGGGCGTGCCAAGCTGTGCCTTAATCGAGCCATCCTCAAACTCAACCATAGAGTGAACTATCGACTGCGGATGCTGAATAACCGAAATCTTATCTGCATTAAGACCAAATAGCCATGCCGCCTCTATAACCTCAAAGCCCTTATTGACAAGGGTCGAAGAGTCGATAGTAATCTTAGCACCCATTGACCACTGCGGATGCTTAAGAGCCTGCTCCGGGGTAACATCCTTAAGTGCCTCGATAGGCAGATCGCGCAGAGAGCCGCCACTGCATGTAATAATGAGTCGGCGCAGCGGTGAACGCTCCCCAACAAGGCACTGGAAGATAGCCGAGTGCTCCGAATCTATCGGCAAAATAGGCGCACGATACTGCTCTGCAAGCTTCATCACGACCTCTCCAGCAACAACAAGTGTCTCCTTATTTGCCAGGGCAATCTTCTTCGATTTTTTGATAGCGGCAACAGTCGGCAGCAGGCCCGCATAACCGACAAGGGCATTGACAACAACATCTACATTATCACCCGCTGCCACCTGAGCCACCGCCTCATCGCCGGCATAGACCTTAATCGGATATGCAGCAAGGGCATCCGAGAGCTCATTGTAGTAGCGTTCATCGGCAATAACTACGCTATCCACCCCAAACTCTATTGCCTGAGATGCAAGCAGTTGCCAATTACGATGTGCTGTAAGGGTTGTAACCTCAAAAAGCGAACTATTTTCGCGAACAATATCCAGAGTCTGTACTCCGATTGAGCCCGTAGAACCGAGCAGTGCTACTCGCTGTCTCTCCATCTTATTTAGAAAAGTATATAGGTCTCAGGATTGAGCGGCTTACCACCCATCCACATCTCAAATTCAAACATTCTATCCTCCTCGCCCTCAACTGCCGAGTAGCCGATAACCTCGCTGCCACTTACTCGATGACCCTTCGTCACGATAGCCGCTGAGAGATTTCTATAGAACGAAAACATTCCATTATCGTGCTGAATAGCAACCAGATGTCCACTCTCAGGGGTCCACTCCGAGGTAACCACCGTACCATCGGCAATAGCCACTACCTGCGACTCCGGCGAGGATGCCATACGGATACCGAACAGGCCAATTTTGGCATTAAATCGCTCTGCCACAATACCCTCCATAGGCTTTACCGCGCTAATTGTCGAGCGCTGCTGACCCGAGGTCGAGTTGAGGGCATAACGGCGATCATTCTCCATCTGTCGGCGGAAGAGAGAGTCAGCTGCCGATGGCGGAACAATACTCTTATCCGATGATACAGAGTCACTACGTATTGAGCTGATAGCCGGCATCTTACCATCCACAACAAGGATACGATTCTCGTTGTAGATAAGCATATCATTCATCTTACGCTCAAGGGAGTCCACACGAATAAGTGCGCTGATAAGCGTCTGACGGGAGCGGGTGGCATCGGTACGATAACCCGGGAGCATATCGAGGAGCGGAGTGTAGGCAACAAGGAGCAGCAAGACTCCGAAGATGATAGATATCAGCGCCACAACGCTCATAGCCATAGCCACCGGAGAGAGGTGTGTGTACCAGCTCTCTGTGTTGGTATCAGGCTCGATAATAGCGACCCTTCTTTTACGAAATATATTGTGCCACCAAAGTGAAATTTTCTCAAACATTTTCATATAGGCATAGTTTGTACAAAGATACAAACTTATTTTTGAAATAACGCCTATTTTAGAGAAGAAAGTATCCGATTTGGGGAAATAAAAGAGCCTATTTAGCACTCCAACTGCCAAGCTATCTCTTCACGAACAGATTCTGCCGTTTTATTGGCAGGCAGAGCGGAAATAACCTCTACGACCATTGCCCTATTTTGAGCAATTTTCGCACCCAAAAGGCGGGAGATACCCTGGGCAGCAAGGTGGTTATCGGCAAATCGTGTAACGGTATTTTGTACTGCTCGAGAGACAGCCTCAATGCTCGCTCTATCATTACGCGATGCGGCAAGAAGGGCCGCGTAGGCGAGCAGTTCATTATCAGCATTGCACCAACTATCCAGCAGTGCATCTATAACATCAATTCGACTAAACAGAGCCTGAGCAGCCTGCTCGGCAATCTCAGAGTTGATGATTTTCGACCTCCAACCATCTAAACTCTCTGTTGTCACCGCTCTGCTATCGGCAATCCAAAGCGCAATAATCTGCAACTCGCGCACCTGCTGACAGAGCAGAAACTGCGACAGCTCCTCGTCAGTACCCACCTCACGAGCCATATCGCGCAGCGAATGAATCGCCACGCCATAGTTCATACCATATTTTGCGCCGTAATAACGAAATGTATCGAGCACCGCCCCATTCATCTGCTTACGAATCTTTCCGAGCAGGGCGACCATCTTAGAGGTATTGTTCTGCATACTACTTAACAGACAAACTTACGCTTGTACCATACTGCGGAATTGACACCTCGCCCTTACAAAGGGTCTGTGTACCGAGCAGAAGCTCAACCGAGCAGGTTGGAACGACAATATACTCCCTTACAACCTTATCCTTCACGGTTGCCAACGGGAGTTTCGATGTATCGACCTGTGCAGGAGTAAAGACGAGCATCAACGGCTCTGCCGAGAGCTCTGATACAGGGAGAATACCCTCCTCATCACGATAGCGGCAGACAACATAGTTCTTCTCCTCTGCTGTCGGGGTGATAGTATAGCGATACTCCTCGACGGTTGTCGTTGTAGTGCCATAGAACATATCAAGACACTGCTGCTCCATAGCAGCAATCTGGTTCAAGGCCGAACGAAGACCTGCGCCGAAGACATTTTCACCCGCATCACCTGTAATAAGTTCCTTGCGATGGCGACGCAGACTGAATATCATATCCGCTGCCGCCTGTGCCTGCTGCTCAACGCTCAGAGCACGATTATCGGCTCTAAAGGCTGGCAAAATAGTCTGCTCACCACCTCCGACAACACTCTTCTGCAGCGGAGTTGTTATCTGCTTATCGTAGATAGCCGAAGATAAAATTTTGCTCTCTTTGTGCTCGGTAAGCGATGCACGAACGCCGAGCATCTTCTGTGCATAGCGGGCAAACTCACCCGGAACAAAGTGGCTCTTTTCGACTGTCACACTGACAGTTACACTACTCTTAGGGTTAGAGAGCACAGCCTGGCCATTATCCATATAGAAGCCTGCACGAGTAAGACTCTGCGCAGATACCGCTCCGGCAAAGCAGAGCATCAAAACGGTTACAAAGATATTTTTCATATTGCGAAGTTACTTCTTTTTCGGCTAATTATCAAAATTTTAGATAAAAATCCTTCGTCAGGGTGCGATAGTTGTCAGTATATTCCCTGCTCTCATCCTCATATATCGTAAGATTCTGCACCTCAACTGCATCACTGCCCTCAAACGACAACTCCGCCATCACGCGTATAACCTCACTATTTGCCCTTGAGCGAATATCGCACCGACGGACAACAGAGAGGCGGGTGAGTGCCAAATACCTATCCATCTGCTCTGTAGGCAGTATTAGTGCAAAGCGGCCGTGCCCCTTATCGAGCATTCTGCACACCGAGTTATCCAACTCTTGCAGCGTGAGATTTGTCGTATGGCGAGCAGTTGTGCGGCTACTATCTGGGCAGAGCAACGAGTCGGAAAAGTATGGAGGATTTGAGACGATAAGGTCGAAGTTCATCCCCTCATACTCCTGCACAGAGCTCTGTATAGCCTGCAAACGCTCCGACCAAGGCGATGATAGAAAATTACTCTCTGCGCACTTTGCCGCAGACGCCTCTATATCAATGCCGATGATACCCTCTGCATCACTGCGTTGCGCAATCATCAGCGCAATAACACCCGTACCCGTACCTATATCGAGTACACGTTTAACCTCCGCCACATCGGCCCAAGCACCCAGCAGCACCCCGTCAGTGCCGATTTTCATCGCTGCACCACTCTGCTCTACAGCAAATTGCTTAAACCGAAACAGACTACTTCTCATCGCAAAAAGCCATCTATACCTGCACCAAAGAGCGCATAGTCGTACTTTACAGGGTCATCCGAAGAGAATCTCTTGAGGACATTTGTAACCTCCTCTGTCGCCTTCCAATCGCTCTGACGGCGTGAGAGCAGGCCCAAAGAGCGCGCCATATTTCCACTATGAACATCGAGCGGAAGATAGAGTGCCGACATAGGTATTTTAGTCCAACTACCAAAATCGACACCTCGGTTATCCTTACGCACAAACCAGCGCAGATACATATTCAGGCGCTTACAAGCCGCCCCCTTATCTATCGAGGAGAAGTGCTTTTGGCAGTGCTCACTATGCTCAACAGAGAAGAACTCACGGCGCACCTCTGACAGCACAGCTGCAATATTACCATGGCGAAGGTAGCTATCTTGAAACAGAGTACCCAAAGTGCCATATTTACGACAAATACTCTGCAGAGCGCGCACAAAATCGACAAAATCATTACCATTAAATGTGCGATAGACGTAGCTGCGCAAAGGCTCCAGGTCGCTATCTGTAGCATTGACCACAAAGTCATACGGGGCATAGTCCATACACTCCACCATTCGGCGAGCGCTCTTGACTATCGCCTTTCGATTACCCCACGCGATGGTTGCAGCCAGAAAACCCGCAATCTCCCTATCTGCATCGGCAGCAAAGCTATGCGGAATACTTATCGGATCCGCCTCAATAAACTCCTCGCAGTTATATTTATCGTGCAGAGCCTCCAGCAGCTCATACATCTGCTCATAACTATAATCAGAGTATTCTGCCATCGCTCATCACAATTTTACGATCCACCGAGTCGGCAAGACCCATATCGTGCGTAACCATAACGATAGTCTGGCCAAACTGATCTCTAACATCCATCAGCAGTCGTTGCACCTCATCGCGATTTGCCGAATCGAGGTTTCCCGTAGGCTCATCTGCAAGCACTACAGATGGACGACAGACGAGTGCTCGAGCAATGGCTACGCGCTGCTGCTCACCACCCGACAACTGAACAGGTTTATGCGTTGCTCTATCTGTAAGTCCCACAAGCTCAAGAAGTTCCATTGCTCTCTTACGAGCCTCCGATTGACTCTGACCACCGATAAGTGCAGGCATCATAATATTCTCAAGAGCCGTAAATTCAGGCAACAGATGGTGAAATTGGAAGACAAAGCCGATATGACGGTTACGAAAGGCTGCAAGCTCTCTCTCGCCAAGAGCCGAGATATCACAGCCTGCAATCTCAATCTTTCCGCTATCTGCGGGCATCAATGTACCCAAAATCTGCAACAACGTACTCTTACCGGCACCGCTCTTGCCGACTATCGCCACAATCTCCTTCTGAGCAACCTCCAAGCTCACGCCCTTCAGTGCCTCTACCGTAGCAAATCGTTTACAAACCTCTAAAGCCTTTATCATACACATTTACTATCTGTACAGCCTCGGCCACATCGTGCACGCGGATAATTGTTGCACCTTGACGAAGCGCCTCCCAATTAAGGGCAACAGTGCCCGCCAACACCTCTTCGGCCGCACTACTTAAAACCTTATATATCATCGACTTACGCGACAATCCAACAAGCACGGGATAACCCAACTCAACAACACTTGACAGCCCTGCAAGTAGCGCATAATTCTGCTCTACACTCTTGGCAAAACCGAAGCCGGGATCGAGAATAATATTCTCACGTCGCACCCCATTTTGCTCAAGTTCTGCCACCTTTGTTGCCAAATAATCCGTAACCTCCGCCACAACATCAGAATACTCAGTCTTATTCTGCATTGTCTGAACAGTTCCGCGCATATGCATCGCAATATATGGCAAATCAAATCGGGCGACCGTTGCTATCATCTGCTCATCCCCCTCCCCCGCCGTAATATCATTAACGATGATTCTACCATACTTCTCGACCGTTCTACGAACAACCTCCGAGCGGAAAGTATCCACTGAAACTACTGTCTGTGGCGCAACTCTACGGGCAACACCCACAGCCAAATCGACACGGCGCCACTCCTCCTCCAAAGGTACATCATCAGCCCCCGGGCGCGAAGAGTAGCCACCTATATCTATAATAGTTGCTCCCTGAGCCACAACATCGGCAATACGGCGCTCCAAAGAGTCGGTGTCATCCGTTCGCGATGCCGAGTAGAAGGAGTCCGGTGTGGCATTAACTATAGCCATCACCTGAGGCCTATAAAAATCGGGGAGATTCATAATTTTCGCAGAATAGCATCTACCTTAGCCACTTGCTCTTGCAGAGTGTCCTGATAGATATTTTCAATCACAAAATCGACCATTGATTGCAGCTGCTCCGAGCTGTACTGCACCGCCATACGCGCCTTTATTGCCTCAATATCGGCACTATCTCTCGCCGCCGCGCGCTCAAGCGCCAGCTGCTTAGGAACGACAACGGCGATACTCTTATCTATAACCTTATCTAACCCCGACTCAAAGAGAATAGCCGACTCAACGATAACATAGGCGGTCTTTTGGCTCTCTGCCCACTCAACAAAATCACGACAAACAGCCGGATGCACTATCGAATTGAGCAGCAAGCGCTTACTATCATCTCCAAAGATTTGCGAGGCAAGATATCGTCTATCTAAAGCCCCATCGTTATAGCAATCGTCGCCAAAAGCCTCGGTAATTTTTGCTATCAACTCTACAGAGGAGGTCATTAGCACCTTTGCCCTATCATCAGCAAAATATACAGGTATGCCCATATCCTCGAAGATATGGCAGACAGTACTCTTTCCACTGCCGATAGTACCACAGATACCGACCTTTAGCATTACTTACCCTCCTTTGCCATCTCTATATCGGGAATATCACCCACAGAGCGAATATTAATATCGCTCAAGCGCACCGATATCGCATTTTTCAGCGACTCCGGCTTCAGATGCAGACGCATATTGTCACTCGGCGCAGAGCCCAACTCTGTAACCTCTCGCATAACGGTATATTCCAACTCCGAGAGTGGGATATTTAGGCGCGAGGTAGATATAACGTAACCGAACAGGTTGGCTCCCTTACCCTCCACAACACACGGCACAGAGAAACGGTTGCTGCCGATACGAATCTTAACATCCAACTCTGTGGTGTAGCTATAGTTCAACTTAGCTATGTACCAAAGGGTGAATGACGCCACAAAGAGCATTATAAATACAGGTGAAATAAAATTCTTCACCTTGACAAAAAATCGCTTGATATACTCCCAAAGTCTTTTCATAGTTACAAAGGTAGTAAATTTTCAGCAGAGTTGCTCTCTTTTATAAAAAAAGTATCCAACAACGTTGTTGGATACTTTGAAACTATTAAAATTATCTACCCCGGCGCTATTACTCCTCTAACCAAGCACCAAGCTCCTCATAAATCTTATTAGCCATAAAGACCATAGCCTTTGCAGATGGGTGACAACCCTTGCCGGTCTCCGGATTATAGTCGTGCTTTGGCATATAAACCTGGTCATTAAAGCCATTTACAGCCAGCAGATCGACAACCTTTGCATTGTCGCCATAGTGAGCCGCAATCTTATGAATTGACTGCTGCACACCAACGCCTGTATAGTCACCAACGATACATACAATCTTTGTATCTGCTCTGCGCTCAAGAATAAGCTCGATGAGCTTGATATATGCCTCGCAGAAGGTTGTATCGTTCAGAGCCTCAATCTCAGCGCGAGTTGTAGTTGCATCGGCTGCATCAAAATATGGCTTAAGATCTGCATCACTTGGGCCCTCTGTTGCCTTGAGTTCAACAGTGCCATAGAGTGGTGCGTGGTTCTTACTCCAGTCATTTGTTCCGCCGTGGATAATAACGATATCAGCCTCACCAACACCCTGCTGGTCAATAAAGCGCTTAGCATAGTAAGTCTCTGCCTGTGATGAAGAGTTTGCCACACAAGTACCTGAGTATGAGATATTACGCTCAATAGTAGCATCAAGCATCAGGTCATTTGCCAAAATCCACCAGTAGGTCTGTGACATAGAGGTCAAATCGCCATCTGCAGTTGGATAGTGGCAGCCATAGCCATTAGGTACAATACCTCTGAAAGTAGAGATACTATCGCCAATAACGCTAATGCGCTTCTGTGTTGATGGAGTTGCGAGGTTTGTTGCCATACCCTCAATTACAGGGTAACCATCAGCATCCTTAACCCAGCTCTTAAGTGGGTATGTACAACTACCGCTATATGCTGCAACAGCGGCATTCATATTAGCCAACAGCTCGTCTGTTGTAGTGATAGCAGCGATATGCTCGCCCTGTACCGGCTTATTATTTGCTGCATTTGGATTAAAGCTACGTGCCGACTCATCATAGTAAGCGTAATCTACACTTGCGTGATAGATTCTTGAGCCGATACCTGCTGCGAGTGTAGATGGTGTAGAGTGTGTGTCGTAGCTGATGCCGTCAGTATGGAAGCCGCTCCACTTGATAGTCGAATATACGCCGTGGATTGTCGCTGCCACCGGACTACCGTTCTGGAAACCGATAATACCTGCCATAGCGTTATTCTTAGAGGCATAACCGTCAGCAGTGCTAGGTGTATGAATCTCCTCAACACGAGATGCACAGTTAAGAATATTAAGTGTACCTGCTGTCACCTGCGCCCAACCTGCAATACCTGCCACAAGGGTATAACCATTGTTTCCGTTATTACCACGAGCCTCAAGGCGATGACCTGCATAAACAGAGTTGATAATATTAAACATGCAAGCTGCATCATTTACCTTCAGATAACCCGCAATACCTCCAACAGAGTGCTGGCCTACTATATTTCCGTATGCAATACAGTTGTTAATAGTAGTCTCAACCTTTACAGTAGCAGAGCCAACAATACCACCTACAGAGTACTGTGAGCAAGTAACATTTCCGTAAGACTTACAATCAATAATATTAGCAGTACCATAGCTTGAGATTGTACCGACGATACCACCAGCACAAGTTACATAGCTATGAACATCGCCATAAGATACGCAGTTGATTACATTACAAGCGCGATCAGCAGTACTATTACCCTGATAGCCGACAATACCACCGACGTTATCCTCACCCGGGATAAATGCGTAGTTGATACAGTCAATAACGTGCGCTGTGCCGTTAGTACCCTCTGCATTGAGAGTCTCAAATGGCTGCAAAGCACCTACAATACCACCTGTATGGTCACCACGAGAAGAGATACAAGCCGACTGAGAGATAAGACAGTTCTTTGCATATCCGGATGTCAAGTGAGCTGTAATACCACCTGTATAGTTATCTACATAGTTAGATACGCAACCATCAACAACGCAGTTGTCAAATGTTGAAACAAATCTTGCACGACCAGCGATACCACCGCAGAAGTGGCTACCAGCATCAACAGTTGCATCCTTTGCAAGTGTACACTTGTTGAACTTTGTACCAGCTGCGTATGCCACAATACCACCACAAAGCTGTGAAGTTGATTTTGCAGCGCCGCTAAATGTTACGCCATCCATTATACAGCCGTTCACATATCCTGCCACACCACCGACATAACTACCTACATAGTTCTTACTATCTGCAGGCTCAATAAACGCAAGTGTAGCAGTACCCTCAACAGCAGCATCGACATTGATTGTCTCAAATGTAGTATTGAATGCAACACCAACGAGCGCACCAACGTGGATGTGCGAAGAGGTAATCTGGCTATCCTTAATAGTGATATTCTTCAGAGTTGCACCCTCTGTGTAGCCAAACAGACCACACGCTGCAGCTGCAGTGTTGTCAATAGCAAGGCCTGAGATAGTGTAGTTACCACCGTCATAAACACCCTTAAATGGCTGAGTTGTGATGTTCAGCACTGGTGTTGTTGCAGTGTAATCGGTATTGTCTACATAGCTACCAATTGGAGCGATAGCAACACCTGTCATATCGATATTTGCCACCTGACGGTAGTGCTTGTCTGCATAAGCTGCATCGCTAGCACGAGTAGAGAGCAACTGCAAATCAGCCGCTGTGCTAATTAGATATGGATTTGCAGCCGAGCCGTCACCTCCACCCCACTCGCCAGCAATCTCGCGACGAGAAGCGGCATTGTTCAGATCGATATAGAGGTCATAGTAGGTATTACGAACAACCTGCTTATTATAAGTATAGGTATAGATAGCCTTGTCGGTTGTCACCTCAACTGTTCCCTGATAGCTACCCGGAGCGAGCACCATATAGAGCGCCTGTGCCTCAGCCTTAGATGTGCCAACAGCATACGGAGCAGCCAAAGTAGTAATTACACTCGCTGCATCGCCACCAGTAAGGGTCAGCTCTGTATCTGCACCACCCTTTGTAAGGTCCGCAGTAAACTCACCCGCAACAACACCTGAGGTGTTATAGCAAACAGAGAGCACCTTCTCACCCGCATAAGAGCCTGAAGCATAGACCTTAGCCTGCAGCAATGACGCCATTGGGCGCATAGTTACAGAAGCTGTCAGCTCACTACCCAAAGCTACAGGATAGCCAATCATCGGCATATTGTTCACATTGAAAACAGCGGCCTCGGTCTGGCTCTGTGCCTGCGGAATAGTCAGCGACACATCCGAGATGCTCTTGGCATCATTTGTACCACTATGTGGGAAATAGACAAACATCTTATCGCCCGCCACAAAGTCCTTTGTGGTAGTCGAACAGAAACCTCGACCATCCTGCAGAGCCACAACAGCCTCAGCATTTACAGTTGGCAGCGTAGAGGCGATATAGACGCCCAAAGACTCCTCGCCATTGCCCTGCCAAGCATACAAACCATCATTAAAGAGGATACGGGTATCCTCGTCCAAATCAACATAGAAACTCAACTGCTTGGATGCAATACTATTCTCCTCAATAGCCACATTCTGGCAAGAGTTCAAACCCAAAACTGCAGCAATAGCCGCAATAATAATAGACAATCTCTTCATAGCTGTAAAATTTTAGAGATTATCCTCGCCGCCGAACTCCGGCTGCTCGAAACTATCAGACATTTCAAAACCGCGCTCTATCATCACAGCGCATTGACTAACTTCAGGAGCTACATAAGCCCCTCTCTTCACAATGGTTTTCATAGAATAGGTTATTGGTTTATTTGCTCAAAGTTACGATTTTTACTGAATATTTGCAATTTTTCTGCACAAAAATTCAATTATCACCCTTTATATATGTATAAAACTTGCACTCCCTACTTCATTGCGCTCATTTGTTGTTAGAACACTGCGATTAAGCTGAAAGAAGAGTCAAACTTGTTTGAACTATGCCGAAGCGGAGCAGTAAAGAGCCACCGAATGTGGGTCAATGGGGTAGGCACAACGCTCGGCACAAAAAAATAGCAAAGGAGTGTATCTACCAAATAAGTATAGTATTGTTTTGTTGTCAGAATGTGTTAGGTATGGTACATCGTGAAAAAAATCAGCGACGGATAGTACTAAAACGTACAGCCGTCGCTGATTTTTAAGGGATGTGCCATAGATGGCACATTATCACAACAAAACTACTTCTTGTCCTTCGCTGGCAACATATCGTATGCCAACGGAGTTGCAATAAAGAGTGATGAGTATGTACCAACGATAACACCTACGAGCAATGCGAATACAAAACCACGAATGGTTGCACCACCAAAGATGAAGATTGCGAGCAGGGTTACCAGAGTTGTACCTGAAGTATTGATGGTACGTGCCAAAGTTGAGCAGAGTGCGTTGTTGATATTCTCGCGAACGTTGCGCTTTGGATAGAGTACGTTATACTCACGGATACGGTCGAAGATAACCACTGTATCGTTGATAGAGTAACCGATAATTGTCAGGATTGCTGCGATGAATGCCTGGTCAATCTCAAGGTTGAATGGCATAAATGCATAGCAGAGCGAGAACATACCGATTACGATAAATGCATCGTGTATCAGCGCGAGAGTTGCACCTGTAGCCCACTGCCACTTCTTGAATCGCAGAGTGATATAAAGACCGATAGCAATCAGAGAGAAGATTACTGCGAAGAATGCACCGGTAGTCATATCCTTTGCAATTGCAGGACCGATCTTATCTGCAGAGATAATACCGTTTACATCATCCTGAGTATTCTTAAAGCCATCGAGTGTAATATCATAGCCATAGAGTGACTTGAGAGCGTTGTAGATAAGCTTCTCAACCTCCTCAGTAGTAGCCTCTGAAGTATCATCGTGCTTGTACTGAGTAACGATACGCATCTGGTTCTTCTCACCATACTGCTTAACCTCAAATGAAGCGTTTGCAGCATCCTCAGCATCAGCAAATGCCTCAGTGAGCTGTGCACGAACCTGCTCAGCAGTTACATCCTGGTCGAAGCGTACAACGAATGTACGACCACCTGTAAACTCAACGCCGAGGTTCAGACCCTGAATGAAGAGTGAAACTACAGATACCAGAATGATAACGCCAGAGATGACGTATGACATCTTACGCTTACCGATGAAGTCAAACTTGAAGTCGGTGAGCCAATTCTCAGACCAGCTACGAGAGAATGATACAGAGCCCTTCTTAGCAACAATCCAACCCAAAAGCATACGGGTAATGAAGATTGAGCAGAAGAGTGATGTGATAATACCGATAATCAGTGTAGTAGCGAAGCCCTGTACCGGACCATTACCGAATACGTAGAGAACAATACCGGTGATGATGGTAGTAAGGTTACCGTCGATAATTGCTGAATATGCGTTAGAGAAACCATCCTTAATAGCGGCAGAGATACCCTTACCACCACGAAGCTCCTCCTTAATACGCTCGAAGATAATAACGTTCGAGTCAACCGCCATACCCATAGTAAGCACGATACCCGCGATACCTGGGAGTGTCAATACGGCACCGAATGATACCAGAACACCCATGAGCAGGAATACGTTAGTTACCAGAGCAACAGCTGCCATCCAACCTGCAGTCTTATAGAACAGACCCATGTAGAGCAGAACGAGGATGAAGGCGATAACGAACGACATCAAACCTGAGTTGATAGACTCCTGACCGAGTGATGGACCTACTACAGTATCCTGAATGATGCGTGCAGGTGCAGGAACCTTACCAGACTTAAGAACGTTTGCAAGGTCCTGAGCCTCCTGAATAGTGAAGTTACCGGTAATTGAAGAGTTACCACCCTCAATCTTGTTACGAACTACAGGAGCTGAATATACATAACCATCGAGAACGATAGCGATGCACTTGCCGATATTGTCAGCAGTAAGCTGAGCCCACTCAGTGATACCGTTTGAGTTCATAGCCATAGATACCTCAGCATCTGCACCGGTCTGTGAGTATGTTGCACGAGCGTCAGAGATAACACTGCCATCGAGTGGAGCCTTACCATCAGCGCGCTCAACCTTGATAGCGTAGAGGCACATACGGTTGTCAAACATAGGCTCACCCTTGATACCCCACTTGAAATCTACGTCTGCAGGGAAGCAGTCACGAACCTCAGGAAGAGCGAGGTACTTGTTGATTGTAGCAACGTCAGCTGCAACAGCTGCACCGAGAACTGCGCCACCAGCGTAGTCAGGGCTAAGAAGTGCCAAAAGTGGATTCTGCTCACGAGAGAAACGGTTTACATTCTCCTCAGCACCCTGAGCAACCTCAGCTGCCAAAGTGTCCTCAGCTGCCTGCTCTGCAGTCTGCTCACCCTGAAGTGACTTAACTACAGCATCTGCACGAAGAAGTGACTGGAGAAGCTCCTGACCGTTGTAAGTTGTCCAGAACTCGAGTGATGCAGTACCCTGGAGGAGCTTACGAACACGCTCAGGCTCCTTAACACCCGGAAGCTCAACCAAGATACGGTTTGAGTTTGGAAGGCGCTGGATATTTGGCTGCATTACACCGAAGTGGTCGATACGGCTACGGATGATGTTGAAAGATGCAGAGATAGCATCCTCAGTCTCCTGACGAAGAATCTTAACAACCTCATCGTCAGACATACCCGGAGTGATATCCTTACGATCCGGGCTAAGGAAGATATCTACCAACTTGCCACCATTGCTTGACTCTGCATAAGCCTTAGCAAAAGTACCGATGTAATCACCTGTACCCTCCTTAAGTGCCTGAGCAGCAGACTCGATAGCTGCAATAAATGCAGGATCGTTCTTGCTATCACCGGCAAGTGACTTTACTACATCCTCCACCTGAATCTCGAGCATAACGTTCATACCGCCCTTCAGGTCAAGACCCAAGTTAATCTCCTTCTCCTTGCACTGCTTGTAAGTGAACTGTGCAAGACCAATGTTGTAAACCACCTTGTTCTGAATAGAATCGAGGTAGTACTGCTCCATTGCAACCTGCTCCTCTGCAGGGAATGCAGCTGCATACTCAACAGCATCCTTCTCTACGCTACGAGTCTTGAGCGAGAAGGTGAGCTGATAAACGCACGCAATTGCAAGCAGGATTGCAACCAATTTGATAAAACCTTTACTTTGCATTTGAGTTAAAAATTATTAAGTAATTATTGTTTTGTTTCGTTACTATACACAAAAGCACGCAAAGATAATAAAATTTTTTCAATTAGCAATCTATAACACCTTTTTTAATGCTCTTCAATGATTTTTTACACTATTGCACACCCCCCATAGGGGGTTATCTTTAGCTATTGACTGTTGGCTTTTTCTGGTATCCGCTGTGCGGATTTATATTTAGTCGGCTTTACCGACACCATTGAAGAGCTAAAAGCTAATGGCTACTATGAGCACTATTTTATCGTCAAAAGTATGCAGATGCGACGCATCGTGAAATAGACACGGATGGGAGATACTGCTGGATTTTCCATTCGGGGATATGAGGGATGTGGGGCAGGTGCGTGCTTTTCACGATAAAACCCATTTGTCGTCAAAATGCGGTAGTAGGTGTGCATCGCAAAAGAAACCCCTTTGGGATAGTAGTAAAACCTACAGCCCGAAGGGGTTTACTTTTAGGGATGTGCAGCTAATGCCGTATTTTCACGGCAAATGATTATGCGAGGTCCTCAAATGTATAAGCCTCCCACGGATGCTGAGCATCAGCACCCTTCTCGAGGATATTCTCCACGTGAACGAGCATAGGGAAATCCTTGAGATCTACCAAGCCAAGCTCTGCCTTGCGGTAGATAGCCTTAGCAACACGACGAGCAACAACGAGTGACTCGAGGGTTACGCCTGCGAGAATCTCCATAGCCTCATCGTAGCTCTTACCCTCGCCAAGGAGGATACCAATCTTACGTGTACGACCGCCATAAACGGTTACGTAGAGGTCTCCGATACCGATATTCTCGCAATCGAATGTTGCTTTCTGAATAGCGAGCAGGCGACGCATCTCCTTTACAGCCTGATAGAAGGCTGCTGCCTGTGAGTTATAGTGCAGACCTGCATCCTCACCCAAGTATCTGTTTACCAGACCGATAGTAAGCGATACACCGAGTGCATAAGCATTCTTCAGAGCCACTGCGCTCTCAAGGCCGATAACGTCGTTTGTAAGTGAAATATGATAGTAAGATGTATTCAAAGTCTCACGCATCATACGGAGAACGTCAGAGTTCTTACCGCAGAATGCAACCTCTGTCTGGTCGTGGAATACCAGCTCATAAGAGGTACAAGGGCCACCGATAGCGCAAACCTCGCGCTCGATACCCTTCTTTGCCAGCTCTGCCTGCCAATAGTCAGGGTAGCTGATAAGAGTACCATCCTCAAGGTTGATAAGACCCTTAGTTACAGAGAGAACAGGAGTCTTAGGGTCGAGATTTGTCAAAATCTCCTCGAGGAACCAATCCACACCGAAAGATGAAACACCGCCAATAACAAAGTCGCAACCCTCAACAGCCTCTTTCCAATCCTCAATCTGATAGTACTTAACACCTGCAGGGAAATCGCGATCAAATTTAAGGTGACGATTTGTAGCCTTACATGCATCAATAATGTCACGGTCAAGTGGAGAGCCAACAAGGCGTACCTCATGACCATTCTCTGCAGCCGGGAATGCGAGGGCTGAACCCATCATACCCGAGCCGATAATTGTTACAACTCTTTTCATTTTGTTTACTTTCTTTGTATTTATTTGTAAAAACCTTTGCTTTTATTTGCTTTTTACAGTAAAAGGAAATCTATTTATTTCCATTTCACGCCACAAAGGTAAGAAAAAAATATTAAAATTGTTACTTTTCATTGCTTTTTATACATCAAATATACAAAAAAAAGAGGCTAATCCGAAAATCAGCCTCTTTTGAACGTTTTTAGCCTCTATTTAATACCATATTTAGCCAAAATCTCAACGATAGATGGCTGGATAGTATCTGCCCAACGCTTATAACCCCAAGAGCATGGGTGAACGCCATCTGCAGAGGTAAGGCCATCGGTACCTGTCTGATCCGGAGTATCAACGAAATAGACATCTGAATACTCAGCGCAAATCTCCTTCATCAACTTATCTACATACTCGATACGATCAGCCTCCTTCTTCTCGGCAGCAGTATCGAAGAGACGACCATCACGATAGATAGTGCGCAGGAAGATAATCGGAGCCTTCGGATTGCGCTTGCGAATCTCGTTAAGGAATGGACGGATACGCTCGCCAATCTGCTGAATAGATGGATTAGAGAATGCATCACAGATGTAAGCATCAGCCTTTGTGCCACCCAAAATCTCACCCATAACGCGCTGCAACTTACTGTTGCCGCTCATACCGAAGCTATTGAGGTTAAGACCTGTCTGACGCATAAGGAATGCAGGGTATGTCATACCGGCACAAGTTGCACCTGAACCGTGAGTAAATGAAGAGCCGAAGATAGCGATATTGTGACGGAACGGGTTCTTCATACTCTTGAGTTTTGCATCCTCAGGAACACCAATCTCAAGCTTTGTAAGCTCCGCAAACAGAGGCAAATAGAGGATACAACGATGTGTTGTGCCATCCATATTTCTGATAACGCGCAGCGGCTTCTCAATCTTTGAGTTACCATCCTTGTCATGGCCCTCGCCATTTACAACAGAGGCAGCCCATTTCCACTCGCCCTCGTGCTCAATAAAGAGGTTAAAACCGCAACCCGCAGTAGCCGGCATAGCGCGGTTATGGCTACGATAACCATAAGATGCCTTTACCCAAATCTCCTTTGCATCTGTCTCGAACATAATAGCCTGACCAGCACAAGTCTTAAGCAGGTTTGCCTCGGTCTTATTGAGTTCAGGATAGTCATTTACCTCAACACGGTTGTAAGGGTTTGTAGTCTTACACATCTTACCGACGTGGTTGAGTTTCTGTGCGTCTGTCCACTCAAGTTCTACTTTCTGTGCCAACGCTGTACCAAAAGAGAGGCAGAGCACAGAGATAATCAAAAGAAATCTTTTCATCGTATTAAGTTTTAAGTTTTAGATTTGATACAAACAGAGCCTCATACTTCTGCAGCATAAGGCTCTAACAAGTCGATAATCTCGATTATTTCTGCTCATTCAGAATGCGCATAGCTGCATCAAGAATCGCAGTATCATCCAGCGTAACAACGCCACCATCAGGGCCCTGCTCAAAGTGAACACCTACACCTGTCTTAGCGTCAAAGTGCTTACCACCAAAATAGTTACGAACTGACTCTACGTCAATACCGAGTTCATCTGCAATACGCTGGGAGCTACCGCTTGGAAGGCGATCCTTAATGCGGCGCAATTCATTAAATGTGATAATCATAATCGTTAAATTTTAGTGTTATTTCTGTTAAACGTTTATTTCGCACTACTAATTTACGACATTTTCCCGAAAGTGCAAAATTTCCAACCTATTTTTTCAAAAAATTTATATTTTTTATGATTATCGCATATCTATAACCTCGTAGTCGGGATACTTTGATCTATCAAAACGAGGTATTCCACTTGTAAGGCTCTCAATGGCATCCAGCGTGATTATCATGCGTGAGTCGTCGTATATATAGACTATCATCTGCGGCAGATTGCCACCCTTATTTGCCACAACAAGGATTTCGCCACCCTCACCACTGCGCGGATTCAGCCTAACAGCCTTACGAGAGTCGATAGTTACATCTCTCTGCTCAAAATCACGGGCGAGTATCGAGAAACCCTTCGCAGGATTACTTAACAAATCGCCGCCCATTGACTCTGCACTATCGACAACAATCTCCTTACGCTCGCTATTTACCTCATACTTCACACCCTGTGCAACATAGTACTCGACCCCGGCAATGACGATATAGAAGTCACTTCCGCTAACTGCATAGTTACCCGATGTGACCATATCGCCCATAGTTGCGGTAAAGGTCACTCGATAGTCCCCAAGCCCCTTCAGAGAGTTCTCAAAGTGCTCTATCAACCCCTCTGCAGAGGCGGTAAAGGCACCTATTATTATAAATAAGGTAAGTATCAGCCTTCTCATTCTACTCCGAGCTCCTGCAATTTTGCCTCCAAAGTAGGCATATCATATATCTTAACATCGCGCGACTTGGCACCCGGAACTTGCGGGCCTACAATACCTGCACGCTCAAGCTGCAACATAATTCGACCTGCGCGCACAAAGCCCACCTCATAAGTTCGCTGGATGTACGACACAGAGAAGTTATCACCACCACCCACAGCATCACGAGCAATCTCGGCAAAGAGTGCATCATACTTCATCGCAGGGCCACTCTCACTACCCAGACCGCTATCCATCGCTCCGCCACCGGCAGATGTAGAGGCACCACCACTCTCCTCATAGTCAGGCAGAGAGTATGGCATGCCTGTCGGAGATGGCTGCGATGCGATATAATCGACTATGCGCTTAACCTCTGGAGTATCGACAAAGGCACACTGCACACGTGTAAGAGCGCACGGCTCAGAGAAGAGCATATCTCCACGACCAATAAGTGCATTTGCACCAGGCTGGTCGATAATAGTCTGCGAATCGACACGTGATGATACACGGAAAGCTATTCGTGCAGGGAAGTTGGTCTTAATTCGACCTGTCAGAATATCTACAGATGGTCGCTGTGTTGCAAGGATAAGATGGATACCTGCTGCACGTGCCTTCTGCGCAAGGCGCATAACAGGTTGCTCAACGAGCTTTGACTGCGTTACAAGGTCGGCATACTCATCTATCACAACCACGATATACGGCATAATCTCACGCGCAGCAATCTTACACTTACGTACCAGGTCGTTATACTCCATAATATTTCGAGTACCAACCATACGACACTTCTTCAGTCGTTCCTCCATCTCTGCACAGAGCGAGTAGAGGGTATAGACAGCCTTCTGAGCATCAATCACAATATTCTCCTCCTCGCTCTCCATACGGGCAAGGAAGTGGCTACCTAACCCCTCATAGAGCGAAAACTCCACCTGTTTAGGGTCGATAAGCACCAACTTGAGCTGCGAAGGGTCCTTACGATAGAGAAGTGATGTAAGTATCACATTCAAACCCACAGACTTACCCGTACCTGTCGCTCCCGCAACAAGCAGGTGCGGCATCTTTGCAAGGTCAAAGACGATACACTCATTCTGAATATTTCGACCAACAACCACAGGTAGTTCGCCCTTGAAGTCAAGGAAACGCTCTGTCTTGAGTGCTGAACGCATCGAGACCATTGATGGTTTTCTATTTGGCACCTCAATACCGATTGTTCCGCTCTGCGGAATAGGGGCAACACGCACGCTGCTCGCCTTCAGAGCCTGCGCAATCTCCTTCGACAGACCCTCAATCTTGGCTACCTTCACACCTCGCTCCTGCACAACCTCATAGAGAGTTACCGTAGGGCCTGTAGTGGCGGTAATATTTACAATCGGAATCTTAAAGTCGGCAAGCACCTCTCGGATGCAACGGGTATTCTCCTCAATCTCATCATTTCCCACCTCTGATGCGCTATCACGCTCATCCAACAACTCTATCGACGGGATATGATAACCCTCTGTGCGGTCAGGGTCAAACGGACGATGGTTTGCCTCCTTATCCGACACCTCCTTGTCACCCTCTGGGTCAAACACCTCAACCACCAACGTATCATCCGACACCTCAGGCTCCGGCTCAACAATGGGAGTCGGCGTCTGCTCCGGTTCAGGCTCTATCTCAGGCTCCATTTCAGGTTCCGGCTCGACCTCCGGCTCTATTTCGGGTTCAATTTCCGGCTCTATTTCCGGCTCTATTTCGGGTTCCGGTTCGACCTCCGGCTCGTCATCCACCTCATCAGCATCTTCAGTATCCTCTACATCTGCCTCATCATCGCCACGGTGGCGTTTTACCCTATCGACAAGGCCCTTGCCCTTATTTGCGATACCGCTACCGAGGTTATTGACCAGCTCGATAACGCGGATATTGATAAATACAGCTGTCAGCACCCACGCCAAGATAAGTAGAATAACCATACCCGAGTTACCAATCTCACCCTTAAGGAGTCGAGATATCTCGATACCGAAAGTACCGCCCCAGCCGCTATTAAACATATCATAGTCCGTATCAAAGGCAGCACCGAGGGTCAGTGAGCCCAAGATTGTCACAAGTGCAAACGAGATAAGTGTATGGTCATAGAGCTTAAGACGTCTGAGCAGCACCTTAAAGGCGAAAATCACAACCATAATCGGCACAAGCACACCGAAAGCACCGAAGCTATTTCCCACAAGCAGAGAGGAGAACCAAGTACCAATAGTTCCCGATGCGCCATCGCCTGTAAGTTCGCTCTTCCAATTAAACAGATGTGAAGTTACAGTCACAAAGAGATATACGCCAAAGGCAAGCAGAATAATACCGCTCACCCAGCGTGCAACACGAAATCGCTCGACATTATTACTCTTCTGTCCCCTCTTCGGAGTACTCTTCTTAGGCTTTCTCTTTACTACAACATCCATAAGCTCTTCTCTGTAGTTGTTTCAAATAGTTTTCATCTCCGAGTGTTATAAATCGGTAGTCGGCACTATGCGATGCATCGGCCCTCAGGTCATTCTCCTCTAACAGCTGCGCCACACGACGGCAAACTGCACTGCCCGAGTCGATAATCTCGACCTCTCTACCCCCTATAACACGCTCTATTGTTCTACGCAGAAACGGATAGTGGGTACAACCTAACACAATCTTATCCGCCCCCGCCTCTATTATCGGCTCAACAACGCCCCTTACAGCCGCCTCGGCTGCAGGTGTATCCTCCTCACCGCGCTCTACAATCTCGACAAAGTCTCGGCCCACACTCTTGATAATCTGCACCTTATCGGCATACTTTGCCGAGGTATGCAGGAAGAGTTTGCCCTCCAGTGAGCGCTCTGTCGCAAGTACCGCCACAACACCCGTCTTTGTCGTCAGTGCCGCGGGCTTTATCGCAGGCTCAAGCCCCACAAACGGTACCGACGGGTAGTGTTCACGCAGGTAATCTATTGCCACTGCCGTTGCAGTATTGCAGGCGATAACTATCAACTTACAACCCTCGGCTATCAGTCGCTCCACAGCCTCAACGGTAAACTGCAGCACCTCACTCTCGGGGCGAGAGCCGTATGGACAGCGCACCCCGTCGCCGAAGAATATCAGCGACTCTGTGGGCAGCCCGGCACGTATCTCCTGCCAGACACTAAGCCCACCCATACCACTGTCAAACAGACCGATTGCGGAGTTGTTCATCTTTAGGTAGTTACTGCTACTTTTAATATGTTTCATCAAGCACCTCACGCTTAATAAGGCGCAGGCGATTTGTCAGCTCAGTCTCCGAATAGTCAAAACTCTCGGTAAAGCGTGTCTGCTCATATACATTGCCGTTGCTATCCTTGGCAACAACCTTAATCTGCTTTGCATCAGGGTTATTCAACTTAAGGCGATACATATGGTTGCAGCTTGTCAGATAACCCTTGCGACCACCGCCATTCCACTTGCTCTGGCTATCTGTAACCTTACCATAGCTACGGCCGATAACGCCGATATGGTAACCTACAGCATACCAATCGCGACTCGACTCAGCCTCAGGAACGCTATCCTTTGTAGTCGGAATACGCTCCATCTCGCCTGTCAGCACACCATCCTCATAGAGATATACCTTCCACGAAGGGTCCGCCATAAAGACGTTGGCAAGCACTGTATCGTGGCTGTATGGATACTTAAACTTCTCAAACTCGCCACCAAACTCTGCATCACCGCGATACATACGAATTTGGTATGAGATATCGTGGCCTGTACCCTTGTACCACCAATTCTTGATATGTGCGCCATCTATATCGTAGATAGTATAGCCATTCGGTGCACCATCACCATTAAAACAGCTCCACCAATATGCACCACTTGCCGCTGCATGCACGTGCTCAAAGACGCCATCACTATTAACCTTATGGTTCATAAAGTGGGTATGGCCAATCATAATATGAGCCTCATCAAACTGCGCAATGAGTTTACGCACAGCATCCACATTCTTCCTCATACGGTTATACAGACCGATATGCAGACAGAGGATAACCATCTTATTCTTCGGTACTGCCGCCAAATCCTGACGCAACCACTCCAACTGCTCATCGGTAAAGCAAGGGTTGCCATACTCCTTGTGGTAGCGGAACTTATTCGGATTATCATCGGCAATATAGTCCTTCATCGAGACAATATGCACATCGCCGCGATTCCACGAGTAGTTTACAGGACCAAAGACATTTTCAAAAGCACGCTGATATGCAAGGTTATAGGTACTTGTACCCTTATCCAACGCTACAGGAGGCTCGTCAAAGTCGTGATTACCAATAGTTTGGAAGAACAACAGATGTGAATTATCATAGCCCATCGCACGACGCATAGGCTCCATAAACTTATTGGTCTTATGCTTACCCTCGGTATAGACAATATCACCCAATGTGACACCATAACAAGGCAGAGTCTGAGCATCCACATAGGCGCGAATATCAGGCACCGTCTCACGCTCAAAGCGCTTAACGTGGAAGTTACACTGCGCCTGCGGGTCGGCAACCATCAGCAGACGAAACTGCTTCTCCTCTGTCGGATTTGGGGTGAGTGTAAAGTTATACTTCTTAACGCCCTTCTCCAACTTCTGGTAGAAGTCAGGGTGACCATCCTTCACATTTACCTTGTATGCAGATGGAATAGAGTAGAATACATGCACTGCATCCGAAGATGTTGTCATCTTATAACGACCCTTCGCGTCAGTAGTAACGCAGCTAAAGCCATCGCTGACCGTAACGCCCGCAATACCCTTACCATCAGTATCGCTCAGCGTACCCGAAATCTTCATCTGTGCCGATGCGGTGAAAAACATCACAACCGATACGGCTACAAGCATCAATCTTTTCATAGGTTTATCGTTTTAGGTTCTTTATCTTACTTAATATCAGGTCAATAATCTCACTATCGGCCATCGTATCGCACTCGATTGTAATATCCGCCTGCGAATATATCGGCTCACGTTCTGCCATGTGCGAAGTCATAAAAGCGAGCAGCTGCTCATCATTCAGACCCCTAAACTTCGGGCGCTTCTGACGACCGTATGGAGATAGTCGGGAGATGATATTCTGCGGACTGCGACGAAGGTATATTGATACACCCAGCTCCCCTATTCGCGCCATATTATCACCCCAAACAGGCAGACCACCACCCGTAGAGACCACTAAATCATCCTCCTCGGCTGTACTCTGAAGCACCGAGTGCTCCACGCCACGAAAATACTCCTCGCCATGATAGGTTATAACGTCGGCCACTGTCGCCTGCTCGCGCTGCTCAACCAACGAATCGGTATCGACAAAGCGCATGTGGGCATAGCGGGCAATCTTTCGCCCGATGGTGCTCTTGCCACACCCCATATATCCTATCAAATATAGCCTCATAAAGTTTTATTATCTTCCTCCTCAAAAAGATGTTATTTTGAGTGTTTTACAACGCTGTCAAGTCGAGCAAGGCAGGAGCATACAACGCGTATGTGACTCTCTTGCAAGATGCAGACAAGGCAGTAAAACCTCAAAAGAACGCTTTTTAGAAGAGGTTCAACTGCTCTGTCTTATACTCCTCTTCCTCTGTCATCAGAACAGTTGCGCTCTCAAGCTCCTCAATCTGCTCCTCTTCCTCTACCATCGGCTCCTGATCAAGGATTGGCTCCTCCTCAACAGGCTCCTCCTCCGGCTCTATAAAGGTCAGAGTATCAACATCATAAGTTGTCAGGCGCTTACCCTTTGCCTTACGGCTCTTAACGCCTACAAAGTCATCGACAACAATCTCATCCGCAGGGCGGGTTGCGTTGTTGCCCTTATATGTAATGCGCAGTGTCGAGCCATTCTTCGAGCAGATAGCCACAAAGTCGGCATTACCCTCCTCATCGAGGAATGGCAGCAGACGGTCGGTCATATCGAGCTGGAAGCGCTTCATATAGTAGTAGCCCTGTTCACGGTCGAAGTAGCAGAGGTTGTATATCTTCGCAGAGTTATACTTCTCAACAATGACAGTGTCATCAGGGAAGTGCTGTGCAGTATCAAAGCCTGTGATGTAGTACTGATGCTTTGCTGTCCAGACAACAATCTTGTCATCACCCTTGAACTGACCGAGCAGCTGACCTCTACCCTCGGCATTGAGTCGGCGGATATCCTCATCCCAATATATCTCCTGTGCGCTGAGTGTAGATGTACCCTTCTTCTTAATTGCAATCTTATGGATTGGATAGCGTGAGAAGAGGTTACCCTGACTCTGGCGACCCTTGATAGCCAGCTCGGCAAAGTCGAGATCGACAATAACCTTCTTCAGTCGTGGACGTGGCTTGAAGTATATCTTGAGCACCTCCGCCTCGCCATTAGGATTGACAGAGAGGTGGAGAATCTCACTCTTCGGAGTGCCCTTTGTCAGATTATACTCCTTATCACGGGTAATACCCTTAATTGCACAACGCTTCATCAGCAGCGGACCATTCTTACCGCCATCACGATAGAGAACGTTATAGATAGTGCGCTCGTCGTTGCGCTTGAAGACACCTATATATAAAATGTCCTTATCAAAGAAGCTCTTATCGGCAACCTTCTTGATAACGTAGCGGCCATCCTTAAGGATTACAATAACATCATCAATATCCGAGCAGTCGCAAACATACTCGGCATCCTTCATACCCTTACCGATACCGAAGAAGCCCTCTTTACGATCAACATAGAGTTTTGCATTCGATACAGCAACCTTTGTCGAGTCGATAATATCGAAACTACGAATCTCTGTGAGTCGGTCACGCCCCTTACCATACTTCTCGCCGATATGCTCAAAGTATGCGATTGTATATTCAACAAGGTGCTCGATATCGTACTTCACCTGCTTAATCTCTGCATCGATGCGCTTAATCTCATTATCCGCCTTCTCGATATTAAAGCGTGAGATGCGGATAAATGGCAGACCTACCAGGTGCTCAATATCCTCCTGATCCACAGCACGGCGGAGCTTCTTGGCAAATGGGGCAAGCGCCTCGGCAACGGCTGCGTGAGCCTCCTCAACACTCTTCTTACCCTCCAGAACCTCATAGAGCTTATTCTCAATGAATATTCGCTCCAACGATATCTTATGCCACTGGTCGTTCAGCTCGCCCAACTTAATCTCCAGCTCCTGACGCAACAAATCCTTTGTATGGTCAGTCGAGTGGCGCAGAATATCGCTCACACCCATAAACTCAGGGTGGCGATCCTTGATAACGCACGAGTTTGGCGAGATAGATATCTCACAGAGCGTAAAGGCGTAGAGTGCGTCGATAGTCTTATCGCACGACTCGCCCGATGCTACGTGAACAACAATCTCGGCAGTAGATGCAGTATTGTCATCGAAGTTCTTAATCTTAATCTTTCCCTTCTCCTGAGCCTTGGTGATAGACTCTTTAAGGGTCTCGGTTGTAATCGAGTATGGAATCTCCGAGATAACGAGCGTGCTCTTATCAATCTTTGAAATCTTCGCACGCACCTTAACAGCACCACCACGAAGGCCGTCGTTATATCGTGAAACGTCAATCATACCACCTGTCGGGAAGTCCGGATAGAGTTGGAACTCTTCCCCCTTCAGGTGTGCAATAGCAGCAGAGATAAGCTCATTGAAGTTATGCGGCAAAATCTTCGATGCAAGACCTACGGCAATACCCTCTGTACCCTGCGCAAGCAGCAGCGGGAACTTCACAGGCAGAGCCACCGGCTCCTCCTTACGACCGTCATACGAGAGCATCCACTCTGTGGTCTTACGGTTAAAGACAACCTCCAGAGCGAACTTCGACAATCGTGCCTCGATATAACGAGGTGCCGCTGCGGGGTCACCTGTAAGGATATTACCCCAGTTACCCTGACAATCAATCAAAAGCTCCTTCTGACCCAGTTGCACGAGCGCTGCACCGATACTCTGATCTCCGTGCGGATGGTACTGCATAGTCTGACCAACGACATTTGCCACCTTATTGTAACGGCCATCATCCACCACCTTCATCGCATGCAATATTCGGCGCTGCACGGGCTTTAGACCATCATCAATATGGGGCACGGCGCGCTCCAAAATTACATACGAAGCGTAGTCCAAGAACCAATTCTTGAACATGCCCGTAAGACGGCTCACACTCTGCTCGGCCATCAATCGGTCATACTTTCCCGTAGAGCTCTCTTCGCCCACAGGCATATCATCCATCAAATCTATCTCCTCTGCCATATAAGATATCTCTATTTTTTATTTCTCGTTACTCTTCATCTTCGTCAGCACTGCCAATCATCAGGTGCTCCTCAACCAAATCCTCCTCAAAGCGGAGGTTACCCATAATAAATCGCTGACGGTCAAATGTATTGGTACCCATGTAGAAGGTGAGCAGGTCATTTACAGGATCATCCTTTGTCAGGCGCACCTTATCAAGTCGAATATGCTCGCCGATAAAGCCTGCAAACTCATCCGGCGAAATCTCACCAAGACCCTTAAATCGGGTAATCTCGGCCTTAGCACCGCACTTCTCCACAGCATCCAATCGCTCCTGCTCCGAGTAGCAGTAGAAGGTCTGCTTCTTGTTACGAACACGGAAGAGCGGGGTCTGCATAATGAAGAGATGACCGTTACGGATAAGGTCAGGGAAGTACTGCAGGAAGAATGTGAGCAGCAGCATACGGATATGCATACCATCCACATCGGCATCGGTTGCAATAACCACCTTCTCGTAACGCAGATTCTCTATATCGTCATCAATATTGAGGGCATTGTGCAAAAACTTGAACTCATCGTTTGCATAGGCCTGCGCCTTCTTCTTACCGAATGTATTGAGCGGCTTTCCTCGCAGCGAAAAGACCGCCTGAGTAAGGGCATTACGCGACTTGGTAATAGAACCCGATGCAGAGTTACCCTCGGTAATGAATATCATTGTCTGTGACGCCAACTCACTCTTATCGCCGCGGTGAATTTTACAGTCACGAAGGTTCTTATTGTTGAGCAGCAGACGCTTATTGGCCTCACGGCTCTTCTTCTGCACACCGGCCATAGCCTTGCGCTCCTTCTCACTCTCGACAATCTTACGCTGGATAACTTGTGCCACCTCAGGGTTACGGTGCAGGTAGTTATCGAGCTCTACGGCAAGGAACTCGCCGATAAACTGACGCATAGAGATACCCTCTGCCGCATCCTTACTACCGAGCTTCGACTTCACCTGATTCTCAAAGATTGCATTTGATACACGCACAGATACCGCCGCAACAATCGAGGTACGGATATCTGCCGGGTCGTAATCTTTGTGGTAGAAGTCCTTAAGCACCTTTACAACCATCTCTCGGAAGGCCACCTGGTGTGTACCACCCTGCCAAGTATTCTGACTATTGGCAAAGGTGTAGTATATCTCGCCATAGCCTGTCGAGTGGGTCATGGCAATCTCGATATTCTTGCTCGACAGGTGGATAGGAGGATAGAGCATTGTCTGATTCTCCATACTGTCATTTACAAGGTCGAGCAGACCATTTTTCGAGCTATATGAGACACCGTTGAAGTTGAGCGTAAGACCAACATTGAGGTAGGCGTAGTTATGCACCATCTGCTCGATATAATCGACATTGAACTGATAGTTCGGGAATATCTCCGGGTCAGGCACAAACGATACGAAGGTTCCATTCTTCTCCTTCACGCCGCTTTCGCGCTCATCCGAGAGCAGAATACCCTGGCTAAAGGTCACCTTACGCGCCTCGCCATCACGCACCGAGCGGACAATAAACTCCGTTGAGAGGTAGTTCACCGCCTTCACGCCGACACCATTCAGACCCACAGTCTTATCGAAGGCCGAATCCTCGCCCTGATCGTACTTTGCACCGGTGTTAATCTGCGACACTACGCTATCCAACGAGTTGAGCGGAATACCACGACCATAGTCACGTACCGTCACACGATTATCGGCAAGGGTAATCTCGATACTCTTACCATAACCCATAATAAACTCGTCAATACCGTTATCAATCACCTCCTTAACGAGCACGTAGAGGGCATCATCCCTCTCCGAGCCATCTCCCGGAGTGCCGACATACATACTCGTACGACGGCGAACGTGCTCACGTGGGGTGAGCTGTTGTATGGCATCATCGCCATAACTGTTTTTCTTCTGCACTTCTGCCATATATCTACTATTTTCTCCTATTTTCTAATCTTCTCGTACTCCTCGCACATCATCTGACGTGTCATAGCCATAAGCTCCGGCATCTCCATAGAAGCAACCTGCTCGGCACTGATTGGAGGAAGCACGCTCACTGTAAGTACATTGCGCCAATTGAGCAGGTAGTTCTTCTTGAGCACATCGCGTGTGCCGTGCATCACAACCGGAAGAATCTCAACACCCGCCTCCTTTGCAAGAGCAAATGCGCCCTGCTTGAAACGGCCCATCTCGCCGCTCTTTGAACGAGTACCCTCCGGGAACATCGCGATAGATACACCTCTGCCAATCCACATCTTCCCCAACTCTGTCACCTTACGCATAGCATTTGCACCATCCTTACGGTCGATAGCAATATCGCCGTGAATAGTGAGCAGCTGACCGATATAAGGGATGCGGAAGACCTCACGCTTGCTTACCCAACGGAAGTTGAGCGGCAAAAAGTAGAGCGCAAGGATATCTGCCATAGAGTTGTGGTTGATTGCAATGACGTAGCTCTTCGACTTATCGATATTCTCCAAACCCTCTATCTTGCGTTTCCAGGTAAGTGGCACGTACCAAAAGCACATACAGATACACCTTGACAACTCGTGAATTACACGACGAGTCTTATCGAATGGCCAAAGGAGCACCCATGCCAGCACCGACAAAATAAAGAAAAACGTCAATTGGATGACCGTATAAATGTAAAAAATCAGCGTTATCATACTCCAAAAATGGTAATAATTGTCCAACATACGTATATCTGTGCAAAGATAGAATTTTTTGCGGTTTCTACGAAAAATTACTAAAAAAAGTTATTAACAATCCTATTTTTTGCCATCTTTTTCCTATCTTTGCAGCATGAAATTCAAAGAGGGATACAAAGTTAGAGAGATTGCTGGCGAGCATGTGATTATCAAGCAGGGTCGCTTTGGTGCCGACATGACACGCGTAATCGCCCTCAACGCCACCTCGCTGCTGCTTTGGGAGCAGTTGCAGGGCAAGGAGTTTGAGACCACTGACGTCATCGCAATTTTAACAGAGAACTTCGAGGTTGATACCACTACCGCCACCGCAGATGCCAAGGCGTGGGTAGAGAAGTTACACGAGTGCGATTTGGTTGAGTAAAGTGTTACAAAGATGAGGATGAAGAGGTTTATATCGTCGCTTATTCTTGCTATATATTTGATGGCAAGCTGTGGTGGTATGCTCTCTGTAATTCTCTGCCATTGTACTCGTAGTCAGCACGTTATAACCCACCACTGCTGCGACCATTGTTGCCATCATCACGACACGGGTGACGGCATTAAACTCCCCTCAAAATGTTGTAACCACGACCACTCTACCGAGATCGATCTTTACAACCACGAAAAGTCACTTTTCAAGGGTGTCGTACCCGCTATTTTTGCACTTCTGCCATCGCTGCAGGAGGCTATAGATTTTTCGATTGAGCAGGGCCCTGTAAGTAGGCATCTTGACCGTCGAAAAACGCCACTTCTCATATCTGAATTTGTCGCTCTCAAGGGGTTGAGGGCGCCACCGGTTATTGCATAATTACTTTTTCGGATAGTATCCGTTAATCTATTTATGTTCAATAACTTACAACTATGAAAAAATCACTTTTTACACTTTTTGCCATCCTTGGCACATTGAGTGTATCTGCACAAAATATCACAGGTCGCGTACTCGATGCTGCAGGCAATCCGCTCCCCGGAGCATCTGTATATTGGGCAGATACAAATGTCGGCGAGGCAGCCGATATGAACGGTAATTTCCGCATCCATCGCGTGAAGGGTTATGACAAGCTCGTAGGCTCATTTTTGGGCTACACAAACGACACAATCGCAACCGATAAGGCCACTACCGAGGTGGTATTCAACCTTATCGAGGGCGTAGCCGTAGAGAGCGTTGTTGTCGAGGGTAATCTGCGCGGAAACTACATCTCACACGAGGGTATTCTGAAGAACGAAAATATCTCATTTGCAGGACTTTGCAAGATGGCGTGCTGTAACCTTGCCGAGAGTTTCGAGAACTCTGCATCGGTTACCGTCGGCTACTCTGATGCCATCTCAGGTGCGCGTCAGATTAAGATGCTCGGTCTTGCAGGAACATATACCCAGATTCTCGACGAGAACCGCGCCATAATGCGTGGATTATCAGCCCCTTATGGTCTTGGTTACACCCCTGGTATGTGGCTCAACTCCATTCAGGTGTCAAAGGGTATCTCATCCGTCACTGCGGGTCATGAGGCGGTAACAGGTCAGATTAACCTTGAGCACCGTAAGCCAACAGACGAGGAGCGATTCTTCCTCAATCTCTACCTTGACAACGAGCTCAAGCCGGAGGTAAACCTCTCTACTGCCCTGCCTGTAACACCTGACAAGCGACTCTCTACAGTCATCCTTGCCCACGCTTCGGTCGATACTCACAAATTTGACCACAACGGCGACGGATATCGCGACCTTCCTATGGCGCGTCAGTTCAATGTTGCCAATCGTTGGCTATATCAGGGCGAGAATGGCATTCAGGTACGTTGGGGTGCCAAGTATGTAAATGACCAGCGTGTCGGCGGTCAGATGAGCTTCAAAAAGTCTATGATTGAGGATAAAGATGGCAAGGCGTGGTACGATTGGTGGCGCGAGGAGAACCTCTATGGTTCGGTTGTCGCAAATCAGGAGGCCAACGCATATTTCAAGATGGGAAAGCCTGTCGGTGCAGCCGTTTTTGACAAGGATGAGAGCAGCGAGATGCGTTCAAATGTAGCGATGATTGTCGATTACGACTTCTTCCGCGAGGATGCGATTTTCGGTGCTGATAAGGCCTATCTTGGTGGTCAGCACATGGCAAATCTCAACCTGATGTACACCCACTATTTCACATACAACTCGTCTCTCGCAACAGGTCTTACAGCCTCTTCACGTTGGGTTGCCGAGACACTTACCGATCGCACTTGGGGCCGCGATGGCGTATGGGGTAATAGTCAGAGTGACAACGTATTACAGAACTTTGACCGCAACGAGACTGAGGTGGGCGCCTATGCCGAATATACATACAACATCAAGGAGAAGTTCTCTGTTGTGGCAGGTATGCGATACGACTATAACATCTACTTCCGCAAGCATCTGCTCACTCCGCGCGGACATATAAAGTGGAACATCACTCCGACAACCGTATTGCGTGGTTCTGCAGGTTTGGGTTACCGTCCTACTGACATTATAACCGACAATATCGGCATTATGGCAACAGGTCGTCGCATCGTATTTGATACCCCATTTGGTAGAGATTTCGACCGTATGGAGAGCGCGCTTACCGCAGGTGGTTCACTGTCGCAGACAATATCAACTGTCGATTACCGCGATATGACCATCAGCTTCGACTACTTCCGCACACAGCTCTTCCATAGCGTAATAGTCGATCAGGAGCGCGATGCTGACAATATCTACATCTACACCACCGATGGTAAGTCGTTCACCAACACCTATCAGGTAGATTTAAGCTGGACACCTGCCGAGCGCCTTGATATCTTCGCCACATTCCGCTATACCGATAGTAAATATACTATCACACGCGCAGATGGCACACAGCAGCTCGTTGAGCGCCCTTTGGTCAGCCGTTTCAAGACCCTGCTCAATATCCAATACGCAACCCGTATGCGTAAGTGGACATTCGATGTTACCGCGCAGCTCAACGGCAAGAGCCGCATCCCGACACAGACAGGTGTTATTGCCGATAGCGAGTACTCCCCTATCTACCCTATGTTCTTTGCGCAGGTTACTCGCAAGATTAAGATGTGGGACATCTACATCGGCTGCGAGAACATCGCCGGATTCCGCCAGAAAAACCCTATTCTGGGCTATGCAGACCCATACTCAACAGCATTTAACTCTGCTTGCGTTTGGGGTCCGCTGATGGGTAGAAAAGTATATATTGGTGTACGATTTAACCTCTATTAAACGTTATTTATCAAACTAAACATATCAAACCTATGAAAAAGATTATTATCCTCGCAGTAGCACTGTTCGCAATAGCAGGTACTGCAGTAGCACAGAAGGCTGCAAAGCAGATTGTAACAACCGTATTTGTCACAGATATCGACTGTGAGGGTTGCGCAAAGAAGATTTACGACAACTTCTACGGAAAGGGTGTAAAGAGCATTAAGTGCGACGTTGCAACCAAGACCGTAGCTGTAACTTATGACGCTTCAAAGAACACCCCAGAGGGCCTTATGCCTGCATTTAAGGACCTTAAGGTTAAGGTCTTCAAGCACATGAGCCAGGAGGAGTTTGCAAAGCACAAGGCGCACGGCCACAACCACACCTGCACCGACTGCACTGGCCATAACCACAACCACGCAGGCCACAACCACAAGCACTAATCTGCTCTCAATACAAAATACCCCAACAGCAATGCCGTTGGGGTATTTTTTTGCTATCAGAGTGAGTCAGATACGGTGCATCGTAAAAGAAATCAGTGGCGGATAGTTACTCCTGATTTCTTGTCAAAAGAGGTAAGATGCGGTGCCAAATGATAACTCCCCGGATGGGTCATACTAAAGCGTATTACCCATTCGGGGAGTTGAGTTTGGTGCCGCAGGTTGCGGCTTTTCACAAGAAATTATTTCATTGCCTGCTGAACTGCTACAGCCACAGCTACAGTCGCACCTACCATTGGGTTGTTACCCATACCGAGGAAGCCCATCATCTCAACGTGTGCTGGAACTGAAGATGAACCTGCAAACTGTGCGTCAGAGTGCATACGGCCGAGAGTGTCGGTCATACCGTAAGAAGCTGGTCCTGCGCCCATGTTATCTGGGTGAAGAGTACGGCCGGTACCACCACCAGATGCTACTGAGAAGTACTTCTTACCTGCAAGTACGCGCTCCTTCTTATAAGTACCTGCTACAGGGTGCTGGAAACGGGTTGGGTTAGTAGAGTTACCGGTGATTGATACATCTACATCCTCCTTCCACATCACTGCTACGCCCTCACGAACGTCATCTACGCCGTAGCAACGAACCTTTGAACGAAGACCGTCAGAGTAAGCGATAGTCTCTACCTCGTGAACCTCACCTGTGTAGTAGTCAAACTGAGTCTGAACATAGGTAAAGCCGTTGATACGAGAGATAATCTTCGCTGCATCCTTACCAAGACCGTTAAGGATAACGCGGAGTGGGTTCTTACGAACCTTATTAGCCATCTCAGCAATCTTAATTGCACCCTCAGCTGCTGCGAAAGACTCGTGACCAGCAAGGAATGCGAAGCACTGAGTCTCCTCACGGAGAAGACGAGCTGCGAGGTTACCGTGACCAAGACCTACCAGACGATCGTCTGCTACAGAGCCTGGGATACAGAATGCCTGCAGACCCTCACCGATAGCCTCGGCTGCGTCAGCTGCATTTGTGCAACCCTTCTTAATTGCGATAGCAGCACCTACTACGTAAGCCCACTTTGCATTCTCGAAGCAGATTGGCTGAGTCTCCTCACACATTGTGTAAGGGTCAATGCCCTTTGCCTCGCAAATTGCCTTTGCATCCTCGATGCCGTTGATACCATATTGTGCAAGCACAGCGTTAATCTTATCTATTCTGCGCTCATAGCTCTCAAATAATGCCATAATTCTATAAAATTTAAGGGTTTAACAATATGGTTTACTCGTGACGTGGATCGATATACTTAACAGCATCCTTGAAGCGGCCATAAGAGCCCTTTGCCTTCTCGAGTGCCTCTACAGGCTCGATACCCTTCTTTACAAAGTCCATGAACTTGCCGAGGTGAACGAACTCGTAACCGATAATCTCGTCGTTTGCATCAAGGCCCATACGAGTACAGTAACCCTCTGCCATCTCAAGGTAACGAGCACCCTTTGCAAGAGTACCGAACATTGTACCTACCTGAGAACGAAGACCCTTACCAAGGTCCTCAAGAGATGCACCGATAACAAGACCACCCTCAGAGAAAGCTGACTGGGTACGACCGTAAACAATCTGCTTGAACAGCTCACGCATAGCAGTGTTGATAGCATCGCAAACAAGGTCAGTATTAAGTGCCTCAAGGATTGTCTTTCCAGGAAGAATCTCTGAAGCCATAGCTGCAGAGTGAGTCATACCAGAGCAACCGATAGTCTCAACGAGTGCCTCCTGAATGATACCATCCTTAACATTGAGGGTCAGCTTACAAGCACCCTGCTGTGGTGCACACCAACCAATACCGTGAGTAAGACCGGAAATGTCCTTAATCTCCTTGGCGCGAACCCACTTGCCCTCCTCAGGAATAGGAGCAGACTCGTGATTTGCACCCTTCTTTACGCAGCACATCTGCTGCACTTCGTGTGAATAAATCATAGAGTTTTTATTTTTATAAATAAAGTTTGTACACAATCAAGCACAAAGATAGTAAATTTTAGACAATTTGCGCCTCATTTGCGAAAAACTACGCAAATTTATTTTCTCGCCTCGTCAATTATCTTCTGAGCCTGCTTCTCCGCCTCGGCAATAAGTTTGTCGGCAGCGGCCTTGGCTGCTATCTTCGCTATCGGATTTGTCGCCTTCTCGACGAGCTTATTTGCCTCATTTCGAGCAGTTTCGATAATCTGAGCCGCCTTTGCCTCAGCCTCAGCTATCGCCTTCTGCTTGGCTGTATCCACAGTCTGAACAACCTGCTCCTTTACCTGCTCTACCTTCTGCTCCACCTTCTGCTCGACAACCTCCTTATCTATGCCCGCCTTCTCAAGGGCTGCCTCAACACTCTTTGCGGTATCGAGCGTAACTTTCGGTTTAGAGAATGTACCGCCAATCTTACCATGGAGTGTCATCTGCGGCAGGGCAACAGCCACATTGTAATCTATCGACTGGTCAAGACCTGTAAGACCCGAAAGGGTCAGTTTGGTCTTACCGAGGTTGATGTCGAATGGTTTGGTGACGATATTACCATTCTCAATCATAAAGCTGATGACAGTCACCTCGGTAGCCTCGATTTTATTCAAATCCACGCCATTACCCGCAAGTTTGGAGAGCATATTGAGTGCCGGCACATCAGAGAGTTTGAAGTTACCGGAGGTAATTTTTCCGCTACCATTAACGCTTCCAAGCTGTGGTGACATCGTCTTATCGAGCAACATATCGCACTTGAGCGACATTGTATAGTTACCCGCAATCTGTTCAAAAAGTGGCACCAACTTCTCCACTAATTCGAGCTCTGCCGCTGTCTTCTTGAACGACGCTTGCGAGAAGACTGCATCGAGTCCGAGCCTGGGGCTCTCAATATTTGAGGTAGAGTATGCCGCCGTAGCCTTCGCCTTACCGTCAAACATATTCATACCCAGATTATCGAGCGAGAGCACTCCATCCTTAACCGATGCTGTACCAGCAAGATTCTCCATTACCATCTTATCGTAGAGCACCTTGCCAAGGTTGCAATCGAGCACCAAATTAAGGTTCTTCGGCACCTCGATAGCTCCCGACTCCTCAGATGTACTCTGCTCGGCCTGCTCAGGCTGTTCAGTCTGCTCCGCCTCTGTCGATTCATCATCCGAGAGTGAGGCCATAAGTTCGTTCAAATCAAGCAGTTGCGACTTTACATCCAATCGACCGGAGAGGGTCTTATCGTGCAGCAGATATCCCCAATAGTTTGTCAGATTACCCGATGCCGAAATGTCACTCTGTCCAATCTTTACCTCCAACGACTCAAGAGCCATCTTTGATGGTGAGAGTGTTGCAAAGGCCTTACCGACCTCGATTGTAGGGAACTTACCATATTCAACCTCGATATTCTCAACGCCGAGCTGACCACTTACAGCAAGCTGGTCGTATGCCCCCTTATCAATGTCGGACATATGACCCGCAACTGCCGCATCGGCTGTAATAATACCCTCCAGAGCCATATCCTCAAGCGGATAGATATCCTTTATCGCACCCAAATCAATCTTACCCTTCAATGTCGCATCAAAGCCCAAATCAGAGAACGGTGTGGCCGCCTTGAGTGTCGCAGCAATAGTCTGACCGCCGAATGATGCGCCAAACTTCGAGATATTTACAGTTGTCGCATCGAGCGTTCCTCCCCTATTGGCAACCGCTGCAACGATAGCAATATCCGACACAGCCTTTGGCAGATCGGCATACTTAAAACTACCCTTCGCAACGTTGAGTTTAAGGTCAAATGCAGGGTACTTATCGCCACTCAGTCGGCCCTTAACGGCACCTGTCAGCGACACATCGCCCGATGCTGTCAGGTTCTTAAAGTCCTTTGTATAGAGCACCGGCACAAGCGAAAGGATACTCTTAAAGTCATTATCCGAACAGTCCAAAGTAATATCGGTAACAATATCGTCACCATCCATCTCCACCCAACCATCAAGGGCAGCCTTAACGCTATTTACAGATAGATTAACCTTTGAGAGTGTGTAACGACTTGTATCAAAATCGGCACCTATAGCACCATCGAGCGCCATAGTAAGCCCCGATGCAAATGAGTCGCCATCGCTGACAAATGTAATATCACCCGCTGCCGCCTTCAGGAAGAGTGTTGTCGATGCTGCCGACAAATCGCCCGATAGAGAGAGTGAAACAGGGGCTGTCTTGAAGTGCATATTGCTCTGATTGTCATCATAGCTGATATCTGCACCCTCAATATTTACAGAGTTGATAGAGAGTTTGAAGGTCGATTCGCTCTCCTCCTCAACCTCCTCGACCTCAGGCTCAGATGGCTTCATAATATCCCAATTTACCTTGCCATCCTTCAGCACCACGCCGTGTATCTGAGGCTCTAACAGCCACACCTTACTAATCTCAAAACTCTCGCCAAAGAGTGAAAGCACATCTACAGCAACCTCGATACGTTTACCTGCCACAAGTACCACATCCTCAAACGCATCAATGCCTGTCACAGAGAAGTTTACAAGTTCCAGTGACGCCTTCGGAAAGTGGCTGATAAGCGATATATCAAGCTTTTCAAACTCAACTTTGGCGTTGAGCATCTTGTTAGCCTCACTCTTGACAATATCGCCAATTTTATCACTCAGCAGCGCAGGGACAGCTATAATAACAGCAATAAGCACTGCCAAAACTATTGCAAAAATCTTCAAAACCTTTTTCATAACTAAACCTTATATTTTGTTTCCAAAGTTACAAAATATTTCCTAAATTTGCATAGTATAACATAAATATTGACTACTATGAGACGAATTTTTATCACTCTTATCGCACTTTTTACCATCTCTACCACCAACGCTCAGGGTTGGCTTGACGCACTGAAGAAGGTTGCCACCGAGGCTGTGGATAAGGCTACTGATGGCGCACTGACTAAAATTGCCATTGTCGGCAGCTGGTCTTACTCAGCTCCTGCTGTAAAACTCGATGGCGAAGATACCCTCACATCACTCAGCGGCTCGGCTCTTAGCGCAACATTAGGTAGCAAGATGGAGAGCATCTTTGCAAAGGTCGGTATCGTTAAGGGCGCTTGCTCTGTAACATTCAATGAGGATGGCACATTTACAATGCCTATCAAGAGCCGCAATATCTCAGGAACTTATACCTATAACAATGAGGATCACTCACTTACAATGACCCTCGGACAAGAGAAGAAGGTCGAAGTTAAGGGCTTTGCATATATCAGCGGCGCAAACCTGCAGCTTGTTTTTCAAATTAATAAGCTGACCGACTTTTTGGTAAATGTAGGCTCAAGTGTATCTTCACTCTCGACTGTCACAAACCTCATCAAGCAGTACGAAAATATCTACCTCGGCTTCGAGTTTGCACGCCAAACAGCGACCACAACAGCTGAATAGCTGTTGCGGCAGTTGTTACGGATTTAGGATAGCCGTAGGCTATTCAATAAAATAAAACCCTTCACTTTCAAGCGAGCTTGAGTGAGGGGTTTTCTTTTATTGCGCTATCTTCGATAGCATCCTAAATCCGAAAACAATTACCGATACTAAAACTTTACAAAAATATTTACATTCCCTCCAAACCTCCCTTTGAAAAAGGGAGGCTTAGTCGCAGAGTCCCTCTGCTCCGGGTGCAACGACTAAACGGGTTTCCTGGCTAACGCAGTATGAGATAACGGCTAAAAGCAAATCAGAGTTTGTACTCAGCTCAATCTATGCACTGTTTTATCGTCAAAAGATAGTAGTCGCAAATCGCATTTTAAGTGAGGGATAATTAGAGTGACGCTATTTGGCGTCAGAGTATGCCAGGTATGGTACATCGTGAAAAAAAGTAGCGACGGATAGTACTAAAACGTACAGCCGTCGCTACTGATTAAGGGATGTGCCATAAATGGCACACTATCACGCCAAATTACAGCCAGTCGGAAGCGCTATAACTACTCTTCGGCGCATTCGGCACATTCTGGAAGTAGCTAAAGCCTGTGAGGCGCTCGAGGTCGGAGATTGACATCATATCGGCTGCCTCAGGCTCGTGACCCTTAGACATTGTGTGGCAGATGGTAAATGCTGCGCACTGAAGCTCCGAAGCGGAGCAATCGCGGACACTCTTGCCCGAATTTCCGCTCTTGGTGCGGAGCAGAGCGTAGTAGAACATAGTTGGGCAGCTCACATCGCTACGGCCACCGAATGATATGGTTTTAGGTGTTGCTGAAGCGCCATTTTTCGAGAAAGAGTCGAAGTAGCAACCCACAACGACATAGAGGGTATCGGAGCAGACAAGACCGTCGATATGGTCCTCAAGGTTATTCCACGCACCACCTCCTGTATTGAATGTGCTGGAGTACTGCGGAGCGATATTGGTATAGTAGAAGACCTGACGATTGGTTGCTGCCGAGCAGAGGCGCTCTGCACTACCGAGCATATGACCCTTATTACAGCCGCCACCTGTTGCTGTACTGCTATACTGCACAGATGACGGAATCTTAGGGTCTATGCCGTATGCATTTGTACGGTCGGTATTCTTTTTCTCATACATTGCGTGGCGAGGTGCTGCCACCCAGAGTGGGCAGTGGTGTTTAGCGCTATAGCATACGGTATAGTTACGCGCCGAGCCGTTGCGCTGTGCATTCTGCTCGCCACCTGCGCAGAGGTGATGTGCATAGTAGATATTGCTATCGGTGTCGTGAACACCATTTCCATCCGCATCATTGATAACAGGCAACTCCACCCAGCCATACTTACCCTCTGTAGGGGTCGGAGTTGGTGTTGGGTCAGGCGTTGGCTCCGGATCGGGGTCAGGGGTAGGGTCAGGTAGTACCGAGCCGCTGTCTGCGCCATAGGTTATAGATATGGTTGTAATACGCATACAAGCACCGGAACGGATGTAGAATGACTTAAGATTAAGGTCACTAATATCGGCCGTAACACTATTGCCACTGACACTGATAGTCTTAACGACGCCCGAAGCGTTTGAAGAGCCCGCCTCGGTGCAGATATAGAACTCGTCAGAGTAAGACTCCGCCAGGGTCAGGGTAACAGATGTTGCCGCAGAGGCGAATGTCGGCGTGCCCACATATGCAACCTTACCACTATTGAGCTGTATAGCCTCTTTGTTATAGTTGTAGGCACAGATTGTCCACGTTCCATAGCTGTTTGTATAGCTCTTTGCACTATTATATGCAGAGAATACATCCTTACACTCCTCATATGTCAGCGTCGCGGTAGCAGAGGTTGTTGCTCCGAAAGCCTTTCTATACTGCGCCTTGCTCAGGTCTATATTTACGTCGTAGTACTTATTACGCTCAACGTCGATAGTATAGTTATAGCTATAGATAGCCGCATCTGTAGTCACAGTAAGTGTTCCCGAGAACTCTCCGGGAGCTACAACCATATAGATAGGCGTTGCCTTAGATTGGCTATCCACAAGTGGATAAGGCGTTGATAGTACGGTACTTACCGAGTAGCTATCGAGTGCCGAAAGTTCGAGTTGCAAAGTTGTTATATCGTGCTCTGTCTCTCCCGAGATGGCCTTTGCTGTCGCATAGCGAACCGACACAACCTCTTCCGAGAGGTAATCGCCCGAGGTGTAGATATTATAGCGCAAGAAACCGCCTAACGGATAGAGTTTAAGTGCCGCCTCGTTGCTATCTGTCAGCTGACGTGGTTCTGCAACCATAGGCATTGCATCCGCAGGAAATACTCCCGCAGCATCCACGCTCTGCTCTGTTGGAATAGTAATGACCACACTCTTTGCATCGCCGCTCTGAGGGTTATATGGCAAGTATCCATAGAGCATATCACCATACTGGTACTCCGCCTCTGCCGTTACATAACCGATACCATCTCTAACCTCGACACCGCTCGGAAGATTATCTACAGCAGGCTCACAATCGACATAGAGTCCAAGTTGCTCGCTGCCCTGCCAAGTATAACGGTTATCCTCCAGAGCCACTCTGCTGGTCTGGTCAATATCAAGGCGCAGAGCTATCTGCTGACCTGTCACGCCATCCTCAATGCCACCGTTGTTACACGCACAGAGAAGAGCGGAGAGAGTAAGTAGTATGCTAAATCTTTTCATCGCTTTGGGAAGTGCAAAATTATTGATATTACAACCATTACAAAGATAAGAAATGGATAGTACAAATGCAAGATTATATCCATCGGAGATATTGCCGCCAGCCCTGCAGCCATCAGCAGTTGCGCGCCATACGGCAGAAATCCCTGCACAAAGCAGGAGATAGTATCCATCAACGAGGCACTCTTGCGCGGTGGCACAGAGTAACGAGCCGACAAGTCGCGGGCAATAGGGCCTACGGTGAGTATGGCGATGGTATTATTTGCCGTGCAGAGGTTTGTAATACCCGTCAGCAACGCAATAACAGCCTCTGCACCACGACGAGATGCGATATTTTTAGTCAATCTCTCAATAAGGTAGTCAAAGCCACCCAACTGCCTAACAATAGCCATCACGCCACCCGCAAGGAGGGTAACCAAAATAAGTTCACACATCGAGTTAAGCCCCTCTCCGGCCGCAGTAAAGAGGGTCAGTAGCTGCATATCTCCGCTGATAAGTGCCATCAAATCTGCTACGATAGTACCTGCAATAAGCACTACGAGCACATTCACACCCATAAGCGCCAAAATTATTACAAGCAGATACGGCACAGCCTTAAACCACTCTACACTCTGTTGTATAGCAACATACTCAGCCGCCTGATTACCAAACAGATAGATACACAATGTCACTAATGCCGCGGGGAGTACAATGGAAAAATTGGTCTTAAACTTATCCTTCATCTTACACCCCTGACTCTGCGTTGCGGCAATGGTCGTATCGGATATAAACGATAGGTTATCACCAAAGAAGGCGCCTCCGACAACAATCGCCACCAACCACGCTGTATCGCAACCCACCTGCGGAGCCATAGCCGTTACAACGGGTGTCAGCGCAACGATTGTTCCAACCGAGGTTCCGATAGCCATAGAGATAAAACAGGCTGCAATAAATATTCCTGCCGGCAGAAAGTTGTTCGGCACAATCTTGAGCGTCAGCGCCACCGTGGCATCTACTGCACCCATCGCCTTGGCAGATGATGCAAAGATACCCGCCAAACAGAATATCCAGATCATATACATAATATCCGGATTTGCCGCACCACGTGAAAATACACCTATTCTCTCCTGGAGGTTGTAACCTCGCATTATAATGAGTCCATATACCGCCGCCACGACAAATGCCACCGCAATAGATACGCGGTAGAAATCGCCTGCCAATAACGCTCCACAAAGATATACCACCAGCAAAACAACTACCGGCGAGAGCGCTAATATCCCCTGAGAACTCTTCATTTACACTATTTTGTGGCAAAGATACGAAATTTTCTGTTTTTCGCTACGCGAAAAGGGGTAAAGCACAGCAATAACCTTTTAGCACCAGAGCATAGTAGATGCAACGCTCGCTATAAAAAACAGCGAAGGGCTGTACTAGGTACCATTTTGGTGTCAGAGTGGGGTAGATACTCCGCTCGGCATATAAAACAACGAAGGGCTACCTCACTCCCTTTTAGCGTCAGAGCGTAGTAGATGCAACGCTGCGATTAAGTCGAACGCAATCAAACTTGTTTGAATTGCTGAGACGTAGCAGCGAAAAGACTCCGAAGGAGGATTAGCGCTCGCTATAAAAAACAGCGAAGGGCTGTACGAAATCGCACTGCCCTTTTATCGTCAGAGTGGTGTAGTTGCGGCATATCGTAAAAATTCCCCGGATGGGTCGTACTGTGCGTACTACCCATTCGGGGAATTGAGGGATGTGGCGCAAATGCGCCACTATCACGATAAAAGATTAAGGTACGTAGTTGAAGTAAGCATTATCTCTCAAATAAACCTCCTTCGACTGGTGACCTCCGTAGATGTACTGCTCGAAGTTAGACTCATCAAGAGTTACGCCATTTACTGAACCACCTACTGCAGCTGCCTCAAGAACAAGCGCGTGCTCAAGGGTACAAGCTGTACCGATTGAAGAGAAGTGCTGTGTACCGAGGATAGCACCGATAGTTGACTCTGGGTGAGTTGACTGGCTGCTTACTGCACCACCGTTGATGTCGGCCTTAAGCTCACCATAGATCATTGAACCGCAGACACCACCTACGTGTGCAATAACTGTCTCAGGGTTGTCAGTGAGGAATGTTACAGTACCTACGTTAGAGCTACCATTGAGGTAGAATACGTATGCGTCTGTATAGCGGTTAGATGCCATCTTACCCATCACACCACCGAGGAATGCCTCAGAAGATGCCTTGTTACTCTTCAGGGTTACATTACCCATATTTGCACAAGAGTTGTAGTGAGGGTTGTAAGCATTTGCACCGGCACTTGCTACTGCACCACCTACGCAGATACCGCAGTTATCAGCATAACGCATAGAGCCCTCGTCAAGCTGAGTGTTTGGAGTATCGCACTCTACGTAGATATCACCATAGTTGATGAGGAATGTGTTCTCGCAACCTACAGCGATGTTACACTGAGTGAAGCAGAGCAGACCACCTACGCAGAAGTAATCAATAGCATTTGTTGTACCTGCAATCTCAGTTGCCCAATTCTTGTTAGAGTACTCACCTGTGATGAATGGGTCATAGTGTACAGCGTAAACTGTAATATCACCCTCATTTGTCAGACGGGTAAGGTTAGCCCACTGTGTACGACCTACACCACCAGAGAGTGCGAAGGTGTGAACTACTGCAGGGTCACCCGGCTCACCTACTGTGATGTTACCATAGTTAGTACAGTTGTTGATGTTACCAAATACGTTAGTAATGTTGGTATCAACACGGTTTGTAGCGTAACCAGCGATAGCACCGATGTAGAATGTACCGATATGACGCTCAACGTTCTTATCAACAACAATCTCACCGTAGTTCTGGCAGTTTGTAACCTCATAACCTGCTGCACGACCGATAAATCCACCAATAGTGGTATAACGGTAGTAAGCGTGAGTCATCTTTGATGTTGCGCCGACAGGGAACTCAGACTGAGTTACATCGTGGATATGAATCTTACCATAGTTCTTACAGCCAGACATATGAGAGATTGCATCAAGGTCAGTTGGAGCACCTGAAGCCTCACCGATGAATGCACCGATATAGATGTTATCGTTTGAGTGCTCACCGAAGATATCAATCAAACCGTAGTTAGTACAGTTCTCAATGTTACCTGTAGCCTCGTGGTCTGAACCCTCAGAGATAACACCTGCATTTACGAGGAATGACCAGCACTGAGTCTGAGCAGTGTACTCAGAGAGAGATACTCTCAACTCACAAGTCTCATCAAATACTACGTTAGCAATAGTGTTACCATAAGCAATGTTACGGAACAGTGACTTGTTAGGTACATCGATAACGAGGTTCTTGATAGGAACACCACCACCGTTGAAGTTCTCATTGAGGACAACATCCGGCCAAGTAACCATTGAGATACCTGCCATATCGATAACGCCACCATTCTCAGGAGTTGATACGAAACCGTAATCACCGTCGAGGTTACGATACTGGAGCATATCCTCACCAGACTTACCAGCAGCAAGGTCAGTAACGAACTGGAGGAACTTCTGACCAGAGTCGATACCAGAAATCTGTACATCCGGAGCAAGGGTCTTCGTGCAGTCGTCAATGCAAACTGTCAGAGGAGTAACATTACCAGCTACATAGTCTGCTGCTGGAAGCTCTACTGTATAATAGTATGCACCTGCATAGATCTCTGCAGTAATTGTGCGCTGCTCTGCCGGCCATACGCCCAGATAAACCTTCACTGCATCGTACTCATTGTTAGGGATAGCGATAGCCTTCTCTGCAACTGACTCGAGAGATGACATTGGAACGAGCTCACCTACATCATTACGGCTATAGAGGTTTACAGTGTGTGAACCTGCAATGTTATTGCCACGCAGAACGATACGAGAGATCTTGTCATTCATACGCTCCTTAGAGTAGATATTTAGCTGGAGCACAGAAGAGATGATTGACATATCACAACGCATCATACGGGTTGTACGATAGCTCTGATCATTCTTCATAATCATTGGAGCACTGTCGAGTACCAACGCGTTCTCTGCAAGACGCTGGATAGAAGGTACAGAGATTGAGATATCACCTGCCTTGCTATCATTTGAAGCGTCATAAGGGTTGTAAACATATACTGCACCACCTGCTGTACCGCCTGGGTTAGTACCTACGAACTGGTTGTTACCAGATGTTGTTGCAGGAAGGTTGTTTGTATCACCTGCATACATACCGAGCTTAGCCTTGTTAGAGAAGTAGAGCTCGCCACCTGTATAGTACTGCTGTGCACCGAAATCGTTGATAATAGTGAGCAGCTTATAGCCATCAGTCTCGTCAACAACCTGACCACAACCTGCAAAGCGGAACTGAGCAGTGTTACGCAGATAGTTAGTACCGTTATGGTCAACCTTATTGATACGCTGGAAGTTAGTTGAGTTACAAGGGCCGCAAGTAAGGTTAGAAGCCAAACGCAGACGCAAGAAGTAGTAACCATCCTCCATAGCATCAGGGAAGTTGATGATAATCTTATCAGGGTCAGTAGTGCAAACCTTTGAGCTCTTACCACCCATAAAGCCATCAGAGTGGGTAATAATACCCTTCCAGTAACCTGCAGGAGATGAAGCACTACCAATAGGAATACCTGAAGAGTTCTTTGGAATATCTACATCATTTGGCACCTCAGTATCTACAAGATTCCACTGAGTCCAGTCAAGTGAGTCATAGAATGCATCCTTCTCAGTATCATCAAGCATAATGATAGGACGACCGTTGAGCTTATACTCATCAGCAGTACACTGCGCCCACTCGAAGATGTGGTACTTACCACCCGCATCAGTACCCATGAATGAGAACTGACAAGCGAGGTTAGTATTTGCAGCTGCATTGTGTACTGGGATAGTCCAAATCCAGTAGTCACCCTCGTACATACCTGTAATCTTTGGAGAAGAAGATGTTACGAGCATACCGTCACCACCTGCACGCTTCTTAACGATAGAGGCCTCAGTACCCATGATGAACTGAACGTTTGCTGCAGTAGCAAGAGCTGTAGAGAACTCTACCGGCTCCTCCTTCTCGTATGCACCAGACTCCTCAGAGAGTACAATACCGAATGCCTTCCACTGGTCACCCTTAACCTCACCCTGCTTCAGGTCATTGAACTTGAAGTTTACAGGCAGACCGATAATATCTGAACCCAGCTCGATAAGTGGGAAGATATTGTCTGATGGGTCGTACTCAGAGAAGAAGATATCATCGATACGATAAACATCCTCAGAAGAATTTTCAAAGCGGAAGTAGAGAATCTTGCTCACATTTGGAGCGATAGAGAAGTCAAATGTGTTGATTGACCAATCATTGGTCGGATGCTGAACGTGAGTGTAGTCCATCTCTGCCCAATTTGAGTTATCGTGCGAGATGTAGAGCTTAAGATCCTCCTTGCGGAACTTACCATCGCTATTCTTTGCACCGAATGAGAGGTAGAAGTCAGTCTTATCCTGATTGTTGAAGTTACGGATATCGAAGTGACCCTGACCATCAATCATAATGTTAGCACCACCAGATGCCTCACGATCAAACAGAACGTCGTAGTAGTTCTTTGAAGGCTCTGTGATAGATGCATATACATTGTCAGAGCTTGCATAAGCATAAGCGTAGAGGTCACCGGCAGTAGCAACACCCTGATAAGACTTAGAACCATCGGCATTTGCGAAGGTGTAGAACTTAACAAGGGTATTCTCCTTAATCATATCACCACCGAAATTATCCTCAACGAATACCAAGCGGCTCTCATTAACGTCGGTCTTAGGACCACGCTGGCGAACAGATACAGTGTAAGTTGTCTCCAAAGTCTTGAAGATAACCTTCGCTGTACGATCCTCACCGCTATTCTCACCCATAGTCAGATAGACGTTGGTTACAGAAGTTGCAGGCTGTGGACCACCAAGTGGAGATACCTCGAGCCAAGGCTCAATCTCTGTCACCTCACCGGTCTCAGGGTTTGTAATAGATGTCTGGTCGTACTCAACCGATACTGTCCAATAGACACTTGAGCTAACCTCAAGGTAAGGAACGGTACCTGTTGCACCGACACCGAGTTTGTTGAGTACCAGCTCCTGGTTCTGATTATCAGCATCCCACTGAGCCTCACCGGTCGAGTAGCTGATATCAAACGGAACGAATACAACATCGTCATCCGTTGGATTGGTAACACAAGCCGCAAAGGCAAATACTGCCACTACGAGTATTGCTACCAAGTTGAAAAGTTTTCTTAAAGTTTTCATATTATTAGGTTTTTATTTAGTCAAGTGTCCAAGTATTGTCAATCTTATTGCCATCATAGAACTTCTTAGGACGCTCCATAGTCTCCTGATAGACATTGCCGAAGCGGTCCTTGACCTTAATGACCAACTTGCTATTGGCTGCCTTGGCAACTACGCGGAAGATGTGGTTATGATTTACAGAGCTGCAAGTATTTGCAGAGAATGACTTCTTACCCTGCACACCATATACATATACCTCGCCACACAGAGCTGAAAGCGGATCACGATAGCCACTCTTAAGCTGAGTAACCTGAAGTGGCTCGCCATTCTCGGTTACAGTAATCTCCCAATTACCGTAGCTTGCGAATGGACCGTTCTCATATCCCCAAACATTGATCCATACAGTATTCTGCTCCTCATTATAACCATACTGCTTCTTATCGACTGTAACAGTAGTGTTACCGCCATTTGCAGTATTGGTATATGAGCCATCTGAGAAGAAGTTTTTCGCAGGACCATAAGTGTCATAATACTTCTTAACCTCATTCATATCATAACTCTTAAACTGCTTGGTCTTAGGCTCGCCAATGTACTTGTAGTACCAGCTGCGTGATGTACCACTCGCCTCATAGACATAGTAACCTGAAGGGGTACCATCTGCACAGAGGTTAAGAGCTCCCGACTTGCTGTTATTACCGCCTGAACGCTCACTTGAGTTCCACCACACACCGCACACAGCACCGATATTGTGCTCATACATATTGGTACCATAGCCCGGAACAGCGCGGAAACGGGTCTGGTGTGTATGACCGGTGATAAAGTTCACCTCCTTGAAATCCTTAAACAGATTCATGAAAGATGTCCAATTGCTTGTGTTATTGAACTCGTAGTTGCGAGAAGAGCCATCCCAGTTTACAAGCGGAATATGCAGACCTACAACGATTGGAGTGTTCTTATCCACATAAGACAAGTCTCTCTCAATCCAAGTAAGCATATCCGGACGGAAACCTGCATTGTAGTTACAATCACCAAACTGCGAATCGACATTTGAGTTTGAGCCGGTATAACCGTTATAGTAGAGGATATCATCCAACAACATATAGTGAATCTTACCGATATTCATAGCTATATGTGTAGGACCAACCATCTTACGATAAGGGCCGGATGCACGCAAATCGACATCATCTCCACTTGGAGTATGACCATCGTTGTCGTGGTTACCCATTGTTGACCAGAACTGACAAGGCAGACCGTTGATATCATCCGAAGGGTGATTATTCAGACTCTCAGCCCAACCGATATCATTGCGATACCAGTGGATATCGTGTGCAAAGTCACCCAAGTTGAAGCAATATACATTCTGCTTACCTGTATAGGTCGAGATAAGCTCATTTACAAAGCCCTCACGGAACTGCTGACGATCATTTGGCGACAAGTTACGATTGGTAAGGTGGATATCTGTTGCAACAAGAATAGTGTGATTGTCATTCGATGCCTGAATAAGCTCGAAGTCGTGCTGCTCTTCACTATCCACATCTGTCGAAGTCTGCGCCCAGAAGTTAGGCATTGCAGCCTGTGTAGGAACATTATAACCGGAAGGGAGAATTACGTAAACGACCTCGTAACTCTTGTTTGACTTGAGCCAATAGTGTCCCTTCGCATCGGTCTTGGTAATATTAATACCATCTGTCACAAGAACACCCTCAACGCCCTTGGTGCCGCAATAGACCATACCCTTAAGGTTATAGCCCGCCTTGCTCTCCACCTTGTTATTTACACTCTGAATGGTTACGTTGGTTGTAAAGAGCTCCTGAACCTGCTCATCACGACGAATCTTCAGTGTGTACTTACCGGCTGTAATATCCTGAGGAACTGCAAAACGAAACCAGGTAGTGCTGAGTCGGGTTATAGCACACTCAAAGTTCTTATTACCCTCCATAAGGATAATATCACTCTGCTGTGCACCGGTTGCCATGATGCGATAATCGCTACCAGGAACAAGAAGCATCGAGCTCTCCGGAACCACATCTGTCACTATCGCACTCGCCCCTCCCGGAGTATCTGTGCCCTGGCTACCGCCACAGGCAACAGATCCGAGAAGCAGAACAATCGCAAGAATGAAGTTAATTATTTTACAATCGATTCTTTTCATTTCGCAAAACTTAAAAATCTCTAATTGCTTTAGTAATCAACTCTTTACGCAGCCTGCTCAACAGTCACTACGATATTGTTGTTACCATTGGTATTCTGATATACTGTGATTGTACCCTTGCGCTCCTCTCCGGTTGTATTTGGTGCTACAGAGATATCAAACTTAGCCTTTGTTACGCCAGAGACAACAATCCAATCTACAGGATCACCATTTGCATCGTCATCAACACGTGCACTCCAAGCAACATTTGAGTCAAGTGGAATAGTCTTTACAACAGCCTTACCTGCATTTACGCCATCCTCATATACGCCTGAAGCGGTAAATGTTTGCTTCTGAAGGAATGGCTGGATGTAGAACTGTGTAATTGGAGCCTTATCCTGCTCAATGTTGATAGTCTGGATAATCTGTCCGTGAGAAACGATGTTCACCTTAGCAAAACGGGTATCACCCTGCTTAGAGTTAGCCTGGAAGTTGAGTGTAAAACGACCATCGTAGTTACCCTCACTTGGCCAAGACTCAATCCACTTATGCTCAGGGTCATAACACTCAGAGTAGTCAGGAACAATCTGCCACTCATCTGCATTTGTATACATATCGTATGTTACAGATACTGCATAAGTCTCGCCGATATAACCATCGGTGGTTACAAGCAGACGAGTATCGGTTGTACCTGTACCGCCGAACTTGACATATATATCGCCCTCTAAGCCCTCACATACGTAAGGGGCCTCCTCCTTACAGCCAACAAAAGATGCTGCGCAGAGAGCAAGAGCCATCAAATATTTGAAAGTCTTTTTCATATCAGTCTCTCGTATTAAAATTAACGAATCTCCTTAGCAAGACCTGCCTCGCTCCACCATACAGGAGTGAGCATATTGTCAGCACCGTCATAGTAGGTGTTACGCAATGTCTCAACTACTGCCTGATAGTTATCAGGGTTGGTTGTCTTGGTTGTTGTAGGATACTCCAGACGAAGTGGAAGAACACCATTGTTCTGAGTACCTGTACCAATTGTGAGTTTAGGATAGCCTGTACGACGGTAGTCGTTCCAAGCCTCGGTCATAACTCGGAAGTTTGCAACATACTTCTGGTTCATAATGCACTCCAGACCATTCTTAATATCAAATGGCACTGATGTACTGATAAATGCCTCAATAGATGCATCATCCATAATCGGCTGCAACTCAACATGGTTGTAATCATCGTACATTGGCTCAATTGCCGCAAAGTTACGATAGTTACTGTTGATGTTACGACCATTCTGCTGGAAGTAGTTTACATAGAGATCACGCCAAAACTCGATAGATGCACGAACACCCTTATTATACCACTCGGTAATACGAGCCTCACCACCTGCGATTGCTGCCCAGTGGTCATCATCGTTACGCAAGTAAGCCTCTGCAATGATGAAACATACCTCATCGTAGTTCATGAATGATACAGGGAGCTTATAGCTGATAAAGATCTCATAGTTCATAAGTGGGTAACCTGCGGTTGCAGTATCGTCACCAGGCATACCTGACTGAACACCCATCCAAGCGATAGACTGGCTCCATGGGATGAACCAAATCCACTTACGAGGGTCATTCTTACCATTGAGCAGAGCGATGAAGAACTCTGCACCACGGTGACCTGCGAGTGTTGACTGCTGGTAGCCACCCCAGGTATTCTGGAATGGAGCCTCACCAGAGAACTTAACGATTGCGTTATCCTCCCAAGAGGTCATAATAGGATACTTTGCAGGGTTATCCAAAATCTTCTTAATCCACTGAGCTACAGACTCACCGAGAAGAATCTCCATATCTGTAGAGCGGTTAGAAAGACGCATGAGGATACGAAGCTGAAGTGAGTTTGTAAACTTCTGCCACTTCTTTGTATCACCCTGGAAGAGGCGGTCCTTAGTTGTGTTGCTCAGGTTCATTGAGGTATCATAGAGGCTGTTAGCAAGGTCAAGATCCTTGATAAGCTGAGCGTAGATATCCTTCGGAGCATCAAACTTAGGCTTGTTAATATTATTATCACGAAGCTGGAAAGCCTCAGAGAAAGGAACATAACCGAAAGTTGCAGTCAACTGATCCATCCACAAAGCGCGGAGTGTCAGAGCTACAGCCTGATAGTTCTCGTTCTCAATCTCAACTGCAAGCTGGTACATATGGTCAGCATTCACTGCCCACTTTGCAGGGTTGTTCCAGCAGTTTGCAACATAAGATGGAGCAATATAGTAACGGTGGATAACATTTGATGTAGAACCTCCTGCACAAGTATACTGCATCAGCTCGGCAAATGTATCATAGAAACGCTGCTGATAGTTCAGTGCACCATTACAAATGATCTCTTCCATCATATCGCAAGGCTGCACACGACCAACCTCAATCTGGTTTGGTGACTGGTTATACTCCTCCAGTGTACGGCACTGACTGAAGGTGAGTAGCACCAAAAGAACCGATAAATATTTCAAAGTTTTCATATTGTATACCTATATTTATTATTAGAAGCCTAATTTGATAGTGAAACCATAGGTACGAGTCATTGGGTAAGCACCTGTCTCAATACCACGGCTGATAGATGCACTGTTGAATGTAGCAGCCTCAGGGTCATACTGTGGGAAGTTGTCCAATGAGAAGAGGTTTGTTGCAAATACACCTACAGAGAGGCTACGCAGCCAACCAATCTTCTGGAGAGCCTTCTTACCAAGTGAGTAGTCGAGGTTAACCTGCTTGAGCTTCAAGAATGAAGTATCATAGGTATTTGTCTCTGCATTCTTACGGTTGTAGTAGTAGTCCTGATAGTAGAGAGCAGCTGACTGAGTGATGGTAGTATTCTTTGTATAAGTACCATCTGCCAGAATATTCACACCCTCCTGTACAAGACCGTCATAACGACCATAGAGAGTATCCTTTGTCTTACCTGAAGATGCAAGGATTGCGTGAGTAAGTGAGTAACAGTTACCACCATACTGGTATGTGAAGTTCATACCCAGACGCAAGTTCTTGTAACGGAATGTAGTGCTGAAACCACCCTTCCAATCAGGATAGATAGAACCAAGGTCGATGAGGTTCTGAGAGTCAAGCTGTGGATAACCGTTTGAATCAACGATAATCTGACCTGAGCAATCAACGGTCTCGCCTGTAGCCTGATCTACATAGTAAGCACCCTGTGGAGCACGCTGGAAACCATAACCATATACACGACCAAGCTCCTTACCTGGGTAAGCGTAGATAAATACGTTGTTACCAGAAGTAAAGCTTGTATTGAGCTGATAGAGCTCTACGCCAGGAGCAAGCTCAACGAGCATATTCCAGTTACGTGACCAGTTGAAGTTGAAGTCCCAACTAAAGTTACGCTTCTGAATAATCTTAGCGCCGATAGAGAGCTCAACACCGTGGTTATTAACCTTACCTGCGTTGATGAGCTTGTAGTTAGCACCTGTAATCTGGTCTGTAGGAACAGAGAGAATCTGGTTTGTAGTATTTGAGTCGTAGTAAGCAATATCCAGAGAGATACGCTTCTTGAACATATGTGTCTCGATACCAACCTCCCAAGACTCTGTATTCTCAGGCTTCAGGAGTGGGTTGTTCAGAGTACCCGGAAGCACATAAGAAGAAGAGTAAGATGAGTTAGTATAGTAATCGGTAATCTTATAAGCACCGGTATCGTTACCTACGTTTGCCCATGAACCACGAATCTTAAGCATATCGAGCCAGTTTGTATCACGAAGGCCAGGAATTGCCTGATCGATGAGCACTGCGGCCGATACTGATGGGTAGAAGTAAGAGTTATTACCCTTAGCAAGAGCTGAAGACCAGTCGTTACGAGCTGTGAAATCGAGGAAGTAGGTATCGTTATAGTTGAGCGAAACCATACCGTAGAGAGAGTTAATCATCTTCTCTGTCAGAGTGTAACCCACCTTTGGACGGTCCACAGAGTTTGAAATCTGGAATACGTTAGGTGTAGAGAGCTTCTCTGCAGTCAGAGTCTGGTTACGGTGGTTGTAAATCATGTTGTTACCACCGAAGTTGATACCGAGGTGGAAACGGTTGAACTGCTTCTTGTAAGAGAGCAAGAAGTCGGTATTAACCTCATAACGGAAGATGTTCTGTACACGGTACCAACCCTGAGCGTAAGAAGTTGCATACTGTGGCTTACGAGATGTACGGTTGTCGATAAACATATCGATACCTGAACGAACCATCAGATCCAAATCCTTTGTAAGGGCGAAATTAACCTGCATATTACCATATACACGGTCACGCACCTGCGTATTAAGGTAGTCGTATGCCAACCAATAAGGGTTGTTTACGTTGAGTGATGTACCGTTACAGTTAATCAGGTTGTTCAGATAAGCAGAGTCACCACCTGTACGAGAGTCGAGAGCCTCGAAGATACGACCGCTGATATACTCATCATAGAAAGAAGAGATATCTACTGAAGGGTAGTTCCACATCAGCTGATATACAGGAGAAGCGTTGTTATAACCTGTTGTTGGGAGGTTATCAGACTTCTTACGATAGTAGTTAACCTTAGCCTTAACGGTAACAACCTTATTAATCTTACTGCTAAGTGAGAATGATGCAGTCTCCTGATTGTAACCCATGTTTGGAACAATCCACTTATTGCGGGTATCCTGGAATGAAGCACGTACTGAAGTACCCTTACCGTTGTTACCGCTGATTGAGATATTGTTCTTAAATGTGAAACCTGTGTCGTAGAAGCCCTTGTAGTAGTCCTGAGCCTCGAAAGGAACCAGATCATAGAACTTTGTTGATGCAGGCTCATAAACTGTAGCACCCGCAGCATCACGATAAGTATCGATGATAATTGAACCAGGCTTATCAGTACGCTCGTTACGGAGGCGATCAAAGTCGAGAGAGTGGTACATGTAAGTCAAACCTACACCACGCTCATCAGTACCATAACCGAAGTCTGTTCCATACTTAGGACCCCACATGTTACGTGACCAAAGACGGTCAGCGACCTTAGTAGAACCCTCATATACGCTCCAGAATGAGAAGTACTCCTGTGGAGAATACTGCTTATTACCATTCAGAGAAGCATAAGTTGTAAGAGAAGCCGAACCGGCACCATACTCCTCCTGAAGCTCAGGCCAGTAAGAAGCCTGCTCAGCCACCATTGAGAATGAGTAGCTTACACCGATACCCTTCTGCTTAGAACCAGACTTAGTGGTGATAATCACCGCACCGTTCTGTGCACGCGAACCGTAAAGTGCAGTCGCTGCAGGACCCTTGAGGACAGATACTGATGCGATATCATCAGGGTTGATATCACCCACACCATTACCGTAGTCGATTGGAGCATCATCAGAGTCGTTAGCACCACCTGAAGATGTCTTCTCATTACCGAGAGGCACACCATCGACAACGAACAGAGCCTCGTTATTGTCGTGTGACAATGAAGACTCACCACGGAGGGTTACACGCACTGAACCTGCAGGACCTGTTGCCGCAGACTCGAATGACATACCGGCAACCTTACCGTTCATACCGTCGAGCCAGTTTCCTGACACTGTTGATGCGATATCATCACCAGACACCTTAGATACGGCGTAACCGAGTGACTTCTCCGCACGTGTGATACCCAGAGCGGTAACTACGACCTCATCGATCTTCTGTGTACTCTCCTTCATCACTACGTCGATAGAAGTACGAGCGCCTACAGGCTCCTCGTGATTCTGATAACCGACATACGAGAACTCAAGAACAGGGCTGTTGATACCAGCCACATCGATTGAGTAGTTACCATCCAGATCTGTGAGCGCTGCACGAGTTGCAACACCTTTGACCGAAACAGTCACACCGATCATAGGACCTCGCGCATCAGTAACCTTACCAGTTACCATGCTCCCTTTACCCTGTGCATAAGCTTGAGCAGGGCTAAACAGCGAGCAGCAAATTAACAATGACAACGAAATAACCGTCATCACCGCCTTGCGAACGCTGTTTGAAACAAGAAGTAAATCTCTTTTCATAGGTTAGTTATTAAGTTTGTTAAAATTTTGGTTGCATAATCTACACAAAAATAAAAATTTATTTTTAATCTCACAACTATCGCTGCAATATTTTTATGCATTTTGAGTTCTTTTTAGCTGCGAAAAATATTTTTATCCATTTTCACAATATTTTTTCACCAAAAAGTTCCTACATTTGCCGCAGTAAAAATTTTTGAACCTATGAAAAAATTACTGTACATACCCTCTTTCGGCGAGGAGGTAGCAAACACTATTTCACATGGAGTAATGGCTATTCTAATGCTGCTTGCATTGCCTTTTGCAGCCATCTGGAGCTACACTCACGCAGTGGGAAACAATATCGAATCTGCCGTCGGAGTATCCATCTTCGTAATCTCGATTTTTTTGATGTTTCTCATCTCGACACTCTACCACGCAATGGATCCAAGCTCGAAGCATAAGGCGGTCTTTCACATCCTTGACCACATCTTCATTTACGTCGCCATCGCAGGCTCATATACCCCTATAGCTCTGACAGTTATAGGCGAATGGCAAGGTATTTTGATTGTGATTATTCAGTGGGCAATGGTGCTGTTCGGAATATTCTACAAATCGTTATCAAAGCGCTCCATTCCGGCCATCAGCCTGACGATATACCTGATTATGGGCTGGACTGTAATCTTCTTCTTTCCGCTCTTCTTGAGAAACTCATCGCTACCGCTGCTCATACTGATTGCAGCCGGCGGAATTTTCTACACTCTCGGAGCCTGGTTTTACGCAAAGAAGGGGTTTAAGTACCACCATTTAGTGTGGCACTTGATGATAAATATCGCCGCAAGTTGCCACTTCGCCGCGATAGTATTCTTCCTCAATATGTAATTTGGACACAAGAAAAAAACAACCCTCGCCAAGTTTTGGCGAGGGTTGTTTTTTTACATTTTTGACTGCTATTTTTCTATCGAATTTCCTCTAACGGTGATATAAGCAACACCTGAATTTGTATGCACTTCTACCACACGATGGAAGACACCTTTTTCCATCTTTCCCGCCTCTAAAGTCATCACAATATCAGTAGTCTGACCCACCTTAAGCGGGCGACGTACATATTGCGCCTTAAGGCAAGAGCAAGAGGTCTTGACGCTAAGGAGTACAAGTGGCTTATCTGTCTTATTTTCAAGAGTAAAGACACAAGTATAGTTCTTATTCTCTCGCAAGACATCGCCAAAATCAAACGCCTTTTTATCAAAGACAATACCCGACTTTTCTGCGCTGTTACTCTGCTGTCCAAATGCCGAAACAGAGAGCATAAGGAGCGAAAGCACTAATAAAATTTTCTTCATAAATATACTAATTAGTCGCCTTAAGTTTGAATATATATGTAATAGTGCCGCCCTGCATAAATGCAGCACTTTCGGTAAATCTTGCACGTTTTGCAGCCGCTATTGCCGCCTCGACCAAAGCCGTATCCGATGTAGTCGAACCCTTCGGCTCATAAGTCGCCGAGGTGACCTTTCCATCCTTATTTACAGCCACGCGGACAACCACCTTTCCGCCTTTATTTCCACCAGGATATGTAGGCATCGGCAGCTCACCTGCAAGACCACGACCTTGCAGACCCTCGTCAAGTGCATCTGTACCTATAGGATTGAGTCCGTGTGAATTACCACTCGACTGCTCTTTTTCGCCCTCCTTTGCAAGCGGATTTCCACTCTGCTCCGAGGTCTCGGTATCGCCATTATTCATCTTGAATAACGCTCGCTGATTAACCGTCTGCGTCTTTGGTTCCTCTCCATTAACCTGCTGCGTGGACTCCTGCTCGGCCTCATTTGGATGATATGGAGCCACCTCAGGCTTTGGTGATGGGCGCGACTGGGCGACTACAGGCACAGGGTCGGGCTTTGGCTCGACCAACTCTATAAAGAGCTCCGCCTCTTTCGGCGTGTGCACAACAAAGTCCACAGCGCCATATAGCAACGCAAGTGCTACTGCTGCGCCATAAACAAGCGTCACAAGTATTGCCCAATATTTTGAGTTCATCATCTTTTGACTATTGGCCATTAGCTGTTAGCTATTAGCCTTGGGTCTCTTATTTATTTAACTATTTATCGCCAGAGCGGTTTACAACGCTCGGCAAAATTGTCCACCCACACCGTTTTATCGTCAGAGTGGTGCAGTTGCAACGCTATCACGATAAAATTGCTTTTAAGGCGGAGTTTACAACGCTCGGCATATTATCCACCCCGTTTTATCGTCAGAACGCGTTATCACGATAAAATTGCTTTTAAGGCGGAGTTTACAAATTGTCCACCCCGTTTTATCGTCAGAACGCGGTAGATACAACGCTCGCCGATATTATCAGCGATGGGACATACTTGATGTATTTCCCATTGCTGAGAATGAGGTAGCGGCAGTAGGTATCCGCGTTATCACGATAAAACTACGGTTGGGTGGCGAGGATCAAACGATAATCATTATCCTTCGCAACATTCATCACCTTCACCACCTCATCTACGGCAACGGTTTTATCGCAGTGGAGAGAGATGGTTGGGGACTCTTGTCCGGCAAGGCGCTCCTTCAGAGCCGCCTCAACGCCCTCAATACCCTGCACGCGGTCAAGCTCTACGTAGTAGTGATAACCGGCGGATACTTTTTGTATTGACACGGTAGTTATCGCCTTATCCTTCAGCTGGTTACTACTCTTTGGCAGCATCAGCTTCAGCGCATTGGGATTGATTAACGTTGTTGCGATAAGCATAAATATAAGCAACAAGAACATCAAGTCCGTCATCGCCGATGCGGAGTAAGACTTATCTACCTTTGAACCTCTTTTAATTGCCATAATTACTTCTGTGCAGGTTGGTTAAGAATATCCATAAAGGCGATAGAGTTTGCCTCCATACGGAAGACGAGCTTCTCAATAGCAGCCACGAGGTAGTTATAGCCGAAGTATGCAGGGATACCGACCAAAAGACCGCCCACGGTAGTTACCATAGCCACATACATACCGCCTGAAAGCAGCGCCATATCCACGGTACCACCGGCAGCAGACATATCCATAAAGGTCTGCACCATACCCATAACGGTACCCAAGAAACCAATCATCGGAGCTCCTCCGGCGATAGTTGCCAAGAATGGAAGACCATTTTCCAGGCGCGAAACCTCAAGATTTGCCACATTCTCGATAGCGCTCTGGACATCAGCCATAGGGCGACCCAGACGCTCGATACCCTTCTCCACCATACGAGCAATAGGGGTATCGCTGCGGCGGCACATATCAATCGCTGCGCGGATATTGCCATCAGAGATAGCATCACGAATACGGTTCATAAAGCCCATATTCATACCCTTCGATGCCTTGCGGATAGCCACAAAACGCTCTACGAAGATGAAGATAGTTACGCCACCGAGTGCCAAGAGCACCCACATAAGCCAGCCACCACTGTTAAAGAGCTCCCAAAGGCTCATCTGTCCTGCCTCGGTGACCTGCTCGACCACCTCAGCTGTCTGTAAAAGAGTGAAATTCATAGTTTTTTTGTATTTATTTAAGTTAATCGTAATTATCTACATTATCCTCCATTATCGGGGCATCAAAACCATTTGCCATCGACTCTAACGCCTCGGCATCCTTGTCGGTCTGCAAAAAGTCCACCTGATTCTGCCCCCTCTTTCGACGACGAGAGAATCGGTTCTTCAGGCGCTCCTTCAGATCTTTCGCATTATCAAAATCCTCCTTAAAGTAGATACCCAAGCCCGTCTCTTGCAGACCCTGGTTCTCATCAAATCGGTCTATAGTATGGGTAAAGCCCCTTGTTTTAAGCGTTCCCGCACGGTCTATCAGCCAAGTGACATAGGCCTCGCCCGTAAATGACGATGTAGCATTGACCACACGCGACTTATCGACCAAATAGTTACCCTCAACCTCAATGAGCAGTCTATTGTTAAATAGTCCCTGCGACAGACCGAAGTCCACCTCATCACTCATCATCTGCTCCGTCTTTGGACGGTAGCGCAAGATGATATTCGAACTCTCCGACGAGAGCCAGTTACTCAACTGATTCGAGAGCAACTCAAAGCCCGTAGTCGCCGCCGAAGAGACACCGATAGTAGATGCCTCTGTAGTATTCTCCGAGAGGAACGAGTTGGTAATCAGCAGATAGAGGAACTGCTGCGACAAACGTTCCGGAGTACTAAGCACATTGGCAATCACAGCCTGAATACTTGCATCGGCACTCGGCACCTCCACATCGAAGTTCACCGTCGGTTTAGTCAGACGGTCCGAGAGGTTGATAATACAATTTACCGGCACCGCTCTGTTAGGTATCGACGTATCCACATAACCCTCCAATAGCGGTTGCAGCGACGCCTTAACCTTATATACTGCATCAATATCGAGCAACGCATCGAGTGGTTCGCCTGTCCATTGTATAGATGAGCCCCTCTCAATAACGAACTTTTTATTGATAATATTTTGCAGCGTAAAGAGATAACTACCCTCCGAGATGATATAGTCGCCATACATTTCAAAGATATCGGCACCCGGATTTATACGCATATTGAGCAGTCCGTTACCCGTCGCCTTGATAATATCGCCCACCGTAGGGTCGATAACCAGCTGCACCTCGGTATTATCCTTCACATCGAGCGACATATTTATATCCATACTGCCACCCGACGATGCGCGTTGCTTCTGTCGGCGCTCAAACATCATCTTTTTACGCACCAGATAGTTTGTCGTATCGACAGCCGAAGGTTTTGCGAAGGTCACAAAGTCGGCATAGGTGATATTACTCTTATCTGTCAGCGGCATAAAGAACTTGGAGTTCTCACCCGACACACCGGTAATATCCATCTTAACACCCGCCTTATCGCCACTCAGACGTATATCTCCCGAGGCGTACATATCGCCATAGAACATATCGTTATCGCGCGAGGTGGTGTTCATCACCTGCATATTATTAAACTGCGCCTGTAGCGAGTACTCGATATTCGAGAGGTGATTCAGGCTCAAATCCATACTCAGCTGACCACTATTACGATTCTTATCGTAGATAGGCGCCTTGTCTATCAAGAACCTATTGTTATGCACCTTTATCACAGCATTTGGAGCCGAGTAGGTACACTTTGTATAGTCGAGCGTGGTCTTCATATCGTGCACCACAATCTCTCCATTGAGCGAAGCATTGCGACGCTCACCCGTCAGCGACAAATCGACATCGGCACTACCCTCCGTACCCACAAGCACGCCCGAAAGCAGCGGGTCTATCAACGACACATCAAGATCCTTGAGGCCAAGGCGGGCGAAGTATCTCGAACGCGATGGGAACAGATAACCGCTCGCCACCTGCTTACCATCCCTGCGTGTGGTGACATAGAGATTTGCAAGCGAGCGGGCAAAGTTCCAGCGCGAAGTGAGGTTCATATCGGGTACAGGAAGCGAATTGACACGCACAGAGTCCAAATCGACATTCGCCTCTATTCGCGGATTGTTAAAGGCAGAGCGGATAGTGGCATAACCATTTGTCCTACCCTCTATCTTATAGCCGATACGCTCGGCAAACTGCGCAAACGGAGTGAGGGCAAAGTTTGACAGATGTAACTGTAGCGAGTCGCTCTTCAGGCGCGAAGCGACACCATCCACCTCCAGATTTTGCCCCTCAATAGTGTTAAACACCCTAAATCTATCTACGGCGATGCGTGTAGAGTCTATCTCTATACCATCAGATGTTATCTCCCAAACATTCTCATCTTTACCAATCTTTGACGGCAAAATATCCACCGACACGTGCCTTAGCCCATTTCGTCGCGAAAGCAGAGCCTTTGCCGCCAAATTTCCGCGAATATCTCGCAGAGTATCGGCAAACTCGCCATACAAATCTACCCTATTTCGCTTTGCTCCACCGTGTAACTTAAAGTCCGACAGACGCATAGCACCCGCCCAGAGCTCCGAAGAGCCGAGGTTGAGCACCAACGAGTCGCCCTTATTATTGGCATTTAGCGAGACCTCCGAGATAAGGTACGGATACTTTTCAACGCACTCCGAGCTACCGCGAACCATAAATATATTCTCGGCAGGAGCCATATAGACCTTAATATTCGACTCCGGAGCCACCTCAACACCGCTGGAGATACAACCGAGCAGTGGCGATATATCCTTCGCCGTCACAGAGAGCATTGCCACCTTATTCTTCAGCACCTCCTTCTTACTCTCGATACGCTCAAGGGCATCTTGGTCGTAGAGTTGCGGCAGATAGCGGGACAATAGCGTCGATACATAGTAGGCCACATCCTTGTATGGACAACGGCTCTCAAATATCGCATCGACAAACTCGGATGTGAGGTTCATTCGGCGAATATCCTCGTTACTATCGAGTGTCAGATTGACAATATCCGACTTAAGCTCCGTTCCGTTGTAGTTATACGTAACGTCGGCAAGGCTCAGACGGCCATCCATATCATCCAGCGTATTTCCCTGAGCATCCAGGCACATCGAGGCCTTGATTGTAGAGATAGTGTCGCGACGATTGATATTGAGCGCATGCAAATCTGCCCGCTTAACATCCGCCACAGCGCTATAGTATGGCGCATCGCCACTCTTACGACTCATCGCCGCACGAATAGTCGCCTGAATGTTCTTATCGCTACTACCGATATTGACCATTCCGCCACTTGAGTTATAGTTACCATCAAAGGCTATCGAGTTGTAGTTGTAGCCGTTAAAGAGCAGATTATCCACAGCACCGCTCATCTGTGCCTCCAACTGCTCCCCAAACAGAGCTGATGCCTTGACATTAAAGTCTGCCACCATTCGCTCAGGCTTTGCAAGCAGTGTATTCACACATAGAGAGTCCGCTGTAAGTGTCGCTGTAACACCTCTCGCACCCTCCTCCGGGTGCATTCCGCACTGGGCCTTCAACACGCCGCCACTACCCACACCAATATCGGCAGTAGCATCAAATGACGAGATATAGCCGTTAAATTTGCCCTTGATATTGAGGCGATTAGTGCGCTCAACATAAGGTTTTACCTTCTCCGGTATCTCAAGATGCGCAATCTTTGATAGCAGGCTTGTAAACTCGTTCGTCGTTACATCAACCTCCTTTACGCGAATATTAAAACGCGTACGGGCAACATCTATAAGTCCGCGCACAGTTGCATCGGCCTTGATAGTTCCGCCATCTGCAAGGCGCAGATTATCGACCTTCGCCTTAAAGTTTGCCACCGTTCCGTGCATAGAGAGGGTTGCATCGCTTATCGTTGTGTTCCACTCCCACAACTGCGGTGCAAAGTAGCCAACCATATCGCTTGTAACCAGCGACTTCTCCACATCGATATCCAACCTCACATTACGGATAAAGTCGTGATAGCTCTCCCAACTCTCACCCGTCAGCAATATTGTCGGCAGATAGACCTGCGAGCCGACAGCCTCTATCATAACATCCGTTAAAGAGATTTTTCCCCTATCGACCATAAATCTGCCCGACAGATTATCAAGCACAAATCCACTCTTCTCGACAAAATCCAACGAGGTTATATCACCACCGACAACGCCTCCCGAACGGACATATAACCCATCGATATGCGTCTTGATATTTTGCAGATACATATCGGCATAATCGACACCAGACTCATATCGCCTATCGTCAAAACGCTGCAGGCGGAATGATACGCTATCGGCATCTACCGAGTTGATTTTCAGCGCAAACTTACCCTTCTTCTTTCTGTCCGGATTGGAGATTTTATCGGTCACCTCCTTGATATTGATAATATCACGCTCGGTCTCGCGCAGATAGAGCACCGCATTGCTCAACTTTGCCGAAGAGATTGTAAAGTGCTCCTTCATACTTGCCAGCGGGCCAATCTGAGCCACTACAGATGATGCGTAGAGCAGGGTATCTCTATCCATATCCTCCACATAGAAGCCGCGAACCTTGATATGGTTGAGCATACCTATTGTGATGTGGTCGATGCTAACCTTTGTACCGAGCTTCTCGGTGGCAAAGTCGGTTGCATAGCGCACAGCACTATTCTGCACATTAGGAATAGAGAGCACCAAAGTTGCAAAAACAGGGAGCAGTATCAACAATAAGATTACTGATGATACTATCTTTGTAAATATTTTTGTAACTTTGCGCACGGAATATCCTTAAGTTATATTTTATAACTTACAAAGATAGTACTATTTTTTCGAATTTACGAATTTTTATGGAGAATAATATCATTATCCTCGGCATTGAATCCTCCTGCGACGACACTTCGGCTGCAGTATTGAGAGATACAGTTCTGCTATCGAGCGTTATTGCCTCACAGGCGGTACACGAGAAGTATGGTGGTGTAATCCCCGAACTTGCATCCAGAGCACACCAGCAGAATATCGTTCCCGTAGTGGATACAGCGCTCAAAGAGGCGGGAATTACTATTGACAAGGTCGATGCTATCGCCTTTACCCGCGGTCCGGGTCTGCTCGGCTCGCTGATGGTCGGCACATCATTTGCCAAGGGACTTTCGATTGCCAATAATATCCCGATGGTCGAGGTAAATCACCTGCACGGACACATCCTCTCTCACTTTGTGGATCTGCCCGACAGAGAGTTACCGCACCCTGACTATCCATTCCTCTGCCTGCTTGTAAGCGGCGGACATACCCAGATTGTCAAGGTCGATGCTCCCGATAAGATGGAGATTGTCGGCACAACGATTGACGATGCAGCGGGTGAGGCTCTCGACAAGTGCGCCAAGGTGATGGGATTACCTTATCCCGGAGGCCCGATTATCGACCGCCTGGCAAAGGAGGGCAACAGAGATGCCTTCAAGTTTGCAAAGCCACGCGTGGAGGAGCTAAATTACTCATTCTCAGGTCTTAAGACATCATTCCTCTACACACTTCGTGATGCAGTCGCCGAGAATCCGGACTTTATTGAGCAGAATAAAGCCGACCTCTGCGCATCACTTCTCCACACCGTTGTAGATATTCTGGTAGATAAACTTATAAAGGCCTCAAAGCAGTTCGGCATTAAGGATATAGCACTCGGTGGCGGTGTTTCGGCAAACTCTGCGCTCCGCGCAAGAATCGAGAGCGAGGGGGCAAAGCGCCATTGGCGAACATTCCTACCGGAGCTAAAATTTACCACCGACAACGCTGCAATGATTGCCGTTGCAGGTTACTACAAATATCTCCGTGGCGAACTATCCTCTCTCGATGCATCACCTATCGCCCGCTACGAGGAGATGATATAAAGCCAACAACTGCCCGCTTTTTCGAGAAAAAGCAGGGCGTGCAAAAAGCTTTCGCCAAAACTCTGTTTTGGTAGTTGTTGTAGCGAGAATAAGGTTGTCTGCAACAATCTAAAAACAAAAAATAGCACTTCACTTTCAAGCAAGCTTGAGTGAGTGCTATTTTCATTTTTACTATCCTTGTGGATAGCTCTTATTCTCGAAAACTATCCAAACGTAGTAATTTCTTTTCACTACCTACATTTGTGCACTATTTTGTCGTCAAAAGTGCGTAGCTGTGGTGTATCGTGCAAAAATTAGTGTCGGATAGTACTCAAAAGGTACAGCCGCCACTAATTTTTAAGGGATGTGCCGCAGATGCGTGCTTTTCACGACAAATGCACAACAAAATTACAATGTAAATGTTTCGCCCGAATTAAGCAAATCATCCACACTCTGAATCTTAGAGGCAGCCTTTACGCTTGCAACCTGTGCCTCTACCTCGGTATCGTAGCATGGAGCATCAACATCACGAATAATACCCAAAGCCACAGGATACTCAGGGAACTTCATCGCCGCAAGCATACAGTGGAGGGTGGTATCCTCAGCGTGTGCATCGTGTGTAAGGACATCGTCAAGCGTATATCCATCCTCACCCACGGTTACAACCTTAAGTTTCAGACCATCCAGCACAAGTCCCTTGTTATTATCCTTACCAAAGAGCATCTTCTCGCCGTGACGCAGAGTGATAGTATTCTCGGCACGTGTCGCCTTATCGGCAGCAAAAGATGCGTGGGTCTTGTTGTTGAAAATCATACAATTAACAAGCGCCTCAACGACTGATGTTCCGTGATGTTTTGCCGCAGCAATCAGCAGCTCCTTTGTGAGCATCACCTCGGCATCCACCGTACGGGCAAAGAATGTACCCTTGGCACCTATAGCGAGCTCGCCGGGGTTAAATGGATGCTCTACGGTACCATAAGGGGATGTTTTTGTAACCGTTCCGAGCTTTGTAGTCGGAGAGTACTGACCCTTTGTAAGACCGTATATCTCGTTATTAAAGAGGATGATATTAAGGTCCACATTTCTACGCAATGCGTGTATAAAGTGGTTACCTCCGATAGCAAGGCTATCACCATCGCCTGTGCAGACCCAAACAGAGAGGTCGGGATTTGCAGTCTTGATACCTGTCGCAACAGCAGCGGCACGACCGTGAATGGTATGGAAACCAAAGGTGCGCATATAGTAGATAAAACGTGATGAGCAGCCGATACCCGACACAAAGACAAACTTCTCATGTGGTTTATCGAGTACATCTGCCACCTCAGACAGAGCGCGTTGTACAGCATTGAGCACCGCATGGTCACCACAACCGGCACACCACTTCACCTGCTGATCAGACTTAAAATTTTCGGGGGTATATTTATACTCTGCCATAGTTTAGTTCAATTTTTCGTTAAACACATTCACAAGCTCCGCAACATTAAACGGCTGACCCTCAACCTTGTTGTATCGCTCAAATTTGAACTGCGGGAAGATACCCTGCAGATAAGATGCTGCCTGACCCTCATTGAGTTCGCAGACAACAATACGCTTGAATGATGCAAATATCTCCGCGAGGTTCTTCGGCAGCGGATTGATATAGTTCAAGTGGCAGTGACTCACACTCTTACCCTGCTCTCTGAGCTGTGCAACAGCCGAGCAGAGATGACCTCGAGTACCACCCCAACCCACAACAAGCAGATCGCCTGATGACTCACCATCCACAACCTGCAGCGGCAAATCCTCAACCACAGCAGCCACCTTAGCAGCACGGGTTGTAACCATCTGCTGATGGTTTGCAGGTTCATAAGAGATATTACCCGTTGCAGCGTGCTTCTCCAGACCACCAATGCGGTGCTCCAGACCCGCTGTACCAGGGAATGCCCAGCTACGAACAAGGCGTTCATCACGCTTGTATGGCATAAAGTCGCCCTCGTCAGCAGTTGCAATCGGCGGGTTAATTGTCGGCATATCAGCCATTTGAGGTATCAACCACGCCTCCGAAGAGTTAGCGATAAAACCATCTGTAAGCAGAACTACAGGAGTCATGTGCTCCATGGCAATCTTCGCTGCCTCGAATGCGTAATTAAAGCAATCACTTGGAGAAGAAGCCGCTATAACCGGTACCGGGCACTCTCCATTTCGACCATAGAGAGCCTGCAACAGATCGCTCTGCTCTGTCTTTGTCGGCAGACCTGTCGATGGGCCTCCGCGCTGAACATCAACAACGACAAGCGGCAACTCCGCCATAACAGCAAGACCCAAAGCCTCACTCTTAAGCGACAGACCCGGGCCGGAGGTGGTGGTAACTGCAAAGTTACCTGCATAAGCGGCACCTACAGCGGTACAGATACCCGCAATCTCATCCTCCGCCTGCACAGTCTTAACACCCAGCGACTTATGCTTTGCCAGCTCCTCAAGAATTACCGTTGCAGGGGTGATTGGATATGAGCCACAGAAGAGCGGACGACCACTCTTTTCAGAGGCTGCGATAAATCCCCACGCAGTAGCCACATTTCCGTTGATTGTGCGATACTTACCCTTCGGCAGACCCGCAGGCTCCACTGCATAAGCATTATGCGAAAGGTGGTTGTTGGCTGCGTAGTTGTATCCCGCCTCGATAACGAGGTTATTCGCCTCTGCCACTGCAGGATTCTTCTTTCCAAACTTTGTATTGATGTAGTCGTGAGCGTGCGCCGTTGTGCGGTCTGTGATATACAGACAGATACCGAGGGCAAACATATTCTTGCACTTAACCTTCGACTTGTTATCGAGCTCACTCTGTGCAAGAGCCTCACGAGTCATAGTGGTTATGCGCGCAATTATTACATTACGACCCTCAAGGCCAAGTTCTGTAATAGGGTCATCTGTCGTAAATGTCGCTTTTGCAAGATTATCGGCAGTAATAGAATCGCCATCGACAATAATAGTCGCATCAGCCTTCAAAAAACGGGCATTTGCCTTAAGCGCAGCGGGATTCATCGCCACCAATACATCGCACTTATCGCCAGGATTGTTGATACCCGCCGAACCAAAGTGCACCTGAAAGCCCGACACACCGGCAACTGTACCCTGTGGGGCACGAATCTCCGCTGGATAGTCCGGGAAAGTTGAGATAGCATTTCCAGCAAGCGCTGAGGTCTCCGAGAAGAGCGTTCCGGTAAGCTGCATTCCGTCGCCCGAATCGCCTGAGAAGCGAATGACGACATCTTTTAGCAGTGAAAGATTTTGTTCCATTTATATGTTAGTTAAGTTGTTTTCTTGCTATTTCAAACGCAAACACGCACCACCTACCCCATTACACTCATTTGTCATCAAAAGTAGTAGCAACAACGCTCGGCCTTTTTTGAGGCGATGGGTTGTACTTGTGGTACTACCCATTGCTGACATATCGCGTTAGCGGAAGTAAATGCGCCGCTATCACGACAAATGCACGGCAAATATTTGTTGTCAAAAGGTAGTAGTTGCAACGCTCTCGTTTTTGGACTGGAGGGAGCATACTGCTCGTATGTGACCTTCAGGCCAAGAACGAGGAAGGCGGCAAATGCTGCCTTTTCACAACAAATAACTATTGTGGGATAAACACATACGTTATCGTTCCCTCCTGCTTTGCAGGTGCATCGCTGTTATGGTCAAAGGTTGAGCCCTTTGCAGCAGCGATTGCGGTTTGGCGCATACACTCATCGCCACCGCTGACGACCACTGCGGAGATAACCTTTCCGGTGCGGTCAATGACAGCCTTAACCTCTACATCACCACCACCCTCACAACGATACGCCGGCTTTACAAGATAACGGGAATAGCGCACAGGGTTCTTGAAGGAGAAGGAGACTGTTACGGTTCCCTTAACCTTTTTGTCGCCGTTTGTGTTACCGCTATCGCTCTTACTATCTTCAGTGCGTTCGCCCGCACGTTTTGCATCCTTCAGTCCCTTCTCATACGCCTCACGATTGGCACGCATACGAGCCTCAACAGCCTCTGCATCAGCATTTAACTCCGAGGTCTTTGTACCACGATCATCCGAGAGGTTTTCGTTCAGAGCATTCTCATTTGAGGAGGTATTTCGGATTTTACTCCAGTCGATTTTCGAGTTTGCACGGCGCACCTCCTCAGCAAGACGGTCGCGCTCCTTTTCGAGCAGTTCTACCGTCTGCAAATCGATATACATACCCTGCTGTGAGGCCTTGCGCCCGATAACAATCTTCGAGGCGAAGAAGCTGATACCTATAAGCAGATAGATGATGATGGTAATACAGAGTCCTATACGATGGTCATAGGCCCAACTGCCGACATCCTCCTTGCGATTATCAAATGGCAATCGCAACGGTTTTCGACGAGGACGCACAGGCGGTTTTACATCGCCTTTCGATGTTGTAAAAGTCGCTTTTTTATCTTGTGGTTCTATACCCATCTCTCACAATTTCGTTTTGTCACCACAAATGTAGCATTTATTCCGAAAATTTACTATATTTGTACCCAAATTATTTTTAATGTTATGACAACAACATCTAACACTAAACAGCAGACGCTTGCTGCCCCGCTAACCTTTTCGGGCAAAGGTCTGCATACCGGAGTCAAGGTGACTATGACAGTAAACCCCGCTCCGGAGGATCATGGAATTGTATTTCGCCGCATTGACCTTGAGGGTCAGCCTACTATACCAGCTCTGTGCGAATATGTTACAGACACCTCTCGTGGTACTACCATTGAGATTAACGGCGTGAGAATCAGCACTATCGAGCACATTATGTCCGCACTTTGGACTATGGGTTGTGACAATGCGCTGATTGATATTGACAACACCGAGACCCCTATTATGGATGGCTCTGCCAAGGCTTATGCAGCGGAGATCTCTCGCGTAGGTCTTGTTGAGCAGGCTGCCGAGCGTCGTTACTATGAGGTACGCGAGAAGCAGGTATATACCATTCCTGAGAAGGGTGTGGCTATCGTTCTCTACCCTGATGAGGAGTTTTCGGTATCAGTGCACATCGATTTTAACTCAAAGGTAGTTGGTAATCAGTATGCTGTGCTTGTTCCTGAGGATGATTATGCGTCAAAGATTGCCCCTTGCCGTACATTTGTATTCTTGCACGAGTTGGAGCCTCTCTTTAAGATGAACCTTATCAAGGGCGGTGATTTGGACAACGCTATTGTTGTGGTAGAAAACCCTGTATCTGATGAGCAGCTTGACCACCTGAAGAACATCTTTGGCAAGAAGGATATCCGCGTTACAGGAGGTTATCTGAACAACCTTGAGTTGCGCGCAAACAACGAGCTTGCTCGTCACAAGTTGCTCGACCTGCTTGGAGATTTCGCTCTGCTCGGCATCCGCATCAAGGGTCGTGTATGGGCTACCCGTCCCGGCCACTTTGCAAATACGGAGTTTATGAAGCAGATTCGTACAACCATCCGTCGTGAAGGTGTAAAGCCACGCTTCAAGTACAATCCGCGCACAGCTCCTATCTATGATGTGAATGAGATTCGTCAGATGTTGCCACATCGCTATCCATTCTTGCTTGTGGATCGTATTTTCCACATCGACGGCACATCTATCGCCGGTATAAAGAATATTACAGCCAACGAACCATTCTTCCAGGGTCACTTCCCTGAGGAGCCTGTAATGCCCGGAGTGCTTATCGTCGAGGCGATGGCGCAGTGTGGTGGCATTTGGGCTATCAGCAATACCGAGGAGAAGGGCAACTACTCAACCTACTTCCTCAGAATAGATAACGTACGCTTCAAGCACAAGGTAACCCCTGGTGACACTCTTCAGATGGAGTGCGAGCTGGCATCACCTATGCGCCGCGGTATCGCATCGCTCATCTGTAAGGCATTTGTCGGCGGCACGCTCGTCTGCGAGGCTGAACTTATGGCGCAGATTGTTAAGAATAAGTAATAAAACAGAGATAAATTATGATTAGTCCACTTGCTTATGTGCACCCTGATGCACAGATTGGAAACAATGTAACAGTAGAGCCTTTTGCATATATCGCAGGCGATGTAGTTATCGGTGACGATTGCTGGATTGGTCCCGGCGCAGTTATTCACGATGGCGCACGTATCGGTAAGCGTTGCAAGATTCACACCGCAGCATCAATCTCTTGCCTTCCGCAGGACCTTAAGTTCCGTGGTGAGAAGACCACTGCCGAGATTGGTGACGACAACGACATTCGCGAGTGCGTAACCATCAGCCGTGGTACAGCCTCTCGTGGTAAGACCGTTATCGGCAATGGTAACCTGCTGATGGCATACGTACACGTTGCTCACGATGACGTTATCGGTAGCCACTGCGTTGTTGCAAACCGTTGCTCATTTGCCGGCGAGGTAGAGGTTGGTGACTGGGTAGTTATCGGCGGTCACTGCGCTATCCACCAGTGGGTGAAGATTGGCGACCACGTAATGCTCCAGGGCGGAACACTGCTTACTAAGGATGTTCCTCCATTTATCACCGTTCGTAGCGACACCTCAAGCTATGCAGGCCTTAACCGCATCGGTCTTCAGCGTCGCGGATTTACTGACGAGCAGCTCGACAACCTCACAAAGACTTGCCGCATCCTCTTCCAGAGCGATATGAACTATATGAACGCCTGCAACGAAGCAGAGGCACAAGTTCCGCAGTCAGCTGAGCGTGATGCACTGATTGACTTTATCCGCTCATCTCAGCGCGGTGTCATTAAGCCATATACCTCGAAGTAGGCTTTGATGGTGTAACCAAAGGGCTGTCCGCGGGGCAGCCTTTTTTATAGACTTAAAAGTATGAAGAGGCTAATTATTACACTTTTCGTTGTTCTGTCAGCCATATCGGCAATGGCACAACAGAGTGCGAAGATAGATAAAATATGGCTTGAGCACGGAGTGACACAGGACTCCCAGCAAGGTGTGCAGGTGCACCTGAATGTTCAAACCATCGGTTTTAGAGGGGTGGATATGGTCGCTATCGCCTATCTCGACCATCCGAAAGGGGTTGGTGTAAGAGATACAAACGGCAAGTACTGCACATCTGATGGCGCAGTGGCATTTACAACAAATTTCACGCCGCAATACGACGACTCTACGTGGGAGGATATGAGGGTATTCATCCCCTACGGCGAGATGCACCTATTGGAGGGCAGCCACACCTACTATTGCCGCGTATTTATATTCAAAGTAGGTAGTGGAGCAGTCACTCATAGCGATTTCGTCGAGTTCCAGGGCACGGTCTCCACAAAGGGTGACAACAACA
>JAFQFV010000022.1 GCA_017398555.1 Alistipes sp.
GAGAGGACGTGCGTGCTTACTTGCAAGTTTTGTACTCATCTCAGCAGAGCCCAACTTCTCACGCTTAGCTTTATCGCTGTTTGTATCAGCACTATTATCTGCAAAAACGGGTGTTCCGACCAAAAGTGCAGCCGCCAAAAGAATGTGTTTAATCTCCATTTTTATAGTTATGTGTTTATATTTATACTTATCTTTTCTCAAGTTTAACGACATTTTCCACGTGATGAGTATGTGGGAACATATCTACAGGCTGTACGCTTACGATACGATACATTCCACTCATCAATGCAAGGTCGCGTGCTTGTGTGGCAGGATTGCAGCTTACATAGACAATGCGCTGTGGTGCTGCGTTTAGAATAACATCGATAACAGGCTCATCGACACCAGCACGTGGAGGGTCGAGAATAATTACATCAGGGCGACCATTGCGCGCGATGAAGTCGTTATCAAGCACCTTCTTCATATCGCCCGCGTAGAATATGGTATTGTCAATGCCATTGATTGCAGAGTTTACCTTTGCATCCTCAATAGCCTCGGGGACATACTCGATACCAACAACCTTCTTGCACTGACGAGCGCAGAAGTTGGCAATAGTTCCCGTACCTGTGTAGAGGTCGTAGAGAACATCATCCTCTTTAAGTTCTGCAGCCTCTCGGGTGATTTTATAGAGCTCGTATGCCTGCTCCGAGTTGGTCTGGTAGAATGATTTAGGGCCCACCTTGAACTTCAGCCCCTCCATACTCTCAAAGATGTGGTCTTTGCCTGAGTAGCAGATAGGGGTCTGGTCGGTAAGAGAGTCGTTCCACTTCTCATTTACAAAGTAGATGAGCGATGTAATTTGAGGGAACTGCGCCTTTACGGCATCAAGCAGGGCAGTGATGCGAGGCTGATCGTTCTCGTTGAAGACGACAGAGAGCATAATCTCGCCTGTAGAGGCTGTGCGGATGATAATACCACGCATCAGTCCCTGATGCTCACGTGCATTGTGGAACGAGTAGCCGTGCTCGATGCAGTATGCCTTGATAAAGTCGCGGATTGCATTTGATGGCTCCGGCTGTAGGTGGCACTTGTTTATATCCAACACCTTGTCAAACATATTAGGCACGTGGAAACCGAGTGCAGGAGTAGCTGCAATATCGCCGCCCTGAGCAATCTCCTCGTATGTCAGCCAACGACGGTCAGCAAAGGTAAATTCGAGCTTATTGCGGTAGTAGAGCTGCTTTGCCGAGCCAAGACAAGGCTTAACCTCGGGAATATCGAGTTTGCCGATGCGCACTAACTGGTCGCGCACCTGCGAAGTCTTCTGATTAAGCTGCTCAGAGTAGGGGAGATTCTGCCATTTGCAACCACCGCAAACGCCAAAGTGCTCGCATACGGGCTCACAACGAAGCTCTGAACGCTTCACGAAGTTCACCACAGTACCCTCCATAAAACGGCGCTTCTTCGCCTTAATCTGGACATCTACAACATCTCCGGGAACGGTCATCGGAACGAAAACTACCATACCGTCATAGTGTCCCATCGCCTTGCCTTCAGCTGCGAGGGTAGTTATCTCTAAACCCTCGATAAAGGGCATCGGACCTCTCTTTCTTGCCATTAGTTTTTATTGTTTTGCGGCAAAGATAGTAAAATTTTTGCTATTAACTATTAGCTGTTAGCTTTTAGCTAAATTTTTAACTTTTCAAACGGAGAAAGCACGAAATCAATATATACACGAAAATACTCTTTTAGCGTAGCAACGCAGTTGTGCCACCTCCTTTTAGGGGCTCGAACGGCTTTAGCCGTCATCGAGGGAGTCCCGTAGTCGCCGTAGGCGGTGCGGAAATAGACGACCGAGGTAACCCCACAATAAAGTCTCAGCAAGTTGTCCGTTTTTGTTTGTGGTGGATATGCTCTGCATATCGCGAGAAAAGAGTATTTCGAGGATGCTTGCATACAATCGACAGTACTCTTTTAGCGTAGCAACGCAGTTGTGTCACCTCCTTTTTCGGGGCTCGAACGGCTTTAGCCGTCACCGAGGGAGTCCCGAACGTCGCGCTTGCGCGGTGCGGAAATAGACGACTGAGGTAACCCCACCCAAAGCCTCCAACGAGTTCGATTTTGTTTGTGGTGGATATGCTCTGCATATCGCAATAAAAGAGGATTTCGAGGATGCTTGCATACAATCGAAAATACTCTTTTATCGTAGCAACGTAGTTGCACCACAAACAAAAAAAAGACGACCGCATTTCTGCAGTCGTCTGGTGAACTCGCTGGGGCTCGAACCCAGGACCCCAACATTAAAAGTGTTGTGCTCTACCTGCTGAGCTACGAATTCATCGCACCAAATCATTTTTGGTGGTGCAAAGATATGACATTTTTCTTAAATGCCAAAATAAATTACAAATTTTTGCATAGCACAGCCATATAAGGACTATTGCAAATATTGCTCGTAGTGTTGTTTGTTTACAAAACTTTTTCTAATTTTGTAGTGCTATTGTGCAAATAGCAGACATACGAAAGTGTTTTTCGCAGTCCTAAATAGAAAATCTGACAGTTTTCCAAGCAAGAGGGCGAACGAACAAGCACTCATCTCTTGTATAGCTATGTGGCTATGCACATTTTGTGCATATATCCCATACTATCCAAGTGTGGGGTATTGCATCGTTTATTCTTGCTGGGTTTTGTCAGAGCCTCTATTTAGTAAACGGAAATCAGCTCCACACTTTCTATTTTTATATAACTACCCATTTGGAGTTGGTGGGTAAAAACTCTATCCCATGAAAAGAATTTATCTTTTTGCAATTACTATTGCAGGAGCGCTCTTTCTTAGCGCTTGTTCATCTCAATTTCACCCTGTTGTAAATCAGAATCTACTGCAGACACAAGTTGTCCTTTCACAAAAGAACTATACAGTTATTGGAAGTGTAGAGGGTAGTAACGAAGTAGAAAGAATACTCGGAATTGGCGGTCTGTCGAAGAAAGCTATGCAGGATAATGCAATTGCAGATATGTTCAAGAATGCAAAATTAACATCTTCACAAGCTATTGTCAATATCAGTTTCAAGTCGGCAGTCTCGGGAGTTCCTCCATTTTATACTACACATGTGTGCACAGCAACCGGTACTATTATTGAGTTCACTGAATAAATACTCTGATTGCCAAAACAAAAAAAGACCTCGTTGGAGGTCTTTTTTCTTTAAGAGTCATATCTGCTACTCCTTAACAAGTACCACGTAGTCGCCTGGGGCGAGGGTAGTGGTGTAGGTTGCAGAGCCGAGCTCTACAGCAGCATCGGTGATGAGGTTCTTCCAAGTGCCCTGAACAGGAACGTTGCAAGTAGCCTCGCTTGATGCATTTGTAAAGTTTGCCATAACGATAACACTACCGCCTGCGTTGCTATAGACGAGGGTCTTGGCAGACATATTAGCGTCACCAACCTTCCATGTATTGATAGTGGTCTTACCATCAAAACCATACATTGCAGGGTGTGTTGTACGGAAGGTAATGCACTTGCTTACAGCGTCATAGAGAGCCTTGCGGTCTGCATTCTCCATATATTCCCAACGAACAGGCTTTGGCTCAACCTTCTGGCTATCATCATCGCCGATAGTAACATCGTAACCCATCTCACCGAACTGCCACATCATCTTTGGATATGGAGCAAGGAAGTGGAACGCATAAACAGCCTGCAGGTGCTTTGAGATACGCTTCCAATCGCTCTTAACGTAGGTCTGACCGTAAGCGATAGCCTTATAAGCTACGCGCTCCTCGTCGTGGTCCTCGATATTACCAACGCGACCAAATGCAGCAGCACCGCTGAAGTCGCTCTTACCACCGCCGGTCCAACCCATAACAGTCTCGGAATATTGGCTTACAGCCTTACGCCAGAGCATAATACCCTTATACTCGGCCAGCTCATTCTCCTCCTGAGCGTCAGAGAGGTGCTCAAGGATGATATAAGCATCCTCCTCTACCTCACGGATTGCGTCTGCATAATCCTTGATAATTGCGATACGAGAGGCGTCATACTGGTTCCAAGTGCCAACATTGCTACCTGAGTTCTTCTGTGTAAGACCCTTTGAAAGGTCGAAACGATAACCGTCGATATTATACTCTGTCAGCCAATACTGAAGCATTGTCTTGAAGTACTCGCGAGTCTTTGCGTACTCGTGGTTGAAGTCGTGGAATACGTTGAATGGGTGGCGAGCAACCTTATTGAAGAATGGGTTGTTGCTTGCTGCCTGACCATCGCTACCGCACCACATCTTCATCCACGGGTGCAGACCTGTTGCGTGGTTGATAACGATATCGAGAATAACGGCGATACCGCGCTTGTGACACTCGTCGATAAAGGTCTTATAGTCCTCTACAGTACCGTAAGCCTTATCTGCCGCGAAGTAGAAGCAAGGGTTGTAGCCCCAGCTGTTATTACCGTCAAACTCCTGGATTGGCATCAGCTCAATGGTATTAATACCCAGAGCCTTGATATGGTCGAGCTTTGCAAGTGCTGCCTTTACAGAGCGCTCAGCAGTAAAGTCACGGAACAACAACTCATAGATAGCGAGGCTGTTCTGCTTAGGACGCTGGAAGTCTGTTACAGTCCAGTTAAATGTAGCTGGAGTGGTTGAGAATACTGAGAGCACATCTGTAGCCTTATCTGCAGGATACTCACGCAGGTTAGGGTAGATAACACCATTCTCGTTAATCCACTTATCGTTCCATGGGTCGAGAATCTTTGTTCCGTATGGGTCTGCACACTTGATACTCTTATCAACGAGGAACTGGTAAGCAACCTCTGTATTTGCTGCAAGACCATCGACAGTGTACCAGAAGTAGTCGCCATCCCTCTTCATCATATACTTGTTTGTTGGAGCAAAGTCGTTGAAATCACCCAACAGAACAACCTGCTCCTTGCCCGGAGCATAGAGAACGATAGTGGCAGTGTTACCGCTAACGGTTACACCATCCTTTGCACCTGCAGGGCGAGCCTCTGAAGGGGTCGCACCAAGAACAGCCACTGAAATCTCGTCTGTAACGACCTCTGTGCCATCAGTAGCCTCTGCCTTGAATACTGCATCCTCGCTAACAGCTACTGTGTATGTGTAGTTGATATCCTCACCACCTGAAGTAGCAACAACCTGATCGTTCTTGTAGAGGATTACCGATGTAGCCTCCTTTGCAGTAACAGATACGGTATAGTTGGTGTTAATGTCGAGGATAGCACGGTCAGCAGGGGAGATAATCTTAACATCAAGATTCTCCTTTGCAAGCTCGATAAAGATATCCTGACCATTATCCTTCAACTCTACGGAACCATCTGTAGAGCGGAATACAAACGCCAAGTGTGTGATACTCTCCGATGCAGGAACACCGTAGAATGCACGAGGACCACCCTTGATAACGAGCTTGTAGATGTTCTGCTTAACCTTTGACAGCTTACAATCTGCAATATTCTCAGTCCACTCAGCCTTAACGTGCTTCCAGTCACCTGTAGAGGTACTTGCAGTGGTGAGTACGCCTGTGTGGGCATAGATATCGCCGCTGAAGTTGTCCATAGATGTACCGGCTGTATTGATATAGACGAGTACATCCTCGGTCATCTCACTGGTTACAAACTTAGGGTCAGTGCAGATGAATGGGAAGTTGTAGTTGTCCGGATCGATAGCACCGCCCTCATCACCACCTGGCTGGTCAGGCTCTGGCTCTGGCTCCGGATCGGGCTTCTGCTGTCCCTGACTTGGTCGGTTATCAACCATGTCGTTGCCGCCCAAGCATGCTGTAGTGAGGAGCATTGCCGAGCAGAGCATAAGGATTACAAGATAGATTCTTTTCATAGTGTTTATTTTGTTAGTGAATATTTCAAAATTCAACCGCAAATTTTAATAAAAAAGATGTGAGGCAAAAATCTTCGCGCGCGAGCGGTCGTATTTAATCTATGAAATGCTCAAAAAAAGTCTTGAGCAGAAAGTCAAACCTGCCGAATATATACAAAAAAAGCGGCAAAATTTGCCGCCTTTATTACATAGTTTGCTGTTCGCCGCTCTCTAACCACGTCAGAAAATCTGCTGTTTTACTGCGACTGACAAATGAATCTATATCACTCGCAGGTTTAAGAGTCAGTTTTATTCTGTTACCAAGTCGTTTTGCGACATTTCCAACAGCCTTATCTGCAACGATGCAACTGCGCGAGATGCGGAAGAAGTTTGCAGGATTGAGCTCCTTACTTATAGTATCAAGCGAGATATCCATCAAATACTTCTCGCCGGTGATAGTCATCAGATATGTGCAACCATCTTCAGAGTAGAAGTAGGCGATATTTGATGTCTCAATCATCACAATTTTGTCGTTATAACGAAGCAAATAGCGCTGCTTGTAGCGGCGTGCCTCGGTCGATATGGCATTACGCATAGCCTCTGTATCTATAGCACCAATACTCTTTGTTGTTCGTGTGCGACAACGCTCGACAGCACGCGTCAAATCAGCTAAACTTACAGGTTTAAGTAAATAGTCTATTGAATTGACTTCAAAGGCTTTAACTGCATAATTATTATAGGCGGTAACGATAATTACCGGACAATTAATCTTCACTCTGTCAAATATATCAAAGCACTTTCCGTCAGAGAGTTCAACATCCATAAATATCGCATCCGGAATGTTTTCGCCGCTCTCTAACCATTGCACACTCTTATCCACGCTGTCCAAGACACCGCAGATTTGAATGTCGTTGAAGTTGTTGGTAAGCGCCCTTACAAGTGCTTGTTGAGCTACAAGCTCATCTTCTATAATTAAAACATTCATAGGTTGTTAGTTTATATTAATGGAAGTTTTACTTCAAATATATTTTCACCCTTTATTACCTCAATATCTTTGCCAATGGCAGCCATATATTGCTTTGAGATATTCTTCAATCCTACCTTAGTACTATTCTCATTGCTTGAGCTCTTAGGTTGTAGGTTGTTGCGCACCACAATATAATCTGCTTCAGTTGCAATCGTAATCTGCAATGGTTGCTCTGCACGTACAATATTGTGCTTAAAGGCGTTCTCGATAAGTACTTGCAGGCTGCACTGTATAACAAAACGGCTATAACTATTGTCGTCAATATCTTTCTCAATGACAAAACCCTTCGGGAAACGCACCTTGAGTAAGTCTGTGTATTGGTCGATAAACTGCAACTCCTCCTGCAATCGTACAATATGCTCATTTTCATTTTGTAGCATATAGCGATAGAGCGATGCGAGTTTTCGAACATATTCGCTTGCCTCCTCACTCTTCTGCTCCTCAATAAGTCCGTTCAGAATGTTGAGTGAGTTAAAGAGGAAGTGTGGATTTACCTGCTGTTTGAGAATATTGTACTGATACTGCGCAAAACGGCGCTTCTCCTGCTCCTTCTCGATACGACTGCGAGTCTGATATACATACGAAACGAGCACCATAGCGACATATATGAGCAAATTTGCAATTATCGTAATCGAGAAGAGCTGGATAAAACTCGCATTCTGAAATGCAACATCAGTACCAAACGGTAGATTGTAACCAATAACCACGGCTGTAATAGAGGCGATGGCAGCCGTCTCGACGATAATTCCAATAGTGTAACCAAGTGGGGTAGATAGCCACTCAAAACGTTGGTTTACAATCAGATATATGACATTACAGCAAATAAGAATAATTATTGCAAGGGAGTTGCTCAACAGCAGCCTGAGAGATAGACTGACTACCTGATCTGACAACATATTGCCAAAAATCTTTGAGTAGATAACTCTGACTGCAAGCAAAAGAGCGAGCATAAGGAGCATCGGCACAAGGTTCGGCATCCACTGCTTTGACTGGCTGCTCTTCCCCCCCCCGATAGAGTTAAAAAGTAGTAAAATCGAGAAGCCTATGAGCTCTGTAGTAATGAATGAGGTAATGGCATGTAACAACCAATAGGGCAGGATGTTAGACAACAACTCCGCACCATAGGTGCCAATCACAAAACCCAATATATTTCCTGCAATGACACAGGCTGCAATAATACCCAAGCCTTGACCTTTGCGAACGCCGATAATGGCAATCATTGAGACAGTTGCTACGGTGAGGATGAACTCATCGGCAACACTCAAAGCTCCACATAGTAGTACAATGATGGCGTGAATTAGGGCAAATATGTGAATTATATGTGAACAGCGTAGTGTTTTCATAAGTTTTATCCCAAATACAGTTCAAATTTAATACAAAATATTCGATTATACAAACAATTTGTAAATATTTCATTAATTATAATCGCTAAAATTGTGGCAATTTCTATTCCGTTCACCCCGTTTTTTCGACATTTCATACAACAAATACAACCGCTCGCACGCGAACATTTTTATACTCTAAAAATATTTTGAAAATTTGTCTATTGACAATGGTTGATTTGAAAATTTTTAAGAATTTTTAATAATTATAAACAATGAACAAACCGAATCTCTCATTTTTGCAGATCTGGAACCTGAACTTCGGCTTCTTTGGTGTTCAGATTGCCTATGCACTTCAGAGCGCAAATATCAGCCGTATATTTGCTACTCTCGGTGCAGATCCGCACGATTTGAGTTACTTCTGGATTCTGCCCCCACTGATGGGTATGATTGTTCAGCCTCTGGTTGGTACTTGGAGCGATAAGACCTGGTGCCGCTTGGGCCGACGCAAGCCATACCTCTACTTGGGAGCGCTGGTAGCTGTGCTTGTAATGGCTCTGTTACCAAACTCCGGAAGCCTCAATCTGACTGTAAAGGCTGCAATGTCTTTCGGTCTTATTATGCTGATGTTGCTCGACACATCGATCAATATGGCTATGCAGCCATTTAAGATGATGGTGGGCGATATGGTCAATGAGGAGCAGAAGGCAAAGGCATACTCTGTTCAGAGTCTGCTCTGTAATGCCGGCTCACTTATGGGTTACATCTTCCCATACCTCTTCACTTGGATTGGTATCAGCAACATTGCTCCGGAGGGTGTTATTCCTGACTCTGTAACCTACTCGTTCTATGCCGGTGCAGCAATTATGATTATCTGCGTACTCTACACAGGCTTTACCGTCAAGGAGATGCCTCCACAGGAGTATGCAAAGTTCCACAACATCACAGAGGAGGATAAGAAAGAGAGCACAAACCTCATTCAACTGCTCATCCACGCCCCTAAGGCGTTTTGGCAGATTGGTCTGGTGCAGTTCTTCTGCTGGTTTGCATTCCTCTATATGTGGACCTACACCACAGCCGCAGTTGCAGGCAATGTTTGGGGCACAACAGAGACTACATCTGAGGGTTATCAGATTGCAGGTAACTGGGTAGGTGTCCTGTTTGCCGTGCAGTCTATCGGCTCTATACTTTGGGCAATGGTACTGCCGATGTTCCGCAAGATTAAGGTTGGCTACTCAGTGAGCCTTGTTTTGGGTGCTATCGGTTTTATCTCAACATTCTTCATCCACGATCAGTATCTGTTATTCATCTCATTCATCCTTATCGGTTGTGGTTGGGCTGCAATGCTGGCAATGCCGTTTGCTATGCTGACCAACTCGCTCTCCGGAAACTCAATGGGTGCATATTTGGGTCTGTTTAACTGTACTATCTGTCTGCCACAGATTATTGCAGCACTTTTGGGTGGTGTAATTCTCTCGCTGGTAGGTGGAAATCAGGCTATGATGCTTGTTGTAGCAGGTGTATCAATGCTGCTCGGCGCAGCTGCAGTATTCTTGATTAAGGAGAAAACAAAGTAACACCAAATACTTATTTTATTAACTTTTAATTTTATGAAAAGACTTCTAATGTGTGTGGCAATTGCGCTCATGTGCGTAATTACACCGCCACTTGCTCTTGCACAGGGCAAGGAGGTAAAGGGTGTTGTCGTCGATGCAAGCGGTCTTCCGGTAATCGGAGCAACCGTTGCTGAGGTTGGTACAATCAACGGAACGATGACAGACATTCAGGGTCAGTTTGAGCTGACCGTAAATGACAGCAACGCTGTTATTGAGATTAGTTTTATCGGTTACAAGTCTGTACAGCTGGTAGCAAGTTCTACTGAGCTGGCTCGCGTAACTCTCGTAGAGGACGCGATGGGTCTTGACGAGGTAGTGGTAATCGGTTACGGTTCTGTAAAGAAGAACGATATGACCGGTTCTGTTATCGCTGTTAAGGCTGAGGAGATCAACCGTGGTGCTCTGACCTCTCCACAGGAGCTTCTCCGTGGTAAGGTTCCTGGAGTAAATATCGTTTCCGGTAACGGTGCTCCTGGTGCCGGCGCTGAGATTCGTATCCGTGGTGGTGCATCACTCTCTGCTTACAACGACCCACTCATCGTTATCGACGGTGTGCCTGTAGCTCGCGAGGCAGGTGTTGGTATGTCAAACGGCCTTGCTACTGTAAATCCAAATGACATTGAGTCATTTACAGTACTTAAGGATGCGTCTGCTACAGCAATCTACGGTTCACGTGCATCTAACGGTGTCATCCTCATCACTACAAAGAAGGGTGCAAGCGGTAAGCCACGTGTATCTTACAATGGTAGCGTATCTATCAAGCACAACTACAACACAATGGATATGATGAACGCAGCTCAGTTCAAGGAGCACATCCTTGCTGTTGCTCCGGATTTGGCTGACAAGTCAAATGCGCTCTTCGGTCAGTATGACACCGATTGGCAGAAGGAGATCTTCCGCCTCGGCATCGCTACAGACCACAACGTATCTATTACAGGTTCTGCTGCAAAGGATAAGATGCCTTACCGTGCATCTGTAGGTTATGTTTACGATGGTGGTACTATTAAGAACTCAGACAACCAGCGTGTTAATGCTGACATCAGCCTGGCTCCAAAGTTCCTCAAGGATCACCTCTCACTCAACTTCAATGCTAAGGGTATCTACAACCGTGCAAACTACATCGATGGTGGTGTTGTTGGTTCTGCTGTATATTTTGACCCTACACAGAGCCCATATAACTACACTGCAGACGGTGCTGTAAATAGCGAGCTCAACAATGGTTACTTCAACTGGGGCACTGACCTTACAGCTGCAAACCCACTCTCAATGCTCTACAATCAGTGGGATGCTAACGAGTCACTTCGTGCTATCGGTAACATTCAGCTCGATTATAAGGTACACGGCTTTGAGGATTTGAGCTTCAACCTCAACCTCGGTCTCGATGTTACCTCTACAAATGGTAACAAGGGTAACAAGCCAGGCTCTATCTTCGCTAACCGCGATGGTGGTGACGATGGTAAGTACAAGGGTCGTGGTCGTTACAGCTCTTATAATAATATGCACATGAACCAGCTCTTGGAGTTCTATGCTAACTACAAGAAGGAGATTGGTGTTCACAACATCAACGCTATGCTCGGTTACTCATGGTCAAAGAACCACTCTGAGACTACAAACAGCAACTTCGGTCGTATCGCTCCGGCAGACCCTACACTCACGCTGTTTGATGTAACACAGATTGGTGATACTACTTACAGCGCATCTCGTAATGCACTCGTATCTTTCTACGGTCGTATCAACTACTCAATCGACTCTCGTTACCTGTTCACATTTACAATGCGTGCCGATGGTTCTTCTCGTTTCGTTGGTAAGAACCGTTGGGGTTACTTCCCATCAGCTGCATTGGCTTGGAATATCGCTCAGGAGAGCTGGTTGAAGGATTCAGAGGCTGTATCTGCCCTCAAACTCCGTCTGGGTTGGGGTAAGACAGGTCAGCAGGAGTTTGGTGACAACTATGCAGCTATTCAGTACTCAATTATCTCACAGAACCCTACAACTCAGTACCCACTCGGCCCTGATCAGTTCTACTTCCCAGTTCGCCCACAGGCTTACAACGATAGCCTTAAGTGGGAGGAGACTACTACTTACAACGTAGGTTTGGACTTCGGCTTCCTCCGTGGTCGTATCAACGGTTCGGTAGATGCTTACTATCGCCAGACTGCAGACCTGCTCTCTTATGTAAACGTTCCTCTGGGTGGAAACTTCTCTAACTACGTTTACCAGAACATCGGTTCTATGGAGAATAAGGGTGTCGAGGTATCTCTCAACTTTATCCCTGTAGAGACTGAGGATTGGAACCTCCAGATTGGTTTGAATGGTACTTGGCAGCAGACTGTACTTACTGAGCTCCCTTCAGCATACATCGACCTCGGTGGTGCAGGTGGTGGTACCGGTAACACAGTTCAGCGTCACCAGGTAGGCTACGCTCCATACACATTCTATGTATGGCAGCAGGTTTATGACGAGAATGGCAATCCTATCCAGAACGCTCTTGTTGATCGTAACCAGGATGGTCAGATTACTAACGAGGACCGCTATATGTCTAACAAGAGTCCAAACCCTGACTTCTTCTACGGTGTGAGCCTCAAGCTCTCTTACAAGAATTGGGACTTCGGCTTTAACGGTCACGGTACTGTTGGTAACTATATGTTCAACGATGTACTCCGTAGCGGTGCTACTGCATACTATCGTGATGTTATCGACAAGGGCTACTTTGTAAATACACAGGTTGCAGGTGCTAAGTATGGTTTCAAGGATGCTTCAACTACAGCACAGTCTCTGTCAGATATGTTCCTTGAGGATGCTTCATTCTTCCGTATGGATGACATCAACCTCGGTTATACATTCCGCAAGGTTGGTCAGGGCAATACTCAGATTCGCGTAGCTGCCGGCGTACAGAACGTATTCGTTCTTACAAAGTACAGCGGTCTTGATCCTGAGAGCTCTGTTACAGGTGGTATCGATGGTAACATCTATCCACGTCCACGCATCTACAGTGTTCGCTTGGGTATTAACTTTTAATTAAGACAAAATTTATGAAAAAGATAATGATTCTTGCCGCTCTTGCGGCGTTCACCCTCACTTCGTGTGTAGGTGATCTTAATCAGGAGCCGTTGTCAAGCGATGTAGTAGGTAGCGATGGTTTTACAAACCCTACATATCGTCTTGGTCAGCTGGCTAAAATTTACGGTAGTTTCAATATTACTGGTACCGATGGTGCAGGTAGTACTGATATCGCTGTAGGTGATGCAGGTGCATCAGAGTTTATCCGTGCTTGGTGGTCTATCAACACACTCTCTACTGATGAGGCAAAGTGTGTTTGGGGTGACCCTTGGGTAAAGGAGATTGTTTCTAACACATGGACCGCAACTAAGAATGATGCAATCTATGCAACTTATGTTCGCGGTATTATGACTGTTACGCTTGCTAACAACTATCTGCGCAGCACAGACGATTCAAATCCTGAGATTGCTACTGAGCGTGCTGAGGTTCGTGTAATCCGTGCTATGGCTTACTGGATGCTCCTTGATTCATTCGGTAACCCTCCATTCACTACTGAGGCTGACCCTATGGGTGCTGTAAAGCCACAGCAGATCTCTGCTGACAAGCTCTATGCTTGGCTTAAGGCAGAGCTTGAGGATTTGGTATCAGAGGAGTCTGCTCTTAAGGGTGTTAAGGAGCAGGTTTACCCACGTGTAGATAAGGGTGCTGCTTATGGTCTGCTCGCTCGTCTGCTTATCAACCACAAGACATACCTCGGCAAAGAGGATGTTACTGTATATGCAGAGGCTATGGATGCAGCAGAGAAGGTAATGGAGAAGTACTCTCTTGCTTCAGAGTATCGTGAGCTCTTTATGGGTGACAACGGTCAGAACCCTGAGGCTTTGAAGGAGATTGTTATGGCTGCTTGCTATGACGCTAACAAGACTCAGTCTTATGGTGGCCCTACTTACTTCATCGCTGCAAGTACAAACAACAATTTGAACCTCGGTCTTGCTGCAGGTTGGGCTGGTTTGAACACTTCAACTCAGTTTGTTGCAAACCTTATCGGTGCTGCTACTGATGGTGCTGCTGTTGGTGACAATGTAGAGAAGTTTACTACTACTGACAAGCGTGCGCTTGTATCACTCAAGTACTCTGAGGCGAAGGATCAGGCAATCGACGCATTTACTAAGGGCTGGCACGTATTTAAGTTCAACAACTTCCACTCTGACGCTGAGGATATCTACGGTGAGCGTCCAAAGGAGGGTGAGGGTGCTATTGTTGAGCAGTTCGCTTCTGTCGACTTCCCACTTATCCGTGCTGCTGAGAGCTATCTGATCTATGCAGAGGCTAAGACTCGTATCGACGGTGGTTCAACTTCAGACGCTAAGGCTGTTAAGTGCATCACTGACCTCCAGACACGTGCAGGTCTTAATCCGGCTATCTCAAGCATTACACTTGATAATGTATTTACCGAGATTACTCGTGAGCTCTACTGGGAGGGTCTGCGTCGTACAACTCTCATCCGCTTCAACAAGTATGTAGAGGGTAGCTATGTATGGCCTTTCAAGGGTGGTGCAGAGTCTGGTCAGGCACTTGCTGATCACATGAAGCTCTTTCCAATTCCTGATGAGGACTTGGTTGCTAACGAGAACCTTACTCAGAACGTTGGTTATTAATTAATATAGAGTATAACTATGAAATTTTTGAAATATTTTTCGATAGCTGCAGCTGCTCTGCTCGCCTTCTCTTGTCAGGAGGTAGATAAGACTTATGCAGCACCTGCAGAGGAGGTAGAGAACCCTGTTCTCAACTCTCACGCAGATATCGTTGTTGATGAGGCCTCTCTCGCCAACAATGTGACTTTCACTTGGAGTGAGGTTGATTATGGTTATCCTGCACAGGTTACCTATAGCCTCTACGTAGTATATGGCGAGAAGGAGATTCAGCTCGGTCAGTCATTCACTACAAGCTACACTATGACTAAGGAGGCTCTTAACAACATTCTTGTTGATGAGAAGGGTCTTGCTCTTGAGGCAGGTGTTACATCTATGATTACACTCTATGTAACATCTTCAATCTCTAACAATAGCGCAGACTACATCAAGAAGTCTGAGACTATCACTCTTAATGTTACAACTATTGCAGCAACTACTGCTCCTTGGATTCGTCGTTATATCCACGTTCCTGGTAACCACCAGGGTTGGGCTCCTGATGCAGCTCCAATTCTTTGGGAGACCGGCGAGGATAGCGGCAAGTATGAGGGTCTTGTTTACCTTGTAAATGCTGAGGATCCAACTGCTAATGTAGAGTTCAAGTTCACTCAGGGTCCAAACTGGGATGTGAACCTCGGCGGTAACGTAGATGCAATGAATCCAGGTGGTGACAACATCGTAATCGAGGCTGCTAACAGCGGTGCTTACTGGATTACAGTTGAGGCTGCAGAGGACTTCTCTACTGGTTCTGTTAAGCTCAAGAAAGCTGGTGCTGTTAATGTTATTGGTAGCGCAGTAGGTGGCTGGGAGGTAGCAAATGACCTTGCTCTTACTTGCACCGACGTAAACGGTCAGGTTTGGTCTGGCGTATGCGACAACTGCGCTGGTGGTGAGTTTAAGTTCCGCCTTACAGGTGGTGACTTCGAGGCTAATCCTTGGGAGATGAACTGGGGTGGCGATATGGCTCACCTTGTTCCAGGTGGTGATAACTGTACTACAGACCTCTCAGGTAAGGTTCGCTTCACTATCAACTTCCGTGGTGATATTCCTGCTCTTGCAGAGGATGCAACTAATCCATCTCCAATCTTTGCAACTGTAGCAGCTGAGTAACTAACAACAGGGTGGCAACCCCGTGTTGCCACCTTATAACAAAGATAAAAGACTATGAAAATTTGGAAATATATTCTGTCGGCTGCAGCACTTCTTGCTTTGGGTGCTTGTAACCACGATGCAGACGAGATGGTAATTCCTACACGCAATCTTGATATTGCAAATCACAGCAATCTTATCGTTAGCGATTTGACTGCTGCTGAGGAGTTCTCTCTGACTTGGTCTGCTGCAAAGTTCGGCGTTGAAACCGAGGTAGAGTATGCAGTATCTGCTGCTGTTAATGGCGGTGAGGCTGTTACTTTGGCTACTACTTCAGACCTCTATTACTCTACTACAAACGCTGAGTTGCTCGCTGCTTTGGCTATCTCTATGGGTGGTGAGTATGCTGTTGATTTCACAGTAACTGCTACTGCTGCTGTAGAGGGTCTTGAGAGCGTTAGCGACACAATCTCTCTTACTATTACACTTGACAAGGAGGCTATTCTCTATGTTGTAGGTGGCTACCAGGATTGGAATCCTGCAGGTGCTTGCTCTCGTCTGCTCGCAGGTGAGGATGGCATCTTCCGTGGCTTTGTAAATATCCTTGCTGACACTGAGGGCAAGAACGAGGTTAAGTTCACTACACAGCAGAATTGGAACGGTACTAACTATGGTATGGCAGAGGGCGCAATCTCTACAGCACCTGATGCAGGCAATATCGTACTTGCTGCAGGTCTGCACTACATCCACTTCGACCTTGCTAACCTCAAGCTCGTTGATGTACCTCTTACATCTATCGGCCTTATCGGTGAGGCTGTAGGTGGCTGGGATGCTGATGCTGCGAAGTTCACTTTCGATGCAGAGAAGGGCGTTTGGACAGCTGTTGTTGAGAACGTTGTTGCTGAGAAGGAGTATAAGGTTCGTTTCAACGATATGTGGGACGTAGTTGATGCAGAGAACAACGCATACAACATCTCACTCGGTGGTGAGGCAAACAACCTTGTAATGGGTGGTGGTAACCTCAAGGCCGGTTATAACGGTAAGGTAACATTTACCCTTAACCTCTTTGATGCACCTTACACTCTTGCAGAGGCTGGTCCAGCTCCAACTCTCCTCCACATCATTGGTGGCTACCAGGGTTGGAACCACGGCAATGCTCACTCTACAATCAAGGGTGAGGGTGGCGTTCTTACAGGTTACTTCTATGTGCCTAACGCTGAATCAAAGGAGTTTAAGTTCTGCACAGACCTTAACTGGGATGGTATCAACTATGGTATGACTGCTGACGGCGTTATCAGCACTGATGGCGGCGCAGGCAATATCACCCTTGAGCCAGGTCTTTGGCACATCAAGTTTGACTACTATGCAAACACTCTTACCACTACAGCTATCACTAAGGTAGGTCTGATTGGTAATGGCGATGCTTTTGGTGGTTGGGGTACTGATGTAGAGATGACCTACAACGAGACTACCCAGACTTGGAGCGCAACTATCGAGAATGTGCCTGCTGATAACGAGTATAAGGTTCGTTTCAACGCTGATTGGGGTATCAACCTCGGTGGCGATGCTACAAACCTTACTCAGGACGGTGCAAACCTCAAGACTGTTAAGTCTGGTACTGTAACTTACGAGCTTAATATTTTTGCTCATCCATATACTATTGTAGAGAAATAGTATTTGGATATACTGACCGGAGAGCTTTGATCGGCTCTCCGGTTCCTAAAGGAAATTATAAAACCTAATATACTATGTTAAAGAAAATTTTATCGTTATCTCTGCTTGTAGCAATGATTTTTACCTCTTGCTGCAACAACGCACCGCAGGGCGCACATCCAGATTGGACTTACGATGCGGTTGTGTATGAGATGAATGTGCGTCAGTACACTCCGGAGGGCACCTTTGCAGCAGCTGCAGAGCACCTGCCACGCCTTGCTGAGTTGGGTGTAGATATTGTATGGATGATGCCAATCTATCCTATCGGTGTTAAGGAGCGCAAGGGTACACTTGGCTCTTACTACGCAATCTCTGACTATTGCGCTACAAACCCTGAGTTTGGTACTCTTGAGGATTTCGATGCTTTTGTAGCAAAGGCTCACGAACTTGGTCTGAAGGTTATCATCGACTGGGTTGCCAACCACACCTCTCCGGATGCTCTTTGGATTACAGAGCGTCCTGCAGATTGGTATGTTCGTGATGAGCAGGGTAATACTATTGTTCAGTACGACTGGACAGATATTGCAAAGCTCAACTATGACAATCACGATATGCGTGCCGAGATGGAGAAGTGTATGCGTTTCTGGATGGAGCGCGGCATTGACGGTTTCCGTTGCGATATGGCTTGCGAGATGCCGTTTGACTTCTGGAAGAGCGTTATCCCATCTATCCGCAAGGACTATCCACAGATGTATTGGCTTGCAGAGGGCGAGCACACAGAGTTGCACAACGGCTCATTTGACGCATCATACGCTTGGGAGCTTCACCACCTGCTCAACGCCATTGCTCGCGGCGAGAAGGGTGTAGCAGAGCTTAAGGAGTATATTGCAAAGGATGCAGCTGCACACCCTGAAGAGGCTTTCCGTCTGATGTTTACATCTAACCACGACGAGAACTCTTGGGCTGGAACCGAGTTTGAGCGTATGGGCGAGGCTGCGAAGGTTATGGCGGTGCTTACCTTTACTCTTCCAAATGGTCAGCCACTGATTTACACAGGTCAGGAGATGGGCTGGAACAAGCGTTTCGAGTTCTTTGAGAAGGACCATATCCCTGCTTGGGAGAACAACGAGTATGCTCAGTTCTACAAGGAGCTTACTACACTGCGCCACAACAATAAGGCTCTTGCAGCAGGTGAGCGTGGCGGTAAGATTGAGTATATCGAAGATGTGCCTGCCGGCGTATTTGCATTTACCCGTAGCGTAGAGGGTAATTCGGTTACTGTATATGCAAATCTTACAAATGAGGCTGTTACTGTTGGTGATACAGAGCTTGCAGCTTGGGGTTGGAATATAATTACAAAATAGGGGCTAATATGAAGAAGTTATTTATAATTTTGGCTGCTATCGGCGTTGTAGCTTGCTCAAATAGCAGTAAGTTTAATCCGCAGAGCGTTGCTGACGCTAATGGTCAGGTTGCTCGCGTAGAGCCGCTGAGCTGGTGGACAGGTATGAAGACACCTCTACAGCTGCTTATCAATGGTGAGAATATCTCGCAGTACAATGTCGCTATTCAGGGTGGCAAAGGGGTAGAGATTACCGCTGTACACAAGGCTGACAGCCCTAACTACCTCTTCGTGGATGTCGAGGTGGCAAATAGTGCTGATGCAGGTACATATTACCTCGTATTTACAAAGGGTGACGAGCAGTTCAAGTACCCTTACACAATCGCTGAGCGTCGCAAGAACTCTGCTGAGCGTGAGGGCTTTACTACTGCCGATGCAATCTATCTGCTGATGCCGGACCGCTTTGGTAATGGCAACCCTGAGAATGACTCAACACCTTGCACAAGTGAGAAGGCTGACCGTAAGGCATTCTTTGGCCGTCATGGTGGCGACTTGCAGGGTATGATTAACGGCTTGGACTACATCGCATCACTCGGTATGACCGTTATTTGGCCAACTCCGCTGCTTTTGGATAATGAGCCACGCGAATCTTACCACGGTTACGCTTGTGGCGACTACTACCATATCGACCCACGTTTTGGTGACAACGAGCTCTATAAGGAGTTTGTGACACAGGCTCACCAGCGCGATATTAAGGTTATTATGGATGTTGTAACAAACCACTGCGGTGTATCTCATTGGTGGATGAATGACCTTCCATTTAAGGATTGGGTGCATGTATTCCCACAGTACACAGGCACAAATGTATGCTTCTCTACAAATATGGATCCTAATGCCTCTAATTACGACCTTAATTTGCAGGAGAGTGGTTGGTTTGTTCCATCTATGCCGGATATGAATCTGAACAACAAGTTTGTTCTCAACTACTTCAAGCAGTGGGCAGTTTGGTGGCTTGAGTACTCCGATATTGACGGTTTCCGAGTAGATACATATCCTTACAACGAGAAGGAGCCTATGAGCGAGTGGTGTAAGTCTGTAATGGCAGAGTTCCCTAATATCAATATAGTAGGCGAGTGCTGGACATCTTCTATCCCTCAGCTCGCTTATTGGCAGGGCGATAATGCGAATAAAGACGGCTTTAACAGCCACCTGCGCTCTATTATGGATTTCCCTCTTCAGGAGGCTATCTGCCACGCACTCTCTTGTGACAATCCGGGTTGGGGTCAGGGTATGACCCGTGTATACGACTGTCTGTCACACGACTTCGTATATCACGACCTCGATAATATGATGATTTTTACCAACAACCACGATACAACCCGTATTGGCGATGTTATCAATCGCAACCCTGGTCGTGCAAAGATTGGTCTTGCAATGCTTGCAACAATGCGCGGTATTCCTCAGGTATTTTATGGCGAGGAGATGATGCTCTGCTCTGCAGACCTTAGTCAGGGTCACGGCGGCCTTCGTATCGACTTTCCAGGTGGTTGGGCCGGCGATAAGACCAACCTTCTTACTGCTGAGGGCCGCAAGGGTCAGGATAAGGAGCTGTTTGACTTCTCGGCGCGTCTTTTCAACTGGCGTAAAGATAAGGAGGTGATCCACAATGGTCAGACAATGCACTTTATGACTCGTGATAACACCTACGCTTACTTCCGTTACAATGACGACGAGGCGGTATTTGTATATATCAACAACTCCGGCGAGACTAAGAACATTCCTTGGTCAAACTATGCAGAGATTGGGGCATCACTTAAGGATGGTCGTTGCGTAATTACAGGCGAGCCTGCAACTATTGATGACAATACTAAAGTGGCTCCATATAGCGTTATTGTAGTTGAATATAAGAGATAGTAGATATATGAAAAGATTGTTTTTAACACTTTTTGCAGTGGCGAGTGTGGTTTCGCTCTCTGCAAAGGAGACTCTCACATCTCCGGATGGCAATTTGAAGCTCACTTTTGAGATTGGAGAGAATGGTAAGCCACTCTATAGCCTTGATTACAAGGGTAAGGCAGTAGTGTTGCCAAGCGGTATGGGTCTTGAGCTGCGTGGTCAGGATCGTCAAATCTCTTTTGGTGAGGAGATTGCTAAATCTGACCACGGTGCATCAGTCTCTCTGTATGACAACTTCGCACAGATAAATGTTGCTCGTACATCGTCTGATACCACTTGGACTCCTGTTTGGGGTGAGGTTGCAACTATTCGTGACAACTATAACCAGATGACCATATCTCTTGAGCAGACAGAGCGTAAGTACAAGATGGATATCGTATTCCGTCTCTACAACGAGGGTCTTGGTTTCCGTTACGTATTCCCTGCACAGAAGGAGCTGACCTACTTCGTAATCAAGGAGGAGAAGACTCAGTTTGCAATGACCGGCGACCATATTGCTTGGTGGATTCCTGGCGATTATGACACTCAGGAGTATGAGTATCACCGTTCACGTCTTTCAGAGATTCGTGGTCTTATGCAGCAGGCTATTACTCCGAACTCTTCACAGACTCCATTCTCGGCTACAGGTGTTCAGACATCACTTCAGATGAAGACCGATGATGGTCTGTATATCAACCTCCATGAGGCTGCACTTGTAGATTACTCTTGTATGCACCTGGATTTGGATGATAAGACAATGGTATTCAACAGCCACCTTACCCCTGATGCACTCGGTTGGAAGGGTTACCTTCAGGCTCCATGCCGCACACCTTGGCGTACAGTAATGGTATCTGATGATTGCCGTGATATTCTTGCCTCAAAGCTTATCCTTAATCTCAATGATCCTTGTGCTTATGAGGATACATCGTGGATTAAGCCTGTCAAGTATGTAGGTGTTTGGTGGGAGATGATTACCGGCGGTGGAAATTGGGCATACACCGACGATCTTCCGGCAGTACAGCTCGGCGTTACAGACTACTCTAAGGTTAAGCAGAGTCCAAAGCACTCGGCAAATAATGCTCGCGTACGTCGCCTTATCGACTTTGCGGCAGAGCACGGCTTTGATGAGGTACTTGTAGAGGGTTGGAATGTAGGTTGGGAGGATTGGTTTGGTAAGACAAAGGACTATGTATTCGACTTTGTCACACCTTATCCGGACTTCGATATTAGGGCACTTAATGAGTATGCACACAGCAAGGGTGTTCGTCTGATGATGCACCATGAGACCTCTTCATCTGTTCGCAACTACGAGCGTCATATGGAGGCTGCGTATGAGCTGATGAACAAGTATGGTTACACATCGCTCAAGAGCGGTTATGTTGGCGATATTATCCCACGCGGAGAGTATCACTACGGCCAGTGGATGAACAACCACTACCTCTACGCTCTGAAGAAGGCTGCAGAGCACAAGATTGTGGTAAATGCACACGAGGCAGTTCGTCCTACAGGTTTGTGTCGTACATATCCGAACCTCATTGGTAATGAGTCTGCACGCGGTACTGAGTATCAGTCATTTGGCGGCACTCGTCCACACCACGTATGTATTCTTCCATTTACACGTCTGCAGGGTGGTCCTATGGACTACACACCTGGTCTGTTTGAGATGGAGGTATCAAAGCTCAATCCAAACAACCACTCACACGTAAATGCAACTATCTGCAATCAGCTTGCACTCTACCTGACACTCTACTCGCCACTGCAGATGGCGGCAGATACTCCGGAGAACTACGAGCGTTTTATGGATGCGTTCCAGTTTATCAAGGATGTAGCGGTGGATTGGTCTGATAGCCGCTATATTGAGGCTGAGGTGGGTGAGTATATCACTGTTGCTCGCAAGGCAAAGGATACTGGCGAGTGGTTCCTCGGCTCTGTAGCCGGCTATGATGCTCGCACATCGACCGTAGCACTCGACTTTCTTGAGCCTGACCAGGTTTATGTGGCAAAAATCTACGCAGATGCTTCAGATGCACACTACAAGACCAACCCTCAGGCATACACAATCCGTGAGGTGCGTTGTACATCAAAGAGCACACTGAAGCAGTTTGTAGCTGCCGGTGGTGGTTATGCAGTATCGTTCCGCAAGGCAACTGCGGCAGATAAAAAGCTCAAGATGCTTCGATAAATCACCAATTATAGCAAAAAGAGAGGGGCAAATTTCTTGTTCCTCTCTATTTTTTTGTATATTTGTGAATTAAACCCCAAACTTATGAAAAAGTTACTCTCTATCTTCGTCGCTCTTTTTGCATTTGCTGTAGCCACAGCACAGGAGGAGCACTCGATAATTATCGACCAATCCTCTTTCAGAGCCATCCAGTCTGATGCACTGACGGGTGTTGCTATCGACCCGATTGGTAAGGATTCATCGCGTCGTCCTTGTGCACGTCTTAAGGTGAAGATTAACCGTATGACCCGTGCAGAGATTGACGGAATAGAGGTGAAGATTCATACCAATAACGAGCTTATCAAGTGTAAGACTGCCGAGTATGACAACGGTCTTATTCTTGAGATGACAGCACTGCCTGTGACCCGTTTCTACTTCTATCATCCGGAGTTTGGATACTCTAACGAGGTTACACTCAAGTTGGAGGCGGATAAAGAGTTCTATATCGAGGCGAGCCTTAACCAGACCTACTCGATTGTTGTCAATAGTAATGTTATTGACGCTGACGTATATATCGACGGGGCATTCAAGGGTCGTACAGGCAGCAACTACAGCCTTACCGTATCGGAGGTAATGGTCGGCGAGCATACTCTGCGTGTAGATTATGGCGGTATTAAGCACGAGCAGAAGATTGCAGTCAATAAGGGGTCTATTCAGTTCCGTCAGGTTGTAAATACCGAGGCATCAAAGCCTCAGTTTGTGGTCTTTGTCGTAGAGCCCGCAGATGCAATTCTGATGATTGACAATAGCGTACACACACTGCAGGATGGTGCAACCAGCCTTATGCTTGAGAATGGTACATACAACTATACCATCTCGGCGCAAGACTACCACGATATGCGCGGCACATTTACCGTAGCGGGCGCAAAGGTTGAGAAGATGATTAAGCTCAATCCTGCTTATGGATGGCTATCTGTTCTTGGAAGTTCTATTGAGGGTGCTGCGATATTTGTAGATAATAAGTCGATTGGTGTAGCACCGATTAAGGAGTATAAATTATCGAGTGGCGAGCACCAGATTCGCATCATCAAGGAGCTATACAAGCCTTACAGCGGAACAGTTACCATTCGTGACAATCAGACAACCAACTTCACGCCTTCGCTCAGCTCCGACTTTGCCAATGTGAACATAACAGCCCCAAATGGAGCAGAGATTTGGATAAATGGAGTGCAAAAGGGTAGTGGACGCTGGAGTGGTAAGCTCTCTTCGGGTGTCTATCTGTTTGAGGCGCGCAAGAGCAACCATAAGAGCAGTTCTATGTCGCAGACTATCTCGGCAAGCTCTACTCCACAAAGCTATACGCTTGATGCACCTACGCCGATTACAGGTTCGCTCGTTGTATCGGGCACACCTGTTATGGCTGATGTTGCTGTAGATGGCAATAATGTTGGCCGTCTGCCGCTCTCGCTCGATAATCTGCTGATTGGCAACCATAATATAACCGTTTCAAAAGAGGGTTACGCTGCGCATTACGAGAATGTAACTATAGCCGAGGGTAAGAGTTCAACTATTACCGTTGCGTTGAAGAAGAATATCACATCACCTCTTAAGGGTGTAAAACCGATAGAGATTGATAAGACACTCTCTGCTGATGCGTTGAATAAAAAGGGTACAGATTTACACAACAATAATGACTACAACTCTGCTGTTCAGTACTTCTTTGCCGCCGCAGAGAAGGGACACTCTACAGCACAGAGCTGGATGGGCTACTGTTATGAGTATGGTCATGGTGTTACCAAGGACTATAATGAGGCCGCAAAGTGGTATCGTAAATCTGCCGACCAAGGCTCATCGTATGCACAATCCAATTTGGGAGATTGCTACTACTACGGAGAAGGCGTAACAAAAGATTATGCAGAGGCTGTAGTGTGGTATCGTAAGGCAGCAGAGCAGGGATACAATAACGCTCAATACAGTTTGGGATGGTGTTATGAAAAGGGACAAGGCATCTCTCAAAATATCTCTGAGGCTAAAAAGTGGTATCAGAAGGCTGCAGATCAAGGACATGAGAACGCCAAAAAACAGTTGAATGGACTCGGTTCTGATAGCAGTTCATCATCTTCAGGCAGAACATACAAAGTGGGCGACTACTACAACGAAAATGGCCTGGAGGGCGTAGTATTTGCAGTCTCTTCTGACGGTAGAAGCGGAAAGATTGTAAGTATGACACAGCCTACAGATGGTAAAACGGCGTGGGCTGTTGGTAGCTATGAGCGTGGTAGAGCAATTGGTGCAACATATACTGACGATGGCTCAAAGAATATGGCGATTGTTAAGAGTATATCCGGTTGGCAGACAAAGTATCCTGCATTTGCTTGGTGTGCAAATCTCGGTAGTGCTTGGTATTTGCCGGCAATCAATGAGTTAGAATCGCTCTTATTTAATGACTCTCTACTCGAAAAGGTAAATAAGACCATCGAACAGCACAATGGAGTAAAGCTGAATAAACGAGGTGAGCCTCGTTGGTATTGGTCTTCAACCGAGGATGGTAAAGAGGTTAAAATGGTTCTAATGGACCACAATAAAATCTCCTCTCGTGAGAAAAACTTTACTGACGAATATACATTTACCCGTATTCGCGCTATTGCGAAGTTCGGCAATGGTGCGTCGTCAAACAGCTATTCAAACAACAACTATAGCAGCTCAAACTACTCATCATCCGGTAGAACTTATAAGGTCGGCGATTTGTACAATGAAAATGGCCTTAAAGGTGTAGTATTTGAGGTTAGTGCAGATGGCCGAAGCGGAAAGATTCTGCACTTAGAGGATGGCGATATGATGCTTTGGTGTAATAATTCAACTGAAAGCAAGCGAAAAATAGGCGCCAATAACAGATATGATGGTGAAAAGAATATGGCTGCCGTTAAACAAATCGCTGGTTGGTTAGAAAAATATCCAGTCTTTGCTTACTGTAATAAACTTGGTGAAGGTTGGTATATTCCTGCACAGGCAGAGTGGGAGTCTATATATCGCAACAAGTCGCTTATTGAGCCAAAACTGACAGACAAGTTGGCTGAACATTGGTATTTCTCATCAACCGAGTCGAATAAGACAGATAGTGGAATACAATGTGTATATGATATGGGAATGAAGAACGGTGGATGTCTTGATACCCGTAAGAATTATCATAGCAATGCACGAGCTATTCATAAGTTTGGTAGCAGTAATTCATCGAGCAACTATTCAAGTAGCTCGTACAACAACTCTTCCTACTCAACATCTGGTCGTACTTACAAAGTTGGCGATTTATATACAATCAACGGCGTTCAGGGTGTTGTATTTGAGGTGGATGCGACAGGAAAGCACGGTAAAATCATAAGCGTAAAGAGTTCTGGTTATGACAGGGCTTGGGCTTTGGGTGCTGAGCAGAAGAGATTTATCGGTGCAACAGATGTGTACGATGGCGAGAAAAATATGGCCGTAGTTAAACGTCAAAGCAATTGGAGAAGCAATTACCCTGCATTCGCTTGGTGTGCTGATCTTGGCTCAGGTTGGTATTTGCCAGCAAAAGAGGAGATGCGTCTTATCTACAGTCTAAAATCCCAATTAGAGCCAAAATTGAGTCGTAAACTTGATGTATTTATGTGGACTTCAACTGAAAATGACGAAGTATATAAGGGAGAGTATTGCCCTTGGAACATATCTAATGCAGGTAGTCTATCCACATACTGCAAGAGTCGCACAAATGTCGTTTTTGCCGTTGCTAAGTTCTAACTAAAACCGTAAGTACGTATGCAAAAGTTGATAAAAAATCTCGGTTTCTGGATACTTGTGGCGATGGTTGCAGGTATTGCTGCGGGTGTTACGATGGGAGAGAGTGCGAGTGTTTTTGCACCACTTGGAACGCTCTTTATACAACTTATAAAGATGCTCGTTGTGCCTCTTGTTGCGGTATCTATTATATCAGGAGCTGCGACACTTGGAGGTAGTCGCTCGGCTGGTAAGATTGGCGTTGTAAGTATCGGTTATATAATGCTTACAACCGTTATCTCTATCATTATCGCCATCTTCGCGGGTCTTATCTTCAAACCTGGCGCAGGTCTATCTGCCGAGAGCGTTGGCCTGATTAACGCTGCAGCAGATGCAAGTGAGGCGGTAGCTAATCAAGCGGGATTTTGGCAGACAATTATAGGGATGATTCCTGCAAATCCTATTCAGGCATTTGCCGAGGGTAATATATTGCAGATTATTCTCTTTGGACTATTCCTCGGTTTCGGTATTGCGGCCATTGAGAGTAGCAAGCGCGAGAAGGTCATTGCGGGTCTTAATTACATCCTTGAGGCGCTGATTTGGTGTATTGGCAAGGTTATGCTTGTCGCACCGATAGGTGTCTTCGGACTTATGGCAGAGGCTACGGGAACTTTCGGCTTTGATGTGCTGATTAAGGTGGCAAATCTGCTGTGGGTCGATCTGCTGGCTGTGCTTGTTATGGGACTTGTGATATATCCGCTGACAATTTCACTACTTTCGAGGGTGCCAATCAAGGAGTTTTTCCATCAGATGACACGCCCACAGATTATCGCCTTCTCGACAGCATCATCTATGGCTACACTGCCTGTGACAATGTCAGCATGCGATAATATGGGTATCTCAAAGCAGGTATCGGGATTTGTCGTGCCGCTTGGCGCAACGATTAATATGACGGGAAATGCCATCTACTACACACTTGTTGCATTGTTCTTTGCTCAATTCTATGGCATAGAGCTTACAGTGGCACACTACGTGGCAATTACCGTCACAGCATCGCTCGGCTCAATTGGTCAGGCGGGCGTTCCTGGTCCTACACTTATGGTGGTAGCAGTACTTGCAAGTGCGGGTATTCCTATCGAAGGTCTGCCACTGCTATATGCACTCGATAGAGTCTTTGATATGATTCGCACGGTACTCAATATCACCGGTGATGCTGCTTGTGCCGCTGTTACCGATCGTTTGGCTGCAGAGTAATGGAAGAGTTGATAGATATACTCCACAACAGCCACTGCTCATGTGTGGTGAGAAATAGGGGAGAGGTTAGACAACTATACAGCCGAGGTATTAAGGATTTGCATACAATCTATACCCAAGAACCCTCACTGCTAAATGGTGCCGAAATTGCCGATAAGGTTGTTGGCAGGGCTGCAGCAGCTATAATGATTTTAGGTGGTGTAAAGAGGGTATATACAGATGTTATAAGCCATCTGGCGCTGGATTTACTTAGTAAAAGTTCTATCGAAGTTAGCTATAAAGAGGTTGTACCCCACATTATCAATCGCTCGCAGACAGACCTCTGTCCTATGGAGCGGGCGACTCGCGAAATAGACTCTTTAGAGGATATTTTTACAATTATAGATGACTTTGTGCGCTCCTTGGCGTGATGTTTGCGCTCCATTCTCGTAAAAAAGAGATATGGAGCGTAATTTTATTGAAGCATTAGAACACCGTCGTAGCCACTATGCTATAAGTGCAGCCATGAGTGCCTCGGAGGAGGAGATTGTAAAAGTAATAGACCGCATTATGCTTGCTATGCCGTCGGCTTATAATAGCCAATCGAGCAGGGTAGTGCTACTGATGGGTGTGCACCATATATGCTTATGGGGTATTGTCAAGCAGGCTTTGGCAAAGCGTGTGACATCTGAGGTCTTTGTAGGTACGCGCACAAAGATAGATACCTGCTTTGCCGCAGGATGTGGCACGGTGCTCTTTTATGAGGATATGGATGTTGTAGCCAAGCTGAAGGAGCAGTTTGCACTCTATGCCGATAAGTTTGACGAATACTCTGCACACACCTCGGCTATGCACCAGATAGCTATCTGGACTGCGCTCGAAGATTTGGGATTTGGCTGCTCGCTACAGCACTATAACCCACTGATTGATAGCAATGTGGCTCGACAGTGGAATATTCCATCCTCTTGGAAGCTAATCGCACAGATGCCATTTGGTACGCCACTACAAGTGCCCGACACAAAGGCGCAGCATCTGCCACTATCTGAAAGACGTTTAATATTTTCCGAATAGAATTATAATAGATCGAATATTTTTATATCGTCAGCAAAATTGCTATCTTTGTAACCAACAAGATTGGTTATGGATAGTTATTCTCAGATTATTACACCGGCAACTCCGATATTGGTTGTCATTGCAATAGATCAATCGGGCTCAATGCAGCAACCGTTTGAGAATTGTTCTATGATTGTCTCAAAGAGCGAAATTGCCTCAATCTTAGCTTCGTCGATAATCGAAGAGCTTATATCTCGCTCATCTCATAGAGATAAGAGTCGTCACTATTTTGACTTGTCAGTGGTTGGATATGCTCGTAACTCGGTCTATCCATTACTCTGTGACAGTCACCAACCGGTACCGGCTATCATATATGAGGATAATAGACCTGAGATTGAAAAACGCACTATTGAGTACATCTCTAAAGATAACCATCTGCAACTCGTTACAGAGGCCTATTACGAGTGGATTAAACCAAAGGCGGCAGGACCAACCGCAATGCTTGAGATGCTGGACTGCGTGATAGATATTGTTGGAGATTGGTGCGAAAATCGTCAAAATTACGACTCCTTCCCGCCTATCGTCATCAATATTACCGATGGCCTTGACGAGATGGAGTACACCGCGCTGCATAGTTATAAGAGTGAATGTATAAAACAATGTGGAACAAAGCACGGAAAGACGCTGTTCTTCAATGTCTGCATCGACTCTTGTCCGCAGTCAGAGCGCCTCTACTTCCCATCGGCAAAAGATGTGCCTGCAACCCATGCTGCCGCTATGCTCGCTAAGATGTCAAGCCCATTGCCACCAATGTTTAACCCACTGCATAGACTCTATAACGGCAAAACTCTCTCACAACCACCATATTTAGCTCTCTGCTATAATCAAGCAATTCTTGATATGGTTCCAATGCTCAATATCGCACCCAAACTCCCGGAAGAGTAGGTGACTCGAATGACGCGCTGTGGCTTTACAGCGCGTCATCACCGAGGGAGTGCCGTAGTTGCGGAACGCAGTGCGGATATACACGGCCGAGGTAATGTCGCAAAAAATGCTACAGCGCGTCATCACCGAGGGAGTGCCGTAGTTGCGGAACGCAGTGCGGATATACACGACCGAGGTAATGTCGCAAAAAAAAATGCTACAGCGCGTCATCACCGAGGGAGTGCCGTAGTTGCGGAACGCAGTGTGGATATACACGACCGAGGTAATGTCGCAAAAAAAATGCTACAGCTCGTTATCACCGACGAGGTAGCGCAGTCAAGCAATGCTTGGTGCGTGAACAACCGAGGAGGTAACCCCCTTATAAGTTTGAGTTGCCAACAGACCGTCTGCATTATGTACAGCGAGGGTAATCGCAAAGCGATATGCAGCAAGGATAGCTCCTTGTGGGCTTGCACACATTGGAGTAAGCCTTGCTGCATACTTCCGATGTAATCGGATACCCTCGCGGGTAGTATAAACAAAAAAAGAAGACAACCTTTCGATTGTCTTCTTTGGTGCGGTGCGTAGGGGACTCGAACCCCTGACCCCGTGCGTGACAGGCACGTATTCTAACCAGCTGAACTAACGCACCAGAACCTTTGCTTTCAGAAGTGTTGTTCCTTCCTGATTGCGAGTGCAAAGATAGAGCAAATTTTTCAATCTCCAAACTTTTTTGCAACTTTTTTTCAAAAAAAATATCATTTTTTGAAGAAGGAAAATTGCACACTTCCGTAACTTCTTGACTGCCAAAAATATGGGTGATTTTCGAAGTTATACTTATCTGAATGCTCAAAAATAAAAATTCCATCCTCTTTGAGCAATTTATCAGCCAGAACAAGCTCCACAACCTCATCAAGTCCCTCCAAATCGTATGGAGCATCAGAAAAAACGATATCAAAACTCTTCGGACAACTACGCAAATAGAGAAAAACATTCGCCTTTACTGCAAAGATATTATCTGCACCCAGGCTGCGGGCAGTATTGCGAATGAATGAGTGGTGTACAGCATTTATCTCCACCGAGGTCACACTCTTCGCGCCACGAGAAGCAAACTCATAGCTAATTGAGCCTGTTCCGGCAAAGAGGTCGAGCACATCACACTGCTCAAAATCGACCAGATTATTGAGGATATTAAACAGATTCTCCTTTGCAAAGTCCGTAGTAGGTCTTGCACGGAGGTTCTTTGGCGGATTGATAGCTCGTCCGCGGTACTTACCACTAATTATTCGCATATTACCTTGTAGTACTTTTTCAATAGCTTAACACACTCTTTGTTAGCGCCACTTATATATATATAAGGTGTAGGCAGCTGAGTTATCTCCAATATATTGGCTACATAGTATAGAAGTTCATCAGCCGAAGTGAGCTCAAGAGCCTCTGCAATCTGTAAGCCTCCATTATAGAGACGGATATAGTAGTTATTCTCGCTCACCTCGATAGACAATCCCTTCTGCTCGCTGTGTGTAGTAGAGAGCAGGGGAGAGGAAAAGTGCAATCGCTCCGAAAACTTCTCTGAAAGCAACTCGTATGCACCCTTATATACGGCAATGACCGCTATCTTACCATCAACCTCGTCGCTCAATACCGCAACTTCATCCGAGAGTAGCGCCTGGCCATTTATCGCCAAAATATCTTCGGCAGATAGTGCTGCGGCGATTTGCGGTGTAACAAGAGTGACGCGAGCAGTATCGACAGTAACGACAATATCCCCCTTATCTGCAACATTACTTAAGTTTATTGCAGAAAAAAAGCGTCCACCCGAAGCAAGACGGATGGACGCTTTAATTGTGGAGTTATTAGAGCTCCTCCCAGTTACCTGCCTCATTGTTACCACGGTCCATAGCACCGAACTTGATGCCTGGGTACTTATTGAGAACATTCAGACACTGATCTACAAGATTGATAACCTCCTGACGATAAACTACAGTATCAAGGAAGTTGATGTAAGGTGCACGGCACTCTACTGTAGGGATAACAATCTTAGACTCAGTTGTAAGGATAGCAGCCTCGAGGTAGAACTCCTTATTATCAGAGTAAGGGATGTAACGAAGGTTCTTAACATCCTCCTCAGAGAGGTGCTTGAACAGAGAGTCCTTAACAGAATAAGTAAACTTCTCTACATTCTTAAACTTACGACCATACTTCTTACGAGCCTGTGCCATAGCTACAGAGTCATCCTCGTCGATAAGTCTGCGCTCACCCTCCATTGTCTCATTGAGAACGAAGTTGATAAGTGAGTCAAAGTCAGCAGTAAAGTGCTGATACTTACTCTTGAACTGACGCTCAGCAGTACGGATATCCTTAATGCGAGTGATAACCGCCTTCTCGCGAATCTTCTGCTCCTCAGCGAACTTGATAGGAGTAGAGATAAGTACATAGACATAGAAGCCCAGACCTACAGCAGCCAGAGCAAGCACCAATTGAAGTAATTTCTTTCCCATTTTTAGAAATAATTTTTAATTTATAATTTTTTGTTTAGTTGCAATAGTGTAAAAAAACGGTTAAATTTGTAACCAATTAAAAACAATCAGAATGCAAAGCATTACAATTGCGACCCAAATTTACGAAAAATTATCGGTTCAACCAACGGAAAATCAAAAAAAAATCATAGAATCGTTCTCTAATTACCTTTCCGAGGACAATTCTTCGACTTTTTTTATCCTGAATGGCTATGCCGGAACAGGAAAAACGACCCTTATTGCCGCAATTGTATCTGCGCTTAAATCATTGGGTATCAAGACTATTCTGCTTGCACCAACAGGTAGAGCAGCCAAAGTATTGTCACAATACTCTGGAGAAAAGGCTCTTACTATCCATAAGCGTATATACCGAGAGCAGACAAATGCTGCATACGAGTCTAAATTTTCGCTCAACATCAACCGTGAGAACGAAGCACTCTTTATTGTCGATGAGGCCTCTATGCTCTCATCGGGTACAAATGCAGACAAGACAATCTTCGGTAGCGGCTCGCTGCTTGATGACCTTATTCAGTATGTCCGTAGTGGAAAGCGTTGCAGACTGATGTTTGTTGGCGATTCGGCGCAGTTGCCACCGGTAGGGGATGACTATAGTCCGGCTCTCTCTCCGGTAGAGTTTTTGCCATTTGGCGAGGTGGTCTATCAGACTATGGATGAGGTGGTACGTCAAGAGCAGAGCTCTGGTATTCTGTTCAACGCTACACTCGTTCGCTGTATGCTTGAAAACAGCATCTTCGAGATTCCTCATCTTGATATGCAATACAATGATATTGAGGCGGTTAATGACGGTGATTTTTTAGAAAAACTGCAAGAGTGCTACGATAAATATGGCCGCGATCAAACAATAGTAATAACCCGCTCCAACAAGCGAGCAAATCGTTATAATGAGGGCATTAGGCGCAATATTCTCTTTGCAGAGGAGGAGATTGAGAGTGGTGATATGCTGATGGTTGTAAAGAACAACTACCACTACACAGAGCGTATTGAGGATTGTCCGATGAGCTTTGTTGCCAACGGAGATATTGCCCGTCTAAAGCGTATTCGCCGATTTGAGGAGCTATATGGCTTTAGATATGCCAATGCGGTGCTTGAGTTTGGCGACTACGACAATACGGAGATAGAGTGCAAAGTACTTCTTGATACCATAAATTCCGAATCGCCATCGCTGACCTACGAGCAGTCACAAAAGCTCTTCTATGAGGTCGAGAAAGATTACGCAGATATAAAGAGTAAAATCAAGAGATTCAAGGAGATACGCGAGAATGAGTACTTCAACGCCCTACAGGTAAAGTTCTCTTACGCCGTCACTTGTCACAAGGCTCAGGGTGGTCAGTGGAGTGCTGTTTTTATCGATCGTTTTCTATTTGGCGACGAGCCGATGACAAAGGATATGCTCCGTTGGCTATATACAGCTCTGACAAGAGCGACCGAGCGCGTTTTTTTAGTCAATTTTGACGAAAAATTCTTTGAATAATCGCTCAAAAATGCTACCTTTGCCAATTATGGCAACAGAGAAAAAATATGTCGAAACACCCTTGATGAAGCAGTACTATCAAATCAAGGCTGTACACCCTGATGCGATACTTCTGTTTCGTGTTGGAGACTTCTATGAAACATTCGGCGACGATGCTATCGAGGCATCCTCTATACTCGGTATAACCCTTACAAAACGCGCTAACGGAGCGGCCTCTTCTGTAGAGCTTGCAGGTTTCCCTCATCACGCAGTGGATACCTATCTACCAAAGTTGGTGCGTGCAGGTAAGCGTGTGGCTATCTGCGAGCAGCTGGAGGACCCAAAGACCGTCAAGGGTTTGGTAAAACGCGGTGTAATCGAGCTTGTTACGCCCGGTGTTACCTTGAGTGAAAACCTTATTGAGAATAAGGAGAATATCTATTTGGCATCTGTCTATTTCGGCAAGGAGAAGACGGGTGTCGCTTTTCTTGACATCACGACAGGAGAGTTCTTTGTTGCCGAGGGCGATGACAAGTATGTCGAGAAGCTAATTTCGAGCCTTGCCCCAAAGGAGATTGTCTATCAGCGCGGCGAGGAGGAGCGTTTTGCAAATGCTTTCGGCAGAAAGCACTACACATACCGCCTGGAGCAGTGGGTATTCTCATACCAGGTCAATCTAGACAAGCTCTGCACACAGTTTGGCACACCTTCATTGCGTGGCTTTGGCGTAGATGGAATGGTGGAGGGTATAACTGCGGCAGGAGCTATTCTCTACTACCTTGAGTTCACCGAGCACAAGCAGATTGCACATATCTCGTCTATCTCTCGTTTGGATCAGAACGACTATGTATGGATTGATAAGTTTACAATCCGCAACCTCGAACTATTCAACTCTGCGGGTGGCGACAAGTACTCGTTCGCTAAGGTTATTGACCGCACTCTAACACCTATGGGTGGTCGATTGTTGCGCCGTTGGGTAGCGATGCCAATCCTTGATATTGAGCGCATCACACGTCGTCAGGATATCGTTGCAGCCTTTGTAGCTGACCGTGATTTGGCATACGCAACAGGCGAACAACTACGAGCCATAAATGATCTTGAGAGAATTGTCTCTCGCGTGGCATCTATGCGCGTAACACCACGTGAGTTGGTGCAACTTGGGCGTTCTCTGTCAGCTATAGAGCTACTCAAAGCGGCCTTAGAGTCCACTGATTGCGCGGTTATGCACTCGCTTGCCGAGAAGATTGACACGCTGACTGCTCTGCGTGAGCGTTTGGCGCACGACATATACCCCGACCCGCTAAATAATCAGATTCAGAAGGGCGGCGTTATTGCAGATGGTGTAAATGCCGAGCTTGACGATTTACGTCGAGTGGCTATGCACGGCAAGGATGTACTGAAGGCTATACAGCAGCGCGAGAGTGAGGCTACAGGTATTCCGTCTCTTAAAATTAGCTACAACAACGTCTTTGGCTACTATATCGAGGTGCGCAACACCCACAAAGACCGAGTACCTGAAAATTGGATTCGCAAGCAGACCCTTACAGCGGCCGAGCGATATATCACAGAGGAGCTGAAGGAGTATGAGAGTAAGATATTGGGCGCCGAGGAGCGTATGTTAGCACTCGAGCAGCAGATTTATAACGAGCTACTCGCCTATATCTCACTACACCTCAAGCAGTTACAGAGCAATGCAAAGATTGTTGCAACGATAGATACTCTGCTCGGTTTTGCAACGCTTGCTTGCGAGCACAACTACTCTCGCCCGACCCTTGACCAGGGAACAAAGATTGAGCTTAAGGCGGCTCGCCACCCTGTAATTGAGACTCTGATGGGGATAGGGGAGGAGTATATTCCAAACGACCTTATGCTCGACAGCGACAGTGAGCAGATTATCATCATCACCGGTCCAAATATGTCAGGTAAGTCGGCACTGCTTCGTCAGACAGCCCTTATCGTGCTTATGGCGCAGATGGGTTCGTTTGTACCGGCAGAAAAGGCGCATATCGGTATTGTCGATAAGATTTTTACCCGTGTAGGAGCAAGCGACAATATATCGCAGGGCGAATCGACATTTATGGTCGAGATGCTTGAGAGTGCAAGTATTCTCAACAATATCTCCAAGCGCAGCCTTGTTCTGTTGGATGAGATTGGCCGAGGTACAAGCACCTATGACGGTATCTCTATAGCTTGGTCGATGGTTGAGTATCTGCACAATTACCGTGATATACGCCCACGAACACTCTTTGCAACGCACTATCACGAGCTTAATGAGCTTGAGCAGATGTGCGCACGCGTAAAGAACTACCATGTATCTGTCCGCGAGGTGGATAATACGATTGTCTTCCTACGTAAATTGGAGCGCGGTGGTACCGAGCACTCTTTCGGTATCCATGTGGCACGTATGGCGGGTATGCCAACCTCTATTGTCGAGAGAGCCACAGCTATTTTGAAGAATCTTGAGCAGGTGTATGGCAACAACGAGATTGTCCCTTCCGTATCGCCATCAGCACGTAAGAAGGGTAGGCGTCCTTCACCTTCAGTTGGTGGTGCAGCGCAATCTCCGACAGATGGCATACAGCTATCGATGTTCAAGATTGACGATCCCGTGCTTATCAAGATACGCGATCAGATTAAGGACTTGGATATCAACAGTTTAACACCTCTTCAGGCTCTTAATCTATTATCGGACATCAAGAGTTGGGTATAGACAAAATAGGCTGTCAGAACAAAAGTTTGACAGCCTATTTTTATGTTTGTCCCTTATTTTTCTACAATCGAACGGATATTCTGTATAAGCATCTGCACAGCCACCGAGTTAAAACCGCCCTCAGGGATAATTACATCGGCATACTTCTTTGATGGCTCAACGAACTCCTCGTGCATCGGTTTTACAGTTGTGGTATATTGACTGATAACCGACTCCATACTACGACCACGGTCGCGCACATCACGCAAAATACGGCGAGCCAAGCGCAAATCAGCATCAGTATCTACAAAGACCTTGATATCCATCAGCTCGCGCAGCTCCTTATTCTCGAAGATAAGGATACCATCAATAATAATAACCTTTGATGGCTTTACTGCCACCTTCTCCTCTGTGCGATTATGCTCCACAAACGAATATACAGGGTGCTCAATTGCTACATTGCTCTTCAATGCGCGAATATGCTCAACAAGCATATCTGTATCGAACGCCTGCGGATGGTCGTAATTGAGCTGTGTGCGCTGCTCGTAAGTCAGTTCAGGATGCGCTTTATAGTAGTAGTCGTGACACAACGTTGCCACATCCTCACTACGAAATGCCTCCTGCAGACGCTTTACAAGCGTACTTTTGCCCGAACCTGTGCCTCCTGCGACACCAATAACTGTAACTTCCATAGTTTTGGGTATAATAAAAGTGGGGACAGCATAGACCGTTCCCCACTTTGGTTACATTTAATTAAGCATCAATATTTGCGTATGTTGCATTAGCCTCGATGAACTCACGACGAGGTGCTACCTCATCACCCATAAGCATTGAGAAGATGCGGTCAGCCTCAATAGCATTCTCGATAGATACCTGGCGAAGAATACGTGTCTCAGGATTCATAGTTGTCTCCCAAAGCTGCTTAGCATTCATCTCACCAAGACCTTTGTATCGTGTAATCTTAACACCCTTACCCATCTCATCAACAAGGGCATCACGCTCCTCATCTGACCAGCAGTAACGCTCGCGGTTACCCTTCTTAACAAGGTAGAGCGGTGGGGTAGCGATGTAAACGTGACCATTCTCAATCAGCTCACGCATCTTACGGAAGAAGAATGTAAGCATCAGCGTTGCAATATGGGCACCATCGACATCGGCATCGGTCATAATGATAATCTTATCATAACGCAGACCCTCAAGGTTCAGCGCCTTGCTATCCTCAGCAGTACCGAACTTAACACCAAGAGCGATGAACATATTCTTAATCTCCTGATTGTCCCACATACGGTGCTCAAGAGCCTTCTCAACGTTCAAAATCTTACCACGCAACGGCATGATAGCCTGGAAGTTACGGTCACGACCCTGCTTTGCAGTACCACCCGCTGAATCTCCCTCGACGAAGAAAATCTCTGCAATAGAACGATCACGGCTTGAGCAGTCAGCCAGCTTACCAGGCAGACCTGCACCAGAGAGAGGCGACTTACGCTGTACAGACTCACGTGCCGCACGTGCTGCGTGGCGAGCTGTAGCTGCAAGGATAACCTTCTCAACAATAGCCTTCGCATTCTTTGGATTCTCCTCAAGGTAATTGGTAAGAGCTGACGACATAGCTGCATCCACAGCAGCAGCAACCTCGTCATTACCCAACTTAGTCTTTGTCTGACCCTCAAACTGCGGCTCAGCAACCTTCACAGAGACTACGGCAGTAAGACCCTCACGGAAGTCATCACCCGAAATCTCAAACTTCAGCTTTGAAAGCATACCGGACTCCTCTGCATACTTCTTAAGAGTACGAGTAAGTGCACGGCGGAAACCGGTAAGGTGGGTACCACCCTCGATAGTGTTAATATTATTTACATAAGAGTGTACATTCTCACTAAATGAGTTATTGTACTGCATAGCAACCTCTACAGGCACACCCTTACTCTCAGTATCGAGATAGATGATAGACTCAATAATAGGCTCACCGCGATTTGTATCGAGATACTTCACAAACTCCTGCAAACCATTCTCGGAGTAGAAGGTCTCAGTTCTTGGATTGCCCTCCTCATTTACATCGCGCATATCTGTCAGAGTCAGACGGATGCCCTTGTTAAGGAAAGCGAGCTCACGCAGACGATTCTCAAGAGTTTCGTAGCGATAAGTTGTTGTGAGGGTAAAGATTGTATTATCCGGCTTGAAGGTGATAATAGTACCACGATCCTCGCAATCTCCAACAATCTCAACCTGTGATGTAGGAACACCCTTTGAGTAGCTCTGCTTGTAAATCTTTCCGCCACGGTGAATCTCGGCAACCAGCAGAGTTGAGAGTGCATTTACACACGATACACCCACACCATGCAGACCTCCGGATACCTTGTAGCTGCCCTTATCAAACTTACCACCGGCGTGAAGAACTGTCAGTACAACCTCCAGCGCACTCTTGCCCTCCTTCTCATGAAAGTCGGTAGGGATACCTCGACCATTATCCTTAACGGTAATCGAGTTATCCTCGTTAATGGTCACGTAAATATCATCACAGTGACCAGCCAGAGCCTCATCGATAGAGTTGTCAACAACCTCATATACAAGGTGGTGCAGACCCTTCTCGCCGATATCGCCGATATACATTGCAGGGCGCTTACGAACAGCCTCAAGACCCTCAAGCACCTGAATATTCGACGCGGAATACTCCTCTTCGCCGACTCTCTTTACATTTTCTTGTTCAGTACTCATTATATCTAGTTTAATATTCTTCCTAAAAAACGTACAAAAGTAATCTTTTTTTCTCTAATATCCAAATCTAAATCGTAGATTTAGGACGTTATTCGTTACTAATATTCACCTCCTTAACCTCTCCCTTTGAAAATAGAAGCGTGCGGGCAGGATAACTCTCAACAAAAGCGGTGTTATGCGTCGCCATAATTACCGCTGTGCCAGAGGCTGCAATAGAGTGAAACAGCTTAACAATCGACTCGGCTGTAATAGGGTCGAGATTACCCGTCGGCTCATCTGCAAGTATCAGCTGTGGAGAGTTCAGCAGCGCTCTGGCAATCATAAGTCGCTGACGCTCACCTCCGGAGAGTTCAAACGGCATTTTATGGTGGAGATTTTCAAGACCTACCTGACGAAGCACCTCCGCCACTCGATTGTCAATCTCTTGACGGCTCTTCCAACCCGTTGCCTTGAGGACAAATGCAAGATTTTCAAAGACATTAAACTCAGAGATAACCTCCACATCTTGAAATACAATACCGATATTGCGTCTTAGTTCAGGGATATGCTTGCGCTTAAGCTCTCTCAAATCAAAGCCCACAACAGAGCCCTCGCCCTCAAAAAACGGCAACTCTCCGTACAGAGTCTTAAGCAGCGAACTCTTGCCACTACCTGTACGACCAATCAAATAGACCAACTCACCACCTGCAATAGTAAGAGAGAGGTTATCCAAAACGCGCTCGCCCTCTGCGTGATAATTCTTCCGCGTAAGCCCTTTGTAAGGGTTAAGATTGTGGTAAACAGCCGCTCCACGCAACTCTACAACGAGTTTTTTATCTTCACTCATAAATAATACATTTAACCCTCAAAATTAGGAAAAATTCCCGAATTTTCAAAACAAAAACTACATATAATCACCACAAAAAGATAAAAACATTCAATCCCCCACCGCCCAAGAGAGTCGAGTGACCGCCGCAGGTTTGAGCAGAGCAAGGAAGGGATTTGCAGACGACAAAGGAGCAGACTTGGATTGTTTGGCTATGGGAGCTTGCTCACAAATAGTCTAAACAATCTAAGGCTGAAGTTGCGCAGCAACTCTGCAAATCACAAAGCCGCAGACAACTTTGCCACGCCGCCACCAGTTAAGCACAATTGCAAATTGCGAATGACCGCATAAACAACCACCACATACCACCCAAGAGAGTCGAGTGACCGCCGCAGGTTTGAGCAGAGCAAGGAGAGGGTTTTGCAGACGACGAAGGAGCAGACTTGGATTGTTTGGCTATGGGAGCTTGCTCACAAATAGTCCAAACAATCTAAGGCTGAAGTTGCGCAGCAACTCTGCAAATCTCGAAGCCGCAGACAACTCTGCCACGCCGCCACCGGTTAAGCGACCGAGCCACCGAAACGAAAAAAGGCGGACCGAAATCCGTCTTTTGAAGTGGAGGTGGCGAGAGTCGAACTCGCGTCCAAACAAGGAACCCAAAAGCTTTCTACACGCTTAGTTGTCGTTTAATCCTTCTGCCAAGGCTCGGCAGACAACAGCCAAAACCCTGACCCCAGCCCCTAAATCTCGCACGATAACCGAGGCACATATCGCGCTATCTCTCAAAAGATGATACCCCATGTGAACAAACTATCAGAGAGCGGGACAGCCGTTCGGGATACTCGTTGACGCAAACCTTGTGTGCATCAATTAAGCCAATTTTCCCTGAAAATTAAGCAGCGAGTGCATAGCTATTATTGCCATTTATAGTTTGAGTGTTCATATTAACGAGCTCCCACACAACGCTCGGCGTGCTTACAATCAAATTCTACCTGCTGTCAAAACCGGTCACCCCCTAAATGGGTTTTGATTGTAAAATCGCTACAAAAGTAGTGCAATTTAGGCAATTATCAAAACAAATCCTCGTACTTATCGCGAATTACTGCCCAAGTATAGAGTGTTTTGGCGATATTTTGCAACTCCACATTCTCCTTTATCGGCAATGCAAGCAGGGCAGAAAGTGACTCTGCATCAGAGAAATAGAGCGCCTTATTTTTAGTTGTTTCGCGATTATAGACCACATCGAAAGCAAATATCTCTCGCCCAAAGAACATCGCCTCCACGAGCGAAGGATTTGTTCCTCCCGCACTATGACCGTGAATATATCGCGCAGCATTAGAACGCAAGACATATAACTGTTTAAGGTCATAAATAGGGTCGAGAAGCGAGATATTTTCATATTTTTCGAACTCTTTGCGCAGCTCAACGCCATAATTACTTCGAGCCCAATTACCAACAAAGAGTAACCTTGCGCCACTTTTTGCCGCCGCCTCAAGAACAATATGACAGTTATTTTCCGGTTCTATACGACATAATGCAAAGCTATACTCAAACGGTTTAACTCCGTATTTATCAAGCACTTGCGTTGCAAAATCAGCATCTACACTCTGCACCACGTGGTCACCACCATAAGCAATCAGTTCCGACTCGGCATTATACTCATCCCTCAAGTAATCGACAATTCCTTGATTATCAGCAATTATCTTATGCGAGAACTTTACTGCACAGCTCTCCGAGAATTTCAGAAACCAACGTGCAAATTTTCCCCACTTGGCTCTACGATGCTCCAAGCCATCTACATTTGTCACTATTTTAGCACGACTCAACAGACGAAATATCGGCAAAAATATAGCACCCGAAACGCCTAAAATCAGCACCACATCATAACCCCAAAGCGCAGAAATTAGCGAAAGTATATCGTAAGGTATGCTTTGTATTCCATTGGCCCTCAATGGTATATACTTCAGCGCAGCCCCCTTATAGCTCTCCATTCGAGAGCCCATATCCTTAGAGCTGCAAAAGACCGTATAGTCCATCTTATCACTCTCGATAAGATTTTCTACAAGCGACTCAAAACCTCCGTAATTAGCCGGAACACCCTGAGTTCCGATTATAGCAACACGTCTCTTCATTATCTTTTACGTTTATCACACTGCTTTGTGCAGCCCCTACAAGGATTTCTAAATTCAAGCCAAAGATATCGCAGCAGGAATAGTGCTGCAACAAGAACAACTATCAGAGTAACAAGTATTTGCATCATATCAATTGAACTATATGATAAACTACAAATGCAAGTACCCAGGCCACAGCCGTTGTATATACAGCAGACGCCACAGCCCACCACTTACCATACTCGGACGCGATAGTGGCAAGCGTAGCGACACAAGGGAAATAGAGCAGTGTGAATATCAACAAAGCAAGCACCGATGCCTTTGAAAAATCACCACTCTTAACGAGTTTTAGATGTAGATTTTCGCTATTATCAGCCTCATTCTCTCCATTATATAACACACCTATAGTACTAACAATCACCTCCTTAGCCGCGATACCAGATATTAGCGCCACACTACTCTTCCAATTTAGTCCGATAGGCTCAAAAACCGGCTCACAAGCCTTACCCAACTTGCCAATATAGGACTGCTCAAAGTGTTGTTGCTGACTCATCTCCTCTTCGCCACGAGGGAAGTAACTCAGCGCCCAAATAACAATCGAAGCGGCAAGGATAACACCACTTAAATTCTTGATATAGTGAGCACAACGGTCCCACATATGCGAAAGCGTTGCTCGGAGTGTTGGCAGGCGATAAGGGGTAAGCTCCATAACAAAAGGGGTCTCATCCGCCGAGAAACAGAACTTACGCATCAGTAACGACGTTATCATAGCCACCACTATACCGAGCAGATAGAGCCCGAAGAGTATAGTACCCGAATTATTACCAAAGAAACAGCCCAAAAATAGAATATAGACAGGCAGACGAGCACTACACGATATAAATGGCAATATCAGCGCCGTAATAATGCGCGAACTACGGCTCTCGATAGTTCGTGTCGCCATAACTGCCGGAACATTACAGCCAAAGCCCATCACAAGCGGAATAAATGACTTTCCGTGCAGACCCACCTTGCGCATCAATCTATCCATTATAAATGCCGCGCGAGAGAGGTAACCCGAATCCTCCATAAAGGCGATAAACAGGTATAAAATCATAATATTGGGCAGAAAGACTATTACACTACCCACTCCGCCTATAACTCCATCAAGAAGAAGGTCTTTAAGCAGACCCGGCGACATTATCCTATCAACAAACCCACTCAGCAGTGACACTCCGCTCTCAATCCACTGCTGTGGGTACTCTCCAAGCGAGAATGTACAATAGAACATCACCCACATAACGACAAAGAAGATAGGGTAGCCCCATATTCTATGTGTGACCACCTCGTCAATATGCTTTGACAAGTCTCGGCGGCTCTGCGGGCGGGTAAGTGTCTGACGCAAAGCTCCAGATATATAGCCATACTTCTGATTGGCAAAGGTATTTTCGATACTCTCAGATGAGCCCAAATCGTAGTGAAGGTGATCCTGCTCCTTTCGCACAACAACCATCCAACTCTTAAACTGCGGAGCCTGCTGGAGCATTGATATTATCTGAGTATCGCCCTCAAGCAGCTTTGTGGCGTAATATCGCGGTGGAAATGGCTTCGGAAGCTGCTCACGGTGTTCCTTCAGGGCCTTTGCAACGCTCTTAACACTCTGCTCGGCAATACCCTGATTGATATGAACGTGCTTTACGCTACTCTCCTTACCCTCATAGACATCTACGATAGTGTCAAGCAGTTGGGCAATTCCTCTATCGTGATGGCTGACAACGGGGACCATCGGCACTCCCATCATCTGACCCAAGAGCTTATAATCGAGCGTGCAACCTGTAGCCTCCAACTCGTCATACTTACTCAGAGCAACGACAATGCGCTGATCCATATCCAGAAGCTCCGAGGTAAGGTACAAACTCTGCTCAAGGGTAGATGCTGTGACTAAATTGAGGACTATATCGTGCTCTGCACGGGCGATGTGGGCCTTTACCTCTCGCTCCTCTGCGGTATGGGAGGTGAGAGCATTAACACCAACAAGTTCTGTGACTTGTAATTTATAACCCCTATAAAGGCCTTCGGAGTTGCTGCAAAGCCTTAAAATAGAGTTAAACAGAGAACTCTTGCCACTATTCGGATTACCTACAAGGGCAATAACAATTCGCTTACCGCTATCTAAATTCTGCACTTTAGTGCAGGTATCATCTCTCCCTATACTGCTCATAATGGCTACAAAGTTATACTTTGTAATCCAAAAAAGCAAATATAATCACACTATTCGACACCGCCGCCCAAAGCCTTACACAGATTTATGTAGTTGATATACTGCGTCGCTATCAAATTTGAATACTCCATCTGCGAGTTATAGAGAGTTCTCTCTGCGTCAATCACATCCAAATAGGCAGTTAATCCATTGAGATAGAGCTGATTAGTCAGCTTACTTATTGTATCATTCACCTGCACAAGTTCCTGATATTTCGCCAACTGCTCCCGATATGTAGATATGGCCACCAACGCCTTCTCAACATCCGATAGAGCCGTCAAAAAATCTTGTCGATACGCAAGAAGAGCTTGATTATACCGCTCGACAGCAACTTTCTCACTGTTTTTAAGCGCCCTAAATCTGTAAATCGGCTGCGTGAGAGACAACATTGCACTCCACGACCACGACCCCTTTGCAAAGAGTTTGGATATATCGCTTGAAATAAGTCCACCTTCGCCCGTCAAAGAGAGCAGAGGGAAGCGAGCTACACGTGCCAATTTTGCAGAGGCCGCAGCGGATATCATCGAGGCATAACTGCTCATAACATCGGGTCTGCGATAGAGCAAATCCGAGGGTATCCCGACGGGTATGGCTATCGGTATATATTTGGTTGATATAATGTTATCATCTGTTATATAATCCATTGGTTCAGGTTCTTGTCCGAGCAACAGATTGAGCGATAACTTCGTCTGCGCAATAGCTCGCTCATAGAGAGGAATATCCGCATTCGAGGTGTATAAAAGGCTATAAGCCTGCTCGCGATTGAGCTTTGTCGCCATACCGTATTTGTAGAGCGAATCGACAAGAACAGCCGTCTGACTTCGCAGGCGTGAGCTCTCTGCTGCGGTATTCAGATTGCGCTGATATTGCAGCAGAGTAAAGTATGTCGTTGCCACCTCGGCAGCAAGTGAGAGCTTTACGCCCTCATATTGCCACTGAGCATACTCAACATTCGCCTTTGCGGAGGTTGTAGCAGCCTTTAACTCGCCAAAGAGGGGTATTTCCCAGCTCACATACGGTTCTAAAACATACTGCTGCGAGATATCGCCATTGCCATCGCCACTAACTGTCGCGCTACGGCCAAAATCGAAAGATGGGAGGAACTGCGAGCGAACAACCTTCATATTAGCCTTTGCCTCCTCAATCTTTGAAACAGCACTCTTCAAATCATAATTTGACTGCAATGCAATGTTTATCAGGCGGTTAAGTGTTGTATCCCGAAATATCTTCCACCACTCTTTTTCGAGAGTTATACTATCGCCATAACCACCGTAAAGATACTTTTGTGGCACGATAACCGTTGGCTGTTGCAATTTGGGATTACAAGCAACCAATAGCAGTGCAAATATTGTAACTATCTGTTTCATAACTTCTTAATTAGGTAATATAAAGCAGGGTAGAGGAGTATTCCTACCGTTGTTGCCGCGACCATTCCACCAACAAGAGCAACGCCCATAACGTTTCGGGCGGTATGGAACACACCACTTGCAAAGACAAGTGGCAACACTCCTAAAACAAAGGCAGAGGCGGTCATTATAATCGGTCGCGCTCGAAGCGTGGCTGCCTCGACCGTTGCCGAGAGTAAGTCTGTGCCATTTTGATAACTTTTATCGGCATATTCAACCACAAGAATTGCATTCTTCGCCGCCAAACCAATAAGCATTACCATCGAAATCTGCATATAGATATCGTTCACCATCTCCGCATTAAACAGATGCACAATAGAGATAGCCACTAACGCACCAAGCATAGCAAGAGGCACGGAGAGAAGTATTGCTATCGGCAGTTTCCAACTCTCGTAAAGTATTGATAGAATGAGAAATACAAAGACTAATGCTATCAAATATACAACCCAGCTATTGCCACTCTCTCGGCTCTCCAGCAGCGATACACCGCTCCAACTTGTCGCCATATTATCGGGCAAAACGCTCTGTGCAATCGCCTCAATGTCCGCCATTGCCTGCGATGTCGATACACCTTTAGCCGGCGTCACGGTAACCTGTGCTGCATTATAGAGGTTAAACTGCTCGACAAATGCAACGCCCACCGTATCTTTGGCCGACACAAACGTCGATAGAGGAATACTCTCGCCATCGCTTGTAGTGACAAAATAACTCTTCAAATCCTCCTCCGTCTGACGATACTCCGGCGCAGCGGCGATATAACTACGATATAGACGACCAAAGCGGGTAAAGTTGTCTATGTACCTGCTACCGAGCAGGGTAGAGAGCTCATTGTAGAGTTCCGACAGATTGACACCCTTCATCATCGCATACTCTCTATCGATAGTCAAACCCTTCTGCGGCACCGAGTTATTAAACTGCGAATATGCCGCAGAAAAACTCCTATTTTGATTGAGCGTATCGAGCAATTTTGCAAGATTTTCACCCAAATATTCGCTGCCACGGCCCTCGGTATCCAGCAGGGCAAAAGTCACTCCCGACGTAACTCCAAGACCCGGTATTGCGGGTTGTATAAAGGCGTAACACTCAACATCTTGAATAGTTTTATTAAACTCATAATTTAACTGCTGCGCAATCTCCGAAGAGGATAATTTTCGCTCGTCAAAACCCGTCAATCTGACAAAAATCACTCCGCAATTTGTAGCCGCCGTACCCGACAGCATATTAAATCCCGCAACAACAGCCGTACTCTCAATGTCATTACGGCTACGAATGATTTTATCAACCTTTGCCATAGCCTGCTGCGTTACTTGCAGAGAACTTGCTGGTGCGCCACTGACAGAGACCATCAAATAGCCCTGATCTTCATCGGGCAAGAAGCCTGACGGGAGTATGTTCCACAGCAGAACGGCTACCGCCAATATCGCCGCAATAGCCCATTTTGTCACCTTTGTTCGTGGCACAGTTCCCTCTGTTGCTCCTTTATATCGGGTCATAAAGCGGTCAAAGGCCCTATTAAAGCCCCGAAAAATAGATTTCGGATTGCCTGATTTCGGTTTAAGCAGCAATGCACACAAAGCAGGGGAGAGTGTCAGCGCGTTAATTGTCGAGAAGAAGACGGCAACCGATATTGTAACAGCAAATTGCTGAAACAACTTTCCCGTAATACCGCCCGTAAATGAAACGGGGATAAATACAGCCAGCAACACAACTGATGTCGCGATAACCGGAGCTGTCACGCTCTTCATTGCCGAAACGGTTGCATCAAACGGCTTTAACCCCTTATCTATACCCACCTGCACTGCTTCAACCACAACTATCGCATCATCGACAACAAGACCAATAGCGAGCACCAAACCCAGCAGGGAGATGACATTTATACTCACCCCAAGCAACGGGAAGGCGACAAAAGTACCCACAATAGATACAGGGATTGCCACCAGCGGAATAATCGTTGCTCGCCAATCCTGAATAAAGAGGAATATAATGGCCATCACCAGCAATAGCGAGGCTATCAAAGTCCAGACAATCTCCTCAATTCCCGCCTTGATACTCTCCGTACCATCCACAATGGTAGAGTAGTGCAAACCATCAGGAAAGCGCTCTGCGGAGCGCTCCATCTGCGATTTTACGCGATTTGCCACATCGACAGCATTACTTCCCGGCTCTTGATAGACCACCATTACAGCTGTCGGCTTATCTTCAAAGAGCGACTGCGTGCCGTAGCTCTGACTTCCGAGCGTAACATCAGCAACCTCGGAGAGATAGACCTGACGACCATCTGTGGTAGTTCTAAGCACGATATTAGAAAACTCCTCCGCCGTAGCAAACTGCTTGGGCATAGTTACCGTATATGTGTAGCTTGTCCCCTTCGGCGCAGGCTCTGCTCCGAATTGACCCGCAGGATATGCTCCGGCTTGCGTAGCTATTGCATCTACAATCTGATCTACCGAGATACCATAGTAGTCCAACACATCAGGACGCAACCATATTCGCATAGCATATTCGGCAGCACCCATAATAGAGACTTTACCTACACCATCTACTTTAAGTAATTCGTTTTGTAGATTGATATAGGCATAGTTAGAGATAAATTCGCCATCATAACGTCCATCGCTATAGAGCGCATAGACCATCAAAAATCCCGTCTGACTCTTTCGTGTCACAACGCCTTGCTCAACGACAGTTTGTGGCAGGAGAGAGGTCGCTGCAGCAACATTATTCTGCACAAAAACAGCGTTCATATCGGGGTCAGAGCCAACCTCGAAGGTCACTTGCAGACTCATCGTGCCATCCGAGCCGCTAATGGCGTCAATATAGAGCATATCGCTCACACCCATAATATTCTCGGCAATAGGGGTTGCGACGCTATTTGCCACACTCTGGGCATCTGCACCATTATAGGTCGCACTAACCTCCACAACGGGCGGAGTGATATCGGGATACTGCTCTATGGATAGATTTATAATAGATATTGCGCCAAGCATAAGCACAATAATCGACAGCGACATCGCTGCAATGGGGCGCGAGATAAATATATTTTTCATAACAGCTTAACTCGTTGGCCATTAGACAATTTTACACCTCCATTCCGCACGACTCGCTCCGTTGGCTGCAAGCCCGAAAGTATTACTCTGCGACCGCTATCCAACATCTGCCCGACAGCAACTTCTCGATAGTGCACCGTAGAGTCGCTATCAACCACCCAGACAGAATTTACACCCTGAATCTCATTTATAGATGATGCAGGCACAGTAATTTTGGGCTGGGATGTACCGATATTTGTCTTTACACGTGCAAATTGCCCCGATTTAAGGCGATAATCGGGATTAGGGAAGGTGACCACAATAATTATCGTACCCTCATTCGCCGCAACAGCGCTCTTTGTAAAGCTATAGCTGCCCCTCATCGGATATCTTGTTCCGTCAGCCAAGTAGAGCTCGATATCCGACAGCAAATCCTTATTGTTATAAGTGAAGGCCTTACGACCCGACAGGGCAAGGTATTGACTAATCGGTATTGCCACATCGGCACAGAGGGTATCTATATTCTCAATCTTCGTAAGTGTCGAGAATTTGGTTCCTGGGCCTACATAGTCACCCACATAGGCCTCCGAGGTCGATATAATACCATTTATAGAGGCCTTTATCGTCGTATATTCGACATCCAGCTCTGCGTTGCGAAGATTCTGCTCTGCCGACCGTACCGACTCCTGCGCAGCCCGATATTGTGCCGTATATTGATCCAACTGCGCCTGCGATATTGCATCTATCGCCGCCAACGGCACTGCTCGGTTATAGTTGTTTGCCGCCTCGACAGCCTGAGCCTTGGCTGACTCAAAAGCTGCCCTTGCTGCAATCATATCCGCATTTTGGCGTCTATTCTCTATCTTGAATATAGTTTGTCCTCTCTTTACAGGCATACCATTCTCAAAGAGCTTTGCCGAGAGATAACCAGCCACCCGTGGTTGCACAATGGCAACATAGTTGGGACTAAGAGTACTTATAAAACTCTGACGAGTGACAACATCTTCTACAGCAACAGTTACAGGCTCTACTACAATAGGCTCAGGAACCCTCTGCTTTGAGGGCCGAATACAAGAGTTTGCGGCAAATAACACCACCAATAGCGAGATAACTTTTGTTTTCATAATAGTACACACTTTATCCCGTAGAAAGTCAAAAAATATACCGTAAAGGTGATTTTATTCAGTTTTTTCTCTTTTTTCAGCAAAAATGAATGAAAATATTTGGTTTTTATCTAAACAGTTTATATATTTGTATAAACAAACCGTTTTAATTAACAAATACTTAAAGAATTATGAAAGCATTAGTAGAGAAGATTAACGCACTGATCGCAGATTTCCAGGTAAACGCTGCTGCTCAGGTAGAGAAGGGTAACAAGGCTGCTGGTACTCGCGCACGTAAGGCTGCCCTCGAGTTGAGCAAGGAGCTTAAGGAGTTCCGTAAGGTGTCTGTAGAGGAGGCTAAGAAATAAGCAACTCTCTTCGACAATGATAAAGGGGACAAATGTCCCCTTTATTTTTTTTGCCATAACCTCTACTTTAGAACGCACTACCCACAGAGAAGAGTGGGCCGTGTATAACTTTTCCGTTTACTTTAGCACCAAAACCGTAATCAAAGCGCAGCAGGACATTCTCAAAAGCGGCCCATCTTACACCCAGACCATAGGTCGGCAATGTATGCTGCCACTTAAACTCATCAAAACTGCTAAAACAGTTACCTGCACCACCCCAAGCAGCAATGCCAATACCTCTCCATATATTTTGACGAAGCTCAGCCTGCAAAGTAACCATATTCCTATCTGTAAATTGACCCTCATAGTAGCCACGCATACGATGGCTATCGCCTATCCGAGCATATAGTTGCCAAGGGGTATATTTGGAGCCAAGTAGGGTATATATCTCGCCTGCAAGGGTGGCACCCCTCCATAACTTCTGATAGCCCGACACAGAGCCCTCCACACCAAATGAACTATTATTGGTATTTGAAGCTATTGCAGGGCGGATGTATGGTCGAAGGGATAGGTAGATACCTTTTTGTGGATTTTGCTTTGAATTTCGTGTATCATACTTAATTATTGCAGAGATTGTTGTGGCAATTACCTCACTCTGTGCTTCAGATGGTAGCAGAGGTGCTACCGCATCGAACTTCTTACCACATCCCACATAATCAAGTTCAACACAAGGACCTAAATAGAGATTTTTAACCACTCTATAGAGATACTCTACTTGAGCCGAATAGTGCTGTTTAGTGTAGAGTACGGCACTATTCACTATTGCAGCATTGTACCCAACTCCCCAAAATTTAGTCGGCATAGATGAGGCCGATGCAGATACCGACAGGGTATGCTTACCGCCTTGAAACGGATTTACATTGCTTACGCCCACGCTATACATACCCCTTATTGATGCCATAAGCGAGGCTGAGATATGTGATTTATCACTATTTTTAGTGGTGTAAACGCTCTGCACACCAACTCCTACAGCCAAACTCGTTGCAGGGGTATAGAGAGGAACAACCGTAAAATCGACTTTGGGTTTTCGAGGTTTTACAGCCTCCGACATAGGAACATAATTGTAGTAGATGGTATCCCTGCCATCTGATAATGCCTTATACTCCTGCGCCTTAGCTAAACTACTAACATACAGGAGTATAGATAGTATCGCAAATAGTTTTATCCGCATCTATGACCTACAACTCTTCTCCAGAATATCCAGCAGATTACTACATCCGTTTTCAAGCATATTGAGCACCAGATAGAAGCCCTCCGCACCCTCATAGTATGGGTCAGGGATGTAACTATAATCCGGATAGTCGGTCACAAACTCGACCATTCGATGCAGCTTATCGAGATATTTTCGCTCCGGAGCCAGGCGACTTACACGCTCATAGTTGCTATCGTCCATCACGATAATCATATCGAAGTCGTAGAAATCATCCTCACTCACCGTTCTTGCTCTGTGCGTAAGGTCATATCCACGCTCGGCTGCCGCACGACGCATTCTCGGATCGGGTAGATTACCACGATGACCCGGATATGTTCCCGCGGAATCAACCTCTATATACTCTTGCAGTCCGCGCTTGGCCACCATCTGCTCCAATATCCCATTTGCGGCAGGGGAGCGACATATATTTCCGAGGCAGACAAAAAGAACCTTTTGTTTCATATTTTACTCTGCTATAATTGTATATTTCCCCGATGTAAGTGTCAATTGCTGAGCAGTCATTCCATTGCAGGTCAGAGCATCATAACCCTGTGGCGCAATAACTTGCGCTGTAGTACCTTGAGGGACAGTTAAGGCAATTGAAAGCTGCGAGCCAACCCTTTCAGCACGCATATCGATATCTCCGTAGATAGTCGGCACAACACTCTCCACAAACTGCAAAGTTGCAAGATTTGGAGATACACTAAAACGCTTAAACGCAGGCTCAATAGGGGCAATACCTGCTATATACTGAGAGAGAATAGTAAGTCCACCGCCACTCCACGCGTGGTTGTAAGTGCCATTACCCGACTTGTACTTCATACCTCTTCCGCCAGTGTACTCCCAGCCCTCCCATAGGGTAGAGTAGTGAGAGGCAACCATCTCGCCGAAACGCTGCTCCATACGTTTTAAAGCGTCCTCATAATAACCCATAACACACAGAGCTTCAAGGACATACTTCTCCATATATGGACTTGCATTATAGTACTGAGTAAAGAATTGACGCATTGTCTCATATCGCTCCTTTGGCACAAATCCCGCCAAAACTGCCATTGCTTGTGCTCTATCATCTGGAACATCTTTGTAAGATGGCGTCTTATAGTGCTGCAGCTCCTCATTCCAATACTTCTCATTAAATGAGTAGTACATCTTATCCAAAATCTGTTCCGCCATCATCGCATCGCTATAGTGGCCTGTCAGTCGCGCCATCTGAATAAAGCCCTTCAGAGCCACCGCATACCAACACTGCTGCAAGACCTCTTTATCAATATTCTTGCCCCAGTCGCCCCAGTACCAGCCACCACGGCGCACCTTGATTAGTCCGCTATTTTGGGGTTCCCACACCTCAAATAAATACTTATGCACTCTGTCATATACATCTACAATCGTCTGATTATCAGCTGTTAGCATATAGTATGTATAGAAGCCATAATAGCCCACACTTGCCAACATTTGACACGGAAGCTCACTCTTATACCATCCTGGAACTGGCGATGCAATAACACCATTTGGTTGCTGCCAGTACATCAGCTCAAGAATAGCCTTGCGGGTCAGCAGATGCGCCTTAGAGTCAAATACATATCCAGCCTCACCAAGTTCAACGACAGCATCGCCCCACCACTGAGCACGCTCACGGTCTGGGCAGTCCATATAGTTGTCACGCATAGTCACATAGAGCGTTCTCTGCGCCTTCTTCCACAACTCATTGCAGAAGGCGTTATCAGAGTTAAAAGAGCCCACAAAGTCACTATCATAACCACTCTCGCGATACTTTAACTCAAGCACTTCAACACCCTCTGGCACAGTATACAATACCGTATGACCATTTGTCCAAATTGGGGTTTCAAACTCCTGTTCTCCCTCTCGAGCAATATACTGGGTATGAAAACTTCGTGCAACACCAATCCAATAGTCATCTGTGCACATAGTAATCAACTCACCACCCTTTGCCTTAAGACGAATGTATGGTGTCACGTGGGCATTATAAGGCAATGCGCACTCAATTACACCATCTTCCTTATATGTTACACTCTGATAATCAACAAGTTCTCCCCAACGCCATTGAGGTATAGGTCGCTCAACAAATGCACCCCATTCAGCATCCTTTGCTGCGACCTCTACAGCGTTATTCCAACCGCTATCATCAAAATCATCTGCCCAAAAATCTATAGCTTTATGAGCATCATAGCCTACATTCGCACCTGCTAAGCGATACTGGCGTGGACCTTTTGGATTCTCATCTTCAGGCGCCCAAAAAGCATCATATCTGATAGCTTTCCAACTCTTATCGCTGACTACTCGACCCAACTTTGTAGCCAAATCGAAACTAATGCCTGGGCAAGCTGACGGCCTATGGCTGAACGAGTTACGACCATAGTACTGCACGAGAACAACGACTCTATTCTTTCCAAATTTCAGATTTGGCACCTCGTTCAAAACGTCGCAATAGCTATCTGTCGGATTTGGGCCACGCTTAAGGCCACCATCGCGAACAACAAGCTCGCCATTTACAAAGAGCCAATACTTGGTATCGGCAGCTATGCGCAACTCTGCACTCTTCGGAGCAAGCAGAACAAACTCTTTTGTAAAGCATTGCCACTCTCCGTCCGCTATTTTATCGACAGTAGTGATAATAGATGGTTCATTTGAGCATGAACTGCAAAATAGGGCAACCAAAAGTGCAAATACGAAGTGTAGTTTTTTCATAATAATTGGGTTTTCTACAAAAATACAACATTTTTCATTATCTCGCCAATTTTCCCAATGAAATTATTTTTTTAACCATTCATGACCATTTTCATACCGTCGTACCTATGTTTATTGTATTTATAAAATGCTTTTTGTATTTCTGCGCGGTTGTAAACACTAAAACTTAATATAAAACACTATGAACAGAAAACAGATCTATTTTGCTCCCGTATTGGAGAGCTGCAACTACGCTGTAGAGCAGGGATTTGCAATCTCTTCTGCAGAGGGTGGTTTCACACTCGGTGATGACACAAACTTTACTGAGGAGAATGTAAATTGGTAATCAGGGTTTAATCGTAAAAATTTGGAACAATGAAGAAATTTTGGTCTATTTTTACTGTTGCTCTGGTAGCTTTGAGCGCAGTATCTTGCAGCAACAACTTTGATGAGGTTGCTACTATTGAGGGCGAGACTCTCTCATTCAATGTAAACATCGACAACACTCGTACCGCTCTTGAGCAGGTTGAGAATGTTTGGAAGACTGTATGGGTTGGTAACGAGACTCTCGTTGTATCAGACGGCGAGAAGAGTTACAACTTCACAAACACTACTGAGGATAAGAACAAGTTCTCTTGCGAGGCTGTAGGTATCCGTTCTCTTATCGGTAAGAATGTGACTGTTGTGTACAACTCTGTAATCAATAGCGCAGAGGGTGCAGCAGGTATGACCCTTGCAGGTGCAACAAGTAGCTTCAGCGAGACTGAGGCAATCAACATGGTTGCACACAACGCATTTCTCAAGCTCACTTCTGAGGCTGACGTAACTCTTACTGCATCTGCAGATATCTTTGGTGACGGTACAACTCGCAAGAACAGCATCGTTGTAAAGGGCACAGATGTACTCGTTCCTGTATATGCCGGCGAGGTTACTCTTTCAGCAACTATTGCAGAGAGCAAGGTTAAGGAGGCTACTCTGACTCTTGCAGATAACAAGATTTACAATCTTGGCACTATCGAGGCTGTTAAGGAGCCTACTCAGTTTATGGCGTCATTCAACAAGGTAGAATACTTTGCTGAGCCTACAATGACCGGTATGCAGAATATGTTTATGCTCGCTATTGCAGATGCTGCCGGCAACTCTGCCGCGTTCTATTTCTACAACGAGACAGCATTCCTTAGTGGCGAGTATCCAGTAATCACTATGGATCAGATGGGCACCGTTCCTGCCGCTCTTATCGGTGGTGAGGATGTATCTACAATCAACTACAACAACGTTGCTTACAATATTGTGGGTGGTGCAGTTCTCATTCAGACTACAATGCCGGATATGGATAATAACCTTGTAACCTTCCAGCTCGAGCTTGAGGATGCAAATGGCAATAAGGCTGTTATCGCTCAGAGCGGAGAGTCTCTTATCTCTCCATTTGGCTACACCGGTGGCGCTGCAACATCACCTCTCTCACTGAAGGATTGGAACTTTACAACTTACGAGGCTACTGTAGATGGCACAACTGTTACTCTTAAGAGTTCTAACACAACTGGTGATTTCGTAATGGTTCTCTCTGGTGTTGTTGATGGCAATATCGCTGCTGAAAACAACTTCTATATTGTAGGCGAGAACCTCAGCGGTTACTACTTCGACTCTCTTGAGGGTCAGTTTGACTTCACAGAGGGTGGTATCTGGTTCGAGAAGATGAGCGGTGAGAACAACTATCAGATTTTCATCAGCCCAATGTATGAGTGGAAGGTCGGCAACAGATGGCACGTAGATAACGGTCTTGATGTTGGTGTCGGTCTTGATATCATCGTAAACTTCCCAGTAGTTGAGCCTGTAGCTTCTGAGTATGGCGTTGTAGGTTCATTCCAGGGTTGGGATGTTGCAAATCCGGTTGCAATGGTTATTGAGGATGGTTGGTCTGTAGCTCGTGGTGTTGAGCTCTACAAGGATGACGAGATTAAGATTGTTAAGGGTAAGACTTGGGATGTAAGCTATGGTCCAAAGGATGCTGCACAGGTACTTACTGTTGATACAGAGCATATACTTACTAAGGGTGGTCAGAATGTAAAAGTGGCAAAGAATGGTAAGTTCGACATCTACTTCAATGCTGAGACTGCTAAGTTTAAGTACACTTGCGTAGAGGAGTACACAAACCTCTCTGTAAATATCACTATTGACAACAAGGCTAACTGGTCTCCGCTCTACATTATCCTCAAGGATGGTGAGACATTGCTTACAGCAGCAGAGGGTGACCTTGTAACTGACAACAAGTTTGCAGTTTCTGGCGACTATATCGGCAGCAGCCTCTCTTACCAGTTCGTTTCTGGTGACAAGAAGAGCGACCCTGCATTTGTAACAATCAGCAGGGGTGGCGCAACCGTAACCCTTGAGGAGAACGTGATTAAGCTCTACTTCCAGCTCGATACAGCCAACGCAAAGCAGTGGTGGGGTACTACCTCAAAGATTCACGTTTGGAATACAGGTACATCATTCGATACAAGCTGGCCTGGTACAACAATGACTTCAGAGGGTAACTACACATGGTCTGTTGTTGTTCCTTCTGAGCTCGTAGGTAAGACTATCAACTACCTTATCCACAACGGTAACGGCTGGCAGTCAAATGATGCAACCGTTACTATCAAGGCTGAGGGTGTTACAGTTGTTGGTAGCTCTATTAACGTCAAATAATCCACAAAGGATAATCAATTAAAGCCACTGAGTTTTCGGTGGCTTTTTTATTGCTGCGTATAAAAGAATAAGTCCCGGCAGGCAACTGTCGGGACTTATATAAACTACCTTATTATATACTACAGCAGCGCTGCAGGGCGAACAAACTCCTGAGTATAAGTTTGACCCTGTGGGGTAGTGAAGGTAATTGTAATAGGAGAGGTTGCGCTTGAAGTCTTTGCGCGGAACATATTCGCAGAGAGGGCAAGGCGATTATCCTTCTTACTCTCCTTTGTCTTTGTAAGCACAGATGGCTTTGCAAAGACAACCTTCGCAGCAAGTGGATCGGAGTGTGTAACCTTCTCCACAGGCAGCTCTACACCATTCTCAGAGATTGTAATTGTACAACCGCTCTCCCAAGCCCAACAATTTACATATACATAATCCGCATACTGCGGCTGCGAGTAGTCAATCTGATTGCTCTGCAAACGACAAAGATACTGCAAAGTCTCGCTTGCAGCATACACCTTTGCCACCTCATTCATATCATAGGCACGGAACGGGTATTTGCTGCCATTCACAGCGCTATACCACTCTTTAGTCAGATTATCACCCTCGAAAGAGCAGAGATAGAAGCCTGCATCTGCACCATCCTCGCCAATATTTAGAGGAGAGGTATTAGGTGTATTCCACAAATCTCCACCAACAGAAGTGACGTTATACTCCACAATATTCGGATACTGAGGATGCACAAACGACATTGTGCGGTGCGAGTGACCTGAGAAGATTGTAACCTTCTCAAAATCCTTCAGCAGCTCAATCAGCGGCTCACTTTTGCCCTCGACAAAGCTATATACCTGCTCGCCCTCGACATTATATGTAAAGAGCGGAGCATGCATACAAACGACAATCCGCGTACCCTTATCTACAGCTGCCAAATCCTTCGCAAGCCAAGCGAGCTGCGCATCATCGACATAGAGGTCATAATTACGGCTACCTACAACTCCCTTTGCCACCTTCTGTCCCTCCTTAACCTCATTTTTATAGACAATGTTATCGAGCATCACGAAGTGTACGCCGCCCTTATCCATAGAGTAGAATGTAGGGCCAAAGACGTTACAGAAACGCTGAATAGCATTGGTATTCGGATTATCTGTAGCGGGCACGGATGGGTCGTAGTCGTGATTACCGTGCACGCAGTAGAACGGCATAGGGAAGTTGTGGTTAGCAAGATGCTGTGGAACAGACTCGATATCCATACCGGTTGCATACCAGAAGCGATCCCAAGTAATATCGCCCAATGCTACAGCAAACTTATAACCATCCGCATCTACAGCAGCGCGATTGATTGACGGCATCATAAGCTCACGAAAGTGAGTAAAATCGTTTCGCTTTGGGTCATTGCAGAAGTGTGTATCTGCCATAAACAGCACAGACAACTTACTGTCATCCACCTTCTTAAGCTTAAAATCGTGACGCTCAAGCTCCGCAGGCTCTGCTGTAGTTCTTGCCCAGAACGATTGACGCACAGAGTCCATAGCCACAGGCTCATAACCCGATGGGGTAGTGATATAGACCATACCGTAAGGCTTTGTCGAGGCGATATTATAGACGCCGTTCTCATCAGTGAGCACAATCTGCTCGCCATCAGTCACTGCTACGCCGGCAACAGCCTTACAGCCACACTTTACAACACCCGTAAGGGTAGTACCCTCGGGCGAATTGATACTCTTACACGCTGTGCTGAGGGATATAATCGCCAGAGCAACAAGCAGTTGGGTTAGTATTCGTTTCATTATGCGAAATATTTATAGAATAGAGGTATAGACTTAAGTCCCAAATCGAATTGGTCGAGGCCGTAGCTCTCATTAGGCGAGTGGATAGCATCCTTTGACAGACCAAAGCCCATCAAGATAGACTTAATACCCAGCACCTGCTCAAAGCAACTGATAACACCAATCGAGCCACCGGAATATACAGGCACAGGACGCTTACCAAAGACCTCGCCAATAGCCTTCTCTGCCGCCTTGTATGCCGCCATATCTGTTGGAGATACATACGGAACACCGCCGTGCATAGGCTTCACATCGACCTTAACACCCTTTGGAGCAAGGCTCTTGAAATAATCTTTGAAGAGCTTTGTAATCTTATCAGGGGTCTGGTATGGCACAAGGCGCATAGTAATCTTCGCACTTGCAACAGCCGGGATAATGGTCTTGCTGCCCTCTCCTGTATAACCGCTCCACATGCCGTTAATCTCAAAAGTAGGGCGGACACCTACACGCTCAAGAGTTGTGTAACCCTCCTCGCCGTATGTTGCGCCAACGCCAAGTGATGCCTTATATTTACGAGAGCAGAATGGCACACGATTAAGCGCCTTACGCTCGGCAGCACTCAGTTCACGAACATCGTCATAGAAACCAGGAATAGTAATATGGCCCTCACTATCAACAACTTGCGACAACATCTTTGAGAGCACCATAGCAGGATTATAGACTGCACCGCCATAGATTCCTGAGTGCAAATCTGCCGCACCATTAGATACCGACACCTCTACGCCTGCAAGACCTCGAAGACCACAAGTGATAGACGGAGTATCGAGTCCGAGCATAGATGTATCCGATACTAAGATAATGTCAGCCTTAAGTTGTTTCTTGTGAGTTGCGCAGAACTTGCTAATCTGTGTAGAGCCACTCTCCTCCTCGCCCTCAAGCAGGAATTTTACATTACAAGGCAGCGAATCGGTTGCGCACATAGCCTCAAAAGCCTTGATGTGCATAAATGACTGACCCTTATCGTCATCAGCACCACGACCATATATTCTACCATCCTTAATTACAGGCTCAAACGGCTCTGTAGTCCACTCATTGAGCGGCTCCGGTGGCATAACATCGTAGTGACCATAGACCATAACGGTCTTTGCCTTTGGAGAGATAATCTTCTCGCCATAGACAATCGGCGCACCCTCTGTTGCAATAACCTCAGCACTATCTGCGCCCGCCTTTACAAGGGCAGCAGCCAAGTGTTCAGCGCAACGCTGGCGAGCCTCGGCATACTCGGTTACGGCACTAATCGAAGGGATACGAAGAAGCTCAAAAAGTTCCTCCAAAAAACGCTCTTTATTAGCGTCAATATACTCTCTTACCTTGTCCATTTTTAGTTATATTTATAGGTTACAAATTTCACTGATTTCTGCGATAAATCGCTCTGCTAAAGCATCCGCCTCCGCAGCCGATTTTGCCTCTGTATAGATGCGGATAATAGGCTCGGTATTAGACTTTCGAAGATGCACCCAGCTCTCTGCAAAGTCAATTTTTACACCATCTATATCATTCACATTTTCAGAAGCATAACGACTCTTCATCTCAAGCAACACTTTATCTACATCTATAGCCGGTGTAAGCTCGATTTTATTCTTTGATGCAACATACTGCGGATAGCTCCTTTTAAGGGCTGTCATAGTCATATTTTTACCCGCGAAATATGTCAAAAACAGAGCCGTTCCAACAAGCGCATCACGACCATAATGAAGCTCCGGATATATCACTCCGCCATTGCCTTCGCCGCCAATAATTGCGCCCGTTTTTTTCATCATCTCAACCACATTTACCTCTCCTACAGCCGAGGCAGAATAGTTACCTCCGTGCATGTTGGTTATATCTCGCAAAGCACGCGAAGAGCTGAGGTTTGAGACGGTATTTCCGACCTGTTTTGAAAGGATATAGTCAGCAACAGCGACGAGGGTGTACTCCTCGACAAACATCGTTCCATCCTCATTTACAAATGCAAGACGATCCACATCAGGATCCACCACAATACCCAAATCGGCACCCTCACGCACAACAACCTCCGAAATCTCGGTCAAGTTCTGCGGCAGAGGCTCAGGATTGTGCGCAAAGTGACCTGTAGGCTCACAATTAAGCTCCACAACTTCACAACCTAACTCGCGCAACAATTTAGGTATAACAACTCCTCCCACAGAGTTCACAGCATCAACTACAACCTTGAACTTTCGAGCACGCACAGCCTCTACATCAACAAGCGGCAGTGCAAGCACCTGAGAGATATGGGTGTCATTGAAATCTTCCCTTGAGATAACCTCTCCAATATGGTCAATATCAGGATATTCAAAATTATCATCCTCTGCAAGTTCAAGTACTCGCTTACCCTCTGAGTCATTCAAAAATTCGCCCTTCTCATTGAGCAATTTCAGCGCATTCCACTGCTTCGGATTGTGCGAAGCGGTGATGATAATACCTCCATCCGCCTTATGGGTAATTACCGCCATTTCTGTACCCGGAGTAGTGCAAAGACCGACATTGATAACATCAGCCCCACAACCCAGCAGAGTACCCTCGACAATGTCATCCACCATAGCCCCCGAGATACGAGCATCACGGCCAACAACAATCTTTAGCCTCTTGCCACCATTTTTCTCGCTCATAAAACGAGTGTAGGCGGTTGTAAACTTCACAATATCAATCGGTGTGAGATTATCACCTGGACAAGAACCTATCGTTCCGCGAATACCGGAAATAGACTTAATCAGTGTCATTTTTTTATTTTTAATAAAAAAGTTTGAAAAATCTTTTGAAATACGATGTAAATATATTACTTTTATGCCAATTATCCAACAATAACCGGACATAAAACATACCATTATGACGATTAAAAGAACAATACCCGCTTCAGAACTCATTATCAATGAGGATGGTACAATATTCCACCTGCACCTGCTCCCGGAGCAAATCGCCGATATTGTAATACTCGTTGGCGATCCCGGTCGTGTTGAGATGGTGGCATCTTTCTTCGACAATCGCGAGTGCGAGGTGGCTAATCGAGAATTTAAGACCATCACAGGAACATACAAGGGTAAGCGTATGACCGTACTCTCTACCGGCATCGGTATTGGTAATATAGACATCTGCGTAACCGAGCTCGACGCATTAGCAAATATCGACTTTGCGACACGTCAGGTTAAGGATACTTTCCGTCAGCTGACACTCGTTCGTCTTGGCACTTCAGGAGCTCTGCAGTCGGACATTAAGGTTGGTGAAGCGATATTCTCACGCACATCAGTAGGTTTTGACGGCCTGCTCAACTACTATGCAGGCAGAAACAATGTTTGCGACCTTGAGATTGAGAAGGCATTTATTGAGCACACAGGTTGGAATGAGCTTCTGCCAAAGCCATATTTTATCGACGCAGACAAATCTCTTGCCGAGCTATTTAAGGATATTACTCGCGAGGGTATCACCATTGCAGCACCCGGTTTCTACGCTCCGCAGGGTCGTTGGGTACGCTTGCAGCCACAAGATTTGACACTAAACGAGAAGATTGAGTCTTTCGACTTCGGCGGTCGTAAGATTACAAACTTCGAGATGGAGAGTTCTGCTCTTGCCGGTATGGCAGCCCTTATGGGTCACAAGGCGGCAACAATCTGCACCATCATCGCGCAGCGCATCGCCCTTGATGCCTGTACAGACTACAAGCCATTTGTACGCCAGATGATTGCAAATGCACTTGACAAGCTTGCAACACTTTAGAAAATTAGAATTACAAATATAAAAAACAGAAAAAGATGAAATTTACAGTATCAAGTTCAGCACTGTTGTCAGTACTCTCGATGACAGGCAAGGTAATCAACAACAAGAGTTCACTTCCAATCCTCGAGCACTTCCTCATGGAGCTTAAGGATGGTGTTTTGCGCGTAACTGCATCAGATTCAGAGACTACACTTATCGGCAACCTTGAGGTGGATAATGTAGAGCAGGAGGGTATGGTTGCAGCACCTGCAAAGGTTCTTCTCGACGTGCTCAAGGAGTGCTCAGAGATGCCACTTACTTTTGAGGTAAATGAGAACACTTGGGAGATTAAAATCTCTTGGCACAGCGGTGGCTCATCTGTTCCGGGCGCAAACCCTGTAAGCTATCCTACAAACAAGACTCTTGCAGAGGATAAGACAGAGGTCACTATGGATGTCGATACCCTTGTAAATGGTATCAATAAGACCATCTTCGCTACTGCAGACGATGATTTCAAGCCTATGATGAACGGTGTATTCTTCAACATCGAGCAGAACGGCATTACATACGTAGCTACTGACGGTCACAAGCTCGTTAAGTTTACAACAGAGCACAACTGCGAGCAGGCTGCATCATTCATCCTACCAAAGAAGCCGGCAAATCTGCTTAAGACTATGCTTCTGAAAGAGGAGGAGGATGTAACCGTTAGCTTCGACAAGAGCAACGCCGTATTTACACTTAAGAACTACATCCTTATCTGCCGTCTTATCGAGGGTGACTATCCTAACTACAACGCAGTAATCCCTGCAGGCAACCCTAATAAGATTCTTATCGACCGTATCGAGTTCCTCAATGGTATCAAGCGTGTTGCAGTTTGTGCAAACTCTGCTACAAACCTTATCCGTTTGGATGTTGCAGACAACAAGCTGACCCTTGCAGCTCAGGATGTAAACTTCTATGTATCTGCAAACGAAAGTTTGAACTGCTCTTACGAGGGTTCTCCAATCTCTATCGGCTTCAAGTCTATCTTCCTTGTTGAGATTCTCTCAAACATCGAGACTCCGACTGTACTTGTAGAGCTTGCTGATTCAACCCGTGCAGGTGTATTCAAGCCTGTTTATGACGACGTTCAGAGCTCTTCTACTCTGATGTTGCTTATGCCAATGATTATCAGCGCATAGTGGCAATGAAGCTCAATCTTACAAGGCCGATGATCTTCTTTGACCTGGAGACCACCGGCACCGATACTTCACGCGATAGAATCGTCGAGATCTCTATGGTTAAAGTTACCCCTGATGGAGGTAAGGATATCAAGACTCGCCGAATAAATCCCGAGATGCCAATCCCTGCGGAGGCTACGGCAGTCCACCACATCACAGATGAGGATGTGAAGGATTGCCCAACCTTCAAGCAGATTGCAAAGTCACTCAAAGCCTTTATGGAGGGGTGTGATTTTGGCGGTTTTAACTCAAATCGTTTCGACCTTCCGCTGCTGGTTGAAGAATTTTTACGCGCCGGTATAGACGTAGATTTCAGAAATAGACGTTATATAGATGTGCAGAACATCTTCCACAAGAAGGAGGAGCGCACACTCGTTGCCGCATATCGTTTCTATTGCGGTAAGGAGTTGGGCGATGCTGCACACGGTGCCGAGGCCGACACACTTGCCACATACGAGGTACTTCTCGGCCAGTTAGAGCGATATGATGACCTTAAGAACGATGTCGATTTTCTGGCAGAGTACTCATCTCGCGGAGAGACTGCCGACTTTGCAGGTCGTATCGCCTACAACGAGAAGAGGGAGGAGGTCTTCACCTTTGGCAAGTACAAGGGACAGGTTGTCGCTGAGGTATTTAAGAGCGAACCGAGCTACTACGACTGGATGATGAAGGGTGATTTCCCTCAGTACACAAAGAAGATTATCACTGAGATTATGCTCAGAAACAGAAAGTTTTAGTGTAGCTCGACGCATTTTGCTAACTAAACACTATTTGCATGAATAGACGAATCGGTATTGCAGCCATTGCAGCTCTATTTTGCTGCGGAGTAGCCTCTGCGCAGAGCGAACAGATTGTTTATATAGACGGTGTGAAATATACCGCCTACACTGTTGCCAAGGGGGATACTCTCTACTCTTTGTCAAAGCGATATGGTGTGACCATTGACCAGCTTGAGGGTGCAAACCCTGTGCTTGCAGAGGGTCTGAAGGCGGGGCAGATGATTAAAATTCCGCACCCTGCACAGCCTACCAAGAAGCAGAAGCAGCCAAAGCGCTCAAAGAAGCAGTTTAAGAGTCACGTTGTACGCAAAGGCGACACTTTCTACTCTATAGCCAGACTATACGAAATCTCTGTAACAACACTTATGGAGGATAATGCGGGTATCGACCCGTCACACCTTGCCGTAGGTCAGACTCTCTACATCCGTCGTAGTGAGATTGGCGAGACTACAGAGAACGAGGCTCGTGAGCAGATTGAGGAGCAGAAGCAGATTATGAACAACGTTGTGACTACCGAAGAGTATAGTTACCACGTCGTTCATCGTGGCGAAGATGCCGAAAATATCGCATCCCGATTTGGCACTACCGTAGATAAGCTATTGGCGCTCAATGGTTTTGAAGCTCCGGATAAGGTTCGCGAGGGCCTTATCATCAAGGTTCCAAAGCCAAAGAGTGTAACTGCCGAGAATAGCGAGCAGCAGATACCTGCAGACACAACAGAGCAGAGTAAAGTAGAGGTTAAGCCTGCTACATTCTCCACTCTTGCGCACGGCCAGAGGGCAAATGTCGCCCTTATGTTGCCGATGTCTGTTGATGGTAAGGTATCGCAGAACTATCTTGACTTCTATCAAGGTTTTCTGCTTGGTGCCGACCATCTGCGAATGAATGGCTATCAGATTCATATTGACCTCTTTAATACTGCTCACAACCATGATAAGGTTGCGCAGATTATTGAGAGCAATACTCTTGAGAATACCCACCTTATTGTTGGCCCTGTGTATGAGGATACCCTTATCCCTGTGGCAAACTACGCCGAGCAGCGCTCAATTCCTGTAGTTTCACCACTTGCAAACCTCACTCAGGCAAATGGCACAAATATCTTCCAGATGTCGCCACGTCTTGAGACGAAGTATGATAAGGTAAGCAACCTGTTTAATGGTAGCCGTAGGGTAGTATTCATCTCGTCAGATACCACCGATAGTGCTTTCGAGGCGGAGGTAAAGCAGATTTTGGGCGATAGGGAGTACATTACCCACAAGTATATCTACGAGCACCCGTCAGTGATTGAGAAGCGTGAGAAGGCTCGTCAGAATGGCGAGAATGTACCACCGTCACCAAGCGACCTTTCCCCACTGCTCGATAGTGAGGAGCCAAGCCTCTTTATTATCACTGCAGCTACAGAGGTTGAGACTGATCGTATCTTGGCAGCACTTGCATCGGCAAGTATCTCGCTTAAGGCTCGTTCTATCAACGCCTCTTCATACATCGTCTTTGGAAATAACAAGTGGAACAGATACCGCAACATCGACAAGTCGCTATTCTTTGCCAACAATGTGGTAATGCTCTCAACATACCATATTGACCGCAGCAACCCGATTATTCAGACCTTTAGCGCACAGTATGTCAAGGCATTTGATATGTTGCCATCACTCTACGCATATCGTGGTTACGATGCGGCACAGGTATTTATCCGCTCGTTGTACGACAAGATTGATAAGGCTTTGGAGGGCTCTCGTTTCCAACCTCTGCAGACACCTTACACCTTCGTTAAGGATAACCAAACAAATATCCGCACCAACGAGGAGTGGGTTAGAGTGAATTATAATAGTAACTTCACAATCACAGCCGAGTAATATGTCTAATTTCCCGACCAACATACCGGAGAAGACCATTGAGCGACTTAGTGAATATCGTCGCACCCTGCTAAAGTACCACAAGCAGGGTGTTACCCACATCTTCTCGCACGTTCTTGCAGGTATTCACGGCATTACTGCCGTGCAGGTACGTCGTGACCTGATGCTTATCGGTTTTTCGAGCGATACAAAGAAGGGGTATGATGTGGCCATCCTGATTGACTTTATCAACGATATTCTCTACGGCGACAATACGATGAATATCGCTGTGATTGGCATGGGTCACCTCGGACAAGCAATTACTAAGTACTTCAACAGCAAGCAGTTAAAACTAAAAATCACTGCAGCCTTCGACATTGACCCCAATAAAGTCGGTAAGACTATTGACGATATTCCGTGCTATGCCATGAGCGATTTTGAGGATGTTATGGAAAATAATGACATCAGTATTGTCGTGCTCTCACTGCCGGCTAAGGCCGCTACAGAGCTCGTCGTGCCGATTATCAATGCCGGTATCAAGGGTGTGCTGAACTTCACATCGGCCCCACTCAACTTCCCACAAGGTATCTTTGTCGAAAACTACGATATTACAACCATTCTTGAGAAGGTTGCCTACTTTGTAAAGGCCGCCGAGGAGAGTGAAAACAACTAACAGTTATGCGTGTAATATATGGTTTTGACTCTATCCCGGCTATCTCTCACGCTGTAGCCACTGTCGGCTCGTACGATGGTGTGCATAGTGGCCACAGAGTGCTTATTGAGCAGGTTATTACCCGCGCAAAGGCTCGTGGAGGCGATAGTGTCGTGGTGACATTCGAACCACATCCCCGCATCACACTCGGCAAAGCCGAGGGGCTAAAACTACTCACAACACTTGAAGAGAAGGCGCTGCTACTTGAGCGACTTGGAGTCGATTTTATGGTGGTAATACCATTCGATTTGGCCTTTAGCCGCCTTTCGCATCAGCAGTTTATCGAGCAGTATCTAATCGGCAAACTCGGTATCGAGGAGCTGGTTGTGGGGTATAATCACCACTTTGGTCACAATAAATCAGGCGACTACAACTACCTAACCTCTCAGCAGCCAACCTTGACAGTATATCAGGTAGAGCAGCAGTTGGTCGAGAGTTCAAAAGTCAGTTCAACCGTTATCCGCACAACCATCGAGAGTGGGGATATTCGTAGCGCTCTCAATCTACTCGGACATACCTATATTATAATAGGTCAGAGTGACGATATGGGGGAATTTACCACAGATGAGTACAAACTCCTGCCCGCTTCGGGTCGCTACAACGCCCTTGTAAATGGCACTGACAGCACCATAACTATCTGTGGCAACACAATTTGCACAAATATCAAGAATCAAAAATTAGTCATCGAAATATGATTTCACACGACACCCAAATACGCGTACTCTATCGTGACACAGACAAGATGGGCGTAGTCTATCACGCCAACTATATTGTCTTCTACGAGGCCGCCCGCAACGAGATGTTTCGCTCTATCGGCCTGCCGTACACTCTGCTCGAGAAGCAGGGTATAGTTATGCCGATAGTGGAGGTGGAGTCGAAATATAAGGCCCCTGCATACTACGACGAGCTACTGACCATTCGTGCAACAATCAAAGAGCTGCCCGTAGTTCGTGCTATTGTCGAGTATGAGGTCTTTAATGAGGCGGGGCAGTTGCTCAACACCGGAAAGACCGTTCTTGGATATGTAAACACCGAGCGCATGCGTCCTTGTCGCGCTCCACAAGAGTTTGTAGATGAACTACAGAAGTATTTTGAATAATCGCACAGTCTCTCTGCTTTTTGTAGTAGCAGTTACGCTCTACTTTAGCCGTGGAGTGTTTGGTTGCAGTGGCTGGCTTTGGTTAGATATCACAAAGGCACTACCAGTAGCTTTACTCGGCATAACTACTTGGTTATATGGAGGTAACAAGCTATTACCTATAGCAATGCTTTTATCAGCGGCAGGGGATATTGCAGGCGAGCACGGA
>JAFQFV010000023.1 GCA_017398555.1 Alistipes sp.
AAAGAATTAAAAACAGAGTTTTGTTCTCTGCTCAATCCGAAAACGATTGCTGATACTAAAACTTTACAAAAATATTTACATTCCCTCCAAACCTCCCTTTGAAAAAGGGAGGCTTAGTCGCAGAGTTCCTCTGCTCCGGGTGCAACGATTAAGCGGGTTTCCTTGCTACGCAGTACAGCTAACGCAGTAAAAATAGCCAATGGCTAACGGCTAAAAGCAAGTCCGAGCCTGCACTCCGCTCAATCTGCGCACTGTTTTATCGTCAAAAGTATGCAGATGTGGCACATCGTGAAATAGGAGCGGATGGGACATACTGCGGTATTTCCCATTCGGGACTATGAGGGATGTGATGCAGGTGCGTGCTTTTCACGGTAAAACCAATTTATCGTCAGAGGGTTTGCACTACGTCTAATCGAGGGGACTTTTTGCGTCAGAGTGGTGCAGTTACAACGCTCGGCAAAAAATCCCAGCGATGGATAGTACTAAAGCGTACAGCCATTGCTGGGACTTTTTTGTTAGCGGAAGTAAATGTGCCGCTATCACGCAAAAACTATTTTAGAGCGGTGAGCTGCTCCCTAATCGCCGCAATCTTCGCCTCCGCATCCGCCTGCTTAGCACGCTCATTAGCAACTACCTGTGCAGGGGCTGAGGTGACAAAGCGCTCGTTTGAGAGTTTCTTCATAACTGAGACGAGGAAGCCCTCATAGTATGCCAAATCCTTCTCAAGCTTTGCAATCTCCTCCTCGATATTGACGTTATCGCCCATAGGAACGAAGTACTGGGTAGTCTTAACGATAAAGCCGGCATCGGTTGGGTTCTTCTCGGTAACAGGGGTTACGGCAGAGAGGTTACCCATCTTAACAAGCACAGCCTCCGCCTCGCGTGGGTAGTTCTCATCCAGAACGACCTTCAGCTCGATAGCCTCCTTCTGCGGGATATTCTTCTGCTTACGGATGTTACGGATAGCAGAGACAGCCTCCTGCAGCAGTGCAAAGCGAGAGAGCAACTGCTCATCGACCTGCTCCGCCTTTGGCATTGGGCTGACCATAATAGACTCGCCAGCAGCGCGAGGTGCAAGGTCCTGCCAAATCTCCTCGGTTACAAACGGCATAAATGGATGCAGAATGAGCATCAACTCCTCGAAGAAGCGCTTGGTCTGCTCGATAGTTCTTTTATCGGCAGGAGAGCCATATGCAGGCTTAACAATCTCAAGGTACCAGCCGCTGAAGTCGTCCCAGAAGAGCTTATAGGCAACCATAAGTGCCTCAGAGATGCGGTAGCTGCGGAAGTTATCCTCAATCTCGGCAAGGGCTGCGTTCATCTTGGCACGGAACCAAGCAACGGCAACGGCGTTATTCTCGCCCTGTGCGAGGTTTTCATCGACACTCCAGCCATTGATAAGGCGGTAAGCGTTCCAAATCTTATTACCGAAGTTACGGCCCTGCTCGCAGAGTGCATCGTCGAACATAAGGTCATTACCGGCACTTGAGCAGAGCATCATCGCCACGCGGACACCGTCAGCACCATACTGTGCAATAAGGTCGAGCGGGTCTGGTGAGTTACCCAGCTGCTTACTCATCTTACGACCAATCTTATCGCGCACGATACCTGTGAAATAGACGTTGCGGAACGGCATCTGACCGCGATACTCGTAGCCCGCCATAATCATACGAGCCACCCAGAAGAAGATGATATCCGGACCTGTAACAAGGTCATTAGTCGGATAGTAGTACTTTATCTGCTCATTGTCAGGGTTGCGGATACCGTCAAAGACAGAGATAGGCCAGAGCCAAGAGCTGAACCAAGTATCGAGCACATCCTCATCCTGACGAAGGTCGGCAAGGGTAAGAGTAGCATCGCCACTCTTCTGCTGCGCAAGGGCAAGCGCCTGCTCGGCAGTCTCGGCAACTACATAACCACCCTTTGGCAGGTAGTAGGCAGGGATACGCTGACCCCACCACAGCTGACGGCTGATACACCAATCCTTGATATTCTCCATCCAGTGGCGGTAGGTGTTCTTATACTTCTCAGGCACAAAGCGGATAACATCCTCAAGAACGGCCTTTGTCGCAGGCTTTGCAATCTCTGCCATAGACATAAACCACTGCATAGAGAGCTTTGGCTCAATAGCAACGCCTGTACGCTCTGAATAGCCGACATTGTTTGTATATGGCTCGGTCTTCTCCATAAGACCTGCAGCCTCCAAATCCTTCTCAATCTGCTTGCGGCACTCGAAGCGATCCACGCCAACGTACATACCCACCTTATCGTTGATAGTACCGTCATCGTTGAAGATGTCGATGGTCTCAAGGCCATACTTCTCGCCCAGCATATAGTCATTCACGTCGTGTGCAGGGGTAACCTTCAACGCACCTGTACCGAACTCGATATCTACATACTCATCGCGGATAATCGGAATAGAACGACCCACCAGCGGAACAATCACGCGAGCACCCTCTGGCACATCGGCATAGCGAGGGTCATTCGGGTTGAGGCAGACTGCAGTATCACCCAAAATGGTCTCAGGGCGGGTTGTGGCAACGATAATGTTGCGGTCAGTACCCTCAAGCTTGTAGCGCAGGTAGTAGAGCTTACCCTGCGACTCCTTATATATAACCTCCTCGTCAGAGAGGGCTGTCTTTGCAGATGGGTCCCAATGCACCATACGCACGCCACGGTAAATCTTGCCCTTGTTGTAGAGGTCGCAGAATACCTTGATAACGCCCTCGGTACGAGCCTCATCCATAGTAAAGCAGGTGCGGTCCCAATCGCAAGATGCACCGAGCTTACGCAGCTGACGGAGGATAATACCGCCGTGCTTCTCCTTCCACTCCCAAGCGTGGGCAAGGAACTGCTCACGGGTCAGCGACGCCTTGTCGATACCCTCAGCCTTGAGCTTTGCAACCACCTTCGCCTCAGTAGCGATACTTGCGTGGTCTGTACCGGGCACCCAGCAGGCATTCTTGCCAAGCATACGCGCACGACGCACCAACACATCCTGAAGGGTATTGTTGAGCATATGACCCATATGGAGCATACCGGTCACATTTGGTGGCGGAATAACGATTGTATAAGGCTCGCGCTCATCAGGCTCCGAGTGGAAAAGGTTGTGGTCGCACCAATAGTCGTACCACTTCTGTTCAATCTCCTGTGGAGAGTATTTGTCTGCGATTTGCATAGTTTATATTGATTTAATTCTTCTATTTCATTTCCAAACGGCAAAGATAACTCTTTTTTTTGTTAAAAACAAAAAGGGGCTACAGCGTGGTGGAGTTTTATAACACAATAACTCAAATAACCGTCGTGCACGCCCCCGTTATTTCGTTATTCTGTTATTCTGTTACATTGGACGACCAATTTATTGTCAGAGTGGTGCAAATGCGCCACTACCACATAAATTTAACTCTTTTTGGCATCGGGTTTGGTATTGTAGGTTCTTTTCACTATCTTTGTACGATTATAACCGTACTCGTTTACGAGTACAAACACTAAAAGACTATGGCAAAGAAAGATAATGATACATTTTTTGACGACAAAGGTTTTCCTGCGGAGTTAGCTGATCGCAAGTTCCAGGCTATACCCATTGTATCGGGTGACGATGACACGATAGAGGATGTCAAGTTGCCTGAGATTTTACCTATTTTGACGCTGCGCAACTCGGTCCTCTTTCCGGGTGCTGTGACCCCGATTACCGTTGGTCGTGAGAAGAGCATCGCCCTTGTGCGTGCCGTAAATGCGGGTGACGGTCTGCTCGGAGCTGTTCTGCAGCGCAATCCCGAGATTGAGACACCGACACCTGACGATATGCACCGCATAGGTACTGCTGCGCGTATTCTGAAGATTCTTGAGATGCCGAATGGCAATCTGACCGTCATTTTGTCGGGTCTTGAGAAGATTGAGGTGGGCGAGTACATACAGACCGAGCCATTCTTCCGCGCCAAGGTCACTACCCTGCTCGACACCGCTCCCGACAAGAACAACCCTGAGTTTAACGCCCTTGTGGAGGCTGTACGCGACACGGCGTTGCGTATTATCAGCATCTCGCCAAATATTCCGAAGGAGGCTTCGTTTGCTATCAAGAACATCGACTCGCACCGCGGAACAATCAACTTCATCTGCTCAAACCTTGAGTTCTCGGATGACGACCGTCAGAGTCTTTTGGAGGCACCGGGTCTGCTTGCCCGTTCGCGCAAGTTACTTGAGATACTTATCCGCGAGCAGCAGCTGCTTGAGCTTAAGCAGGAGATTCAGGAGAAGGTCAAGAGCGAGATTGACAAGCAGCAGCGCGACTACTACCTCCAGCAGCAGATGCGCACCATTCAGGAGGAGCTGGGTGACGATGTAAATGGCGATATTGACAAGCTGCGTGAGGCTGCAGCAAAGAAGGTGTGGAAAAAGGAGATTGCCGAGCTCTTCGAGAAGGAGGTTTCAAAGCTTGAGCGCCTCAACCCTGCCATTGCGGAGTACTCGATACAGATGACCTACCTACACCTTATGCTCGATTTGCCGTGGGATGAGGTTACTAAGGACAACCTTGACCTCACCTGTGCCCGTCAGCAGCTCGATGCCGACCACTTCGGTCTTGAGGAGGTTAAGGACCGCATACTTGAGCACCTTGCCGTAATCAAGCTCAAGGGCGATTTGAAGTCGCCAATTCTCTGCCTCTATGGCCCTCCGGGAGTGGGTAAGACCTCACTTGGTAAGAGTGTGGCTACGGCTCTTGGTCGTAAGTTTGGCCGTATAGCCCTCGGTGGTCTGCACGATGAGAGTGAGATTCGCGGACACCGTCGCACATATATCGGTGCTATGCCGGGTCGTGTTATTGAGACCATCAAGCGTTGCGGCTCGTCTAACCCTGTAATTATCCTCGATGAGGTGGATAAGATGACCGTCTCTAACCACGGCGACCCATCCTCTGCCCTGCTTGAGGTGCTCGACCCTGAGCAGAACACCACCTTCCACGACAACTATCTCGATGTGGAGTACGATCTGTCGAAGGTGCTCTTTATCGCTACGGCAAACGATATTTCGGCTATCAACCCTGCCCTGCGCGACCGTATGGAGCTGATAAATATCTCAGGCTACATCCTTGAGGATAAGATTCAGATTGCCCAGAACCACCTTATTGCCAAGCAGAGCGAGGCACACGGATTGCGTGAGGGTGATATGGTACTCTCGGCGGAGATTCTGAAGAAGATTATCTCTGAATATACCCGCGAGTCGGGCGTGCGTTCGCTGGATAAGAATATCGCCAAGCTCGCACGTCATCGCGCCAAGAATATCGCCTTTGAGGAGGCCTATACACCTGAAATCTCGGCAGCAGATATCGAGAAGATTCTCGGCAAGCCGAAGTTCCTCAACGAGGAGTACGAGATTAAGGATATGGTCGGCGTTGTTACGGGTCTTGCCTGGACAGCCGTTGGTGGCGATATACTCTATATCGAGTCGCTGCTCACACCTGGCAAGGGTAAGCTCTCGCTGACAGGTAATCTGGGCGATGTGATGAAGGAGTCGGCAACTATCGCCTATGAGTGGGTTATGGCACACCATAAGGAGCTGGGTATCGACCCTACGATGTTCGAGAAGAACGACCTGAACATCCACGTTCCCGAGGGTGCTGTGCCGAAGGATGGCCCAAGTGCGGGTATTACGATGATTACCTCTATCGTTTCGACCTACACAGGCCGTAAGGTTACCGAGCGAATTGCTATGACGGGCGAGACAACTCTCCGTGGCCGCGTAACCCCTATCGGTGGCGTTAAGGAGAAGGTGCTGGCTGCCAAGCGCGCAGGTATCACCACAATCCTTATCCCAGAGGAGAACCGTAAGGATGTCGAGGAGATTAAACCTGAGTACGTTGAGGGCATTACCTTCCACTATGTACGCACCAACGAGGAGGTTTTAGAGTTAGCACTCCAAAAGTAACAACAGAAAAGTACACTAACCCGTTTTGATTTTAGGTGGAATTTTACCACGCTCGCCGAAGGTCGAGGCGATGGGACATACTAAAGGGTATTTCCCATTGACGAGAACAAGGTAGCGGCAGTAAAAACCGCATAAAATCGAAACCCAGATTAAAGTGACGACAAATTATGAAGTTTATAGCAATTATACCGGCAAGATACGCGAGCACAAGATTCCCTGCCAAGCCCCTTGCTATGTTAGGTGGTAAGACCGTTATTGAGCGCGTATATGAGCAGGTGGCAGGCGTGCTTGATGATGCTGTGGTGGCGACAGACGACAGCCGCATTTACGACGCTGTGAAGGCCTTTGGTGGCAAGGTCGAGATGACATCAACTGCCCACCGTAGCGGCACTGACCGTTGCTGGGAGGCCTATCAGAAGCAGGGCAAGCAGTACGATGTGGTTATCAATGTGCAGGGCGATGAGCCATTCATCCAGCGCTCGCAGTTGGAGGCTCTCAAGGGCTGTTTTGCAGACCCTACGACCGACATTGCAACCCTTGTAAAGCCATTCTCGGCAGATGACCCTATCTCTGCCCTTGAGAATCCGAACTCTCCTAAGGTGGTGATTGACAGAGATATGCGTGCGCTCTACTTCTCCCGCTCGGTTATCCCGTATCTGCGTGGCGTGGAGAGGAGCGAGTGGCTCAAGCACCACACTTTCTACAAACATATCGGCATCTACGGCTTTAGGGCAGATGTGCTGCGTGCTGTAACCTCATTGCCACAATCAACGCTTGAGGTTGCAGAGTCGCTTGAGCAGCTGCGTTGGCTTGAGAACGGCTACAAAATCGGTGTCGGCATCTCCGAGGTGGAGACTATCGGCATTGACACCCCAGAGGACCTTGCCCGTGCTGAGGAGTTTTTGAAGAACTTGAACAGATAACAACTTAAAAAACTAATACCATGAAGAAGAACCTTTTAACTCTACTTTTGGCTGTGGCTGTAGTTGCTACTGCGAGTGCTGAGTGGAAAATCGCAGGCGACAAGATTCGCACCACTTGGGCAGAGAACCTTGACCCGAACAATGTACTTGCTGAGTACCCACGTCCGCAGCTTGAGCGTAACGAGTGGATGAACCTCAACGGTCTTTGGAGCTACGCCGTAACCGACCTTACAGCGGCAAAGCCAACCACTTTTGATGGTCAGATACTCGTTCCATTTGCTATCGAGTCGGCACTCTCAGGCGTGCAGAAGCGTGTTACAAAGGATGATATACTCTGGTACGAGCGCACCTTTACCCTGCCATCTTCTTGGAATGGCAAGCGAGTGATGCTCAACTTCGGCGCTGTAGATTGGAGCTGTGACGTCTATCTGAACGACATCCTTGTCGGCAACCACACAGGCGGCTATGCGCCATTCTCACTCGACATTACAGCGGCTCTGACAAAGGGCGAGCAGCGCCTTGTAGTGCGTGTTTGGGACCCTACAGACTCTGTACACAACCCTGTGGGCAAGCAGCGTCTTAACCCAAGCGGCATCTGGTACACCGCTGTATCGGGCATCTGGCAGACCGTTTGGTTGGAGCCCGTAGCAAAGACAAACCACATCGAGGGCATTACAACCGACTGCGACATTGTTCGTGGTGAGCTCTATGTGGATGCTGCAACAGCAAACAGCAACGGCACACTTCAGATTGAGGTGCTCGATGGCGACAAGAGCCTCTACACAACAAAGGTTCTTCCAGGTGTGCGTGCCACACTGCCTATCAAGGATGCCAAGCTCTGGACTCCTGACACTCCGCACCTCTACACCCTCAAGCTCTCACTTATCGAGAAGGGTAAGGTGGTAGATAGCGCAAACTCTTATGCTGCCCTGCGTCAGTTCTCTGTTGAGCGCGACGCTATGGGTCACAAGCGTATGACCCTCAATGGCGCACCTATATTTATGTATGGCCCGCTCGACCAGGGCTGGTGGCCTGACGGACTCTACACTGCACCGACAGACGAGGCTCTGCTGAGCGACGTTATCCTTACAAAGGAACTCGGCTTTAACACCATCCGCAAGCATATCAAGGTTGAGCCTGCACGTTGGTACTACCACTGCGACCAGCAGGGTATTATCGTATGGCAGGATATGCCGTGCCTTGCCCTCTATAATGGCAACTCAAAGGGCGGTATGTGGGGCCGTAATAACATCGGTGGCGGTAGCGACTCACCTGCAACCCGCGAGGAGAAGAACCGCTACTACAAGGAGTGGGCAGAGATTATGGATGCCCTCCGCTTCTTCCCATCTATCGGTGTTTGGGTACCGTTTAACGAGGCTTGGGGTCAGTTTGACACCGAGACCGTTGCCGAGTGGACAGCAGCCAACGACCCGACACGTCTTATCAATGCTGCAAGTGGCGGTAACCTGCGTCTGTGCGGCGATATCCTCGATATCCACAACTACCCTGCACCGTCAATGCCGTTCCACAGCTCTGAGTATGTTGTCGTTCTTGGCGAGTATGGCGGTATCGGCTACCCTATCAAGGAGCACCTGTGGTGGAATAAGCGCAACTGGGGTTATATCCAGTTCAACAACACCGACGAGGTGACTGACGAGTATGTTAAGTATGCAACTATGCTCAAGCAGTTCATCCCACAGGGTATGGCGGCAGCAATCTACACCCAGACCACTGACGTTGAGGGTGAGGTAAATGGCTTTGTCACCTACGACCGCAAGGTTGTCAAGATGGATAAGGCAAAAGTTAAGGCAATCAATACAGAGATTATCAACTTACTGAAGTAATGAAACCAATATTTATAGCGGGACCGTGCGTGATTGAGAGCGCAGAGGTTCTTGATGCTGTAGCAGAGCGCATTGTCGATATAAACAAGCGTCTGGGCACAGATATTATCTTCAAGTCGTCGTTTGACAAGGCTAACCGCACCTCTATCAACTCCTATCGCGGAGTGGGTATTGAGCGTGGTCTGCAGATGCTTGCCGACATCAAGAGCAAGTGGGGTCTTCGTCTGCTCACCGATATTCACGAGGCGTGGCAGGCTGAGGCTGCAGGAGCGGTGGTGGATGTGTTGCAGATTCCTGCATTTCTCTGCCGTCAGACAGACCTGCTCGTTGCAGCTGCAAAGACAGGCAAGGCTGTAAATATCAAGAAGGCGCAGTTCCTCTCGGGTGCCGATATGAAGTACCCTTATCAGAAGGCTATCGAGTCGGGCGCAACTGATGTATGGCTCACAGAGCGTGGTAACAGCTTCGGATACAACAACCTTGTGGTCGATTTCCGCAACATCCCCGATATGTTGCAGATTGCTCCGCGTGTGATTATGGACTGCACACACTCCGTACAGCGACCAGGTGCTGCAGGTGGCAAGACAGGTGGCAATCGTGAGTATGTTCCCGCTATGGCGCTTGCTGCGAAGGCTTTCGGTGCAAATGGTTACTTCTTCGAGGTGCATCCCGATCCGGACAACGCCCTGAGCGACGGGCCGAATATGCTCTGCCTCGACAACCTTGAAAATGTGATTAAAACACTATTATAACTATGGACAACAGACAACTGATTCTCGATGTAGCCACTGATGCACTACAGACTGAGGCTGATGCCTTGCTGCGTATCAAGAGTGACTTGGGCGATGATTTTGTGCACGCCGTCGAGACTATTTTGGAGTGCAAGGGTAAGGTTATTATGACCGGTATGGGTAAGAGTGGCCTTGTGGCAAAGAAGATTGCAGCCACCCTCGCCAGCACAGGTACTCCGAGCTTCTATATGCACCCCGGAGAGGCGTTTCACGGCGATTTGGGTATGATTTCTAAGGACGATGTAGTCATAGCCCTCTCCTACTCAGGCGAGACTGACGAGGTGCTTAAAATCGTGCCATTTATCCTTGACAACGGCAACCCGCTTATCTCAATGACGGGAAACAGCAACTCCTCGCTTGCCAAAAACTCGAACATCCACCTCGATGTGCGTGTAGAGCGTGAGGCGTGCATCCTTAAGCTCGCGCCGACAACATCTACAACAGCGCAGCTTGCTATGGGCGATGCCCTTGCCTGCTCACTGATGAAGGTGCGCCAATTTACCTCTATGGACTATGCTCGTCTGCATCCGGGAGGTAGCCTTGGTCGTCGTCTGTTGATGAATGTTGGTAATGTGATGCACCGCACAGAGCTCCCTGTAGTGGGTGAGGATTGCTCTGCTGTCGAGATGATTCAGCGCATCTCTCAGGGTGGACTCGGACTGATTGTCATCTGCCGTGAGGATGAGATTTTGGGCATTGTGACCGACGGTGACGTGCGCCGTGCAATGGAGAGCCGTCAGGCCGAGTTCTTCAACATCCGTCCTATGGATATTGCCTCAAAGTCACCGAAGATGATTCATCCGGAGGAGAAGCTCATTGAGGCGGAGAAGATGATGACACAGCACAAGATAAACTCCCTGCTGGTGGTCGATAACAATAAGCACCTTGTGGGTGTAATTCAGATTTACGACATAAAGCTATAACCGATACAACAACCTAAAAACTTAAAAACTATGGGTTTCCTTACACCTCCGGCAAAAAAGCCGCTCTTGGCAGCCGATAAGATTGACAAGGAGTACAGCAAGATGCGACTCAAGGTCTTTCTGGGTATCTATTTGGGCTATGCAGCCTACTATCTTGTACGCAAGAACCTCTCTCTTGCCGCTCCCGGAATGATTGAGGAGGGATTGATTGACAAGGCCGGTGCAGGTCTTGCAATGTCGGGTATTCCGATTGCCTATGCAGTGAGCAAGTTCATTATGGGCTCTATCTCTGACCGCTCGGATGCTCGCAAGTTTATGACCGTAGGTCTTATACTCTCTTCGCTTGTGATGATTTTGGCGGGTATTCTGCCCTACCCTACAGGCGTGAATGGCAACTATGCAGTGACCGTTGGTCTGATGTTCGTATTTATGTTGCTCGCCGGTTGGCTATCAGGTATGGGTTGGCCTCCATGCGGCCGCGTGCTTGCACATTGGTTCTCAACTAACGAGCGCAGCTTCAAGATGTCGGTTTGGAATACTGCTCACAATGTGGGTAACGGCACACTTGGTCTGCTCATCCCTGCGGGCGTGATTATATTTACAACTCTCGGTATTACAGAGACTTGGCGTGCAGCATTTATCGTTCCTGCCGTTGCAGCATTGCTCTTTGCACTCTTCTGTTGGTGGGCTATTCGTGATACACCGGAGTCTTGCGGTCTGCCTGCTATCGAGGAGTACAGAAACGACCACTCAGGCGCGAAGGCTGCCAAGGGAGAGGAGGATAAGATTCCGTTCCGCCGTCTGTTTGTAGATTATATTCTGAAGAACAGAATGCTCTGGCTCATCGCCTTTGCAAATGTCTTTGTATATCTTATCCGCTACGGTATTGCCGACTGGTCACCAACATATCTGACCGAGGTATTTAAGTGGGATAAGGACTCGGCATCTATCGCCTACGCTGTTCGTGAGTATGCAGGCATTCCAGGAACTATTCTCGGTGGTTGGATATCATCAAAGTTCTTCAACGGCCGTTGTGCACCTGTAAATGTCATCTTCCTTATCGCCGTAACTATCGGTGTGTTGGGTTATTGGCAGGCTGACGTTGTGGCTCAGTTCACACACATCCCTATCAGTTGGATTATCTACTCATCACTCGCCCTTATCGGTGGCGCTATCTACGCACCTGTGGCGATGATTGGCGTGCAGGGTCTTGCTATCGTTCCGAAGAACGCGGCAGGTACAGCAGCGGGTTTCCTCGGTCTGTTTGGCTATCTGCTTGGTGATGCAGTGCTCTCAAAGATTGTTTTGGGTAACATCGCACAGAGCTCACTTGGCTGGGATGCAACCTTCTGGGTATTCATTATCGGTGCCCTGCTTGCTGCCGGTATCTGCCTCGCATCGTGGGGTAAGGAGAAGCGAATGATGGAGGAGCGTCTTGCCGCAGCAGCAAAGAAGTAGTAAATAGTAATATGTATAGGAATTTACAAGAATTTATTGCAAAACTTGAGAGTGCCGGTGAGTTAATTCGCATCGGCACTCCGGTTTCGAGTATCTACGAGATTGCCGAGCTTACTGACCGTCAGGCAAAGAGTGCTGGTGGCGGCAAGGCGCTACTCTTTGAGCATACCGACAAGCCCTTCCCCGTGCTGACCAATATGATGGGCTCGGAGCGTCGTATATCGCTCGCACTGGGTGTGGAGAGGCCTGAGGATATTACCGCACGCATCGACAACCTGCTAAAGAGTGTCACATCGCCGAAGGATTCACTATCCGACCAGCTCAAGATGTTACCACTGCTTGGGGAGGTTGCCCGTTGGTTTCCAAAGAAGCTCAAGCGCCGAGGAGAGTGCCAGCAGGTGGTGCTGACGGGCGATAGTGCATCGCTCGACATACTGCCCATTCTCAAGAGTTGGGGCTGCGATGGTGGTCGTTTTGTCACCCTGCCGATGGTAAATACACTCGACCCGCAGAGTGGTTTGCGCAATGTCGGAATGTACCGTATGCAGGTATTTGACAGCAAGACAACGGGTATGCATTGGCACCGTCACAAGACGGGAGCACGCCACTACGACGGCTATAAGGCGTTGGGTAAGCGTATGCCCGTATCGGTTGCCATCGGTGGCGACCCTGCCTATACATACGCTGCAACGGCACCTATGCCCGACAATTTGGACGAGTATCTGTTGGCGGGTTTCCTGCGCCGAAAGCCTGTGAAACTTGTCAAGTGCATCACAAACGACATCTATGTTCCCGATGATTGCGACTTTATCATCGAGGGTTACGTCGATACGTCCGAGCCACTTGTCGTCGAGGGCGATTTTGGCGACCATACAGGGTTCTACTCGCTCACGGACCTCTACCCTCGCTTTCACGTAACGGCTATTACCCACCGCAAGGATGCTGTCTATCCTGCAACCGTTGTCGGTGTGCCGCCGCAGGAGGATGCCTATATCTCTATCGCCACAGAACGAATATTCCTTGCGCCGATACGCCTTGTTATGCAGCCTGAGATTGTCGATATGACTATGCCTGCAGCGGGCACGTCACACAATATCGCCATTCTCTCTATCAGCAGCCGCTACAAGGGTCAGGCAACAAAGGTTACGCAGGGTATGTGGAGTGCAGGGCAGATGATGTTCAACAAATACCTCGTCTTAACCCCACCAACGACCAATGTTCGTAGCAGCGAGGAGCTTGCTGCTCTGCTGAGAAATTGCGAGCCACAAAAGGCAGTCATTCGCGGCGAGGGTATCTACGATGTGCTCGACCACGCCACTGCAACCACAGGTTTTGGCGGTAAACTCGCCCTCAATCTTACAGAGGTTACAAGCACAAACCGCAAGGGTGCAGTAAGTGCGGATATTTCTCTACCTGAGGGAGTTACAATGCGTACAGAGTTTGTTGAGAGTTGGAGTACGCTGCTGTTCTTTGCCGATAATTGTGCAGAGGTTGATTTGGCAGCGATAGCTTCACAAGAGGGAGTTGATTGCAACTTCATTGCGCTCTTTGACAGCCGAGCAGCCGACTTTGGCGCAAATGATCTGCTCTGGATAGCCGCAGCAAACACCGACCCTAATCGTGATATTGCACTCGTGGGCAACACCCTTACTATCGATGCCCGTGCAAAGGTTCCGGGAGCGGAGGGTAATCCTACTCGTTTTCCGAATGTTGTCACATCTACTGAGGATGTTATCGAGGCTGTGGATAGACGCTGGGCAGAGTATGGCATTGGTGAGTTTATCGACTCTCCATCGCGCAAATATCGTAAGTTATTGTTATCTGACAAGGCTGAGTGGTAATGAGAAGAGGTGGTAGATTGGGTGCTATTTTGGCGACGGTAGTAGTTGTAGCGACAGCCCTCTTGGCGGTCTGTATTCGCCGTATAAATAGCCCACAGAGGATTGAGGCGCAGCAGGAGAGAGAGTGCGCGACAACCGACTCTCTCTTTGCTTTCGACCCCAATACGGTGAGCTATGAGCAACTGTTAGCGCTCGGTTTTGAACGCCACACCGCCGTATCTATTCTCAAATATCGCGCTCGCGGTAAGGTCTTTGAGATCGCCGAGGAGTTTGCGCTCTGCTATGGGGTTACAGACTCTATGTTTGCCCGCCTGCGCCCGTATATAAATATAGGTAAGCAGTTTCGGGCAGAGAATAGGGTCGACTCTATCCGCGCCATAAACCGACAGCGTTGGGAGCAGAAGATTGACAACAGGCGCCCGCATCCATACGAGCCGTTCAGAATAGACACCGTCAGCATAGCCTATCTGCAGAGAATTGGTTTTAGCTATCGTCAGGCAGAGGGGCTTATCGAGTATCGAGATAGCGGCGCGGAGGGTATTCGCAACATGGCGGAGCTATCGGACTGCTGGGCAGTATCTCCGGAGATGTCAGACTCGCTTGCGCGCTACGTAATCTTCCCTGAGCCAAAACCATACGGAGGTAAGATTGAGATAAACTCTGCCGACAGTGCAACCCTTGTAACCGTTCGCGGCATAGGGCCGAAAACTGCTCAAGCGATAGTAAGTTACCGCAAATTATTGGGTGGTTACGTCTCAATCGAGCAACTTTCAGAGATAAAATGCGTTACAAGTGAAAATTTTGCACGATTTTCTTCACAAATTTGCTGTGATAGTTGTGTTTTTTCAAAAATTGATATTAACTTTGCACCCGCCTCAGAGTTGGAGCGTCATCCGTATATGACTCGAAGGGCGATAAACAGAATTATTCAACTGCGCAAATCGAAAGGAGGCTGGAAGTCGATTGAAGAGATTGTAAATGACGACATATTCACATCGGAGCAGGTCAGTGCACTTGCGCCGTATCTTCATTTCGGCGACAACCCTTTGGATTTAGAGGAGGAGAATGATTAAACAGCAGGCCGGCTGGAGGTTGTAAACCAGGTTTACGCATCACCTCAAATGGCAAACCAAAACAGAATTTAACAAACTAAAAAAAGAGAAAATATTATGATTATCATGCCAGTTAAGGAGGGCGAGAATATCGAGCGCGCCCTTAAGAAGTTTAAGCGTAAGTATGAGCGTACAGGTGTTCTGAAGGAGCTCCGTGCTCGTCAGTACTTCACAAAGCCTTCAATTGCAAAGCGCGAGAAGATGGCTCACGCAATCTACGTTGAGAAACTTCACCGTGAGGAGGCTGAATAAAGCAATGAGGGCAGTTTGAAATTCAAACTGCTCTTTTTTTTCAATAACCACTAATTGATAAAAATGGATAAAAAGCGAATTTCTGCGTTACGCTTGTGTTCGAAATCCTCACATACGCTTTTGTATGCTGCGGTTTCTCTCACTTCGCAAGCCTTGAACTTCATCTTTTTATCCATTTTTCAACCTTAAAAAAAATGTGACCTATGAACAACGCAGCAAAGACAGTATGGGGTCTTGTAGTCCTCTCACTTATCGGACTTGCAGTAATTTTGGGACTTATGTTCGGACTGCCGATGTACAACGTATGGCAGCAGGAGATGAGCGGTCGTGCGGAGCTTGCAAAGGCTGAGCAGAACCGTCAGATTAAGATTGAGGAGGCGAAGGCTAACCTTGAGGCAGAGAAGCTCAATGCACAGGCAGAGATTGAGCGTGCAAAGGGTGCTGCAGAGGCTATCCGCATCGAGAATGGCTCACTGACAACAACCTACATTCAGTATCTGTGGGTGCGTCAGCAGAACAACATCCCTAACAAGGTGGTATATGTTCCAACTGAGGCAAACCTCCCTATTCTTGAGGCGAAGAAGTAAAATCGATTCGTGCAGAAAAATAAACCCCTTCATTTTTTGAAGGGGCTTATTTTTTAAGTATATTTGTGGTATGAAGAGTACTATCGAGATATTTTCCGAACTCGGGACACGACTTAGATCTATCCCGCAGAGTGTTATCGAGAGGGCCGAGCAGCAAAACGAGTGGTTTTGTCAGATACCTACGGCGATAGATGCTATCTGCTCACAGATGCTCGACCACCACAAACTGAGCGAGTGGATTGCCCTCTACTCTACGCCCGTTCACTCTGTAAAGCGAGTGGGAATTATCATGGCGGGAAATATCCCTGCCGTGGGTTTTGCCGATCTGCTCTATGTCATTGCTTCCGGCAATATCCCCGTTGTCAAGTACTCCTCAAAAGACAGCGTACTGATGGAGTATATCGTAACGCTGCTGCAAGAGATTGAACCACAGCTTATAATCGAACAGCTACAGCCGAACAGACAAATTGATGCGTTGATTGCTACGGGTAGCGACACGGCTGCGCTCCATTTCCGCACGATGTATGGCGATATTCCGACCCTTATTCGCGGCTCAAGGCACTCTATAGCAGTACTTTCGGGCAGTGAGAGCGATGAGGATATGGCGGCTCTACAGCGCGATATATTCACCTATTCGGGGCTTGGGTGTCGTAATGTATCGCTGATATTTGCTCCGCAGAATTTCGATTTTCAACTCGTTGTGCCACCAATGCCGCAGAGCTATAAGAACAATTATCGTCACACCCGTGCGCTGATGACAATGCAATCTGTGGCGTTTACCGACTTGGGTGGCGCTATTACCGTTGAGGGTGAGGCTAAATTCCCGCGACAGATTAGTTGCATAAATATCCACAGATATAACACTATCGATGAGGTTAAAGAGTGGATAGCAGAGAATAACTCCCGCCTACAGTGCGTTGTTTCGCGCGTGGAGGGTCTTGTTCGCAGGGTAGATTTCGGCATGGCGCAATATCCGACATTAAATGATTATGCCGATGATGTGGATGTTATGAAATTTTTACTATCTTTGTAGTAACAACTAATTGAAATGAATATGAAAAAGATTTTCGCACTTATTATTGCAGTACTCACTGTGGGTATTGCATCAGCACAGCCACCAATGGGTGGTCCGGGTATGGGTCGTGGCGGCGAGCAGGGTCCAAAGAAGAGTCCTGTAGAGCGCATCGCAGGCCTTGTTGAGGAGCTGCAGCTCACAGCCGAACAGGCAGAGAAGTTTGCACCTGTATATCTATCATATCAGGGCGAGATTCGCAAAATCCGCAAAGACCTCAAGACCCTGATGGATGGCTATAACGGTAAAGAGATAGACGAGAAGCTCGCCTTCCGTATGGTGATGGATCAGCTTAATGCTGACGCCGATATCATCGCCTGCAAGAAGGAGTATATGCGCGTATTTAAGAACTACCTGACACCTGACCAGCTCTCAAAAATCTTTATGGTCGAGAAGAAGGCAATGCGCCCACAACGCCCACAGGGCGGAGCAAAGGGCGGCGGCCCTCAGGGTGGCCCACGTAGATAGGCTACGCAGTACTGCCACAGTACTGCCACAATACTGCCACAGTACCGCACCTTTTTGAAAAAAGGCGCCCGAAAAACTTTCGCCAAAACTTCGTTTTGGTAATATCTGTTGCGAGAATAACGTTGTCTGCGACAATAGAAAAACAAAAATAGCACTTCACTTTCAAGCAAGCTTGAGTGAGTGCTATTTTCATTTTTACTATCCTTGCGGATAGCAGTTATTCTCGAAAAAGATTCAAAACCAGAGTTTTGTTCTCTGCCAAATCCAAAAACAAACGGCTGATAGTAAAACTATACAAAATATTTACATTCCCTCCAAACCTCCCTTTGAAAAAGGGAGGCTTAGTCGCAGAGTTTCTCTGCTCCGGCTGCAACGATTAAGCGGGTTTCCTGGCTACGCAGTACGGCTAACGCAGTAAAAGCAAACCAGAGTTTGTACGCCGCTACATCTCTGCACTCATTTGTCGTCAAAATGCGGTAGTAGGTGCATATCGTGAAATATCCCCGGATGGGTAGTACTCGATGTACGTCCCATTCGGGGATATGAGGGATGTGCAGCTAATGCCGTGTTTTCACGGCAAATGCACGATAAAATTACTTCTGCATAATACGCTTCTGCTTATTAATACTCTCAATATGTATCGCCTCCAAGATGATGTTGAGGAACTCCTTGCTCAGGCCGAGCTCCTCGGAGCGGGCGAGGATACGCTCAACGACCTGATTCCAGCGGGTGGATTGGAGAATCATAACGTTATTCTCGCGTTTGATAAATCCGATACCCTCAGCGACCTCCATACGCATAGAGAGGAGGCGCAAAATCTCATCATCGAGGCGGTCGATAACGCCACGCAGCTCATCAAGGGAGTTTTGGTAGGCGATAGAGTCTGACCCCTCGGCGCGCCAGATAAGGCTATCGAGCAGCTCTACGAGTTGTTCAGGGGTAATCTGCTGCTTTGCATCTGACCATGCGGCATCAGGGGTGATATGGCTCTCGACCATAATACCGTTAAAGTTGAGGTCGGCAGCCTGCTGTGACACCTCAAGGAGGTGGTCGCGGTTACCGCAGATATGCGACGGGTCGCAGAAGATTGGCAGCTCCGGCAGGCGCTTTTTAATCTCCAAAGCAAGGTGCCACATCGGGGTATTACGATAGACACTTGAGCCATAGCCTGAGAAGCCACGGTGAATCAATCCCAACTGCTTAATGCCGCACTTGGCGAGGCGCTCAACGGCTCCATTCCACAGCTCGATGTCGGCATTCATCGGATTTTTGACAAGCACAGGGATATCCGAGCCACGCAGAGCCTCGGCAATCTCCTGCACGCTAAATGGATTAGAGGTTGTGCGTGCGCCAATCCAGAACATATCTATACCGAATGCCAGGGCGCTCTCGACATGCTTTGCATTTGCCACCTCGATAGCAACGGGCAGGGATGTGCGTCTCTTCACCTCAACAAGCCACGGCAGTGCAGGGATACCCATACCCTCAAAACCTCCGGGTTTGGTGCGCGGTTTCCACACGCCTGCACGGAAGATATCTACCTTTCCTGATGCGGCCAACTGCTCGGCAGTTTGAAGGGTCTGCTCCACGGTCTCGGCAGAGCATGGGCCTGCTATAATTAACGGTTTCTTGGATTTCAAGTCAAGCATAGTTGTAATATCTATTTGTGTAACACTCGTTTTATCTCATTTGCGCGGGCAATAGTCTGCTCCAGCGCCTTATAGTCATCCTTCTCAAGAGCCTTACGAAAGAGGTTGAGCTGGTGGATATACTCTCGCAGCACATCGAGCACATTGTACTTATTCTGCTTAAAGATAGGTATCCACGTCTCGGCAGAGCTCTTTGCAAGGCGGGCAGTACTATCAAAACCACCACCCGCAAGGTTGAATATCGCCTCCTCCTCGCGCTCCTTCTCAAGGACTGTTGTCGAGAGGATAAAGGAGGTGATGTGCGATATATGGCTCACATAGGCGGCGTGCAAATCGTGCTGCTCGGCATCCATCTCAAGCACATCCATACCCAGAGCGCGATAGATACTCTCTACCTTCTCAACAGCCAGAGTATCAGATAGTTCCTTTTGACAAATCACCACATTGCGACCCGCAAAAGAGTCTGCTGTTGCCGCCTGAGGGCCACTAAACTCGGTACCCCACATCGGGTGTGTGGCAACGAAACGGTGGCGTGCAGGGTGCTGGGAGATTATCTCACAAAGTTCGCCCTTTGTTGAGCCCATATCTATAACAATCTGGTTTTCGGTCACGCGATTGAGAATCTTCACTGCAAGCTGCGGAATAACATCCACAGGCACAGCGATAGCTATCAAATCTGCACCCTCAACAGCCTCTGTCAGTGGCAGAACACTATCCACCAGACCAAGTTCCAAAGCCTTTGCTGCGTGGAGTGGATTTGCCTCAACACCAATAAGGCGCGTAGCAAGCCCCTTCGCCCTCAAAGAGAGAGCAAATGAGCCACCGATAAGGCCAAGACCAATTACTGTAACTCTCATCTTATAGAATTTACCTTAATATTTCAAGTACATTTTCCAAAACTTGTTGCGGTGCGCACAGGCTAAGGCGCATATAGCTCTCGCCCTCGCTGCCAAAGATACCGCCAGGGGTGAGGAAGATACCCTTTTCGTAGAGCAGATGGTCGCAGAAGTCGTAGCAATTCTGCCCCTTTGGCAATCGACCCCAAAGGAAGAGGCCTGCCTGATTGTCGGCATACTCAAGCCCCAACACATCAAAAATTGCCTTACCCAGCTCCTCGCGGCGGTAGTACTCCTCATTCTGACTATCATACCACTGCTGACCAAGTCCAAGCGCCGTAGCGGCAGCAAGCTGTAGCGGCAGGAACATTCCCGAGTCCATATTACTCTTAAAACGCAGCACCTCAGTAATTCTCTGCTCCGAAGCGGCAAGCATACCCACGCGCCAGCCCGCCATATTATGGCTCTTACTGAGCGAGTTAAGCTCCATCGCAATATCCTTTGCCCCCTCAACCTGCAACAGGCTGACAGGATGAGAGTTACGGATAAAACCGTATGGATTATCGTTGAGTAGCAGTATGGAGTGCTCACGGCAGAAGGCTACAATCTTCGCCAAATCCTCAAGTGTAGCAACTGCACCCGTAGGCATATGCGGATAGTTGATAATCATCAGCTTAACACCCTGAGTATCAATATTTTCAAAATCAGGCAACCAACCGCTCTCCGCCGTAAGGTTATATGGAGTGGCAACGCCACCTGCAAGGGTTACTGCCGAGGTATATGTCGGATAACCGGGGTTTGGCACAAGCACACGGTCGCCCGCATTGAGGTAGGTCATCGCAATATGCATAATACCCTCCTTGGAGCCTATGAGCGGCATAATCTCACTATCGGCATTAAGTTCCACGCCGAACATTCTGCCATACCACTCGGCAAATGCCACGCGTAGCTGCTCGGCACCCTTATAGGATTGGTAGCCGTGGGTGTTAGGTTTGCTACTCTCCTCGGCAAGGCGTGCCATAACCGATGGATGCGGTGGCATATCGGGACTACCGATACCGAGAGAGATGATTGTCTTGCCCTCTTTTCGCATATTGTCTATCTCGCGCAGCTTTTTGGAGAAGTAGTACTCCCCTACCCCGTCAAGTCGCTGAGAGAGTGTCGGTTGGAAAGATTTTATCATAACTCAAAGTCGGTATTTTTATTATAAACTCCGTAGATGTGTACCTCCACACCCTTTGCTCTCATTCTCTCAACGGCACTACGCAGAGCCTCAACGCGCTCGAACTCCATATCGACATGGAACATATAGTGGAACGGCTGGTCGGCAATCGGATAGGACTGCAACTTTGTCATATTGATACCGAGCCCCTCAAAGGCCGCCAATGTATCGTAGAGCGAGCCCGAGGTATCGGGAATTTTGAAGTAGAGTGAGGCCTTATTGCCCTCTGCACGCTCCGCCTCAGGCTCGAAAGCCCCTCTATCGCAACGCTCAAGAATCAAGAAACGTGTATAGTTATTGCGGTTTGTGTGGATATCCGCCGCGATAATATCGAGGTCGAAGAGCTCTGCTGCCAACTCGCCCGCCACAGCGGCTGTAGTGCGAGAGCCACTCTGTTGCAGTTGTGCGGCGCTAAGGGCGGTATCGGCACTCTCGACAAGGCGCCACGGATGGGCATCGAGGAAGTCTGCACACTGGAGCAGTGCCATCTGGTGCGACTCAACCTCTGTAATATCCTCCAACTTCACGCCGCGATTAACCATCAGATTTTGGCGAATCTGCAGGTATATCTCACCGACAATATGCACGTTACAGCGCTGCAAAATATTGTAGTTCGGCAGTATCGAGCCTGCAATCGAGTTCTCGATAGCCATAACGCCATAATCTACCTCGCCACTCTCAACGGCACGTGCAACGGCGCGAAAGGTATCACACGGCAGAATATCAACCTTTGACCCCTCGTACTGCTGCGCTGCGATGTGGTGGAATGAGCCCGCATAGCCCTGTATTGCTACCCTCTTCATAATTGTTTCACTAAAAGAGCCGCCCCAAATCGGAACGGCTCTATACATTATATATTATACTGCACACGGGTTACCGCTCCTTAATCCTTATTGGTAAAGAAGTAAAAAAAGTAGTAACCAAAAAATCGTGAGCTATTCATATCCTAACTATTTGTTATACAAAATTAGTTAATTTTTTTCAAAATGCAAATTTCTCCAGCACTTTATTCATCTTCTCGGCAATTTTATCATTGCAAAGGTTGCCGATACTACCCTCGTGGGTATGCTCTACACTACGTGTAGGGGTATATTCGCCACGTTGAACGGCCATACCGACCTCACGATACGCCTCGCGGAACGGCACGCCCGAAAGGGTCAGGCGATTGACATCCTCAACGGTAAAGAGGTAGTTGTAGCGCTCATCGTCGAGAATATTCTGCTTAACAATGATATGCTGGAGCATAAAGTCGCACATCTCAAGGCATTGGCAGAGCGTAGTGGTTGCAGGGAAAACTATATCCTTAAGCAACTGTAAATCACGATGATAGCCGAGAGGCAGATTTGTCGTAAGCAGCGAAATCTCATTCGGCACAGCCTGCAGGCGGTTACACTTACCGCGCATAATCTCGAAGACATCCGGATTCTTCTTATGCGGCATAATGCTTGAGCCCGTCGTAAGGTTATCCGGGAAGGAGATAAAGCCGTAGTTCTGGCACATAAACAGACAGACATCCATCGCAAACTTACCCAACGTAGATGCCACAGAAGCGATAGCGTATGCTACTGCGCGCTCGGTCTTTCCGCGACTCATCTGTGCAGCGACCACGTTATAGTGCAAATCGGCAAACTCCAGCAAGCGGGTGGTCATCGTTCTATTAAGCGGGAATGAAGAGCCATAGCCTGCTGCCGAGCCGAGAGGGTTTTGGTTGGCGATATTATATGCCGCAGCGACCATCTCCAAGTCATCGACAAGCGACTCTGCATAGGCACCAAACCACAGACCAAATGATGACGGCATAGCCACCTGAAGGTGTGTATATCCCGGCATAAGGGTATCTTTATGCTCATTGCTAAGGCTCTGCAAACGGTCAAAGAGCTGCTTAACGCTCATTGCTACGCGCTTCATCTCGTCGCGCATAAAGAGTTTCAAATCGACAAGCACCTGGTCATTACGCGAGCGACCTGAGTGAATCTTCTTACCCATATCGCCAAGCTCGCGTGTCAGCATCAGCTCAACCTGCGAATGGACATCCTCAACGCCATCCTCGATTACAAACTCACCACGCTCAATGCTCTGGGCAATACGCTCCAATGCCGCAAGAAGCACCGGCAGCTCCGCACTCTCGATAAGGCCGATACTCTCAAGCATACGGATATGCGCCATCGAGCCCTGAACATCGTAGCGAGCAAGGCGCAAATCGAGCTCGCGATCTGCACCAACGGTAAAATCCTCAATAAGTTTATCGGGCTCAAAACCCTTATTCCAAAGTTTCATATTTTGCTAACTCTTCAAGCAGAGATTGATAGACAGCAATACCGTTCTCAATCTCCGATATTTTTACAAATTCATCTGCTGTATGTGAGCGAGAGCTCTCTCCCACGCCAATTTTCAGCGCTGCAATCCCCTGCATAATTGCCCTATCGGATGTTGTTGGCGAGATAAATGTTGTACATCCCGCTGCCACAGCCGCACGCACAAGCGGATGGCTCTCTGCTATCGCCGAGGCACGCACACGCGTTGAGCGAGGGGTGAGTGTCGAGTGGCGAACTACCCCCTGCAGCAGCTCTACGGTCTGCTCGTTGGTATAGGCGTCTGTTGTACGGACATCGACAACAAAGCGGCAACTATCAGGGACTATATTGTGCTGCGTTCCTGCCGAAATCTGCGTTACAGAGAGTTTTACATCTCCCAGCACTGCACTCGTCTTATCAAAACGATAATCTCGTAGCAGAGTGATATCCTCAACAGCCTTATAGAGAGCATTATTCCCCTCATTGCGTGCTGCATGACCACTCTTACCTGTAGCTACACCATCCAGAACGACAAGACCGCGTTCGCCAACTGCCGCCTGCATAGCTGTAGGCTCGCCGACAATCGCCATATCTATCACTATACCCTGCTCTCTAAAGTGTGCAAGCATTGCCCGCATACCCCTCTCGCCCATAGTCTCCTCCTCGGCAGTAAGGGCAAGGATAAGGTTAAACGGCAGCGTCGCAGTATCGCTAAAGCGCGAAAAGAGCGCTATCAGACTCACAAGCGAGCCTCCTGCATCGTTACTGCCCAGACCAAGAATTTTACCATCCACGACCTTCCCCAAGTATGGGTCAAAGGTATAACCACCCGCAGGGCGAACGGTATCGTGATGCGAGTTGAGAAGTAGCGTAGGCTTTTGAGCATCAAAGCCCTCGGCAACCGCCCAGACATTATTGTAGAGGCGACGGACATCTGCCCCCTGCGCCTCAAGAAAGGCATAGATAGCCTCGGCTGTGCCCTCCTCCGACCCCGAAACAGATGGGGTTGCAACAAGGCGACACAACAACTCTACACATTGTTGAACGGTAACGCACTGCATACTACAACATTATCTTTGTTCCACTATCCTCATTCAGTTGTGCCGAGTGTTTGATAGTAACCACCTTCACTCCGCACTCCAAAGCACGAAAAGCACCGTCAATTTTTGGTATCATACCCTTATTGACAACGCCATCGGCAAGCAGCTCCTTATAACTCTGCGGGCGAATCTTAGCAATAACACTATTCGGGTCATCAATATCTGCCATAACGCCAGCCTTCTCAAAGCAGAAGACAAGCTCCGTCTCTACCTTTTGTGCCACAGCAACCGCCACAGCCGAGGCGACAGAGTCGGCATTACAATTAAGAAGTGTGCCATTGCCATCGTGCATAATCGAGCAGAATACAGGCACCACACCGCGCTCGGTAAGGCTCAAAATAAAGTCTGCATCTACCCCCTCAACAGCAATATCGCCCACAAAGCCGAAATCTATCGGTGTTGCCGCACGACGAGCAGCCTTTACAACATTTGCATCGGCGCCCGACAGACCTATAGCGTTACACCCGGCAGCCTGCAACAGAGCAACGACGTGTTTATTGACAAGGCCCGCATAGACCATTGTAACAACGTCGAGCGTATCTCGGTCGGTCACCCTGCGGCCGTCTATCATCGTTGTCGGAATCTCCAACTTCTCGGCAAGGCGTGTTGCGAGCTTTCCGCCACCATGAATAAGGATTTTCGGCCCCTCCATAGCGGCAAAGTCGGCAACAAAGCGCTCAAGTGCCGCCTCGTTGTCGATAACATTTCCGCCTATCTTAACTACTTTTATCATCTTGGGAATGTTCTACAAACTCTCCAACAGTCGTTTGATTACTACCTGTGCCGAAATCTCGCGGTTAGCTGCCTCCGGAATTACCAAACTGCGCTCGGATTCGATAACATCGTCAGTTACAATCATATTACGGCGCACAGGCAGGCAGTGCATAAAGTAGGCGTTGTTTGTAAGTGCCATCTTGCTGCTATCTACTGTCCAATCGCGGTCTGTAGAGAGCACTGCACCATAATTCTCATCCGCAAAGGCAGACCAATTCTTGGCGTAGATAAAGTCTGCACCCTCAAAGGCCTTACGCTGGTCATACTCTATCTGCTCCGGGCGAACAAAGCGAGGGTCAAGCTCATAACCGTGTGGGTGGGTTACAACAAGCTCATAATCTGCCGCATTCATCCATTCGGCAAATGAGTTTGGTACAGCCTGTGGCAGTGCCTTCGGATGTGGAGCCCACGTAAGGACAACCTTCGGGCGAGCTCTCTTCTTATGCTCCTCAATAGTAATAAGGTCGGCAAAGCTCTGCAGTGGGTGACCCGTCGCCGCCTCCATCGAAAAGACAGGTCGGCCTGAGTAGCGGATAAACTGCTCGATAACGCGCTCCTCATAGTCCTCCTCCTTATTTTTCAGACCCGCAAACGAGCGCACGCCGATAATATCGCAGTAGCTACCCATAACAGGTATAGCCTCCAGCAGATGCTCCGCCTTGTCGCCATCCATAACCACGCCGCGCTCGGTCTCAAGTTTCCACGCACCCTGATTGACATCAAGCACCATAACATTCATACCCAGATTCATCGCCGCCTTCTGCGTCGAGAGTCGGGTACGGAGTGATGAGTTGAAGAATATCATCAGCAACGTCTTATTTCGTCCAAGTTCGGTATAGGCAAACTTGTTCTTCTTTATCTCTAAAGCCTCGGCAACGGCTGCGTTCAGGTCGCCAATATCGGCTACGGTAGTAAATTTTTGCATTATAATATCTCTTTGAAATTCTTAAGGAATATATCTGCCTGCTCGCGGGTAAGGGTCAGTGCAGGGAGCAGTCGAACGGTCGTTGCACCCGCGCCACCTGTGAATATATGGCGCTCGAAGAGTAGGCGCTTGCGCATCTCCGAAGCCGAGCCCTCTATCTCGATACCAATCATCAGTCCGCGACCGCGCACCTGTTTTAGTTGTGGTATCTTCTTCAGCTCATCTATAAGATACTGACCCACCTCACGGGCATTTGCAACAAGATTTTCGCTCTCGATAACCTCAAGCACCGCTATAGCCGCAGCACAAGCGAGGTGATTTCCGCCAAAGGTTGTGCCGAGCATACCATACCACGGCTTAAAGTGCGGCGCAATCAGCACACCACCCATCGGGAAACCGTTGGCAATACCCTTGGCAACGGTAATAATATCCGCCTTAATACCAGAATGTTGGTGGGCAAAGAAGTCGCCACTTCTGCCATAGCCAGACTGTATTTCGTCGGCGATAAGCACAACATCATACCTTGTCGTAACCTCTCGAAGAGCCACAAAAAACTCATCTGTCGGGCAGTGGATACCCGCTACGCCCTGAATACCCTCGATAATCACTGCGCAGAACTCCCCCGTTGCCAGCTTCGCCTCCACAGCCTCAATATCGCCAAGAGCGACGAACTCAACATTCTCTGTCTGATTAAACGGCGCGACAATCTTCGGGTTATCTGTAGCCGCCACAGCTCCCGATGTTCTACCGTGGAAAGCCGCCTTAAAGGCGAGCAATTTTCTCTTACCCGTATGGAAAGAGGCGAGCTTTACGGCATTCTCATTAGCCTCCGCGCCCGAATTACAGAGAAAGAGCGAGTAGTCTGTATATCCACTCACACGACCCAACTTCTCGGCAAGTACCCCCTGCAGAGAGTTCTGCACAGAGTTTGAGTAGAAGCCCAAACGAGCCACCTGCTCACTTACAGCCTTGACATAGTGCGGATGGCAGTGGCCGATACTGATTACCGCATGGCCACCATAGAGGTCGAGATACTTTGTTCCCGCCGCATCATATACATAATTTCCACATCCTCTCGTAGGCTCAATGTCGTAAAGAGGATAGACATCAAACATCTTCATTAGAACGCACTCGGTTTAAGGTTCAGACCCAACTTCTCGTCAAGTCCGAGCATTATATTCATATTCTGCACAGCCTGTCCCGAAGCACCCTTAAGCAGGTTGTCGATAACAGATACGATGTGCAGTTTATTGCCATACTTCGCCACGCGGACAATGGCCTTATTGGTATTTACCACCTGCTTGAGGTCAATCTCGCGCTCGGCAACAAAGGTAAATGCCGCATCGGCGTAGTAGTTCTTATAAAGCTCTACCGCCTGCTCGGCTGTAAGGTCACTTTCGGTATATACCGATGCAAAAATTCCACGTGCAAAGTCACCTCGCATCGGCACAAAGTTCACATCGTCTGCAAAAGATGGCTGAAGCATCTTTAGTGTGCGACGTATCTCTATAAGGTGCTGATGCTCAAAGGCTTTATAGACCGAAATATTATCATTTCGCCAGCTAAAGTGTGTGGTTGCACCAGGTTTCACGCCTGCGCCCGTAGAGCCTGTGATAGCGGTAATATGCACCTCGCTCTTGAGCAATCCATTTGCTGCAAGTGGCAGCAGTGCCAGCTGTATAGCCGTTGCAAAGCAGCCCGGATTGGCAAGGCGAACGGTCTGAGCAATACGCTTGCGATTTACCTCCGGAAGGCCATAGACATAACCACAGCTCTCATCACGGAAGTCCTGCGCAAGGTCGATAACCTTAAGCGTTGCCGGCAGTGGATTCTCCTCCCAAAACTTACGGCTCTGGCCATGTGCCGAGCAGAGGAAGAGAAGATCTACCGCCGAGAGGTCATAGCTATCCGAAAAGCGCAAATCGGTCTCGCCGATAAGGCCGCCGTGGATGTCGCTCACAGCATTTCCTGCATTGCTTGTCGAGTGGATAAAGGCTATCTCTACGGCAGGGTGGTTGATAAGAAGTCGTATCAACTCGCCCGCAGTATAACCTGCACCACCGATAATTCCAACCTTAACCATTACTTATGAGATTTGTTATAGTAAATCTTCATCGAGTTTGCCATAATCTTTGTGAAGCCCTTAACATCATCGGCACTCCACGCCTTATTCACCTCACCGTACTCACCAAAGTCGGTCTTCATCAAATCGAAGTCTGAGGTTACACCGACAAGGGTATAGCTATATGGGCGGAGGGTAATCTCTACCGTACCATCAACCTTTGCCTGTGTGCTCTCGAGGAATGCCTCCATATCGCGCATTACAGGGTCGAGATACTGAGCCTCGTGGAGGAACATACCGTACCAAGTACCAATCTGATCCTTCCAATACTGCTGCCACTTGGTAAGGGTGTGCTTCTCCAGCATCTTATGCGCTGCGATGATAAGCATAGGCGCTGCTGCCTCAAAGCCAACACGGCCCTTGATACCGATAATTGTATCGCCGATGTGCATATCACGACCGATGCCATAAGCTGAACCGATAGCCTCCACAGCACGAATAGCCGCCACCTTATCGGTATATTCCACACCATTTACAGCCGACAGCTCGCCCTTTGCAAATGTCAGTTTCAGACTCTGCTCACCCTCGGCAGTTACCTGGCTTGGATATGCGCTCTCAGGCAGGGTCTGCTCCGAGCGAAGGGTCTCCTTGCCACCGATACTTGTGCCCCAAAGGCCCTTGTTGATAGAGTACTCCATCTTCACAAAGTCAGCCTGATAGCCATGCTCCTTGAGGTAGTTAATCTCATACTCGCGGGTAAGGGTCATATCACGTGTAGGGGTGATAATCTCAATCTGCGGAGCGAGAATCTGGAAGGTCAAGTCGAAACGCACCTGGTCATTTCCCGCACCTGTAGAGCCGTGAGCAACACAATCTGCGCCAACACTCTTCGCATACTCGATAATGGCGATAGCCTGGAAAGTACGCTCTGACGATACAGAGATTGGGTAGGTTCCATTACGCAGAATATTACCATAGACCATATACTTGATGCTCTGCTCATAGTACTGCTGGGTAATATCGAGCGTTGCGTGCTTGGTAGCGCCCAAATCGTATGCGCGCTTCTCGATAGCGGCGAGCTCCTCCTCCGAGAAACCACCTGTATTAGCGATAGCCGTATAGACCTCGTAGCCCAACTCCTCACTGAGATATTTTACACAAAAAGAGGTATCAAGACCTCCACTGAATGCAAGTACAACCTTTTTCTTAGCCATAGTATTATTGTTTTTATTATTTCAAATGGAAAAATTTCGTAAGTTTATTCTTCAGCGCCATCCAATATGGTTGAATAGAGGAGCTACCCGGCAGCGGAGTCTTTGGGTCGTAGAGCATACCTGTACAGAGGCACATACGACGGTTATTTCGCTGCAAAATATCGTAATTACAGCACCCCTCACAGCCCTTCCAGAACTCCTCGTCATCGGTAAGCTCAGAGAATGTCACCGGCTTATAACCGAGGCGGGTATTGAGCTTCATCACCGGAAGAGAGGTTGTGATACTGAATATCTTGGCATACGGAAAGCGGGCACGGGCAAGCTCGAAAGTTCGCGCCTTAATCTGCGCCGCAATACCTGCGTGGCGATACTGAGGATCAACAATAAGACCCGAAGTTGCAACATAATCGCCGTGACCCCAGCACTCGATATAGCTAAAACCGACAAGACGGTCGCCATCAAGAGCCACAACAGCCTTGCCACCACTTATCTTTGTCGAGATATACTCCGGACTACGCTTGGCAATGCCTGTTCCACGCTGCAGAGCCGACTCGTATATCAGCCGGCAAATCTGCTCAACATAGACAAGATGCTCCTCGCTTGCAAAGAGGACTTTTATTGAATTATTATTCATTATTTATGAATTTTATTCGATTTATCTAACTAACTCAAAAAGATGAGCAAATTTAGCTATTTTTCATTAATATTCAAAGAGAATAGCTAAAAAAGTTGTTTTAGGTGGTAAAAAAGCGGAGCAGCACCGATAGATGCCGCTCCGATATATTGCATATTATGCAATTATGAAATATTTTGCAACTTCTGAGTTGATATAGAGTCCGCAGACCGAAGATTGAGGGTACATCGCGCCCGACTCTGTAAGCGTTATACCTATATCTTTGAGATGAAGAACCCTATCGATATCGAAAATTATCCGCTGATTTGGCAGGCAGGAGTAGCCGACAGCAGGGCGTATTCCACGATATTTTGCAGCAAAGAGTTGAGGGATTGTAAGGCGATCTTCCGCCTCTATAAGCTCCTTATGGTTGTCATAGGCGAAGTACCAATTATAGCGCATTTGACGGTGCATATACTCACTCGCAGCCTCGACAACTCTATCTGCAACAGACTGATAGAGCAGCGCGTTATAGTCATCGCCACCCTCCTTAAAGCGCTCTATAGCCGACACAAGGCGTTTTGGAATGGTTACGGCAAAGAGACAAAGAGCATCATCAAACTCTTTCGGTGCCACAAAATCGGCAAGAGAAAGTGCCACCCCATCGGCATTAACCACTCTCTGACGAGGGGTCGGAATCTTAATTTCGCCTATCTTGCCATTGCTAATGACAATACTATCCCCATCAGACCAAGCCCTGAACGACTCTACCCTACCTCTAATCTTCTGATTTGCTATACGATTCAAAATCTTCTCCGCTTCGGCTCTCATAGCTCGACCCTCTTTAGTATATGGAGAGGTACGCCAGAAGTGGTGGAAACTACGCCAATTTATATACTTGCGGATAGTCGAAACGGTGATATTCTTCGGGGTCCATCGGAGCATAAACATCTCTCTATCCCAGCCCGACAGAGCCCTATTCCAATCGACAGCAATACGCGGAAGTTGTTTATTATCAGCCGTTTCCCTACCTTCAAACTCTTGACGCAGCTGCTGTTGTTCGCTCTTTAGAGCCGAGATAATCTGCTCACGCTCAGCGCCCATAAGTTGCAGGGCTATAACAGGATTTTGCGACGCATCCTTGATATGAAATACCGGCCCATCATATAGTGGCGCAATCTTCACAGCCGTATGCAGAGCAGACGTGGTCGCACCGCTGATAAAGAGCGGCACATCTACGCCAGCTTCACGGAGCATTGTTGCGGTATTGCACATCTGCTCCAACGAAGGGGTGATAAGACCGCTAAGTCCAATATAATCAACACTATAGCTCTTTGCAGCAGCGACAATATCTTGCGGGCTGACCATAACTCCCAAGTCGATAACCTCAAAGCCATTGCAGCGCAGAATTACAGCTGCGATATTCTTTCCGATATCGTGAACATCGCCCTTTACGGTCGCAACAAGGTACTTACCAACGCTCTTTGTGCTGCTCGACTGCTCGATATATGGCTGCAAAATTGCCACTGCGCGTTTCATTGTTCGGGCAGTCTTTACCACCTGCGGCAAGAACATCTTACCCTCGCCAAAGAGCCTTCCCACGCGCATCATACCCTGCATCAGTGGCTGTTCGATAATTGTTGCAGCCGATGGATATACCTCCAATGCTTGCATCAAATCATCCTCCAAATACCTCTCATCGCCACGTTGCAGAGCCTCGGCAAGGCGCTCCTCAAGCGAGATTGAGGCTCGGTCTGTCACCCCTTTCTGCTCAACAGTGTTTGAAAGATAGCCGCTTGCAATCTGTGTAAGTCGCTCGGCAGCATCACTCTTGCGAGCCAAAACAACATCCTCAAGTGCCTCTCTTAACTGCTCATCAATATCCTCGTACATCACTGATGTTGAAGGATTTACGATAGCCATATCCATACCCGCCTGTAGTGCGTGGTAGAGAAAAACGGCGTGCATAGCCTCTCGGATATAGTTATTGCCGCGGAAGGCAAAAGAGAGGTTGCTCACACCTCCGCTAATATGTGTATTGGGAAGATTTTGTCTAATCCACGCCGTAGCCTCGATAAAGTTGAGTGCGTATCTGTCATGCTCAGCAATACCCGTCGCTACGGTCAGAATATTTGGGTCAAAGATTATATCGCGCGCATCAAAACCGACCCTCTCGGTAAGCAGATGGTATGCCCTATTGCAAATCTCAATCTTGCGCTCGGTCGTTGTCGCCTGTCCCTGCTCGTCAAATGCCATGACAACCAACGCCGCGCCAAAACTCTTGACAATCGCCGCACGCTGAACAAATAACTCCTCGCCCTCTTTGAGCGACAGAGAGTTTACAATGGCCTTGCCCTGTATAGCCTTCAGTGCTGCAACGACAACCTCAAAACAGGACGAATCGACCATCCACGGCACACGTGCAATATCTGGTTCTGATGCCATAATATTCAGGAACTCAACCATTTGGCTCTCTGTATCGAGCATTGCATCGTCCATATTTATATCGAGCACCATAGCCCCATCCTCGACCTGCTTACGAGCAATGGCAAGCGCCTCGGTATAATTTTTCTCGCTGATAAGCCTTAAGAATTTACGACTTCCCGCCACATTACACCTCTCGCCCACATTGACGAATGTTCCATCCGGCTCCAAAGCCTCAAGGCCGGCAAGCCACGCGCTCTGTCGTCCCTTCGTCTGGCGCGGAGCGATACCCGTCACCGCCTCTGCAATTGCCGCAATATGATCAGGGGTAGAGCCACAGCAACCACCGACAATATTGACAATACCTCGACGAGCAAAACGTGCAATATTTTCTGCCATCATCTGCGGAGTTTGGTCATATCGACCCATTGCATCAGGCAGACCTGCATTTGGATAAGCGCTTATATAACAAGATGTTAGTCCTGACAACTCACGCAAGAAGGGCTCCATCTTCTCTGCTCCAAATGAGCAGTTCAGACCTATCGTTGTAAGGTTAAAATGCGCTACCGAAGCCACCACAGCCTCAAGAGTCTGTCCCGAGAGCGTACGCCCGGCCTCATCGGCAATAGTGAGCGAAAGCATTATCGGCAGGCGTATTTTTTTCTGCTTAAAAACCTCTTCGGCAGCCATCAGGGCCGCCTTAGCATTGAGTGTATCAAAGACTGTCTCAACAAGCAGCAGATCAACTCCTCCATCAACAAGAGCAGCAATCTGCTCCATATAGGCGCTATACAGAGTAGAGAAATCTATCGCGCGAAGTGCAGGATTATCCACATCAGGAGAGATCGTAAGACTCTTTGAGGTAGGGCCCACAGAGCCGGCTACAAAACGCTCTCTATCAGGCGTTTGCGCGCTCATTCTATCAGCCTCGGCACGCGCTAAACGAGCCGCCTCGAAGTTTAGACGATAGATATAGTTCTGCAATCCATACTCGCTCTGAGATATTCGCTGGCTATTAAAGGTGCAGGTCTCGATTATATCTGCACCCGCCTCAAGGTAGGCTCTGTGAATAGCCGAAATAATATCGGGACGAGTCAGAACAAGCAGGTCATTATTACCCTCCAAGCGCTGTGGATGGTTGGCAAACTCACCGCCTCGAAACTCGCTCTCCGTAAGGTTATACCTCTGAATCATAGTGCCCATAGCGCCGTCAAGCACCATAATTCGCTCTTTCAATATATCAATAAAGGCACCCATTAATAGACCTTTTTTGCTATCTGTTCAATACTTGCCACCGCATTCATCGAGTAGAAGTGGATGCTCGGCACGCCGGCAGCCTTCAGCTCCTGCGCCTGCATCGTTCCCCACTCCACGCCAAGAGCCTTGACGTCATCATTGCTCTTACACTTCACCAGCTCCGCCGCAAGCTCCATCGGAAGGTCGATATGGAAAGTTTTCGGCAGCAGAGCTTGCTGAGTGAGCGATGTAAGAGGCTTTAGTCCGGGAATAATCGGCACATCTATCCCCGCAGCACGACAACGAGCGACAAAGTCAAAATATTTGGCGTTGTCAAAAAACATCTGCGTTACTATATACTCCGCGCCCGCATCAATCTTCGTCTTAAGATGCTCTATATCGACATCTATATTCATCGCCTCCTCGTGTTTTTCGGGATAACCTGCCACACCGAATGAGAATGGAACATTGAGCGCATCGTGCGTAGTTCCATCGAGCATCAAACCCTTATTAAATGCAGAAACCTGCTCACACAGCTCTACAGCGTGGGTGTAACCACCCTCTTCGGCAATAAATCTGCTATCGGCTTTCGCCTTATCGCCACGCAGCACCAACAGATCGTTAATACCGAGATAGGCAAGATCTATCAACTCATTCTCCAACTCCGATGGAGTAAAACCACTGCAAATAACATGTGGCACTGTTGCAACACCATAACGACTCTTCAATGCAGCTGCAATAGCAACTGTTCCGGGACGCTTGCGCTCTGTCGTACGCTGAAAAATTCCAGCAGAGACCTCCTTATAGACCACCTCTGTTCGATGCGTGGTAATATTTATATAGGCCGGCGCAAACTGCATCAATCGCTCTACGCTATTAAATAGAGTATCGATGCTGTTTCCTCGCAACGGAGGCAACACCTCAAACGAAAATGCAGTACTATGCTCAGCTTTAAGAAATGATGCTACACTCATAATTTGAATATTTATCATACAAAGATACGACTTTTTACCTATATATGTGCTTTAATATTCCTATTTTTTGTTAGTGGAAGTAAATGGCACACTAGCTTACCTTGCCGAAGTAAACAAAAGTCCCCCTCACAGGAGGGGGATTTAGGGGGTGGGTAACACAACGAGTGCGGCACTGCCGCCTCTTTAAGTCTAAACTTTAGATAATCAGGTCTGACTAAATAAAAAAAGTCAGACCTGATATCTCAAGTCTGACTTAAAGAGGCGGCTACCTACTCTCCCACGGGAAAACCGCAGTACCATCGGCGTTAGTGAGCTTAACTTCTCTGTTCGGAATGGGAAGAGGTGGAACCTCACTGCTATAACCACCTAAAGCTTGTTTAGGTTTAGCTTTTTGCTAAGAACCATGCCACTTTGTCTATCGGTTGGCTTCCGATAATTTTGACACTTACAGGAAATGAGATAAAGATTCAGCAAGAAAGCCGTTCGGGTAATTAGTACTGCTCGACTAAAAATATTACTACTCGTACATCTGCAGCCTATCAACGTAGTCGTCTCCTACGCCCCTCAAGGGAAGACTAATCTTGGGGTTGGCTTCGCGCTTAGATGCTTTCAGCGCTTATCCAATCCGAACGCGGCTACTCGGCGGTACACTTGGCAGCATAACCGATACACCGGAGGTTCGTCCAACTCGGTCCACTCGTACTAAAGTCAG
>JAFQFV010000024.1 GCA_017398555.1 Alistipes sp.
AATAACGTTGTCTGCGACAATAGAAAAACAAAAATAGCACTTCACTTTCAAGCAAGCTTGAGTGAGTGCTATTTTCATTTTTACTATCCTTACGGATAGCTGTTATTCTCGAAAAAGATTCAAAACCAAAGTTTTGCACTACACCAAATTCTTGCACTATTTTATCGTCAAGATTTTGCACGCCTCTTAATATTTGCACTCATTTGTCGTCAAAATGTGTTAGAGATGGTGCATCGCGTAGAAAACCCAGCGATGGATAGTACTAAAACGTACAGCCATTGCTGGGTTTTTAGGGATGTGCCATATATGACACATTTTCACAACAAATGCTTACAGGCGAGCCTTAATAGCTGCAGTCTGCTCCTCATACCCAGGCTTCTCGAGCAGAGCAAACATATTGCGCTTATAATCCTCAACGCCTGGCTGGTCGAATGGATTTACGCCGAGCATATAGCCGCTGATACCGCACGCCTTCTCGAAGAAGTAGAGCAGAGCACCGATAGTACGCTCGTTAATCTCAGGAATCTCAACGCGGAGGTTAGGTACACCACCATCGATGTGTGCAATCTGCACGCCGAGCTCAGCCATACGGTTGATATCGCTCAGACGACGACCTGCGAGGTAGTTCAAACCATCAAGGTTCTCAGCGTCAGAGCATACGCGAACATCGTACTTAGGAGCACCAACAGAGATAATAGTCTCGAAGAGTGTGCGCTCGCCATCCTGAATATACTGACCCATAGAGTGGAGGTCTGCTGTAAGAGTTACAGATGCTGGGTAGATACCCTTACCATCCTTACCCTCGCTCTCACCATAGAGCTGCTTCCACCACTCGTTGATATTCATCAACTTAGGCTCATAAGAGCCGAGAATCTCAATCTTCTTACCGGCACGATAGAGTGCGTTACGAACAGCAGCATACTGAGCAGAGATATTATCCTCATAAGCAGTTCCTGCCTTTGTAGCCTCCTCAACAGCCTTTGCACCTGCAACGAGCTCTGCGATATTCACACCGCCAACAGCGAGTGGGAGCAGACCTACAGGAGAGAGAACAGAGAAACGACCACCTACATTGTCAGGAATAACGAATGTTGGATAGCCCTCCTGTGTTGCAAGGGTCTTGAGTGCACCACGAGCCTTATCGGTTACAGCCACGATGCGGTTCTTTGCCTCCTCTTTGCCATAGCGACGCTCAATCTCCTCCTTAACGATACGGAAAGCGATAGCCGGCTCGGTAGTTGTACCTGACTTTGAGGCTACGATAGTTGCGATAGAGTACTCCTTCAATGCCTCCATCATCTCGCCCAGGTAGTCCTCAGAGATATTCTGACCTGCGAAGAGAACGATAGGGTTCTTGTGGCTCTTGTGAAAGAGCTCGAAAGAGTTGGTCATAGCGTCGATAACAGCCTTTGCACCCAGATAAGAGCCACCGATACCGATGCAGATAACAACATCTGCAACCTCACGCAGCTTTGCAGCCTGAGCATTAATTGCAGCCAAGTGAGCCTCATCAATCTCAGATGGCAGAGTAATCCAACCCAAGAAGTCGCTACCCTTGCCCTTACCTGCGTGGAGCAGCTCGTTTGCAGCAATAGCCTCACGCTTAATCTCATCACTAATTTCGATACCTGCCTTGCGGGTATCAAGCTTAATCAATTCCATAATATGATATTTTAATTTGGTTTAAGTACACAATTTTCCAAAATCACTTCAAAGATAGTTTTTTTTTGGCAAATATCCCACTAAAAGCCAAACTATTTTTTTATAAAAAATCTACTCTTTTTTTGCAGAAGATTTATTTGTTTTTTACTACCTTTGTATCGGGATAATTATCTAACTAAAAATAGATATTTTTATCACCACAAAAAGTGGACAAAAAAGAGATAAAAATTATAGATTATGGGATTCTTTTCACTCACTCATGAGTTGGCTATCGACCTTGGTACAGCCAATACTCTTATTGTTTACAACGACGAGATTGTTGTTGAGGAGCCATCGGTTATTGCCGTTGACCTCCAGGGAAAGTTAAAGGCGTTTGGCAATGAGGCTGCGCGTTATATCGGTAAGTGTCCGGATAATTTGCGTACTATTCGCCCATTGCAGAATGGTGTTATTGCAGACTTTGATGCTACAGAGCTGATGCTCAAGGGTATGATTGGCCGCATCAAGACTACAGGTTCACTCTTCTCTCCTTCGCTCAAGATGGTTATCTGCATCCCTTCAGGCTCTACCAACGTTGAGATTCGTGCCGTTCGCGAGTCTGCAGAGCACGCAGGCGGTCGTGAGGTCGCGATGATTTTCGAGCCTATGGCAGCAGCGCTGGGTGCAGGTCTTGATGTTATTGCTCCTGAGGGTAATATGATTATCGACATCGGTGGTGGTACCTCTGAGATTGCTTGTATCTCATTGGGAGGTATCGTCTGCTCAAAGTCTATCAACATTGCGGGTGATGTCTTCACTTCAGATATCAAGAACTACGTTAAGGTACAGCACAATATCCGTATCGGAGAGCGCACAGCCGAGCTTATCAAGTGTAAGATTGGTGCAGCACTCCCTGAGTTGGAGGAGGAGCCGGAGGATCTGCAGATTAGCGGCCCGAGCGTACTTACTTCTTTGCCACAGACCGTTACGCTCAACTATAGCGAGATTGCTTATGCCCTTGAGGGCTCTTTGGCTCAGCTTGACGAGGCACTTATGCAGGTGCTTTCGGATATGCCAGCCGAGCTCTACTCGGATGTTGTGAAGAATGGTGTATATATCGCCGGTGGTGGTGCGTTGATTAAGGGTCTGCCAAAGCGTCTGTCAGACAAGACCGGTCTGCAGTTCCATATTGCAGATGATCCACTGCGTGCTATTGTTCGCGGTACAAACCTCGCGCTGAAGAATATGGATCGTTACTCGTTCCTTATCCGCGCATAGTGTAGTCAAACAGCATAATCGGGCTGTCTTGCGGGGCAGCCCCTTTTATTAGAGTATGCACAAACTTATCTACTTCCTCAAGCAGGTATATATCCCCGTAATCTTCATCGTTTTGGAGGTTACGGCTCTGTTGTGCTACTCTACCTCCTCGCCCTACTCGCAGTCACGACTGATGAGCATCAACCACTACATTGTCGGTTGGAGTGGCAATATCTTTATACAGATGCGTAGCTACTTCAATCTGCGTAAAGACAATGCGATGCTCAACGAGCGTATTGCCGAGCTTGAGAATCGTCTGAACGCCTACAGGTCACAACTGCCAGAGGATATTGAGATTGGAGTCGATTTGCAGACACACCAATATATTACCGGCAAGGTGGTAAGTAATACTATCAACCGCCCGCAGAACTATATTGTCATCGACAAGGGTCTTTCGGATAATGTCCGTATAGGTATGTCCGTACTCTCGCCGGAGGGTTATGCGGTGGGATATATCACAAACTGCTCGCAGAACTTCTCTATCGCGCAGTCGATACTCAACACCTCGTTCAACATTAGCTCCCGTCTATCGAAGGATAGGAGTATGGGGCGTGTGTCGTGGAGTGGTGGCAGTCCGTATAGTGCGACCTTTACCGACGTGTCGAAGTATGCAGTTATCTCTGTGGGAGATACTGTGGAGGCGATAGACTTCTCGGAGTACTTCCCAAGCGGAACAATTATCGGCACTGTCGAGAGTATGGAGATGAACGAGGAGCAGACTATGTACACCTGTACTCTGCGCTTTGCTGCCGATATTGCCAGAATTGACAATGTCATTCTTGTCGATGGTCGCGATGTGGATGAGGTACGCCATCTGAAAACAGAACCAACACTTCAATATCTGCCTATAGATCAGGTGGAGGAGGATAATTAGTAGTAGAAGATGAAGAGAGCATCAGAATATATACTTTTTGTTGTCGTTGTGCTTGCTGTGCAGATTCTTCTGCTCAACAACCTCACATTCAGCACGTACTTAGCGCCGCTGGCATATATCGTATGCCTTATTCTCACCCCGCTCGGCACCTCTCCACTCAAGATGATTCTTGTGGGTCTTGCGTTGGGAGTTACGATGGATCTTACTATGGGTACTATCGGTCTGAATGTTCTGGCAACACTCCCCGTAGCATATTTCCGCCGTCCGATACTACACTTCGCGGCGTCATATACAGATGTGGATAACGAGACGGGAGTCCCAACAACCCGTCGTATCGGCCGTTTTCATAACTACGTTGTGGCAATGGTTGTGATACACTCTCTGCTCTTCTTCGGCTTCGAGAGTATGACAACCGCCAACTTCGGCTTTATCTTCTTGCGTTTCCTCTGTAGCACCATCGTAACTATTGGTCTTACCTACCTCTTCATCGCCATCTTTACCCCTAAATTGACCCGACGATGAACAATCCGCGTAATGACAAATACCGCCACCAGATACTTCGCATAATAGTCTATCTGGTCTTTGGCTTTTTCGCCCTTACGGCCGGATACCTGCAACTTATTGAGGGTAACAGCTACTTTGATAAGGCGGAGAATAACTATATCCGTTACATCATCACCTACCCCCCACGCGGAGAGGTCTTTGACCGTAACGGAGAGTATCTTATTCAGAATAAGGTTGTCTATGATCTTATGGTCATCCCGCGTGAGGCTCCTCGTAAGGGCATCGACACCGTGCGCCTTGCATCTATCACCAATGAGCCAATGAAGCGCCTCAAGCGTTCGCTCAACGAGGCTCGCCGCAGCTGGAGAACAGCCTCGCCTGTCGTTAAGTACCTCTCGGCAGAGTCAAAACTCAAGATGGACGAGTGGAATCTCCCCGGTTTCTACACCGTTCCCCGCACCGTGCGCCAATATCCGCGTAAGATTGGAGGTAACCTTCTGGGCAGTCTTGCAGAGGTCAAGCAGGACTTTTTGGCAAAATATAACGAGGATGGATACTATAGCATCCGCGACTATATCGGCGAGCAGGGCATAGAGTCCGCCTATGAGAAGGAGCTACGAGGCGAAAAGGGGCGTATTCGTCGTAACCGATATGCCGACCACTCGACCGATGAGGTGGAGAAGGAGCCCGTTGCCGGCAAAAACCTCATCAGCTCTATCGATGCCAGGTTGCAGGCATTTGCCGAAGAGCTTATGAAGGGTAAGATTGGCTCTGTAGTGGCTATCGAGCCTGCTACAGGCGAGATTTTGGTTATGGCATCATCGCCTACGTTCGACCCTAACGAGCTGGTTATCAGCCGTGAGCGAGGCAACAACTATATGCGTCTGCTCAACGAGCCACGCCGCCCGCTCTTTAATCGTGCCGTAACCTCACCACAGCCTCCGGGCTCTACCTTTAAGCTGCTCAACGGACTTATCGGCCTGCAGGAGGGGGTATTGAAACCACACTACAAGTATAGCTGCAACAAGGGTTATCGCGCGGGAAATATCAAGATGGGTTGCCACGAGCACCGCTCTCCACTTGACCTCGATTTTGCCATTGCTACATCTTGCAACGCCTACTTCTGTAACGTCTATCGAAATATTCTGGAGAACAAGAAGTATGAGTCACCAAAGCAGGGTTATGAGGCGTGGCGTAACTATGTCGAGCAGTTCGGTTTTGGCGTAAAGCTCGGCACAGATATTCCGGGTGAGCGTCGCGGAACGCTTATGCACCGCGAGTACTACGATAAGCTCTACCACCGCTCTTGGAATGCACTCACAGTGCTCTCCGTATCTATCGGTCAGGGAGAGATTCTTGCCACAACGCTCCAGCTTGCCAACTTCGCCGCCATCATCGCCAACCGTGGACACTACTATACTCCGCACATTATCAAGCAGATAGAGGGTCAGGACTCGATAGATATCAAATATCGCACACCGCACTACACATCTATCGACCGCAAACACTTTGAGACCATTATCAAGGGTATGTGGCGTGGTGTGAACCGCGATGGTACTTGTCAGCTTGCAAAACTCCCCGGCCTTGATGTCTGCGGAAAGACAGGAACTGCGCAGAACCCGTTAGGTGATGACCACTCGACCTTTATCTCCTTTGCTCCGCGAAACAATCCGAAGATTGCTATCGCCGTATATGTCGAGCACGGAGTATGGGGTGCTACAGCTGCCGTGCCGATAGCCTCACTGATTGAGGAGATGTATCTGACCGATACTATCACCCGCCCTTGGCTTATCGAACATGTAAAGAATCTCAATTTGGACTACTCGATTTATGACAGGCATAGGAAGAAGAAATAGCAACAACATGGCGCTCTTCAGCGGCGTTGATTGGTGGACGGTGTTACTCTATATAGCATTGACCCTGATTGGCTTTGTCGCTGTCTTCAGTGCGTCGTATGTCGAGGACAGTGAAAACTTCTGGAGCTTCTCGCACGAGTATGTCAAGCACATATTCTGGCTCGGCATCTCATATACCGCAGGACTTGTTATTCTGCTTCTCGACCGTAGTGTATGGCATAAGTGGGCATATATCATCTGCGCCATAACGCTATTTATCGTTCTGCTGACATTCACCCCTCTCGGCAAGACGGTAAATGGAGCTCGCGCGTGGTTGGGTCTGGGAGGTTTTACCCTTCAGCCAATGGAGCTTGCCAAGGTGGGCATATCGCTCGCCGTAGCGCGTGTAATGAGTGTCTATGGCTTCTCCGTGCAGCGTGCAAACGACTTGGTTAAGGTTATGGCTATAATGGCTGTGCCTATGGGTATTGCCGTGCTACAGAATGATACAGGCTCAGGCCTTGTCTTCTGTTCATTCCTCTTTATGCTCTTCCGCGAGGGTCTGAACTATTGGATTTGCATCCCGCTCATCTTCCTTGTTGCGCTGCTTATCCTCTCCTTCCTGCTCACCCCGGGAGTGTTGCTCATCGCGCTGATACTCATCTTTACCTTCTGCGCCGCAATGCTTATGAAGGGGTGCTGGAAGGCCTGCATAAACTACATTGTCAGCCTGTTCCTATTCAGCACCCTGCTCTTTGTCATCCTTGTAGTGGCAATGGGTCGAGATTTGAGTTACTACGACTGCCTACTCTTTACCACCGCGGTATCTCTGCTGGTTGTTGCCGTCTATGCATATAGGGCAAATATCCGCTCGATATATCTGCTCATCCTCTTCTTCTTTGTGTCGATTATCTGCCTGCCGACCTCGGATATGGTTTTCCGTCATCTCAAGCCGCACCAGCAGAATCGAATAAGGACATTCCTTGGGCAGGTGGATGACAAAGACCTGCTCTACAACGTAAACCAGTCGAAGATTGCTATCGGCTCAGGAGGCTTTTCGGGCAAGGGATTTCTGCAGGGCTCACAGATTAGATACGGCCTTGTCCCTGAGAAACACACCGACTTTATCTTCTGCACTATCGGCGAGGAGTTCGGTTTTCTCGGTGCGCTGGTGCTGTTCAGTTGCTTTGCGATGCTGATATTAAGGCTGATGCGTATGGGCGATAGACAACTTGAGACCTTCGGTAGAGTCTATTGCTACTGCGTCGCCTCGATACTCTTTTTCCACTGTTGTATAAATATAGGTATGACTATGGGCATTGTTCCGGTGATGGGTATTCCGCTGCCATTTATCAGCTACGGAGGCTCCTCGTTGCTCGGCTTCTCGATACTCGTCTTTATCGCCATTGCCCTCGATGCCTCCCCGACAAAACATCAATCAACCCTTAGAAAATGGTAGAATTATGAAGAAGTTTTTACTCTCTTTAATGGCACTTATGGTTGCTGTAGGTTGCAATAACAATGACGACACACCTACGTACGAAACAGTTATCCTCGACTTTGAATCACTCTCTGATGCGATTGATAGCAAGCAGTATGGCGGCGAGCTGCTCTACTCCGGCAACGGCTATAGTTGGCATGATGAGAAGACCAAACTCGGCTCTACCCTACCAGATTTTTGGGGCGATAAGACCTTCTTCGGTGGCGGTATCGTCATCTCAAACTATGTTGATACCCCAGAGGCAATCAACTACGAGCTGCAGCTCACTATCTCAACTGCGCCTGTTTCGGGCAAAAACTTCGCAATATGCTATGTAGCGACCAATGAGGGTGCCCCAAGTATCGAATTTAGCGAGGGTTGCGGGGTAATCGAGAGCCTCTATGTGCTGCCGACAGCCTATACAAATGATGTTGTGCAGAATGGTAACGACTTCTCTCCTGCTATGCCTGAGAATGGTTATATCCGCATCACAGCGACCGGCATTGATGAGAGTGGCACTATTACGGGCACCTCAGAGCACTTCCTCTACGATGGTCGTGCCGCGCAGGGGTGGAAGGAGTGGAACATCTCTAATCTCGGCGAGGTAAAACGTGTCGAGTTCCGTATGTATGAGGGAACAACAGAGGGTGGCAAGCGCGTGGACTCAAAGGCCGACTACCCGACATATCCAAGCTACTTTGCTATCGACAATATCGCCATCCGCAAGTAGCCTTACAAAAAAATAGAGTGTGCCGACAATGGATAGTATCCCCATTGTCGGCACATATTTATAGGATGGTAGAGTTATCCGTAAATCACCGAAAACCCTTCCTCTCAGACTACTTTCTCGCCTCCTTAGCCTCAATACACTCTGTTGCGTGAGGCACACGGAGCAGACGCTCGCGCGGAATGAGCTTGCCGGTAGTCTTGCAGACACCGTAAGTCTTGTGCTCAATACGCACCAAAGCCATCTCAAGATTCTTGATAAACTTGAGCTGATGAGCGGCCAAACGCTCAACCTCCTCCTTTGAGAGAGTCATAGCACCCTCCTCCAACACCTTGAAGGTTGGAGAGGTATCCTCAGTATCGTTATCAGCCGAACGGGTGATAGACGCATGCAGCTGCTTATAATCCTGACGAGCAACCTCCAGCTTCTCCAAAATCAGAGCCTTGAACTCCGCCAGATCCGCATCGCTATATCGAACTTTAATATTCTCTGCCATAGTTTTAAGGTTTTGTTTTACCAAAATTAAAGATAATATTTGAGATATGCAAATATCGGGCTGTTTTTTTATACTGTTGGGTTGCTGAAAGCAAGCCAATGGCTAACAGCTAAAAGCGAATAAGAGTCTGCACGCCGATTACTCTGTGCACAATTTTATCGTCAGAGAGTTTGCACTCCGCTCAATCTGTGCACCGTTTTATCGTCAGAGTGGTGCAGATTCGGCATATCGTGAGAACACCCCGGATGGGACATACTCTGCGTATTTCCCATTCGGGGATTTGAGGGATATGGCGAAGGTGTGCCACTATCACGATAAAACCATTTGTTAGCTCGGCAAAGCCGACCTTTCCTCCTTCGCACCTCGGCATAGTCTGCAAGCAGCCTCTGCTCTCGGTTTGGCGTCGGTTGTCAAAATGCGGTAGTAGGCGTGCATCACGTAAAACGCCCAGCGATGGATAGTACTTGATCGTACAGCCATTGCTGGGCGTTTAGAGATGTACGGCTAATGCCGTATTTTCACTACAAATGCTTGGTGATTGCGATCTTAAGTGGAATATCGTTTACATCGCTGTCAACAATGTTGTCACCTGCAGGAGCTGCGGCGCAAACGACCTCAACGGCGAGGGTCTGCTGACCGATATAGGCACCATGCTCGGCAACTGCGTCGTGAACAGCCTCGATATCCTCAACCTCCACGCGAATCTTATCGGTAACCTCAAGGCCTGAATCCTTGCGGATATTCTGGATACGGTTGATAAGCTCACGAGCCACACCCTCCTTCTCCAACTCAGGAGTAAGGGTAATATCGAGAGCCACGGTGAGTTTGCCCTCTGATGTTACCAACCAGCCCGGCATATCCTCCGAGGTAATCTCGAAGTCGGCAGCCGATACCTCGATGCTCTCTGCACCCATATCAAGAGTAGTCAGAGTGCCACTCTCTACAGCGGCAATCTGCTCCTGAGCAAATGTAGCGACGAGGGCTGCAATAGCCTTCATATACTTACCATACTTTGGACCGAGGGTCTTGAAGTTAGGCTTGATACGCTTGGTAATAACACCTGTGGTATCGTGGATAAGTTCAACCTCCTTGACATTTACCTCGCTTGCAATCAGACCCTTAACAGCCTCGATATGGCGCTCAACCTCAGCATCGAGAACAGGGATAAGTATCTTTGTCAGTGGCTGACGCACCTTGATATTTACCTTACGGCGCAGTGCAAGAACCATTGAAGATACCTTCTGTGCGATATAGGTCATCTGCTCAAGGTCAGAGTTAATCAGACTCTTGTCGCATACAGGGAATGTCGAGAGGTGTACAGACTCCTCTGTGCAGTGTCCGCTAACGGCATTCAGGTCGCGGAAGATGCGGTCTGAGATAAACGGAGCGAATGGGGCTGCGAGCTTTGCCACAGTCTCAAGGCATGTGTAGAGGGTCTGGTATGCTGCCAACTTATCCTCAGTCATACCACCGCCCCAGAAACGCTTACGGTTCAGACGAACATACCAATTACTGAGGTTCTCACAGACAAACTCCTGAATTGCGCGCGCAGCAGGGGTTGGGTCATAGTTCTCAAGCGACTCTGTAACGCGTGCAGTGAGTGAGTTGAGCTCCGAGATAATCCAGCGGTCAATCTCAGGGCGACGCTCAACGGCAACAACATCCTCCTTACCTGTAAAGCCATCCACATTTGCATAGAGAGCGAAGAATGAGTAGGTGTTGTAGAGTGTTCCGAAGAACTTACGACGCACCTCATCTACACCCTCAGTGTCGAACTTAAGGTTATCCCACGGCTGCGAGTTGGTAATCATATACCAACGAGTAGCATCAGCACCATACTTATTGAGTACCTCAAATGGATCTACGGCATTACCAAGACGCTTTGACATCTTGTTGCCGTTCTTATCAAGCACAAGACCATTAGAGATAATATTGCGGAATGCCACCTTATCAAAGAGCATTGTTGCAATTGCATGGAGAGTATAGAACCAACCACGAGTCTGATCAACGCCCTCGGCAACGAAGTCGGCTGGGAATACGGTATCAAACTTATCCGCATTCTCAAACGGATAGTGGAGCTGTGCATACGGCATAGCACCTGAGTCGAACCAAACGTCAATCAAATCCTTCTCGCGCTGCATAGGCTCGCCCTTTGATGAGAGGAGCACGATACGATCAACATACGGCTTGTGCAGATCGATGCGCTCGACAGAGTAGTTCTCCTTTGACATATCGCCAACAACAAACTCCTTGTATGGATTCTCGGTCATAACGCCCGCAGCAACCGAACGGTCAATCTCGGCGATAAGCTCCTCAACAGAGCCGATACACTTAATCTCCGAGTAGTCCTCTGTCGCCCAGATAGGCAGTGGAGTACCCCAGAAACGTGAACGAGAGAGGTTCCAATCTGTAAGGCCCTCAAGCCACTTACCAAAACGGCCGCTACCTGTGCTCTCCGGCTGCCACTTGATGGTCTTATTGAGCTCAACCATTCTCTCACGCAACTCTGTAACCTTGATAAACCAAGAGTCGAGTGGGTAGTAGAGTACCGGTTTATCGGTACGCCAGCAGTGTGGATATGAGTGGGTGTGCTTCTCAATCTTGAATGCCTTATTCTGAGCCTTCAGCTCAACGCAAATATCAACATCAAGTGTCGGAGTCTCATCTGTAGCCTGGCTGTCGTAAGCATTCTTCACATAACGACCGGCCCACTTGCTATAGAGCTCAACATCTACGTTGTTTGCAACAAACTCTGCATCCAAATCCTCCAGACGGTAGAAACGACCTGAACGATCCACCATTGGACAGGTCTTACCGGCAGTATCCACCATAAAGAGCGGAGCAATGCCCGCAGCCTTCGCTACACGGTCATCATCCGCACCGAATGTAGGCGCGATATGAACGATACCTGTACCGTCAGTAGTGGTCACATAGTCGCCAACAATTACGCGGAAGCTGTCACCATACTGCTCCATAGGCTTCACCCACGGAATAAGCTGCTCGTAACGAATACCCTCAAGCTCCTTGCCCTTGTAGTGCTCATCTGTTACAGTAAACTTGCCCTCCATCTTCTTACCAAAGAGTGTTGGAACAAGCTCAGATGCCATGATGATTGTCTGACGCTCGTCAGTATATGGATTGTTACACTTAACCTTCACGTAGTCGATTGTAGGGCCAACGCAGAGTGCAGTATTTGACGGCAATGTCCATGGAGTAGTTGTCCAGCCGAGGAAGAAGAGCTCTCCCTCAACATCGGCAAACAGATGCTCCGACTTCTCGTTGCGAACAACACGGAACTGCGCTGTACAAGTTGTATCCTTAACATCACGGTAGCAACCAGGCTGGTTGAGCTCGTGTGTCGAAAGACCTGTACCCGCTGCTGGCGAGTATGGCTGAATTGTATAACCCTTGTAGAGCAGGCCCTTGTCAAACAGACGCTTGAGCAGGTACCACAAAGTCTCGATATACTTGTTGTCGTATGTGATGTATGGGTCCTCAAGGTTTACCCAATAACCCATCTGACGAGTAAGGTTGCTCCAAACGTCAGTATATTTCATCACATCCTGACGGCAGTGCTGATTGTACTGCTCGACAGTAATCTTCTTACCAATATCCTCCTTGGTAATGCCCAATGACTTCTCTACGCCCAACTCTACAGGCAGACCGTGGGTATCCCAACCCGCCTTACGGTGCACCTTAAAACCCTGCTGAGTCTTGTAGCGACAGATAATATCCTTGATAGTACGAGCCATCACGTGGTGAATACCGGGCATACCGTTTGCTGACGGCGGACCCTCATAAAACACAAACGCCGGATGCCCCTCGCGTGTCGAGATACTCTTACGGAAGGTATCCTCCGCATCCCACAACTGCAACACATCCTCTGCAGTCTGTGGCAAATCGAGATTTTTGTACTCTTGAAACTTCATAACTCTTGTGTAATATTTTGTTTTTTACTCTTTTGTCGGCATATAATCGTGCAAAGTTATAAATTTTTATTAAAATTTACAATATGAGTTTTGGCGACGACTGCAAAAAGATGCCATTCGCCCTTGTTCGCAGCCATAACATTCAGCCTTTTTACTCGACTTTTTAGCCTAAGTCACACTAACTTCAGTCGAATTTCGCCCCTAAATAGAGATTTTCACCCCTAAATTCCGGGAAAAATCCCCCAACGGGCGCCACAACCACAAAAATTTTTATGATACAAAATTGTGCTCTATCTTCGCTGCCGACAAAATCAAAAAATTGTAGAAAAATGAAGAAGATTTTACTTACAATCGTTTCGTGCGCTGCTGTAGCAACTCTCTTCGCCGGCGGTACCAATGTAAATACAAACCATGCAACCGCATACTTGCGCAGCGTAGCCCGCGGAACAACTCTCGATCCCGATGCAGTATATCACAACCCTGCCGGAGCATCATTCATGAGTGACGGATTTCACTTCTCTCTAAATATTCAGGAGGCTCTTCAACAGAAGAAGACAGTATCAACTTTTGCACCCTTTGCTTATAATGTAAATAACACAGGCAACCCTACAAAGGAGTTTGTAGGTAAGACCTTCGCGCCGGTAATTCCGAGCTTTGACCTTGTGTGGAAGAGAAAGCGTTGGGCGGTTATGGCATCGTTCGGAATCGGCGGCGGAGGAGGCTCTGCAACTTACGAGAATGGTCTTGCATCGTTCGAGAGCCTGGTTGCTCAAATCCCTTACGGCGTAGGTATGGCGACAGCGCAGACCGGTCTGCCCTACTCTTTGAATATGAATATCAAGGGTAGCTCTATGACTTTCCAGGGTCAGGTTGGTGTATCATTCCGTATTACTGATTGGCTCGCAGTTGCAGCACAGGCTCGTTTGAGTTACGCAACAAAGAGCTATAATGGCTATCTGAAGGATATTCAGATGTACAACCCACTCTCACAATCTATGGGATCTGCACCACAGTTCTTCCAAACTATGGCAAATCAGTATGCAGCAGGTGCACAGGCAGGAAATGCTGAGGCTTTGGCCGCATATACGCAGTATATGACCTACGCCGCACTCACCTCAGACCATACACTTGATGTCAAGCAGAAGGGCTGGGCGGTATCTCCCGTTGTTGCATTAATGTTCAACCACAAGGGTTGGGCAGCAAGCGTGAAGTACGAGTTCCGCACAAATCTCGACCTTACTACAGAGGCTGCCGAGGTATCTGCAAACGACCCTGTAATCAGTGACATCTTCCCTAATGGCGCCGTCACTGCAGCCGATATGCCTGCACAGCTCGCAGTTGCTGCAAGCCGCACATTTAACGAGAAGGTAAAGCTTACTCTTGAGTGGCACCACTACTTCGACAAGTGTGCTGAGAATAGCTACTCTGCTGCCGTTTTGGGTAACACAAACGAGTATTTAGCAGGCGTAGAGTACTATATTAACAATAAGTGGCTTGTAAGTGCAGGCTATCAATATACAGATTTTAATCTTAACACAGCGCTCTATTCAGACCTCGACTTTGCAATCAATGCTCACGCTGTAGGCCTTGGTTTTGCCTACAACTTCAGCGAGCATATCCGCCTCAATGCAGGTGTGATGAAGCCATTCTACGAGCAGGTCACAAAGCAGAGTGCTGTCTATAACGACAACCAGCTCGGACTGAGCGGAACAGATGTGTTCCAAAACTCACGTTGGGCTTGGGGAATTGGTTTGGATTTCCACTTCTAAGAGCAACGCTCGAAAAGAGGTAATCATTTTATAATGTGTGTGTCGTCAACGGAGCTCCTCGGGGCTCCGTTGATTTGTTGTATAAAATCTATATAGGATTTAGTGAGATTTACAACGCTGCGATTAAGTCGAATGCAATCAAATTTGTTTGAATTGCTGAGACGTAGCAGCGAAAAGACGCCGAAGGAGGATTAACGCTGCGATTAAGTCGAATGCAATCAAACTTGTTTGAATTGCTGAGACGTAGCAGCGAAAAGACGCCGAAGGAGGATTAACGCTGCGATTAAGTCGAATGCAATCAAACTTGTTTGAATTGCTGAGACGTAGCAGCGAAAAGACGCCGAAGGAGGATTAACGCTGC
>JAFQFV010000025.1 GCA_017398555.1 Alistipes sp.
TCCTTAGCAGGAGCTGACATAACTACATACTTTGCACCAGCCTTGATGTGAGCCTCAGCCTTCTCAGCTGTGAGGAACAGACCTGTAGACTCAACTACATACTCAGCCTCAACCTCGTTCCACTTAAGCTCCTCTGGGTTACGCTCTGCAGTTACGCGGATAGCCTTACCGTTGATGATAAGAAGGCTCTTCTCTGCATCGTAATCGATAGTACCCTGGAACTGACCGTGCATTGTGTCATACTTAAGCATGTAAGCCAAGTAATCTACTGGGCAAAGGTCGTTAATACCTACTACCTCGAACTTGTCAGTCTGATTGCAAGCAGCGCGGAACACCATACGGCCGATACGACCGAAACCGTTGATACCAATTTTAATTGTTGCCATAGTTTTTAATGAAATTATAGTTAAAAAAATGAAACTTTTCCTTCCTTTGCAAATATCGCCACAAAATTACAAATATTACGCTAAACAACAAAGAAAATCAAAGATTTTTTATAGCTTTTGACTATTAGCCATCAGCTATGAGCTTTTCGGTTGCATCTACATAGCGAAAGAGTATCCTAAAATGATTTGCTCAACGACTCAATAGCGCACCATTTTGTCGTCAAAAGGGGTTAGATGCAACGCTCGGCAAAAAAATCCGACAATGGATAGTATTTATTGGTACAGCCATATGATTTGCACGACGATTCATCCACGCACCATTTTGTCGTCAAAAGGGGTTAGATGCCACGCTCGGCACAAAAAATCCGACGATGGATAGTACTAAAGCGTACAGCCATTGTCGGATTTTTTTGCTAGCGGAAGCAGATATGCCCCTTTTCACGGCAAAATCATTTTCCTCGAGCGCGCTTGGCCATCGCAGAGGCAAACACAAAATCATTAAGTTCCTTATTATCGGCATTCAAGATATCATCTTTAGTACCCTCCCACCACTTATAGCCGGTGTGGATATAGACAATTTTCTCGCCAATCTCCATTACGGAGTTCATATCGTGAGTATTGATGATGGTTGTGATATTATACTCGCGAGTAATACTCTGGATAAGGTTATCAATAACGATACTTGTCTGCGGGTCGAGACCTGAGTTTGGCTCATCGCAGAAGAGATAGCGCGGATTGAGCACGATAGCGCGGGCGATAGCTGCACGCTTAATCATACCACCCGAAAGTTCCGATGGATAGAGGTGTGGTGCGTGCGAAAGCTCCACGCGCTCAAGGCAGAACTCTACCCTCTCGCGCTTCTCGGCCTCACTCTGCTCTGTAAAGAGGTCAAGAGGCAACTTAACATTCTCAAAGACGGTCGAAGAGTCGATAAGTGCGCCGCCCTGGAATATCATACCGATATCTTTGCGGATAGCCTTACGAGCCTTAAAGCCCAAGTCGGTATAGCAGACATCATCGAAGTATATAGAGCCCTCATCGGGTTCATGCAGACCGACTAACGTCTTGAGTAACACCGTTTTACCCGAACCACTACGACCGATAATAAGGTTTGTCTTACCCGTCTCAAAAGTTACGGATATATCGTTGAGCACCGTACGGCCATCGAACGATTTGAATATATTCTCACACTTAATCATCGCATCAACTGTGTTAAGAGGAGGTTAAATATCATAATCATAATAGAACTTACAACCACCGCAGTAGTCGAAGCCTTACCCACCTCAAGCGAATTACCCTTGGTATAGTAGCCGTAATAGCCTGATATAGAGGTAATAAGGAATGCAAAGACGGTCATCTTGACAAGTGAGTAGAATATCTCGTAGCTATCGAAGTAGTAGAGAAGTCCGTCGATGTAGTCATTTGGAATCATCACACCCATACGGGCTACCAAAAAGCCTCCAAACATACCCACAATCATACTAAATGCTGCGAGAAACGGGAAGAAGATCATCGTTGCAATAATCTTTGGCAGGATAAGGTATGCCGCAGAGTTCACACCCATAATCTCCAGAGCATCAATCTGTTCGGTAATTCGCATAGTACCAATCTCCGAAGCGATGTTACTACCCACCTTACCTGCGAGGATTATGGCGATGACTGTTGATGAAAACTCAAGAATCATTGTCTCCTTTGTCGCATAACCGATCATAAACTGCGGAATAAACGGCGACTCAAGGGTGATTGCCATCTGAATAGTAATTACCGCACCGATAAACACCGAGATAATCGCCGTCAGTGGAATTGAGCCGACACCAAGCTGATCCATCTCAGATATCACTCGCCTATAGTATATGCTCCATTTCTCAGGGCGAGAAAAGACCTTGCCCATCAAAATAATATAGCGACCAAAAGCTGCTAAAATCTTCATAAACAATATATTACAACTCTAAAATATAGAGTTACTCCTCCTTAAAATCGACATACTCACCCACATCGTCGCTCACCTTCGGCTCCTGACGCGGAATATGAACAGTCACCTTGCCCTCCGGCTTTGCGCCACCCGGATTAGCCTGCGTACCGCCAGAGTTTGGCTCGTGCATACTCTTCTGCACATTGCGCAGACGATGGAGCATTACCGCAGTTCCGATAGCAAGAATAAGTATCGGAACAATCATCAACAATGCAATCAATCCGAAAAATTGCGGTGCTGCAATAATAAGCATCACAACCAGCACCGTTGTAAACGGATTTCTACGGATAATATCAAACAAATTACTAAAAAATCTCATATCAATAAAACGAACAAATCGTCAAGATAGTGCAAAGATAGTGATTTTTTTGCAATTTACTATCAGCCAATGAAGTTTGGCTTCTGAAAGAGATTCATCAAAGATGAATTTATGTCTGTTTTGGCGTCAAAGCTGAAAATGTTCAAGAATAATTTTGGCGTCAGAGCGGGGTAAACCGACACGAAAGCAACTCAGAGCTAAAAATGTTCAAGAATAATTTTGGCGTCAGAGCGGGGCAGATACTCCGCTCGGCATATAAAACAACGAAGGGCTGTACTTGTTGTACCGCCCTTTGTTGATTTTATATGTTAGCGGAGATAGGTGCCCCGCTATCACGCCAAAATGGTTTACTCCTCTGCTGTAACTGTAAGAGCCACCTCAGCCTTAACCTCGCGGTGAAGCTTAACAGTAGCCTTGTACTCACCTACAGTCTTGATACCCTCAACAGAGATGTTCTTCTTATCAACCTCAATGCCCTTAGCAGCGAGTGCCTCAGCAACATCAGCAGAGGTGATAGAACCGAAGATACGACCCTCCTCAGCCTTAACAGCGAAAGCGAGGTTGAGGTTCTCGAGAGTTGCAGCCAGTGCCTGAGCGTCAGCAAGAATCTTAGCATCCTTGTGAGCGCGCTGGCGGAGGTTCTCAGCCAATACCTTCTTTGCAGAAGCGGTAGCAGCCTTAGCGAAGCCCTGTGGAATCAGGTAGTTGTTAGCGTAGCCAGGACGAACATTTACAATGTCGTTAGCGTAGCCCAAGTTCTCTACGTCCTTAATCAAAATAATCTCCATAGTGCCTCCTCCTTATTTCATACAATCGGTTACGAATGGCAGAATTGCGAGGTGACGCGCACGCTTAACAGCCTGAGCAACCTTCTTCTGGAACTTCTGAGAAGTACCTGTAAGACGACGAGGAAGGATCTTACCCTGCTCGTTGAGGAACTTCTTCAAGAACTCACCATCCTTATAATCTACATACTTAATGCCGAGCTTCTTAAAACGGCAATACTTCTTCTTCTTTACATCAACCGATACTGGGTTGAGGTAACGCAGCTCACCTGCCTGATTTACTTCCTGTGCCATAGTTTACTCTTCAGTGTTTTTGTTAGCAAGCTTAGCACGACGACGGTCAGCGTACTCCTTAGCGTACTTGTCCTGCTTGAAAGTTAAGAAACGGATAATGCGCTCGTCGCGACGATACTGGGTCTCAAGGGTGTTGATGATTGAACCCTCACCAGTGAACTCTACCAGGAAGTAGAAACCGGTGGACTTCTTCTGAATTGGATATGCGAGCTTACGAAGGCCCCAGTTCTCCACATTCACAATAGATCCGCCGTTCTCAGTAATGATACCCTGGAATTTGTCAGCAACCTCTGCTACCTGAGCCTCAGAGAGCACCGGAGTGACAATGAAAACGGTTTCGTAATTGTTCATAATGTTTTAATTTTTAGTTATTTGCTACAATAGCGGGGCAAAGGTACGCAAAGTTTTTTGAATATTCAAAGGTTTTCTAAAGTTTTTGCTCAACAATCTTTGAATATTGACCGTTGGCTTTTGGCTATTAGCTATTGACTCACCTATGGCGACCCTTCACTGCTCCGCCTCGGCATAGCGAATAAGAGTTCGCACTCAGCTAAATCCGCACACTGTTTTATTGTCAGAGTGGTGCAGGTTTGCACTACGTTCAATCTCTGCACTCATTTGTCGTCAAAAGTGCGTAGATGTGGTATATCGTGAAAAAAATTAGTGCCGGATAGTACCAAACGTACAGCCGACACTAATTTTTAAGGGATATGCCGCAGATGCGTGCTTTTCACGATAAATTTGTCGTCAAAATGCGGTAGTGGGTGCGCATCGTGAAATATCCCCGGATGGGACATACTAAGCGTATTTCCCATTCGGGGATATGAGGGATGTGCAGCTAATGCCGTATTTTCACGACAAATGTAGAATTAGAAGAGCAAAGGCTTAACAATTCCAAACAACACCCACGCCGCAAAGAATGTAAAGATGATATTGAACAACTGCGCGCCGAGGAAGGTGTAGAGGATGTTACGATTCTCCTTTGAGACGATATCCTTGAGACGGGTATCCATACCGATACATACGAAGGCAAGCGAGAAGAAGAATCCTGAGAAGTTCTTCGCCATAGATGTCTCGGCGAGTTTCTTTGCCGCAAAGTCAGGGAATATCTCATAGCTCTGGAGCATGCTGAATACAGCAGATGCGAGAACGAAGCCCAGAACGAACTTAGGGAACTTCTCCCAAACAATCTTCAGAGATGGACGGTGGAGCTTACCATCACCTGCGCTCTTAGAAGAGAGGTAGAGTGCGATAAAGAATGCCACAACGCCGATAAGCACATTCTGAGTAGCCTTAACAATCATTGCAATCTTATTAGCCTCATCGCTATAGAGAGCAGATGCAGCACCCACACCGCTGGTAGTATCGACTGTACCGCCAATCCAAGCGCCGGCAATCTCCTGCTGGATAGCAATATCGTCAGTAAGCAGAGGCACAACGAGCTTTGCAAGGTAAGGCATGATGTAAATCATAGGCACTACAACAATCAGCACCACTGATACGATATACGAGAGCTTTTTACCATCTGTATTTGCAACGCCGGCAGCTGTAATACAAGCCGACACACCGCAAATTGAAAGACCAGAAGAGAGGGTCATTGCACTACGCTCATCAACGCCCATCTTCTTTGAGAGGAAGAAGGCGAACATCCACACGCAGAATACCACTACGCAACCCTGAATAAGGGCGAGCGAACCTGCTGCGAGGAAGTCACGGAAGAGGATTGTAGCACCGAGGCAAACAACACCAATCTTGATGAAGAACTCGCCCTGAATAGCAGGCTTAAGCCAATCAGGAATATGGAATAGGTTACGAATAATCAGACCAAAAATTACAGAGAAGAATACAGCCTCAAAGCCCCAAGCCTTGATAAAGCCAATCTTTGCAGTCAGCTGTGCCAACATAGATACGGCAAAGACCACAACAAAAGACCAGAACAGACCCTTCAACGGACGAGAGAGCATTCTATTTCCGACATAGAGCAACACCAATGCAATTACAAAGAGGGCGCCAATATTGAGCCAAGAGTCTGTTTCCAACAGATTTGACGAAATTTTAAGCGCATCCTTCGGAAGGAATGTTGCACAACCTGCGATAATCAGAAGAGGGATAGAGAGAAATGTTACAACCCAATCCTCAACTAAAAATTTCTTAAGTTTTTCCATATATTCAATAGTTTATTAATAGTCTTGTATTCGTTTACCTTCCCACTTATAAAAATGGTATAGCAACCACACTTTAGAAGAGTGCAGTTGCCATAAAGTAGAGGCAATTACCATGAGCCTTATCTGCCAGCTTGCTGTATGTCTGAAGAGTGTACTCTGCCTGCAGACGTATATGCTTCCAAGGGCGATAAGATACTGCTATAGAGTAGTTAGTCTGATCGAGGGCATTGCTATTCAAGTCCTCATCAAAGTAATCATAGCGCACACCTACAGTAAACTTATCGCGGAGCTTATATCCTACCTGAGCATATACGCCGGCAGAGGTAAATTCGCCAGTCTGACCACCGATAAACTCGGCACGAGCAAACAGATACTTGTTGTTATAATCCACACCGCCACCATAACGGTTGTAAGCTACATAGTTGAGATTATTCAGACCATTTACCATTGCAGGATACTTCTCCTTCAGAGTTGTGGCATTTGCCTCACCCTGCATATAGTAACCGGCAATCTTGAGGTGCTTTACAGGCTGGATAGTCAGACGACCTGCAATATCCTTGCTCTTATTGTTATCCTTCACGCAGATACCCGCGCCATTGAATACGCCAAGTTCGTAGTTGATAATGCTGTAGCCATCCTTCTTTACAAAGCCACCGGCAAACTGCAGACCGATATCACGACCTGTAGATGAGATGCCTGTCATATCGCCACTACCCAGATGAGCCAAACGCTGAACAGCCTGCGCATAGTTGATAAACTCGAGCTTTGTAGCGTTATAGTCGGTATTCTCGATAGATACCGGCACCTTAAACTGACCCACCTGCACACCAAACTGATTTACCGGCTGATACTTGAGCCACAAATCGACGATAACCGGAGTGCGGCAGAAGTCCACCTGCAGACGATAGTTAGCCTTAGCGCCCTTCTCACCCTTATAGATATCGCCCTGCATGGTCATACGTGCACGACGAAGATGGAATGTCGAAGTCTTTGTACCATCATCCTCATTCCACAGATAGTCATAGCCTGCCTGAATATAACCTGACAACTTAAATACGGGCTTGAGCTTATCCCACACCTGCGAACGCTTCTCAAGCTTTGCAATGCGCTCATTGAGTGCATCAATCTCCGCCTGCTGGTCTGTAGTCTGCGCAGAGGCAGCACCTATACCTATTATAAATAATAAAGAGAGTAGAATTTTTTTCATAACGTGAGTATTTTCAATTTAACTACGCAAAGTTATGCAATTCCTTTAAGAAATCATTAGGTAAAAATACTTATAAAAAAAAACTGCCCGCTTTTGAGTGGGCAGTCTCTTACTTGCTATCTTAACTCTATCGAGCAACACGCACCTTAAATTCGAGTGGCTTGTTAGGACCGATATAGAAGTTCTCTGCTACGAAGTTTACATCATACTTCTTGACATTCTTCTCAAATGCAACTGTCTGATGATCAACAAGTAGAGGGCGAACCTTGTATGTAAATGTTGTAAACGGAGGGATAACGACGTGGCGAGCATACCAGGTATCCTCAGAACCTGAACCCTTAGAGAGAGTTACAGGGATAGATGATACATTCTCAAACTCAATTACAATCTCCTTCTCCTTAAACTGAGTGCTCTTTACAACCAAACAAGCCTCAAGCAGTGGGCGAACCTCCTGCTCACGACCCCATACTGTACCCTCAGCAAATACAGCTGTACGACGAGCATCAAGTGCCTCACGAACACCTGTGAGCGACTTCTCGGTAGCAAATACCAAAGTTACAGGACGGTGTGCGCCGTGCAGATAATCAACCTCCATAAAGAAAGGCATATGGCAGTCTGAGTTACCGAGCATAGCAAGGTTGTTATCCAAAGCCCACTTGTGACCCTCAGGAGTATAACCGCAAGCCATATTGTAGATCTCGATAGCATCCATAAAACCGGCCTTCAAAATCTCCTTATGCTCCTTCCACATCTTGGTCTCATTTGGAGCCTGCTTGCACCAATTAGGGTGGTTCCACATAAGGAATGCGCCCTGGTCGCGAGCCTCCTTCAGACCGCCCTGCATAGCCAGATAGTGGTCGTGGTCGGTAACCTCTGCAGCCTCACAAATAGCGTCATTATCCTTAACAAAGAGGCAGTTGAAGTGTCCCGGAGGCATACCGCGGGTAATCTCACCACCGTGAATAACAAGGATATTCTTACCTGCAGCCTTCTCTGCGAGTTTGAAAGAGTAGTCACGATCGCACTTCTCCTTTACAAAAGTGCCATTGTTTACCATCTTCTGATGGCGAGTGTCGATATGCTCTGTAATAGCGATAACATCCAAACCCTCCCAAATAGCCTCGTAAACACGAGTTGCAGGCCATACGTTTGCATCAGAGAATACGGTGTGAATGTGAAAATCACCGGTAAGTGTCTGGTAACCCTTAATATCAGGCACCACAATCTTGTTCGGTGTCAGCTGTGCAGAGGCGGTAAATACGCCGGCAACAGCAACGAGTGTCAATAAAAACTTCTTCATATTAAATTAGTGTTTAAGGTATATTCTTCTTACAAAGATAGCAAAAAAATAACACATCTGGTCGCGGATGTGTTATTTTTTACCAAAATTTCTCTCTCAGTTTCTCCACAAGCCCCGTTTTGACACTGTGTCGTGCCGAGAGTATCATATTTTTTACAGCCTCAGGGGTCGATTTACCGTGGCCGATTGTAACGACCTTATCAACACCGAGCACCGTTGTTCCGCCCGTATGTTCGTAGTTCAAACCTTGCCAAAAATCGTTCACAAGTCCCTGCTGGGCATTAATAGCGTACAAGCCCTCGATTAGTTTGAGCACTATATTACCCACAAATCCATCACAAACGACCACATCTGCAACATCGCCCGTAAGGATATGCGACGACTCGACATTGCCGACAAAGTTATATCTACCCTGCGCCGCAGCCTCCGCCATAAGTGAGTAGGTGACCTTCGCCTGCGCATTGCCCTTGCTACCCTCCTGACCGATATTGAGCAGAGCCACACGAGGATTTTCGACACCCAGCACCTCCGATGCATAGACAGAGCCTATCACGGCATACTGTTCAAGTACCTCAGGGCGGCAATCTACATTTATACCTATATCGAGAATAGTCACCGGCTGACCATTTACAGCGGCAATAGATATAGCGATAGCGGGACGCAACACTCCACTTAGTGGCTTTGCCACCATCATCGCGCCAACCATCATCGCCCCCGTAGAGCCTGCACCTGCAAAGGCGTCGATACTCCCCTCTGCAAGATGGTTAAAGCCTACAACGATGCTCGAGTCGCGCTTATGGCGGAAGCTATCTGTAGGATGGTCGCCCATCTCGATACACTCCGAGGTATGCACAATATCGAAATTCTCGACACTGCGCCCCTCCGCCTCAAGCACGCGGACAATAGCCTGCTGGTCGCCAAAGAGCACAATACGATCATCCGCTCCGATACGTTCTAAAGCCAATATCGCACCTTTAACAACCACTTCAGGGGCATTATCGCCACCAAAAGCATCTATACCTATTCTTGACATAATCTTCACGTTGTCACAATACTAAATAAAGCATCGTGTTTTACGATGCTTTATTTAGTATTGGTTTCCCAACTACTACTCTACTACCTTCTTCTCGATAGCCAACTTACCACGGTAGAAGCCACACTCTGGGCAAACTCTGTGGTAGAGTACTGCTGCACCGCAGTTAGAGCAAGCCACTACTGTAGGAACTACTGCCTTGTAGTGGGTTCTTCTTTTGTCACGTCGAGTAGACGAGACTTTGTGTTTTGGATGTGCCATAGTTATTCTTAATATTAAGTTGTTAAAATTTATTCTGTTACACCACTAATTCGCGCAAGCATCTCAGGGTTGCAATCCTCAGGCTCATGAACTCGTACGATTGGCAAATCGAGCATAATGCTGTCATAAACAAACTGTGCTATCGACAACTCGTCGCCACGCAGAAGAGTCACCTCCTCACCATCGAACGGCTTTGCCTCATCTCCGAAGTACACTACCATTGTTCCTGTCGCCTCAGCCTCGATTGTCACATCATCCAGACAACGGTCACACTGAGTAACAACACTGCCCTCGCCATGAATCTCTATCTCTAACTTATTGGAAGTCAGACGAGTACCGACAACCTGAAGCTTATAATCGACACCTGACATCTCAGACATCTCCATAGCCTCAAACAGCTCCATACCCACCTCAAGATCAAACTCGAAGCTCTGTTGCTGCAGCGTCTGTGCGTCAATAATATACCTCTTCATACAAGTTTTGTACGCTTTTAGTCCGCAAAGTTATGACAAATATTTTTATTTAACAAATTTTTTCAAAAATTCGCCATCAACTTTGTATCAAAGATTACTCAGCCCTCTTCTCTGCCAAATAGTCAATCTCAAATGCACCCTTCTGAGCCTTATACTTATCCAGGTTAGAGCCGGAGTGCCAAGTTGTATAGCCACCAAGCAGGCCGGCATCATACAGACCGCGAATCTCCTTCTCGACATTCTCGGCGTCATACTTAATACCGTTTCTATCCACGTGGCGCATAACATTGTATGCCTGAATCCATGTACGAACCACTGCAGGTGTAGGAGTTACCTGCTGACGACCCTGCACACGCTCACCCCACGCCTTGAGAATCTCGTATGGATGGTTCCACGGCTTCTTGATGCCATAGTAGCCATTCGAGAAGTGGTCAGGGTAAGGCATACCGCAGATTACATCGGCAATATTTGAGATTGCAGGCCAATACTGGCCATAAGCTGTTGTATAACCAGGATTTGCAGCCTCACCGAAGACATCGATAGATACATAAGCGCCTACAGCGTGAATCTCGTCACAAGCATACTGCACAAAGCGCTGAATAGCCTGCACCTTGCTCTCGTTGTACTTATTGTGGTAGTCAATCAGCTGCTCAACCTTTGTCATACGGTCTGGGAAGCGGACATAGTCGAAGTTAATCTCGTTGAAGCCAAACTTACGCACCGCCTCCTTTGCAAGCTCGACATTGAACTGCCAAACCTTGCGGTCGTACGGACTTGGCCAATATGCCTTGTTGTGCTTAAACGGCTTACCTGTCGCCTTCTCTGTAATTGCCACCTCCGGATGGTCCTTCACGAGGTATGAGTCCTTAAAACATGTAATTCGACCCACTACATAAAATCCCTCCTCGTGCAGACGACGCACAGCCTTGGCATACATCGCCTCCTTTGTCGAGCCGGCACGAGAGTAGTTTGTTGGCGAGTAGAGCTTCATCGCCTCCGCCTTGTAACCAGGACACTCGTTATCCTTAATATCTATTACAAAGGTATTAATCTTTGTCTGCTTTGCAAAGGCGATATACGACTCGATATTACCGATAACAGCCGGCGAAATATTGAGGTAGAGTGAGTAGCACGCCTCAGGCATCTTGTTGTTCTCAAACACCACGCGCTCTGTCGGATAGAAGTCGCAACCAATAGCCTGACCACCACCAAAAGAGTCCTTGACAGCCTTGTGCACCTTGTCATACACCTCAGCCTTGTAACGCTTCAGCGCCTCAGCCTTGTCAAAGACGGTGTACTTGGCATAGATATATCCCTCAACCTCGCCCTGACGCACCTTGTAGCGATTTACGCGACCTGTAACATCTATCGTATCGTAGTCGATAACCATCAACTCCTCGCCCTTGTCGGCATTACCGCCAACCTTTGAGGTCTCAATATCCGAGATAATCGATGCAGGTGTACGTACAAAGATACTCTTCTCCTGCACAACCTCGCGTGGCTGAGCCACCAACTGTGAAAGTAGAGCGTAATATCTCTGCTTACCGACCTTTACAGGCAGATACTCTGTATCATCGAGCTTCTTTCTGCCATTTACAACAACATCCAGCTGCGTACCGCGCACTAACGTATCAACAACAGCCACTGCATCGGTCTCTGCATCAATCGAATAGAGATATGCAGTATGTACAGGCGATGCCAAATAGCGCACCTCCACAATCTCCTCTGTGTTGCACGCCACCAACGCCACAACAGCACAAATAAGGGTTAAAAGTCTCTTCATTGTTAATTTTGAACTATTTTGGCGCAAAGATAGTAAAATTCGGAATGTAAAATACAAAATAGAGTATTAAAAATAGATAGCATATTACAGAGTTGTATATTTTGATTTCAAAAAATTGTTTGTTATCTTTGTCAAGATTACGCAGTAACTAAACTAAAACCTAAACCTATATGACTATTTTTGATTGGTTGATTGTTGCCCTATTCTTGGGCACTCTGATGGCGATTGGTTATGCCTTCTCTCGCCGCAATAAAGATGTTGAGGACTATTTTGTGGCCGGTCGCTCTATGCCGGGCTGGATTGTGGCTATTGCAGCTACAGGTACAACTATCTCGGCCGGTACATTTGTCGGCTCTCCCGAGTTGGGATTTAACACCGACCTTACATACGTACTCAACCTGCTCGGTGCCATTGTCGGCGGTATGTTGGTGGCAGCGCTTATTATGCCGAAACTCTACAAGGCAAATACCATTACCATCTACGGCTTTATCGGTGACCGTTTTGGCGAGAAGTCAAAGCGCGTAAATAGCGCGATGTTCCTTCTGGGTCAGCTCTTTACCTCAGGCTCTCGACTCTTTATCGCCGCTATCGCTATCTCGGTAATCGTCTTTGGCAATATCAAGTTCGACTTTATGGTCTATTCGATTATCATTCTGGGCCTTGTATCAACCATATATACAATGATGGGCGGTATTAAGGGTCTGCTCTATATCGATACTTTCCAGACTCTGCTACTTGTAGGTACAGGTGTTGTTGCACTCATTATGATCTATTGCACACTCGATATGCCGCTTGCTGAGATTTGGGCAACCATTACAGACGGCGGTCTTACAAAGATTCCTGGTGCCAATGCAGGTGGTCTTACTGCCGATGGCGCTATTGCCGGCTGGCAGGAGGGCAGTAAGGTTAAGATGTTCGATTTCTCCCTTAATTGGGCATCTCCATACACCGTTCTTGGCGGTATGATTGGTGTAGCATTCTTCAAGGTCTGCCAATATACAACCGACCACGAGTTTGTGCAGCGCCAGCTCGCTTGCCGCGATGTTAAGCAGGCATCTATGTCGCTGGTTTGGTCACAGCTTATCTCACTGCCTATCGTGCTTGTATTCCTCATGATTGGCGTGCTGCTCTTTGCTAAGTATAAGACAGAGTTCCTTGCAGGCGGTGAGCTGTCGCAGTTCTTTACAGATGCACGCGACATCTTCCCACAGTATATCAAGAACCATATTCCTACAGGCGTGCGCGGCCTTATGATTACAGGTCTGTTGGCAGCAGCCCTCTCTTCATTTAACTCGGCTATCAACGCTATGGCGTCAAGTTTTGTTACCGACCTCTATCTGCCTATCCGTGCCGAGCACGGTAAGGAGGTGAAGGGCGATGCAGACCAGCTCTCATCTTCTCGTAAGATGGTATTCCTAATGGGTATGCTCCTCACAGGCTTTGCTATCGTTACAGCCGTTATGCAGGAGGCGAGCGGCCTTAACCTTGTCGATTTCGCAACAGGTGTGATGTGCTTCGCATACGCAGGTATGATTGGTGTATTCCTCACAGCTATCTTTACAAAGAACCGCGGTAACTATGCCACCGTTGTTGCAGCTATCGTCGTTGGCGCAGCAATTATCATCCCTCTGATGTTCCAGAAGCAGCTCTTCGGCACACAGTATATCGCATGGACTTGGTGGGCTCCTATTGGCGGTATCATTTCAACTACAATCTGTATGCTCGGCAAGACAAAGAGGTAATTGACTATCACATAACAAATAGAGGGCTGCGCAATACAGCCCTCTATTTGTTTATGGCTATTACATTTTCTTATTCAGATACTTGTTTTTGAAAAAAAATTCATAATTTTGTAGTAGTAGATATATAGAAAGTGTTTTTGCAGTCTTACAACGGAAATCAACTCCACACTTTCATTTTATGTATAGCTCGGTAGGAGTTGCCGAGAATAAAATCTCTATTGCCATGAAAAGATTTGTTCTATTTTTGTGTGCGCTGACCATCACTACATCGCTCTATGCACAAGGCCACCTTTTTGAGGTCAAACACTTTAAGAATTGGGGAAAGGAGTATCTAACCATAACCAATCACTATTTCTACACAAAGTGGGACACCAATGATAAGATTGTAGATATAGGTTCTCATTTAACTATTGATGGTTATAAGTTCACAATAGGAGATTTAATTCTCGAGATTAACGGACAATCCACAAAGGGCATGAGCGAAAAGGATTTTTATGCCATTTTGGATAATAGCACCGAAAAGATAAGCCTGAAGGTAAAGAGCTACAAAACCAAAAATATTGAGACTTCAACCGTCAGTGCTAAAGCTACAATTCCTGATTTTGCCAACAGAGTCTATATCCAAAAAGCTCTTCAGCTTGCACTGAATGGTCAGAGCGATAAAAACTTTGACACCAGCTATCTGCATTACTACTCAGACATGGTTTCAACACGAAATGGCAAATTCTTTCACGCAAAAGTAAAATGTTTTGAGCTAACCGATCCCGATTTCGACTGGTTTAATGTAAGCACATACGACTTTGCCATTGTCAGTGATCAGCCGTTGGTAGACCGTTCTATTTTTGAACAGTTGAGAATTCCGGAGTCTTGGAAACGCGATACCAAAAATCCCGATGTAATTTTTACTATTGCAAAAGATAGCAAGCAGAGCATCAATTCAACATATATCCCGCCAACCGTCCGCACTATCAATCATGGCAGCAAAACGACATCCCGCTATAACGCACTGACCAAACAGACCGAATATACAACAACTCAAAATAACCAAACAGTTAGAGAGGGCGGATACACCAAAACTATCAGCAATAACGACATATACCTTGAGTTGGCAATGTTGGATGCAAAACGAATTAACGACCCTAATCAACAAACTGCTCCTATTGTCTGGCAGGCTACATTTGAACAACACATCACAGATCCAAGTGTGAATGCTGTTGATCAGTTCATCAGTTTTGCCTCTTATGTTCGTCTATACGATTTTATATGGGCAAACAACCACGAGGCACATGTTTTTACGTTTGAGAGAGTTTGGGCTTATTCTAAGGATGGTGTAGTTACCTATGCCGAGCCGAATAGTCCTCTTAAGGTCGGTGACAAGATTATCAAATATCAACATAGAAAAACAGCCGATTGGACACACAACGTGGTAAGAAATCTCGTAGAAGAGGATGATAATATTTACAGTCAATGTTGGGGACACGATCATGATTATCAGTATTATCGTAACAACCTCTACATCGAAAGATTCCATAAGGTACAAGTTCAGCATGCCGATGGTAAAAAAGAGACACTGCAATCTGTACCATTCCTAAAGAAGACCGGTTCTGTAAGATTATTGTGGACGCTAAAGGAGTATCAACCAAAGCGATAGCTGATAGCTATTGGCTTTTTTCAGCGGTGTCGGCATAGCCAACTTTTACAAATTCACAGAGCGGATACCTCTTAAAGGCTAACAGCCAAAAGCTAATAGTGCCACTATCACGATAAAAACTCATTTGTCGTCAAAATGCGGTAGTTAATCCATCTTAAAGATGGATTTTCCTCCTTCGCACCTCGGCATAGTCTGCAAGCAGCCTCTGCTCTCGGTTTGGCGTCGGTTGTCAAAAGGTAGTAGTAATTGTGCATCGTGCAAAAAGCAACGGCGGATAGCACTAAAACGTACAGCCGCCGTTGGTTTTAAGGGATGTGCAGCAGACTTGTACTCCGTTCAATCTTCGCACTCATTTGTCGTCAAAAGTGCGTAGCTGTGGTGTATCGTGCAAAAAATTAGTGTCGGATAGTACAAGACGTACAGCCGACACTAATTTTTAAGGGATATGCCGCAGATGCGTGCTTTTCACGACAAATGCACGGCAAATTATCTGTCTTCGGCCTGATGCCCCGTACGATCCACCTGGTGGTAGAACTGAGTATAAGGGACATCGGTGCGGCCGGTACCCTTACGCATCAACTCCTTAAGGTCCTCGAAGTAGGTTGTATAGACATCGCGTGGGTAGGCGTCACGGCGTGCGCAGACAGCGGCAGCCATACCTACAACCTCGCCGATAAGTCCACAGGTACGCATAACGCGTGTAGAGCCGAGGGCGATATGTGTTACGGAGATATTACGGCCTGCCATGAACATATTCTTGATATCCTTAGAGTAGAAGCAACGATAAGGCAGAGCGTAGAAGTCGATTGGTGTCAGCACGCCATAAGAGAGCCACTCCTGATTTGGATAGTCCTTGCTATTCTTCTCCATAGGATAGTGCTGGTCTATACGCCAAGTGGTTGTACAGGTCTCATCCTCGTGACGAATAGGACGTGTAAGGTCCTGCTCACGGAGGATATAGTCACCCATAATACGGCGTGACTCGCGCTTACCCGACACGTGGCTTACCCAAGTGAGGTGAGTGCAAGTCCAATCCTCCTTCTTCGAGTAGCGGTTCTTGCAGTAAGAGAATGTAGAGTATGCCACATACATACCGTAGTCACGAATCTTCTCGGCATCGGCCACCTGGTCATCCATCATACCAACCTCCCAATACCAATTTGCGCGGTGTACAGGCTCTACGGTGTACTCATCCAGGCGCAAGCCCCAATCGAGTGAGTCAGGGAAGTCGCAAGGAGTATTCCAATCCTCGCAGTACCACTCGATAGATACACCCATAGTCATATCATCCGCCTTCTCAGGGGCCAGACGCTCATCGAACTCCGAGCGTGCCTCACGACCCATACGGCACTCTGCACCGGCCATATAACCGAGGTGTGCATCACCTGTACAGTCAGAGAAGTACTTACCCGAAATCTTTATTCTGTTCTGTGCTGTCGCCTCCTGAGCCACTACAGATACAATCTTATCGTCATCCTTCTCCACCTCAATTACGGTGTAACCCATAAAGAGCGAGATATTCTTCTCTGCCAGCACAACCTTCATCTTCTTATCATCCTGATAGTGGTGTGCACCGCGGGCATTACCAATGCGGTCAGGGCCAATCTCATTGAGCAGATAACCGAGTGATGGATATGGGTCGATATTAATCTGACCACCAAGACCTACGCGCACCTCTGAAGAGTTGTTGCCACCAAGTACATATCTATCCTGAATAAGCGCCACCTTAAGACCCAAACGAGAGGCTGCAAGAGCTGCACAGATGCCGGAGATACCGCCACCGACAACCACAAAGTCGTAGTTACCCTTATCCTCAACTACAGGCTTGCCGAGCAGCGCCTCACGCAACTCAAAGTACTCCTCAAGGCTCTCTGACGGCACATAATCCTCAGTTGTAAGGATTACCGCGTCACAACGACCGTCAAAACCTGTCAGGTCGTGCAGTGCAATAGTGTGCTCGCCGGCTGTAAGGGCAACCTTACCACCACGCTGCCAATACCAATTCACAGAGTCTGTACCATAAGTTGTACCATCACTCTGTCCGTCAATAAGCACCGAGAAGATACCCGGCGTAGGACCGTCTGACCAATGCTTTGTCCAGTTCTTTGTACGAACCAGAACGTTGTACTGCCCATCTGCAGGCACTGTCACGGTTGTCACAGCATCCTTTTGCAGCGGAGTACCAATTCCGTGAGCTAAAAGATAAGAAGAGCCCATCTGCAGAACAAACTGCTGCTCTACTATCCAATCGCCCTTATCTGCGAATGTTGTCGCAAGGGCCATTACCGAATTTGTAGTGTTCAGTTTCATTGTTTGTGTATAGTTGTGTAAATACTTATCATTCTATCCCCTTCCTGTTGAGCCGAAACCGCCTGCTCCGCGCTCGGTTGAGCCGAGCTGTTCAACAGCCTCCCACTCGATTGTCGCGTGCTGTGCCACCACAGCCTGAGCGATACGCTCACCGGGAACAATCTCAAATGGAGTGTTTGAGAGATTTACAAGGATAACCTTTATCTCGCCGCGATAGTCGGCATCGATAGTTCCGGGGCTGTTGAGAACTGTTATTCCGTGCTTTGCAGCAAGACCGCTACGAGGACGAATCTGCATCTCGTAACCCTCAGGCAGCTCCACATAGAGGCCTGTCGGAACGAGTGCGCGCTCAAGTGGTGCAAGTGTGATACTCTGCTCCATAGCTGCTCGCAGATCCATACCTGCCGAGAGTGGAGTTGCATAGTGCGGAAGTTCCATACCGGAACGGTTGATTACTTTTACCTTCATAGTCTGAATATTCTTTTACTTTGTTTTGCCTTTGTCTGTAGAATCTGAATAGTCTTTTCGAGATTTCTGCTGCCCTCTGTCTCAAATATCTGCTTAACCTCACGAAATCCGTCGCCATATATCGGGTCGGGCTCCTGCATCATCTTCTCGGCACGCTTTTTCGACAGCTCGTTGTCGAGATATGAGTAGAAGAGATATGTGCCGAGGTTACAAAATCCCTCACAATATTTCGGCGGCAACGATACCCGATGCTCGTTCTGCCAAACGTGCAGCAACTCATGGGCAAGCACTCCTCCAAAGACCACTTTGTGCTGATAATCAAGCATATAGACCTTATGATTCATCTTTGCGCCAAACAACCCGATACCTCCCGACACTGTCAGACCCGACGGATAACGACCGTCATAGTTATTTCGACTGAGCTTTACTATACGGTCAGGATCGACCACCTCCACAGGCACTCTGCCCGGCAGCGAGAGAAAATTCTTCTCAAAAATCTCCTGCACACGGTCATAGACCCACTGCACATGCGCATCCTTTTGGACAACCTTGTCGATGCAATGTGAACACACCTGACGATTGTGCGGCAGGTGCAAATCGCCCATAGCCACCACCCTACCACAGTTTATGCAGGGTTTGAACTCGCACTGCTCATGAAAATATTGTCCCCACTCATCCACACGGCACCGACCAACCACAGGTTGGCCGCACACCGCACAGTTTTGCGGAGTCAAGCCCTTCATCATATTTTTTAGCGCGTCTAACATATCACAAATGTAACAACTTTTGCAATTTAATCCAATAATTTTCACCAATATTTTCTTGCAATTTTACTAAGCAACAAGACTCTCGACAGCGACAAAAAGAGGTGCATTTCGTGCTTTTATGCAAATTTCTCCATAAATACTTGATACTCTTAAAACTTTTTACTATATTTGTATTCAAATTGATTTTTAACACTTTAATTTCCAATAACTATGGGTACTGAAAGATTTGCCGGCGAATCAGCCGTTAACCAGGAGCAGAAATGTATGTGCGTATTCGTGCTTGACGTTTCAGGTTCAATGCGAGGAGAGAAACTCGACGCTCTCAATCAGGGTTTGAGAGATTTCTATAATGAGATTAAGTCTGGCGAGGGCGGCATTTCAGAGAAGCTTATCGAGCAGCTCGAAGTTGCCATTATCCAGTATGACGAGGAGGCTAAGATTCTCCGCGAGCCTAAATTGCTTGACGAGGAGGAGATTCCACCGGTACTTGAGGAGCGTGGCTCTACTACCGAGACTGTTGTAGCTATGGAGGAGGCTATCAAGATGGTTGAGGATCGTAAGGCTTGGTACAAGGAGACAGGTCAGAAGTACTACCGTCCTTGGATCGTTGTTATGACCGACGGTGAGCCTTATGGCAATCGTGCTTCACAGTCAGATATCGACGCTATCTCTGCTCGCGTTGCATCTGATGCAGCTGCAAAGAAATATACTATGATCGGTATCGGCGTTGGCGAGGCTAACATGGAGCTTTTGAGCAAGATGTGCGGTGGCAAGGCACTTCCTTTGAAGGGCACTAAGTTCACCGAGTTCTTCAAGTGGCTCAGCAACTCACTCTCTATGGTATCTACCAGCAAGGAGGGCGAGAAGGTGAATATCAGCCAGGGTGCCGATGCTTGGATGGACTCATTCGAGATCTAAAATTTTATAGCACATATTCCGAAATAGAGGCGTAGCCGCTCAAGCGGATACTCCTCTATTTTGGCAAAATAAACCCCTAAAACAGTACTACTATGGGTAAATTGACTTCTCTATTCAAGAGTATTCTTAAGAGTGATGCCGAGGTTGAGCCTACACCAACCGCACCTGCACCTGCACCTGCACCTGTTCCGGAGCCGAAGACAGATGACGCTCCAAAAACAGATGATGCTCCCGCAGCCGACGTTGAACCAAAAGATGTTGAGCCAAAGACGGATGACACACCTGCTACTGACGACGAGCCAACAACTGACGATGCCCCTGCGGCCGATGTCGAGCCAAAAGATGACGAACCAAAGGCAGACGACACTCCTTCAGCCGATGTCGAACCGAAAGATGACGAACCAGCAGACGTCGAGCCGAAAGATGACGAGCCGAAGGCTGACGATACTACAGATGTAGCGACCGAGGCTGACCCACAGCTCGACACAGACCCCGTTACAGAGCCTGAGTCCGAGCCTGAGGTTGTTATCGACCTCGATAAGCCTGAGCGCCGTTTGGTAACGAGCGTTGAGGAGGATTGGGGCTACATTGTCGGCTTCTCTATTCAGGGTCGTAGCCACATCTCCGGCGGCACACCTTGTGAGGATTACCACGCATATAAGGAGTTTGCTCCGGGCTGGAAACTGCTTATCACCTCTGACGGTGCGGGCTCGGCACGTGAGTCAGCTCGCGGCTCAAAGGCCAATTGCGACCTTGCCGTGCGCCTTGTTTCGCAGCTTGTTGCACAGAAGCAGTGGGTTGAGAAGAACTATATGCCGACAGAGTTAGAGTGGTTTGCCGAGATGCGCAATCTCTTCGCTGTGATGCAGCATCTGATTATCGCCTCAGCAGCAAAGCAGGCAGATGCCTACAAGATGGGCAAGGAGGAGGAGCTCAAGGCCCTTGAGGAGCAGATTGCCAAGACTACAGACGACATAAAGCTCGCAAAACTGAAGGTCAAAAAGTCTGATATCGAGAAGGATATCGAAAAACCACTTGAGGCACGCGACTTCAACGCAACAATTATCCTCATGCTGCTCACTCCGCAGGGTATGCTCACAGCACATATCGGCGATGGCCGTATGGGCTACAAGGCACAGGATGGCAGCTGGAAGGCGCTGATGACCCCACATAAGGGCGACGAGGCTTCGGCTACCGTATTTATCCCGAATAATTGGAACGACCAGCGTTGCGTACCTGCATTTACCATGTCTGATGTCTATCTGCCTGATGTTCGCGTAGTACACGAACTTCCGCAGGCAGTTGTACTGATGAGCGACGGCTGCGAGAATATCACTTGGAGCTGCTACGCACAGGATAAGGAGACAGGCCGCTACTACGACCCTAACCTCCCATTTGCAGGCTTCTTCGAGCCACTTTTGGAGGAGATGAATAGCGCCGCCGATAAGGATGCTCGCGCAGAGCGCCTGATTGAGATTATCAATGTCGGCACACGCGCAGGCAAGCAGGAGCACGACGACAGAACAATGCTCTTCGGCGTTCTGAAGTAACTCTCTCGCCGAGGGAGGGGTAAGACTCTCCTTCGGCGCAAATTTAATACTCTGTAGATAAAGATGAAGGTATACATAAAGAGATCATCGTCTGCTAACTTTGAGCATATAGATATCAAAGACACTCCGCTCGGCAAGGGTGGTCAGGGTGCTGTACACAACATCACCACGGCTGCATATAGTGCCGAGTACTGTATCAAGATATACATCAAGGAGCCTGAGAAGAGCTTTGAGAAGATTCGTTACATGGTGGAGCACCAGCCGCAGAACATCAACACCAATCCGAGCTTCCGCATCTGTTGGCCTACCGCGTTGGTGTACGATACAAACAAGAAATTTATCGGCTACATGATGCCTTTGGCATTCCCGAAGGGTCACGACCTTACTATTCTCTCGGTCTATCAGCGTCGCCCATTGGCGCAGATTAAGCGCTACCAGAAGTACACCGAGTGGCACGGCAAGTATGAGCTTGACACCCCTATCGGTATTCAAAACCGTATCAAGATGCTCTGCAATGTAGCCATTGCGCTGCACTGCATCCACGCTACGGGCAAGTATGTGCTTGTCGATTTGAAGCCTGAGAATATCGACGCAACTGGTACGGGTAAGGTGTCGATTATGGATACCGACTCTATCCAAATCTCGGAGGGTGGCCGTATTCTCCACCCCGCAACAGCCTTTACCCCCGACTACTTCGCGCCGGAGGGCAAGAGTATCCAATCAAAGGGGCTCCCATTCCCTGTTGAGTGCGACTACTTTGCCGCTGCAGTCTGCTTCTACCAGATTTTGACCGGTACACACCCATACGCGGGTACTGTCCTCAAGCCACCTTACGACAACTGTAACGAGCTTGCCGAGTGTATCGCCAATGGTCTGTTTGCCTTCGGTGAGAAGCAGAAGTATATCTCTCTGCCAAAGGGTTTTAACCTGCAGCAGAACTTCTTCAACCTCCCACTGCCTGTTCAGGAGCTCTTTAAGCGCGCCTTTGGCTCAAATGTAAAGAATCGCCCTTCGATGGAGGAGTGGGGTAAGACCTTCTTCGGCCTTATCAAGAATAATATCAAGGTGGGCGCCTCAACCGTAAAGCGCGACACCTCAAGTGCTATCCCTATTAAGATTACGGGGGTAGAGTTCAGTGATGAGGACCAAAACGGCAAGGTTATCCGTAGCGTGGGCAGTAAGATGTACACCGACACATCATACCTTTGCCCTCACATCACATATCAGGTGCTAAGTGCCGTAGGTAAGGTTGATATCCACTACAAGATTATCAACCCTGAGGGTGGCTCCTCAACCAACTCAAACACCTTCGGCTCTATCAACCTCACCAGCTCGGGCACACACACCTCTTCGCTCGGTGGATGGGGTAATGATAAAAAGAACTCTTACAAGAAGCCGGGCGAGTGGACAATCGAGTTCTACTATAAGGGTAAGTGTATCTATCGCACCAAGTTTACCATCTACCAACTTGGCGCAAGCACTACATCTACACCTCGCACGACGACAACTACAACGACTACAACAACACCTCCGTCGGGCGCACCAATTCGCATTACAAACGTGCAGTTCTGCGACCAGGACTACGATGGCAAAATCTTAAGACAGTATGGTAGCACGATGTACACAGATATATCATACCTCTGTCCGAAGATATCATACGTTGCCAATCGAGCAGGCACATTTGAGGTGGATATGAAGATTATCTCGCCTAACGGAACACCTCTCCGCAGTAGTGCTCCAAATGGTATGTACTCCAGAAAGCTCAGCCCGACAGGCTCTGGAAACTACTATACAAATTGTAACGGTGTGGGTAATACTGAGAAGACCTGCTACAACACACCAGGTACTTGGCGCATCGAGTTCTACTATAACGGCAGTCGTATCTATGCCACAACTATCGAGGTTCACAAGAAGAGAGCCTTTAGTGGTTTTGCACCGCGCTCTACCTCTTCATATTCAGGTGGCGGACTCTTCTCCGGCCTCAACAGAGGCGTAAAACGCATCGGCGAGTGGATTGAGGATAAGCGTGATGATTGGTCAGATGACGATTTGTGGGAGAAGATTGTAAAGATTGGCGGCGGCATCATCCTTGCCTTGGGTGCTTTGGGCACAGGCTCAATTATCGGCGGAGCGCTGGTACTGATTATCGGCGGTCTTATCCTGATGTTTGGCGGGCCACTGCTTGCTGCAGGCCTTAGCATTGCGACCTACTTCATACTCGGCGGTGTCAGATATATATTCTACAACATCTGGACTCTGCTGGCTGTTGTTCTCCTTATTGCCAGCCCTATTATCACTCCGTTGTTGGACACAGATACATTAAAAGATAAGATTAGCAACATTAAAACCGACGATAGCAAAACCACTTGGTACTACTGCACCTCTACTGATGTTCTGAATGTTCGCAAAAGGCCGAATGCATCTGCCGAGGTTATCGGTGTGCTGCAACCAAAGCAGGCTGTTGAGGTCTATGAGGTTACAAGTGGCTTTGCCAAGATTAAATTTGAGGGTGGCATAGGCTACGCGAGTGAGCAATATCTATCCAAAACAAAGCCAAAGAAGTGATAGATAGCAGCGACATATTTGCAATCTCCGAGGCAGAGCAATTCTCAAGGCTTGCGATGGATATCTTCCGCTTTCAGGCGGAAAACTGTCCACCGTATAGGGAGTATCTGCACCTTATCGGCGCAGATATTGAGGGCATTACCTCTGTTGAGCAGATACCTATGCTTCCGATAGAGCTCTTTAAGAGCCACAACGTCTATTCGGCAAAAAATGAGCCGCAGATTCTCTTCACATCGAGTGCCACAACGGGTATGACCCCGTCACGCCACCCTGTGGCAGATGTTTCGATTTACGAGCGCGATTTTATCGAGAGTTTCCGACTATTCTACGGCGAGCCTGAGAGGTGGAGCATCTATGGTCTTCTGCCAAACTACCTGCAGCGCAGTGGCTCGTCACTTGTATATATGGTCGATAGGCTTATCAAGTGCTGCGGTCGCGGTGGTTTCTACCTTGACAACTACAGACAACTACTTGACGATATGGCGGCCGATGAGCGACCGAAGATACTTATCGGCGTGACATACGCCCTACTTGACCTTGCCGAGCAGTTTGCTCCAAAGTTGGACAATACGATAGTTATGGAGACGGGCGGCATGAAGGGTTATCGTGCCGAGATTTCCAAAGAGGAGCTGCATAAAATACTCTGCAACGCCTTTGGTGTAGATAAGATTCACTCCGAGTATGGTATGGCAGAGCTGATGACGCAGGGCTACTCTGTGGGCGAGGGTATATTTGCTGCTCCACCGTGGATGAGGGTCTTTGTGCGCGATGTAAATGACCCGTTCAAGGTCTTGGGTACAGAGCGTCGCGGTGCGATAAATATTATCGATTTGGCAAATATCTACTCCTGCTCATTTATCGCCACACAGGATATGGGAGTAACCTACAGCGACGGCACTTTCCGCATCGAGGGGCGAGTGACAGACGCAGATATTAGAGGATGTAATTTACTTGTACAGTAATGAAGTATAACGAACAGGATTTACAACAATTACACACCGTTCTCTACCAAATCTTGGCAGAGATTGACCGTGTATGCAAAAAGCATAACATCCCCTACTTTATCCAGGGTGGTAGTGCCATTGGCGCCTTCTACAACAAGGGCATAGTGCCGTGGGATGACGATATAGATGTGGGTATGACCCGCGAAAACTACAACCGCTTCCTTGAGGTTGCACCCACAGAGCTTGGCACCGACTACTTCCTTGAGTGGTTTGGCTCAGAGCCTAACACCCCATTCTACTTTGCAAAAGTAAAGCGTAACAATACCCTGTTTGTCGAGCATATTTGGCGTAATATGGATATCCACCACGGCATCTTTGTCGATATCTTCCCCTACGACCGCATCCCCGATAACAAGCGTTGCGAGAAGATGCACCGCTTTGCTGCCAAATTCTGGATTAACTGCTTTATGGGCAAGCAGATATGGCTCTGGAAGCACTGCGGCAAGTGTCAGATAGACGACCCGCTGCCAAAGTCGTGGATTAGTTGTGCAGCGATTAAGGCTATCTGTCTGTTGATGTCCCGTAAGGCTATCTACAACAAGATGTGCCGCGTGCTCGCTCGTCATAACGGCAAGGATACCGAGTATATAAATATAGTCCGTATGCCGAAGGACCAGATTCGCCGTCGTTACGCCGAAAACCCTGTTCTTATGGAGTTTGGCGGTATGCAGATACCAGTTCCTGACAATGTCGAGGAGTATCTGCGCCACCACTACCCTAACCTGCGCCCCGTACTTCCGGTAGAGGAGCAGATAAACCACGCACCATATAAATTAGTATTCGATACAGAGCAATGAAACGGACAAAAAGGCTATCGGTCATAATCCCAACCTATAATATGGCGGCACTGCTTCCCCAGTGTCTGGACTCCCTTGTGCGTTCAGCAGCCGCATCTTCGCTCGATGTTGTGGTTGTAAATGATGGCAGCCGTGATGCTTCATTGTCTATTGCCCAGCGCTATGCTGACCACCACCCCGATATTGTCCGCATAATCGACAAGCCTAACGGCAACTACGGTTCGACTATCAACGCCGCCCTACCAACACTAAAGGGCGAGTATGTCAAGATTCTCGACGCCGATGATACTTTCAACTGCTCGGCAGTGGTTCGTATGGTCGATTTTCTAAAGAGTGTATCGGGCGTAGATATGGTTGTAGGGCCATTTATCGAGATTCACCCCAAGTCGGAGTATAAGATAAACTACACCCTTAACAAGCAGCAACCATACGACACGGAGAGGATATATAAGGCGGAGCAGGTGATTAAAGAGGGACATATCCCATTCTTTATGATGCACTCTATCGCCTACCGCACCGAGCTACTGCAGCAGATGGGCTACAGACAGAGTGAGGGTATATCCTACACCGACCAGCAGTGGTGTTTCTTCCCTATCTTCAATGTTCAGACTATCGCATTTACCGATATTCCGCTCTACCGTTATAACCTCACACGCGAGGGGCAGACTATGGATATGGCTGTGCAGCTGAAGAGTATCTCGCAACTGACAGAGGTTGTCCTCAGTATGGCAGAGTATCTGAAAGAGCACCAGAGCGAGGTATCAAAAGCTCGTCGTTACTTCCTTGCAGTGGTCGTTACACGCCGTATGCAGGGTGTGCTGAGGCGTTTTCTGCTCGATATGAATGATAAGCAGTTCGACACTTCAGCTTTCACAACAACTCTGGAGCAGTTCAAGGCTGCAGCCCCTCTACCACTCAAGGTTAGAGTAAATCGTATGCTCGACATCGACCTTTTGGAGTATTGGCAGAGCAATGGTTGTCGCTATCCACAGTGGAGACGAGATATACTTATAAAACTCGATAACCTTATGCAGTGGGTCTATCGATTGAAAAACTACTAAAATAGAGATATGATTAAACCTATCTACGTTGCACCCGTTGTGCGCATTGTGAATATCGCCCTTGAGAGGGGCTTTGCAGTATCTGCAGATGACAATTTTGAGCAACCCGAGTACGGCGGTGCCGACAACCTATAAAACTACCTATCATGAAGAGATTTTTTACACTTTTGCTCTCTGCAGCAACCTTAATATGCTCTTGTACACAGAGCCTTGAGACAGATATAGAGGTGGCACGCAAGCCTCTGAGCTTCTACGTAGATTTTGACGGCACCCGTATCGAATTTACCGACCAAAACAGATATAGTTGGGAGGGGGATGAAATTTTAGGTACCTACATCCGCTCTACCGAGACTACTATCAACGCCCCCGCCACACTCACCTTTGCCGATGGCAGAGCTATGTGCCACACAATGGTCAGTAGCTACGCTGCGGGCGATAATCTCCACGTTTACTATCCATGGAGTGAGCTGAATGATACAAATGGCCCCGACAATGTCACTCTGACCATTCCTTCAGTGCAGAAACAGGCTGTGGCAGGCGACTTTGCCGTTGAGAATATGCCGATGGTAAGCTCTTCCCTTACCCTCGACCCTGCAACAGATACGAAGGTCTATATGCGACCTGTAGCCGGGTTTATCCGCATAAACATCTACTCATCCACAGCCCTCTCGGAGAGCGTTCGCGCTGTTACATATAGTGCTATCGACAGCCCTATTGCCGGTGATGTCACTGTCGATATGACAGCCGTCGAGAGTAGCGGAGAGTTCTTTATCAGCCAGGGTGACAAGATGAGTGTCAGCCTCTCTGTGGCAGAGCCGTATGCTGTCACCACCTCACTCGAGCAGGCGAAACCGCTCTATATGGTACTTGCACCGAGCCATACAGAGGGTACACTTACCATCACCACAGACAAGGCTATATACACCTACGAGAACTACTGCGCAAATGTTGGTCGCAACAAGTACTACGACCTGAATATCGACCTGAGCAGGGCAGCCTCACGCCAATCTATCGAGGGCGATTGGGGCGGTGGCGATGGTAGCGCGGAGTCCCCTTACCTTATCCGCACTGCCGAGGATTTAGTGCGCCTTGCCGAGGTTATAAATAGTAACGATACCTACACATCTTATAACGATAAGCACTACCGCCAGCTCTGCGATATAGATATGTCGGGCATAAGCCTGCTCCCTATCGGAGCGACAAAAAACCGCGCCTTTAAGGGCACTTACGATGGCGGTGGTTTTACTATCAGCAACGCAAGCATCGCCCCATCAAGAGAGACTCTCCCTTGCGGTCTGTTCGGATATACCTCAAGCGCTACAATCAATGGTGTTACTGTCAAGGACTTTACTATCAACAGCACCTCCAACTATCAGTCAGCACTCGTGGCATACGCCATAGATAGCAATATCTCGAATTGTACTCTGCAGGGCAATGTAAACTTCTACAACCTCTATAGTGGAGGTCTTATAGGCCAAATGGAGGGCGGAGTTATCAGCCATTGCCGCATTGAGGGCAGGGTTGAGAATAATGTCAATGGCATTACACTCGACTCCGAGAGCAATGTCGCATATACAGCAGGTGTTGTGGGCTATGCGATTAATGGTGCGTTGATTGAGGATTGCACCCTTGCGGGCGATGTAGCGACAATGGGTCGCTATGCAGCCGGTATCGTGTCGCGCATAGATAACTCAACCGTTCGCAACTGTACCGTTCTAAATACCGCCGAGGTGTCAAATGTATCGCACTATTGCGGTGGTATTGTGGCACTTATGACGGGTAATGATAGTCTTGTCGATGGTTGTCGTTTCGAGGGCCGTGTCAATACCAGCTACCCTATCGCCGGAGCTATCGTCGGCTCGGTTACTGCGGGTAAGGTTACAAATTCTATCTCTACACGCACCTCATTTACAACAAGTTACGAAGGATATTCAGGCGGTATCGTGGGTCAAATATATACCGCTACCGCATCAGACATCGCCATTATTGACCACTGCGCCGCCTATGGACAGGTTGAGGGCGCATATAATATTGGCGGTATCGTGGGCTATATCTATCACCCTGTTGCAGGTGCATACGCGGGCATTACCAACTGCGCTGTTGTGGGCAGTAAGCTCATCTCGCGTGGTGCAAACTCAAACGGATACAACCTTGTCGGCGGTCTTGCCGGTTGGTTGAAAGGTAGTGGCACAATTGTCATTGCAGCCTGCTCAGCACGCCCTTATGAGGTTCACGGAGCACCGATAAGCAAGGGCACCACAACCAAAGAGCTCATCTCCGGACTTGTTGCCTGCTTTGATAGCAGCGGTATTGTTATGGATGGTTGTTATACCGACCTTGCCCGCACAAATACCCTTTGGGGCTTTGAGCCTATCGCTGTAACTATCTCTGGCACAGTACGTCACGGAGCACTCTTCGGCTACTCATACAACAACGCAGCAGTCAATAGCTGCTACTGCGGCGAGACCCTTCCAATCCACGGCAGCGTGGGCAGTGGTAAGAGCGTTACTACAACAAATTGCTCTATCTTCGCCCCTACACAGATGACCGACGGCACACTGCTTGCCGCGCTCAATGCTGCATCTGCAGCCTATACTCCTGCCGCAAACACCCCTGCTGCCGATAGCTGGGCTACAGATAGTGAGGGTTTTCCTATTCCTGCCAATCTGCCGATAGATACCACGCCGACAAATGCAACACCAAAGCGCGTGAGCGTTATCGGCGACTCTATATCAACATTTAGAGGCTATATCCCTTACGCATATAGCACCTACTATCCGCGTACAGATGGCACCTTCCTCTCTGTTAATGACACCTATTGGCACCGCCTGATATACAAGCATATGACCAACGCCCGCCTTGAGCGCAATATCGCCTACTCAGGCTCGTGGGTCACAAATGCCGAGGCAAGCGCATCAACCTACTTCGCCAAGCGATTTATGGATCAGAATGGCGTGGGTAATGCCGATATAGTAATTATCCACGGCGGAACGAACGACTGGAATAAGAAGGTTGTTAATCTTGTCGATGGCTTAGGCATCCGCTCTACAACTTGTCCGACAGATGAACAACTTGCGCCAATCTTTGCAGCAGCCGATGCTGCAACAACGCGCAGTCAAATTGAGGCTCTTGACGATACAACCTTCTGCGAGGCATATATAAAACTGATAAAGCTCGTCATCGACCGCAATCCGAATGTAAAGATTGTCTGTCTTATTGGTGACTACGTAGGCGTAGGCGTTGAGCTGGCGACACTCAAACTCGCCGAGCACTTCCCAAATAACTGTAGAAGCGTGGATCTTCGCGCCGTCAATGGCTTTAACGACCAAACCTGTATGCCGAAGCTCTACTATAGCTCAACCAACACAGGCCAGTGCCACCCAAATCAGCAGGCTATGGCATTTATCGCCGAGAAGATTTACAAAGAACTCGGCACTTGGCTTGAGGAGTAAAATTCGACACTACAAAAAAAGAGGTTGGCAAAAAGCCAACCTCTTCTACTATCTACCTGTTTTACACAAATTTGCACACCGTTATACCCGTGTACCGTTTTGTCGTCAAAATGTGTTAGAGATGGTGCATCGCGTAAAAAGCCCAGCGATGGATAGTACTAAAGCGTACAGCCATTGCTGGGTTTTTAGGGATGTGCCATATATGACACATTTTCACGACAAATGTCGCTAAAATCTAATTCTTCTTTGGCTTTGGCGCAAGAATCATATTCATCTTCTTACCCTCCAAAGTTGGCATAACCTCAACCTTTGCAATATCCTCAAGGGCTGTTGCAAAGCGGAGGAGAAGAATCTCGCCCTGCTCCTTAAATACGATACTACGACCGCGGAAGAAGACATACGCCTTGACCTTTGCACCCTCCTTGATGAAGTTCTCGGCGTGGCGGAGCTTAAAGTTAAAATCGTGGTCATCTGTCTGCGGACCGAAGCGAATCTCCTTGATTACCACCTTGGTCTGCTTTGCCTTAATCTCCTTCTGCTTTTTCTTCTGCTGATAGAGGAACTTCTGATAGTCAACGATGCGACATACCGGAGGCTCGGCATTTGGAGAGATCTCGACCAGGTCGAGCTCCATCTCATCAGCCAGGGCAATAGCCTTAGCGATAGGGAGAACAAGGTTTGGCTCAACATTGTCGCCTACAACACGAACGGTAGGAGCCGTAATCTCGTTATTAATGCGGTTTGGGTTCTCCTTTACAGGACGACGACCGCGATTTTGATTCCCCTGAGCATTCTGCGGACGGGGAGTAAATGGTTTGAAACCAGCCATTAAAGTTGTTAAATGTTAATAAAATAAAAATATGTGTGTAGTGAGGGTTACACGAGGTAACCCTCTCATTCTACGAAATTTTAGTGCATTTTGTTCGCCTCAATCTCCTCTTTTACAAGGTTGTGCATATACTCACAGTACTGCTCAAGTGACATTGTACCCTTGTCACCATCGCCCTGTGCACGAACAGATACTGCACGCTCGGCAGCCTCCTTCTCACCTACGATAAGCAGGTAAGGGATACGCTTAAGCTCGTTATCACGAATCTTACGACCAATCTTCTCGTTACGATCGTCAATCTGTGCACGAACATCGTTTGCATTGAGGTAAGCTACAACCTCCTCTGCATAGGCGTTGAACTTCTCAGAGATAGGAAGCACTACGCACTGATCAGGAGCGAGCCAAAGTGGGAACTTACCTGCTGTATGCTCCAAAAGCACAGCCACGAAACGCTCCATAGAGCCAAATGGCGCACGGTGAATCATAATCGGGCGGTGGAGCTTATCGTCTGCACCCTTGTATGTAAGGTCAAAACGCTCAGGCAGGTTGTAATCCACCTGAATAGTACCCAACTGCCAGCTACGACCAAGTGCATCCTTAACCATAAAGTCGAGCTTAGGGCCATAGAATGCAGCCTCACCTGTCTCAACAACGGTATTAAGACCCTTCTCCTGGCAAGCCTGAATAATAGCGTTCTCAGCCTTCTCCCAATTCTCATCCGAGCCGATATACTTCGATGTATTCTCAGGGTCACGGAGTGAAATCTGAGCTGTGTACTTATCGAACTTCAGTGTGCGGAAGATGTAGAGCACGATGTCGATAACCTTCTCGAACTCCTCCAGAAGCTGGTCAGGACGCACGAAGAGGTGAGCATCATCCTGAGTAAATGAACGTACACGAGTAAGACCGTGGAGCTCACCACTCTGCTCATAACGATATACAGTACCGAACTCTGCAAGACGAACAGGCAGATCCTTGTAAGAACGAGGCTTGCTGCGGTAAATCTCGCAGTGGTGAGGACAGTTCATCGGCTTGAGCAGATACTCCTCGCCCTCAAATGGGGTGTGGATAGGCTGGAATGAGTCCTTACCATACTTTGCATAGTGGCCTGAAGTCACATAGAGGTCCTTATTACCGATATGCGGAGTGATAACCTGCTGGTAGCCGTGCTCCTTCTGAATCTTACGCAAGAAGCGCTCCAGACGGTCACGAAGCTCTGCACCCTTTGGAAGCCACAAAGGCAGACCCTGACCTACGCGCTGTGAGAATGTAAAGAGCTCAAGCTCCTTACCCAGCTTACGGTGGTCACGCTTCTTTGCCTCCTCGAGCATCTGCAGATACTCGTCAAGCATCGCCTTCTTAGGGAATGATATACCGTAGATACGGGTGAGCATCTTATTCTTCTCATCACCACGCCAATAAGCACCTGCAACAGCAGTAAGCTTGATAGCCTTAATAAAGCCTGTGTGTGGGATATGCGGGCCACGGCACAAATCGGTAAATGCACCGTTGCTATAGAACGAGATTGTACCATCCTCAAGTGCTGAGATAAGCTCAACCTTGTACTGGTCACCCTTCTCTGTAAATGTCTTCAATGCGTCAGCCTTAGCTACCTCTGTACGAACAAGAACCTCCTTGTTACGAGCCAGCTCAGCCATCTTAGCCTCAATCTTTGGAAGATCAGACTCCAAAATAGATACCGGACAATCTACATCGTAGTAGAAACCCTGCTCAATAGCAGGACCGATACCGAACTTAATGCCCGGATAGAGCGCCTCAAGCGCCTCTGCGAGCAGGTGAGATGAAGTGTGCCAGAAGGCGTGCTTACCCTCTGCATCCTCCCACTTGTAGAATTTAATAGTGCAATCGTTCTCGATTGCGCGTGACAAATCGACAGTCACATCATTTACCGAAGCAGCCAAGCAGTCCGCAGCTAAACGAGGGCTGATACTCTCGGCAACCTGATAAGCAGTTGTTCCCGCAGCATACTCTCTTACCGAGCCATCGGGAAAGGTTACTTTAACCATAGTTTCTCTTCTTTTTATTTAATTGTTTATATTAACACCTTCGCAGCTCCACAATAACGAGACGGATTACTGCTCAGTTGTGTCCTCAACTTTAATATCCTTCATCGACATATCCCTGCCACGATCACGCTCAAAGCGCTCTAACGGATTACGACTCCAACGGGCAAAAGAGTCACGACGACGAACAATGTCAATAGCAGCATAGAGCGCATTACGCATCGACTGCGCATCTGCCACACCCTTGCCTGCAATATCATACGCCACACCGTGGTCAGGTGAGGTGCGAACAAGGTCAAGACCTGCCGTAAAGTTCACGCCATCAGGCGAGAGTGTCTTAAACGGAGTAAGTCCCTGATCGTGATACATCGCAAGTATCGCATCATACCTACTAAAGCCTCCCGATGCAAACAGACCATCTGCCGCAAGTGGGCCAAAGGCGAGAACTCCCGACTCATACGCCTCAACAACTGCAGGGCGGATAATCTCATTCTCCTCTGTACCAAGCAGACCGCCATCTCCCGCGTGAGGGTTGAGTGCAAGCACTGCAATACGAGGCTCTACAATACCAAAATCGCTCTTCAGAGTATCTCTGAGCGATGTTATCTGCTCAACAAGTGACTCCTTATCAAGCGATGAAGCCACCTTATCTACCGGAATGTGAATTGTTGCAAGAGCTACGCGAAGAATATCTGAACACATAATCATCATCGCATTGCCCTCCGACTTCGCCTCAAAAAACTCCGTATGACCTGTAAAGCCAAAGCCCGCATCGTTCATACTCTCCTTGCTTATTGGCGCTGTAACTACCGCCGCAAGCGAGCCATTATTTACATCCACAACAGCAGCCTCAAGTGCCGCCATAGCAGCCTTTGCAGCATCTGTCGTTGCCTTTCCGGGCTCTATCTTGAGATCCTTCTGTCCAACCTCCACAAAGTTCACGGCACCATAACGCGCCTGCTCTGCAGATGAGCAGTAGTAGAACTTGAGTGGCTGCAACTCCTCATCCACCTCAACAAGTGACATATAGTGCTCCGCCGCCTTGCGATTACCATAAATCACCGGCGTACAGAGCTCTGTGACCATCGGATCGATAAAGGTCTTTAATATCACCTCCCAGCCAATACCGTTGGTGTCACCCTGAGTTATACCTATCTTTATTCTGTTATCAAACATTTCCTAACGCTTTAAGATACAAAGATATATCTTTTTTTTGAAATTAGTACGCGCGCACTAAAAAAATATATAGGTAAGGGTATTGGCTCGCCTACGGCGACCCGTCACTGCTCCGCCTTGGCTGTTTATTTGGGTTAACGGAAGTAGGTGTCCCGCTATCACGACAAAAGCTAGACCTTCCCCCTGAGTAAAGTTTTAGCGTCAAAACGCGGTAGGTACAACGCTCAATAAAAAATCCCAGCGATGGATAGTACTAAATCGTACAGCCATTGCTGGAATTTTTTATTAGCGGAAGTAGATATCCGCGTTATCACGCTAAAAACTACTCAGACAAGATTTCAAGCATCTTAATAGCCGCCGCCGAAATCTTCGAACCAGGGCCGAAGATAGCTGCTGCGCCATCACGATAGAGCTGATCGTAGTCCTGTGCAGGGATTACACCACCGACGATAACGATGATATCCTCACGACCGAGCTTACGGAGCTCCTCGATAATCTGAGGCACGAGTGTAAGGTGACCTGCAGCAAGTGAAGATACACCTACAATGTGTACGTCATTCTCTACAGCCTGCTTTGCAGCCTCTGCAGGGGTCTGGAAGAGAGGACCCATATCGACATCGAAGCCGATATCTGCGTAACCTGTTGCTACCACCTTCGCACCACGGTCGTGACCGTCCTGACCCAGCTTAGCAATCATAATACGTGGCTGACGACCCTCGCGCTTTGCGAACTCTGCGCACATCTGCTTTGCCTTCTCAAACTCTGCATCCTGCTTCATAGCTGAACTATATACACCTGAAATTGAACGAATTACTGCATTGTAACGGCCTACAACAACCTCGCAAGCGTAAGAGATCTCACCGAGAGTTGCGCGAACCTTAGCTGCCTCAACAGCCAGCTCGAGCAGGTTACCCTCACCGGTCTCAACACACTTAGTAATTGCTGCCAGAGCTGCATCAACAGCTGCCTGGTCACGGTTAGCCTTAAGCTCATTCAGACGAGCAATCTGGCTCTCGCGTACTGCGGTGTTATCAACTGCCAAGATATCGATTGGAGCCTCCTTCTCAAGGCGGTACTCGTTAAGACCGATAATCTTCTGCTCACCAGAGTCGATACGAGCCTGTGTACGAGCTGCAGCCTCCTCGATACGCATCTTAGGGATACCTGTCTCGATAGCCTTAGCCATACCACCAAGCTGCTCAACCTCCTCGATAAGAGCCCAAGCCTTGTGTGCAATCTCATTAGTCAGGCTCTCAACATAGTATGAACCTGCCCATGGATCTACAGAGCGGCAAACGTTAGTCTCCTCCTGGATATAGATCTGAGTGTTACGAGCGATACGAGCCGAGAAGTCGGTAGGAAGAGCGATAGCCTCATCCAGAGCGTTAGTATGCAGTGACTGAGTGTGACCCAGAGCTGCACCCATAGCCTCGATAGCTGTACGGCCAACGTTGTTGAATGGATCCTGCTCAGTGAGTGACCAACCAGAGGTCTGTGAGTGGGTACGAAGAGCGAGTGACTTAGGGTTCTTAGGGTTGAACTGCTTAACAATCTTCGCCCACAGCATACGAGCTGCACGCATCTTAGCAATCTCCATAAAGTGGTTCATACCAATCGCCCAGAAGAATGAGAGGCGTGGTGCGAAGGCGTCGATAGACATACCTGCGTTGATACCTGCGCGCAGATACTCAAGACCGTCAGCCAGAGTATAAGCAAGCTCGATATCGGCAGTAGCACCTGCCTCCTGCATATGGTAACCAGAGATAGAGATTGAGTTGAACTTAGGCATATTCTTCGAAGTGTACTCGAAGATATCTGCGATAATCTTCATAGAGAACTTTGGAGGATAGATGTAGGTGTTACGCACCATGAACTCCTTCAAAATATCGTTCTGAATAGTACCAGCAAGCTGATCAAGAGTACAACCCTGCTCAAGACCTGTAACAATATAGAACGCAAGTACAGGGAGTACTGCACCGTTCATTGTCATAGATACAGACATCTTGTCGAGTGGGATACCGTTGAACAGTACCTTCATATCCTCAACAGAGCAGATAGATACACCTGCCTTACCAACATCACCTACTACACGTGGGTGGTCAGCATCGTAACCACGGTGTGTAGCCAGGTCGAATGCTACAGAGAGACCCTTCTGACCTGCTGCAAGGTTACGACGATAGAATGCGTTAGACTCCTCAGCGGTAGAGAAACCTGCATACTGACGGATAGTCCAAGGACGCATTACATACATAGTTGAATATGGGCCACGGAGGAACGGTGCAACACCTGCTGCATAGTTCAAATGCTCCATACCCTCAAGATCTGCCGCAGTATAGCCATCCTTGACAGATATCTGCTCGGCAGTAATCCAAGGCTCCTTAGTAGCCTCAGCGGTGTGGCAAGCGCCACCCTGATATTTCAATTCTGAAAATTTTGCTCTCATTGTTTCTGCTGTTTAGATACCCATCTGAGCCAAGTAGCTGCGCAGTGTCTCAAGGACATTACTCTTGACGCTGATGAAGTTGTTAATACCCTTTGCCTGAAGCTCCTCGGTGCAAGCAGGTGCGCCTGCTACAACAAGGATAGCCTTGCCGCCCAAAAGCTCCTGTACCTTTGGTGCTACCTCTGCATAGTCATCATCTGATGCACAAACAACTACAATCTGTGCCTCTGATGCCAGAGCAGCCTCAACACCCTCCTCAACACTCTTGAAGAAGTTGTTGTCCTGTACGCGGATACCTGCGCAAGCGAAGAAGTTGCAAGAGAACTGTGCACGAGCACGAGCCATTGCAAGGTTGCCGCAAGTGAGCATAAATGCCTTGAGCTCCTTACCACTCTTATCTACGCCGTAACGCATAGCCTCGAATGCCATAGCACCACGATAAGGAACAAGTACATTACCCTCAGCTGCAGGACGAGTTACAGCCTCAACAGATACAGCTGCGTCTGCAACCTCGTTAAAGTTAGGATACTGGTTTGCACCCAGCAGAATCTGACGACGAGTAGCGATAGCCTTATCCTTAGCAGCTGCTGAAGCCTTAACGCGCTCAACAACATAACCTGCCTTGAATGCCTCTACATAACCACCCTTCTCCTCAAGCTCGAGGAAGAGCTTCCAAGCCTCGTCAGCGATAGTCTTTGTAAGGTTCTCGATGTAGTACGAACCACCGGCAGGGTCGATAACCTGGTCGAAGTGTGACTCGTGCTTAAGCAGCAAGCTCTGGTTGCGAGCGATGCGCTCAGAGAACTCTGTAGGATTTGTGTATGCATAGTCAAATGGCAATACCTCAAGAGAGTGTACACCTGCAATAGCAGCAGACATAGCCTCGGTAGTACCACGGAGCATATTTACGTATGGGTCGTAAACAGTCTGGTTCCAAGATGATGTACGAGCGTGAACGAACATCTTGCAAGAGCACTCACATGCAGGCTCATACTGCTTTACGATGTTAGCCCAGAGCAGACGAGCTGCACGGAACTTAGCCATCTCCATAAAGTAGTTTGAAGTAACTGCGAATGTAAAGCGAATCTTCTTAGCTGCCTGATCAACAGTAAGACCGGCCTCCATAAGACGAACGAGATACTCGTGAGCAACAGAGAGACCGAAACCGAGCTCCTCAACGATTGTAGAACCGCTGTCAGAGAATACGTTTGCAGATACATTCACAACATTCACGTGCTTGTACTCAGCAGTAGCCTTTACAAGGTCAGCGAGCTTTGCGATGCACTTGCCACCCTCGCAATCCTCACACCACTCACCCTTCTGAGAGAGGTGCTTTACGATAGGGTCAATTGCGAAGTTCACACGAAGATCCTCCTTAGCTACACCATCCTTCTCAGCCTTAGCCAGAACAAGAGCAACGAGTTTGCCTACACCCTTACCGCAGAATGTAAGCTCTACTGCAGGAAGAACGATACCTGCGAGCAGAACGTCAAGATCCTCAGCAGTAAGCTCAGCTGTAGCGTTGCAGAAGCAGAAGCCAAGTGAATCTACGCCAGCGTTGAGCATCTTCAGAGCAGCCTCATTAGCAGCCTTTGGACACTTCACTGCGATTGTCTGATGAGTAAGCCAGCTGTTATCGCCGCTCACACCTCTCAAATAAGGGAACTCACCTGCCTGAGTACCCAAAGTCTCAAGACCCTCAAGGTTCTCAGCGCGGTAGTATGGACGGAGGTTAAAGCCCTCTGTTGTACGCCATACCAACTTGCGCTCATAGTCGGCACCCTTAAGGTCCACAGCTATCGCCGCCTCCCAAGTCTCGGTAGAGACCTCTGGGAACTCGGCAAATAACTTCTCACAATTGGTTGTTGCCATAGTTTTTTAAGTTTTGTTTATTGTTTAGGGTAAAAATTGTTTGTCTATTTATAAAATCGCGTAAAGTTAGCCATATTTTTCAAGATTTCAAAATATTTTTCGACAAATAGTCACAGAATAGGACTTACACTCCGCTCCACACCCCCATAAACAAAAAAATCCCGCCAATGCAGCGGGACTATATATATAAAAGTTTTCTATTGCCATATCATATCTTGACGCTCTTGCCATACCGACTCCCCATTAAGGAAGTAGCTTTCGTGCTCTTTGGTGTTGGCATTCTGAAGTGTCAAAAGTGAATAGGTTTCGCCATTTGATTGTATTGTTCCTTCCCACACCAACTTACCGGATGTTGGGTCGTTCAGTTTAAGAGCAGGTGCTTGATAATCAAATGTGTACGACTCACTTATCAGGTCAGAGTCCTCAGAAACCTCACGCTCCAAAGTGCAGAGTTCGCCCTTGAAATACAATCGCGATTTTTCTAAATCGCCGGTACATCTCATCCATACCGTTCCGTCAAGGCTTTTGGGTACGCCATATTCATTATTGGAACAGTTTGTCAGAAATAGAGCACAACCTGCAACAAGTAGAGCAAGCAAGGACTTAAATTTAAGAGTTTTCATAATAAAATGTTTTAGTGGTTAATGTGTGATGTTGAAAATATACTGCCTAACGCAATGCCTCTAATTTTTATTATACAATATAAATAAAAAACAATTTTATCCTCCAACTTAATTTCGACAGTTCAAAGCAACAACAAATTAGCCTTTTAACGAAAAACATTAAACGCGAAATTTTAATTTATCGAATAACATTAAATCGAATTAAAAATTTACAGATTTTGTATGATTTTTGTGCGATTTTTGCAATAAATCTATATATTTGCACTCAGAACATCAACATATCGAAATATGTCACTACTCAGATTCAGAATGCTCGAGCGAGCACTTGAGCAGAAGGCTGTAGAGGTTACACCTCCGAGCAACAATCCGTCCGACTACTTTGGCGAGAGAGTTTTTGGTCGCAAGCAGATGCGAAAGTATCTCAACAAGCAGACCTTTGAGGCTCTGATTGCAACTATCGAGAACAACACTCCCCTTACGCAGGATGTTGCCGATGCTGTTGCGGCGGGTATGCGTCAGTGGGCGCTGGTGCACGGTGCCGACCACTACTGCCACTGGTTTCAGCCACTTACGGGCGGAACAGCCGAGAAGCATGACTCCTTTGCCGAGCCTGATGGTCAGGGTGGACTTTTAGAGGAGTTTTCGGGCAAGGTGCTCATTCAGCAGGAGCCTGATGCATCGAGTTTTCCGAGTGGTGGTATTCGCAACACCTTTGAGGCGCGCGGTTACTCGGCTTGGGACCCGACATCACCTGCATTTATCGTAGATACAACACTCTGTATCCCCACCCTCTTTATCGCCTACAATGGCGAGGCACTCGACTACAAGACCCCGCTGCTGCGCTCCATACAGGCGGTAAATAAGGCTGCGACAGATGTCTGCCGCTACTTCGACAAGAGCGTTGAGCGAGTATTCTCATACTTGGGTTGGGAGCAGGAGTATTTTCTCATTGACGATGCCCTTTGGTCAGCCCGTCCCGACCTTGTGCAGACAGGTCGAACACTGATGGGTCACGAGGCATCAAAGAATCAGCAGCTCGATGACCACTACTTCGGTGCTATCCCTTCGCGCGTAATTGCATTTATGAAAGACCTTGAGTATGAGTCGCTTAAGCTCGGTATTCCACTCAAGACCCGCCATAATGAGGTGGCTCCAAATCAGTTTGAGCTCGCTCCGGTATATGAGGAGGCTAACTTGGCAAACGACCACAACCAGCTGCTTATTACAATTATGAATCAGGTGGCAAAGCGTCACCACTTCCGTGTGCTCTTCCACGAAAAGCCGTTCAAGGGCATCAATGGTTCGGGCAAGCACAACAACTGGTCGCTCGGCACAGATGCAGGCGTCAATCTGCTCAGCCCTGGCAAGACCGCCTTTGAAAATTTGCAGTTCATCACATTCCTTGTCAATGTCATCGCTGCCGTATATAAGCACAACGGACTGCTCAAGGCCTCTGTGATGTCGGCAACAAACGAGCATCGTCTCGGTGCCGGCGAGGCTCCACCTGCAATTATCTCGACCTTCCTCGGCTCGCAGATATCATCTGTATTGGACAAGATTGAGAACTCAAAGAGCGATGAGGATATCCGCTTCGACTCGAAGAATGTATTCCGCATGAGCGGTCTGACTCAGATACCGTCGCTGCTACGTGACAATACCGACCGAAATCGCACCTCACCTTTTGCATTTACGGGAAATCGTTTCGAGTTCCGCGCCGTAGGTGCTTCAGATAACTGCGCCGAGGCAATTATCGTCATCAACACAGCCGTTGCCGAGCAGCTGACGCTCTTTAAGCGCGCTGTGGATGCAAAAATCGAGAAGGGAGAGAAGAAGGAGCGCGCCATCTACGAGACAATCCGCGAGTTGATTAAGTGGTGTAAGCCTATCCGCTTTGATGGCAACGGTTACTCTGACGAGTGGAGAGCCGAGGCGGCTAAGCGCGGACTTGATTGCGAGGTATCGGCACCGCTCAACTTCGACCGCTTTACAGACCCTCAGACAGTACGTATGTTCGAGGATATGGGCGTCTATAACCGCGTAGAGCTTGAGGCACGCGCAGAGATTAAGCGCGAGATATATGTCAAGAAGATACAGATTGAGGCGCGAGTACTTGGCGACCTTGCGATGAACCATATCGTACCTATCGCCTCAAAATATGAGGGCGTGTTGCTCGACAAGGCGTGGAAGCTCAATCAGCTCCGTATGGACTCTAAGACCGACCGAATACTGATTGAGAATATCCAGACCCGCACAGCTAAGATACAGACCTTAGTGGCTGAGATGATTGAGTGCCGCAAAAAGGCTAACCGCATCGAGGATATCCGCGAGAAGGCTATCGCCTACCACGACACCGTGGCTGTCTATTTCGACACTATCCGCGAGCAGATTGACCGCCTTGAGGAGGTGGTTGATGACCAAATATGGACACTGCCTAAGTATCGAGAAATTCTGTTTATCAAGTAGTTAGCTGTTGCGGATTTAAGATACCTTTAGGCTATTACAATAAAAGAAAACCCTTCACTTTCAAGCAAACTTGAGTAAGGGGTTTTCTTTTATTGCACTATCTTCGATAGCATCCTAAATCCGAAAACAAAAGGCTGATACTAGTACTTAAAAAAATATTGACATTCCCTCCAAACCTCCCTTTGAAAAAGGGAGGCTTAGTCGCAGAGTTCCTCTGCTCCGGGTGCACAAATCTTTCGGGTTCCCTGGCTACGCAGTACAGCTAACGCAGTAAAAATAGCCAATGGCAAACAATCAATAGCAAATCAGAGTTTGCACTCCGCTCAATCTGTGCACTCATTTTGTTGACCCACCTAAAGGTGGCTCTTCCTCCTTCGCACCTCGGCATAGTCTACAAGCAGCCTCTGCCCTCGGTTTGGCGTCGGTCGTCAAAAGTTTAATCAAGATGACGTAATTTTGTAGTCAGAGCGTGTTAGAGATGGTGCATCGTGAAAAAAATTAGTGGCGGATAGTACAAAACGTACAGCCGCCACTGATTTTTAAGCGATGTGCCATATATGACACGCTATCACTACAAAATCTTGTTGCGGATTTCTGCCGGAATAGCATTCACATTCACCATAATCGACATAGTCTTATACTCCACGAATGGACGTGAGAAGTAGTAGTAGCCGTCGTATGGTGGGCGAACACCCCAAGAGTTCTTAACCTTGAAGTAAGGGTTGCCGCACTGGTCGGTAGCAGTACCGATGATAACCATACCGTGGTCATCTGTGGTCTGGTAGTTATCGTAAGCCTCCTGGCGCATCTTCTGGTCAATCTTCTTCTCCTTACCAGGCTTATCGAAGCTATAGAGTGCCTCGTTACGCTCGCGCTCGGTCATCGCACCCCAACGCTCTGCGTCTGTACCGCTCATATTATCGACATTATCCTCTGGAACGATAGCGATAGCCTTTGTACGGCTGAAGCCCTTCTCTGACACATCAGAGGCCCAACCGATTGAGTAGTTATTTGCAAGAGCGTTATCTACAACTGCCATCATCTCCTCAAGAGGAACGTTATATACGCTTGCCCACATCCAGTTATCAGGCACCTCGATAACGAAAGAGCTATAGAATGGGTGGTGAGTAAATGATGAGAGGGATACATAGTCATCCATCTTGATTGGCAGTGAGGCTGCAAATGACTGCGGAGTGTAACTCTTACCCTTATATTCGAAAGTCTCAGGCATCTTACCGAAGTAAGCGTCAAGGATACCGTTCAGACCGGCCTGCCAAGCAGTTGTAAGGGTCTTGTTAGGGTTCTTGATAATAGCATCAACGTATGCCTTAAGCACAGCGTCAATCTCGTTGAAGTGAGGCAGCTCTGTACCGTAGTTCAGACCCTCATAGACCTCCTGTGGTACGATACCGTACTTCTTGATACCCTCGGTAACATCGTGGAAAGCACCGCCAACAGCGAAGTTGAGCGCACCATGCAGGCGAACATACTTTACAGCCTTCTCGAAATATACATTACGAACAATCCACATCTCTGACAGATCCATCTCCTCGCCACCGGCACGCATAATCTCATTCTCAAGGTATGAGAGTGCAGAGAAGCACCAGCAGGTACCGCTACGGAACTGATTCTTTACAGATGTTGTTGGAACGAGCTTACCATCGGTAAACTTATAACCCTTTGCCTCTGCAACGTTGAACGCAAGCAGGCAGACAACCAAAGTGATAAATAGTTTCTTCATAATTTTAAGGTTATTTTTTTGACGAATTTACAATCTTCATACAAGCCTCATAGGTTGCACTCTCCGGCTTAACGCCCTTTGGCAGACGGTAGTTCTTACCCTTATAGGCGATATAGGCACCATAACGGCCATTCTTGATGACAAGGCTCTTATCCTCAGCAAAGGTCTTGAGTGGCACATTTGCCGCTGCGGCCTGCTCCTGCTGCTGGCGGATAAGCTCTACTGCACGCTCGTATGAGACGGTGTATGGATCATCGCTCTTTGCAAGGGATGCGAATGACTTTCCGTAGCGCACATAGCCACCGAACTTACCGATACCGACAACAACCTCCTCGCCCTCATAGACACCTACCGTGCGAGGCAGAGCAAAGAGCTCCAAAGCCTCCTCAAGGGTGATTGACTCGATAAGCTGACCCTTCTTGAGTGATGCGTACTGCGGTTTGCCGCCCTCTGCCGCCTCAATCTCAACCATAGGGCCATAGCGACCGATACGAGCCTTAACAGTATGGCCTGTAGTTGGATCTACACCAAGCTCCCTTACAGCCTGCTGATGGGTGGTAACCTGTGTGCCGATTGCAGCATCTACCATCTTATGGAATGGGGTGTAGAAGGTCTCAATCATATTTACCCACTGCAGCTCGCCATCTGCAATACGGTCAAACTCCTTCTCGACATTTGCCGTGAAGTTATAGTCCATAATCATTGCAAATTGAGCCTCAAGGTAGTCATTTACAACCATACCGATATCGGTTGGGCTAAGGCGATTCTTCTCTGTACCATAGCTCTCGTAAGCCACCTTCTCGGTGATATTTGCTCCGCGCAGGGTGAGTGCAGTATAGTTGCGCTTCTGTGCAGGGCGAGAGCTCTTCTCGACATAGCCACGAGTGATAATGGTAGAGATTGTCGGAGCATATGTTGATGGACGGCCGATACCCAGCTCCTCAAGGCGTTTTACGAGCGATGCCTCGTTATAGCGCATTGGCGGCTGTGTAAAGCGCTCGGTAGCAACTACAGAGTGGTACTTTACCCTCTCTCCCTCCTTAAGATGAGGAAGGGTTGCTATCTGCTCGCCATCCTGATTCTCCTCCTCAACGCTCTCCGAGTAGAGGCGCATAAAGCCATCAAAACGCATTGTATCGCCGGTAGCCACGAAGTGATCCTCGCTGCCTGACATTGCGATATTGATAGTTGTGCGGTCGATATCTGCAGGGACCATCTGCGAAGCTACTGTACGCTTCCAGATAAGGTCATAGAGGCGCTTCTCTACAGCTGTACCCTCAATCTCGCGGCGATCGATATATGACGGACGGATAGCCTCGTGAGCCTCCTGCGCACCCTTACTATGGGTGGTATAGTTGCGCGGATTTGAGTACTTCTCGCCAAAGAGCTCTGTAACCTCCTTCTTGCAAGCATTAATGGCAAGTTGTGAGAGGTTTACCGAGTCAGTACGCATATAGGTAATAAGACCCTGCTCGTAGAGGCGCTGTGCAACCGACATTGTCTGCGAAACAGACATACCGAACTTTCGCGCAGCCTCCTGCTGGAGGGTCGAGGTGGTAAATGGCGGTGCAGGATAACGCTTTGTAGGCTTAACCTCGCTATGTACAACGGTAAACTCCGCCTGCTTACAGCGCTCAAGCATTGCCAAAGCCTGCTCCTTATCGGCAAAGCGCTGTGAATACTCAGCCTTGAAGAGGGTCTTCTGCTCATCCTCTACAGAGTAGAACTGAGCCACCACGCGGTAGTAGCTTGTTGAATTATGAGCGATAATATCGCGCTCGCGCTCAACGATAAGTCTTACAGCAACGCTCTGCACACGGCCTGCCGAGAGTGCCGGTTTTACCTTCTTCCAAAGGATTGGAGAGAGCTCAAAGCCCACAATACGGTCAAGCACACGGCGTGCCTGCTGGGCATTGACAAGGTTCAAATCTACTGTACGCGGATTCTCGATAGCCTTGAGAATTGCATTCTTTGTAATCTCGTGAAAGACGATACGGCGTGTGCGCTCAACAGGCAGACCCAGCACCTCGGTAAGGTGCCAAGCGATAGCCTCTCCCTCGCGGTCTTCATCGGATGCCAACCACACAGCATCCACCTTCTTTGCGAGTTTTGACAGCTCATCCACAACCTTCTTCTTCTCGGCCGATATCTCATAACAAGGGGCAAAGTTCTGCTCAATATCCACACCCAGACCCTTCTTTGCCAGGTCGCGGATATGTCCGAAGCTGGACTTTACGATATAATCTTTACCGAGAAACTTCTCTATAGTTTTCGCCTTGGCAGGCGACTCTACGATAACCAGATTTTGCATCCTAATATCTTTTATATACTCTTGCGCAGCCCCATCTGAAGACCACTTAGTTCTATCTGACGACAAAAATAAACAGTCTTCGACAATCGGGATATTACGCTACAATTAACTCAGTTTACTTAATCATTGTATAGGTCATCTCCAAATGGATTGGAGCACCGGCAGCAGACGAACCCTGAAGTTCTGTATGCTTAAAGGTGAATGGCGATACCGCCTCAGGACCTATAAAGATTGTTCGAGAGACAATACTCTCGTCATAATCCTCCAACTTCTCAAGGGAGTTCACGTAGTTACACAGACGCTGCATAAAGCCTGTGATATCCATCTCATAGCAGCCACGGGTACGATTCAGATAACCGCCGTATGCAAGGCTTGAACCTGACTGTGTCTCATATACCGGATCGTAGTCTGCAATGCAGTTGAGATTGCTGTAACCCACATACGAGCCCAGACGAGAGATAAACTTATCCATCAGCGGAGTAAGCGTTGCCGCATTGCTGATATTATCAGCCCAGACATAGCTTGCACTCTTCATATAGATATACAAGCGGCACTGGTTTACACCGATAGCGCGATACTTGCTACCATCCTTATCGTTGGTATATGCTCTCTGAATCTGCTGCAAGAACTCATCTGTAAAGTAGAGCTCGGTAGCAACACCTGCCAGGCCCTCTACATAACACTCGGCAACCTCATCACGAGAGCTATTTGGCAACTTATTACCCGACTCATCGTAAGCGTCGATATTAAGCGCACCAATCAGTGAGCCTGAGTAGTCGTGCTCCACCTTATTTACAGAGATATTGATTGCACCCTCAACACCAGGGACATACTGTCCATAGTTAGTTGTATAAGGCTCAATAGACTCATCATAGAAGTAGAAGTTTGCACCTATAGTATCCTGAATGAGTGTAGGGTCCTTCGGATTGCGATTTCGACCCTGCAACTGCAGACCTGACGACTTGAGGTCGAAGCTATAGAGTGCTCCGCGCTTTGACCTATCCACACTCTCAAGAACAGGCTTGATATAGATGCCGTGGAAGGCCTGCTGCCAATTCTTCTCGCTGCTATAGAGGCTATCCACATCGCGTGCGTAGCCATCCCACTCGCTATTTGTGTCGTAATCCTCCGGAATGAGCATCATTCGGCGAACGAAGTCCCAAGTCTGACCGTTACGCGACATATCTACCGGAGTAAGGTCGATAGAGGTGGTTGTAGGGCCTGTCTTCTTACCATCAGGGAAGACAAAGGTGAAGAGTGGTTTAGTCTCGTCATAAGCCTTTGTAATATCGCAGTTGGTATATGCAGTGGTATCCTTTGCATCCACAACGCTACCCAGCAGCGGCTTTGTCAGCTCATAAATCTCATACCTTACCGGAGTGAGGGTATCAACGCCATAGTCGTTGATTGTAAGAATGAGCGACAGAGTATCGAAGATTGGTCTGTAACCGAAGCCCGTCTCCTTATCCACGCTATTCATAAAGAGTATAGACGATGCCAGAGCCGAGCTACGCATACCAAAGGTATCGCTATGCTCAACGCCGATATAGCCATACGAAATATTGCTTGAGAGCAGTGAGTCGGTACGATAGAGCGAGGTACGGAAGAAGTTACCCTCCTCAGAGTCATACACGCTCTTATCATCGTCACTTGCTGCTGCGTTAAAGCGCAGAACCTTACCACCCTTGAATGTAAGATGGCGCATCTCCATCTTCTGGTGGTCAGGGATAATATCGTAACCCAATTCACTATCTACATCTGCCGAGCAGCCTACAGCAAACAGCGCTACAGCTGCACAGAGTATCAATCTAAAACAGTTCATCATAGAATCTTGTATAGTTGTCATAAAAACCATCCTGCTCAGGCGATACATAGTCCAGCACCTTCTTACCCGCAGCGCGAGCCTCATCGAGAAACTTCGCATCGACAGCTGCCGAACCTGCGATAACGCCATCAACCTGAGACATAACGAAACGATAGAGATTTTCGTATGAAGGGTTGTCAATAATTGATATATTTTCATCAACAATGCCCTCGCCCTCAATCTTGCTACGCAACTGACTGCTCAGCGGTTTCTCAAAACGATCCTCGTAGAGAGATGTTACAATCTTCACGTCGCGGAAGATAGGGTCGTTGTTGAAGACCTTACGCAGATAGAGCGGTGCGATAGATGAGAACCAGCCGTGACAATGCACAACGTCAGGAGTCCAACGCAGCTTCTTTACAGTCTCAAGCACACCGCGAGCGAAGAAGACCATACGCTCGTCATTATCCTCAAACTCTGCTCCATTCTCATCTGTAACCACTGCACGACGAGAGAAGAAGTCCTCATTGTCGATAAAGTATATCTGAATACGAGCAGATGGGATAGATGCCACCTTGATAATGAGCTGGTGATCGTCATCGTCAATAATCAGGTTCATACCCGACAGACGGATTACCTCGTGGAGCTGATTGCGGCGCTCATTGATGCAGCCATAACGCGGCATAAAGGTACGAATCTCGTTACCACGCTCCTGCATTGCCTGCGACAACTCACGACAGAGCTTTGACTCCTCTGTCTCCGGGAGATAAGGCATTATCTGCTGACAAATATAGAGTATCTTGTGTTTTGCCATAATTCAACGATAATTTACTTACTACAAAATCAACATCGCATCACCATAGGTACCAAAGCGATAGCCCTCAGCAACGGCAACCTCGTATGCCTTCATAACATGGTCATAACCGCCAAATGCAGCCACCATCATAAGCTGTGTAGAGCCCGGAAGGTGGAGGTTTGACACCATTGCATCGGCAACGGTAAAGTCGTATGGAGCAAAGATGAACTTATTTGTCCATCCCGACTGCGGTTTAATCATTCCGTGAGTTGAGACAACGGTCTCAAGTGTTCGCATAACGGTTGTGCCGACAGCAACAATCTTATGGCCTTCGGTCTTGGCAGTATTAATCTCCTCGGCACTCTGCTCGGTTACGAAGAACTGCTCTGAATCGACCTTATGCTTTGACAAATCCTCAACATCTACGCTGCGGAAGTTACCCAAACCTGCGTGCAGAGTGATAAATGAGCGGTCGATGCCCTTAATCTCCATCCACTTAAGCAGATGCTTCGAGAAGTGCATACCTGCGGTCGGAGCCACAACGGCGCCCTCCTTCTCTGCGAAGATTGTCTGGTAGCGCTCGGCATCCTCAGGCTCTACAGTCTTACGCACCCAACGTGGCAGCGGAGTCTCTCCGAGGCGGTAGAGGGTATCCTTAAACTCCTCATACGAGCCATCATAGAGGAAACGGAGGGTACGACCACGAGAGGTTGTGTTATCGATAACCTCTGCGCCCAGAATATCATCCTCACCGAAGTAGAGCTTATTGCCGATACGAATCTTACGTGCAGGATCTACAAGCACATCCCACAGACGCAGCTCACGATTAAGCTCACGCAGCAGGAAGATCTCAATCTCGGCACCGGTCTTCTCCTTATTACCATACAGGCGCGCAGGAAAGACCTTTGTATCGTTGAACACAAAGCGGTCCTTCTCCTCGAAATAGTCCAGAATGTCCTTAAAAATTCGATGCTCAATCTCACCTGTATCGCGGTGCACGACAATCAGGCGCGACTCATCACGATTAATCTCCGGATACTGTGCAATCAGCTCCGGCTTAAAATCGAATCCGTAATTTGAAAGTTTCATATATAGTCTTTTGCGTTTTTACAAAAAGCATATCATTTATTTTACGAAAAAATCATCTTTTTGTTTCACACTCTGACAATTTTTTCAAAAAATCTTCGAGTTGCCATGCATTTTCCACATTAAACTCGCCACTTGCTGTGCGACGAAGGGATGTCAGGTAGGCACCACTATTTACCGCCTCGCCAATCTCCTGGGCAAGCGAGCGGATATATGTACCCTTGCTGCACTCTACGCGAATACGGATTTTTGGCAGGTCATACTCCTCCAAAGTGAGCGAATAGATGTTGATGAGTGCCTTCTTCAACTCTATCTCCTCGCCCTGACGTGCAAACTCGTAGGCACGCACGCCCTCAACCTTCTTTGCCGAGTAGAGAGGTGGCGACTGCAATCGTTCGCCCTCAAGGCTATGCAGAGCCTCCTCCACCATTTGGCGGGTGATGTGCTCTGTGGGGTAGGTCTTATCCACCGGATGCTCCATATCGAAGCTCGGCGTAGTTGCACCCAGCATCAGCTCGGCAACATACTCCTTACGCTCCGCCTGAAGCGCATCCACGCGCTTTGTCGCACGGCCTATACAGACAAGCAGAATACCCGTAGCAAGGGGGTCAAGTGTGCCGGCATGGCCGACCTTAATCTTTCGGTAGCCCATACGCTGAAGGCGGAACTTAACCTTGCGGACAACATCTGCCGAGGTCCACTCTAACGGTTTGTCGATAACGGCAACATAGCCATCCTCGACCAAATTTATATCTTTTAACTCCATACTATAACAACGATGCTACAAGCGCTACAACACCTACCACGCCGCAGTAGATTGCAAACCAAATCAACTTTCCGCGCTTGACAATATCAATCATCCACTTACAAGCGATACAGCCTGTGACAAATGCCGACACAAAGCCTGCAACAAGCGGTAATATATCCACTCCGCCGCCAAAATCGCCCTTTACAATATCGAGCAGAGCATTTCCCAAAATCGGAGGCAGAACCATCAGAAACGAGAACTGCGCCACACTCTGCTTCTGATTTCCCAGCAGCAGACCCGTTGCGATAGTGGTACCTGAGCGGGATAGACCCGGAAGTACCGCCACAGCCTGCGAAAGACCGATAATAAATGAGTCGCGATAGGAGATTGTATCCTTCTGACGCGGCTTTGCGTAGTATGCAAAGGCGAGAAGCGCCGAGGTTATGAGCAACATAATACCCACCACAACAACAGACGAAAACGCCGCCTCGATATAGTCCTTAAAGAATAGGCCTACAATACCGACAGGAATCATCGAGATTACAATCTTCAGAATATAGGCCTGCTCCTCGGTAAAGGTACGGCTGAACAGTCCCTTAATCAGTCGCCAAACCTCCGCCCAAAGAACGACGATTGTACTCAGTACAGTTGCTGCGTGGAGTGTAAGGCTGAAGGTGAGATTGCTCTCGGGATCGAGATTTGTACCAAGCAACTCATTTGCAAGCTGCAGATGGCCACTGCTCGACACGGGCAGAAACTCCGTAAGTCCCTGCACAATACCCAATATTATCGCCTGAAGTGTATCCATAGTGGTATCAGTATTCAAAAGGTCGAAAAATCGCACAAAGGTAGTAAAAATTCAAAAAAACAAAAAATCCCGCCGCAGCGGGATATTAATAAACAATTCTTAACCTCATTATCAAAGATTTTTGCTTTCGGGGCTATTGATTGTAAGCGAGTTGTTACAAGCCCAGCTCCTTTTTGAGGCTTTTGACCATCTTATTGTGGTCGCGGAACTGGTTTGCAAGGGTGTATGTTCCGTCTCGTTTCACAAACACATACGATGGAATGGCGTCGATGTTAAACTGCTTGCAGAGGTGCTCCCACTGCTGCTCATTCAGGCGGTAGTGTATGCCCTTGATGGTCGGAATGGTCTTTACATAGGAGGTGATATCTGAGGTGTGATTTGCGATGTAAATCCACACCATATCCTTATGGGCCAGCTCGCCCGACTTAAGTGGTTCGTTGTTATTCAGCGCCAGGTTGCACGGGCCGCACCAGGTGTTCCAGAAGTCTACCACCACAACCTTGCCCTTATGCGGTGCCACGATGGCGTCAAAGAGCTTTGAGAGTGGTACATCAGGTGCAGGGGTGATAAGGTTGCTCGATGTTGCCAGCAACTCTATTGCGCGGGCTTGCGCCTGCTCGCAGACGCGGGCAAAGTATGGGTTGTCCCAGCCCTTCATCTCTTTAAGGGTCTGGGCGCTAAGCTTGCCAGAGGTAGCATCCTTCAGCGCCATAGAGGCGGGGTTGAAGTATCGTGCATTGCCATACTTGGCGGCGTTGTTTATATCGAGCTTTGTGGCACTGATAATATTTGAGTGTGGGTGGAGCAACAGCTTAGGGTCGGAGATGTCGAACAGGTCAGTCACAAGGGCTATATGCTCGTCTGGAATCTGCTCGAGGTTAATCTCGAGGCTGTCGTCGTAGCCATTGTGCGCATAGATGCCATATTCGCGGTATCCATTGGCAAAGACTACGGCCCGTATTGCAGCAAGCTTGAGGGTTATCTGGTGGTAAATCTTTGCCATTGCGTGAGCCTCAACCTGCTCGAGGGCATGCATAGCGTCGTGATACTGGGCAATAATCTTGGCGGTATACTCCTCGGCGCTAATGTAGCAATCTTCGACGGTTGATGGTATGCCTGCAAGGCCTATCTTTATCTGCTCTAACTGCGGGCAGTCGGGAATATTGTTAAGGTTGTCGTAGATACTGCCCGAGGTGTATATCGGTACAAGATCCATCTTCGGTTTGTCGGTCTTGCGCTGCTGCGTGAGGTCGCAGTTGATGTAGCTAAGGTCGTGGTATACATCGACAGTCTCGCCCGGTGCAATGCGGAATGCACGCATAGCCACGCTGTATGGCGCAACGATATTGCAACATACCGTGCCCTGCTGAGTGAAGGTGTAGCTACCTACGCCCGTCTGCGGGTCGATGTTGATTGTCACGCTCTGCCCACGCGGCGGCTCGAGTGGGTTTAGGAAGATGGCCTTTATGCTTGTTCCCATCTCGGGTTTGTAGCCCAAGAGGTGGAGGTTAATTGTCGACTCGGCAATGTCGTAGACATAGTCGGGTATGTCGGTTATATTGTCAGCCGTAATCTTGACACTCTTAGGTAGTCCGCGCTTGTATGGTGAGCTGCTTTTGCCCGTAAGGTCAATACCGTATAGATTCCAGTTGCCGCGCTCTGTGCCCTCTGAGAGGTCAAACTTCTTTGTCGAGAGTGGCAGTGGCTCGAAGTGTAGCACCAATAGCGAGTCGCCATCCTCGGGCATATGCAGTTTCTGACCAAGTGTAACACCCTCAGAACCTACAATATTGTAGCGCTGGCCGTCGGCGATAAGCTCTGTCTTGTCAGAGACAGTTATCCACCACTTTGGCAGGTGGTATGCCCTGATATGCAGCGAGGTGAGGCTGTCGGTAAGCGTAACCTTCTCGATGATAACGGAGTTTGTGTTTGCCGACTCGAGTGTCGGGAAGTCGATGCACCTTGGTTTAGGGGTGCAGGATGTAAGTGAGAGCAGCAGTGCTGCAAGTGGTAATAATCTTCTCTTCATGTGCTTGTTTTAATGCGTTTGTCTGTGTATAAGACTGAAAAAAAGGCGAAATATTACATCACTGCTCAAAATTTTTCATACGCAGCAGGGCGCAGACGGAGTCGTAGGTGCAGTTAATCCAGTACGAAGGCTCTACATTGAATCTCACGCGCCAAGATGTGAGGATTTTACCTGTATTGACGCACTGAATAACGGTGATATTATCAATAAGTGCCGTAGCCTTTGCCTTCATCAGTTCATCGCCCGTAGCCTCGTAGATATCGAGCATCGCATTTGCGACATTACAAGCACTGTTATCAATCGGCATTTGATACTTATACTGTTCAAAGACACACGGAGTGCTATCAAGTTTATAGCCGTTCTCCCCTATCGGCATATCCCAATAGACAAACTGATCCTCGCTGAAACGGACAAGTTCGTAGGCAGTTTCAATATCTCCCTGCGCAATACCACGATTAAGGATATACGAAGCATAAGGAGCTGCTGTACAGTTAGTTAAATTCTCATACGGCTGAAGATTGAGCACCGAAACATCCTCGAACTGACCTGTCATATCAAACTTATCGAGGATATGGGTTGCCATCCACTTCTCGCCACGAATACGAGCGTCGGTGTATTTGGCCTGTCCGTACTCCTTTTCAAGGCGGAGGAAGTAGTTGAGAAGTGGGTGGAGCATCGCTTTGCTGTTATTTACAGGTTCGCCCGTCGCAAAGTCATACTTGATATGCCATGAGCCATCCTCGCACTGCAAGCGAAGATATGTATCGGCAATGCCGAGGGCCTGCTGCAGGTATAACTCATCTCCCGTAGCGTCGTACAAGTCGAGGTATGCCTGACCCGCTGATGCAGCCTCCATAGCCATCGTTTTACCCTGATTTTCAGGAAATTTCGACGCCATATACTGCTTGTAGTATGTCGGAGGGAAGTATGCAAGCGGCTCGCCAGGTTTGCGTGCCTGATTGATAAGGAATTGAGCCGCATTTTTTGCTATGGCGAGTGCATTTTCTGCATAGGCAGGGGCAGTCTTGGCGAGCAGGGTCTCCACCTGCACAACGGCGCCGATGATTTTACAAGGATAGGTAAAATAGACATAGCTCATATCGGGCTCTGCGGAGGATGCGAAGCTCTGCACCTGAGGCATTGTATGAACATAGAGCATACCCAAAATTGCAGCCTCACGATAGCCGCGAACTGCCCCCGTATATGGCGGATTAAAGCCGTAATCACGCCAAAAAGTACGCTCACCGGCCTTGTCTAAAATGTTACCCGACGCATCTATGCCTTCGACGGTGAGTGTGACGTTTGTGCCCTGTGGAATTTCGTTCCAAATCGGAGCGAGTGAGCACTGCGGACTATCTGCCTTAAAGCTCCACTCTCCGACCTCGGATGTGACCTTATAGAGATACTCCGTTGCGCCCTCAACTGCCTGAAAATCAAAGGCTGGCGCATAGATAAACTTCTTGGCAAAGCCATTCCAGAATGGGCGCTCAGAACTACCCGGATGAACGGGTGTCAGATACTCCTCTGCCGCCTGCTCTGCAAGGCGCTGATTGGCATCTTTTGGTGCGCACGAAACCATCGCACAGAGAAGTGCGATGAAGAGAATACTGTTTTTCATCGTAAGTTGAACTATCTAAAGGTCTCTATTTCTCCTCTGTCTTATCATCCTCAGGCTCTGCCTTTCCATCCATACCGTCACGGAAAGACTTTACACCCTTACCGATACCGCGCATAAGTTCAGGAATCTTCTTGCCACCAAAGAGCAGAAGGACAAGCACTACAATAAGTACAATTTCAGTATAACCAATCATCAACAATTTCATAGTTGTAATATTTTATCCAATTTTAACTTTCTTCATTGACAGTCGGCTCTTCTCCGCCTTAAAGCCGATGATATGGCTCTCGATTGAGGCGTCGATAGTGCTCGACAGTTTTGTAGGGTCTTGAGCGGCAACAGCCTCGACAAAGTCACGAGCAAGAGCGTGGTCACCGCCACCATGGCCGGCGTGTTTATACTCCGCCATCTCCTTTACGCTCTTATACCAAACGCGCCTCTTATTATCGCGGAAGGTATAGAGGGTAAATTTAGTTCCATCGCCCTCGATATAGCCCGTAGTACCCATAATACGAGTTCGACGACCACCCCACGGAGTAAATGCATCCATAGTAAAACTTGCCGTAACACCGCCCTCAAAGAGCATTGTAGTTACATAGTGGTCAGGCTGATTATTGTCGCACTTATAGACACAACGACCGAACATTGTAGTACGTATCTTCTCCATAATCGCCGCCTCATCCTTGCGGTCAGGCAGGTCGAAAACGCCCAAGTGACGCTTGCGACGAACATAGATATCTATCGCTGAATATGGACAGGTAGCCTCATGCGGGCAGCCATCTGTACAGCGTGCAGGGGCACCCTCAGGGGTATTTTCAGCCTTAAAGTGCATCAGCGTACCCTCGGCAGCAATCTGGATACACGGCTTATCGACTATCCAACGGATAATATCGAGGTCGTGGCAACTCTTGGCAAGGATAATAGGCGTGGTCTGCTTACTATCACGCCACTTACCACGAACGTATGAGTGAGCCATATGGGCATACTGAATAGGCTCCATATGTTGGATACTCACAAGGTCACCAATCATACCCGAATGTACCGCCTCACGCATAGCGATAAAGTATGGAGCGTAGCGCAGAACGTGGCAAATAGCAACGATGCGATTATACTTTTTCGCCTGTGCAAGGATTGCCTTACACTCCTTCTCAGTCTGCGCTGCAGGCTTCTCAAGCAGAACATCATAACCCATCTCCAACGCCTTCATACAAGGCTCGAAGTGCAAATCATCAGGGGTGGCAATAACCACTGCATCGGCAAACTTTGGACGAGCAAACACCTCACTCCAATCCCCAAAGCAGTTCTCTGCAGGGATATTATGAGCCTTTGCAGTGCGCTTTTTACGGAAATTATTGATATCTGACACACCAACCACCCTCATAACATCAGGGAATTGGGATGCATACTTGCCGTATGTTGTTCCTCGACTACCCGCACCAATGATAATGGCTGTAATTGCCCTATCCGCCTTTGCCTTCAGAGGTCGTACAGGAAAGTCGAGGTCGGGGTGGGTCTTATTACCACCATTTGCAACAGGCTCTGCTGCAGCAGATTCAGCCGCCATAGCCTCTAAATCTACGCCGACAAGCGAAGCACCTACGGTAAGCATACCGAGTCGTTTGAGAAACTCTTTTCGATTCATATAGGAAATTTAGGTTGCCACAGTTATTTGACAAAGATAAAAAATTTTATCTTAAATAGCAAAAATATCCTGTATATATCCCATTTCTGACCATTCATCTGCAAATTTCCGTCTGTGAATAAACTAACAGCAAAAAATTTAGGAAGTAAAAAAAAGAGTTACTATTTTTGCAACGCTGAAAAAAGGCGCTTATTATAAATAAGGTGTGTTAGGTACGAAATTTGATAAAAACAATAAAACAAATAGAGTTAATTATGGCAGAAAAGAAGTTTATCACATGTGACGGTAACTACGCTGCAGCACATATTGCATATATGTTCTCTGAGGTTGCCGCCATCTACCCTATCACCCCATCTTCGACTATGGCGGAGCTGGTGGATGAGTGGGCTGCGCAGGGTCGCAAAAATATCTTCGGTCAGACCGTAAAGGTTGTTGAGATGCAGTCTGAGGCTGGTGCAGCTGGTGCTGTACACGGCTCTCTTCAGTCAGGTGCTCTCACATCTACATTTACAGCTTCACAGGGTCTGCTGTTGATGATTCCGAATATGTACAAAATCTCAGGTGAGTTGCTCCCTGGTGTATTCCACGTTTCAGCACGTGCACTTGCTGCACAGTCACTCTCAATCTTTGGTGACCACCAGGATGTTATGGCTGCTCGTCAGACAGGTTTTGCAATGCTGGCAACATCTTCTGTACAGGAGGTGATGGACCTTGCCGGTGTTGCTCACATCGTTGCACTGAAGGCTCGCGTTCCTTTTGTACACTTCTTTGACGGTTTCCGTACCTCACACGAGATTCAGAAGGTCGAGATGATGGATGCAGCATCACTGACTGCTATGTTCGACCGCGAGGCGCTTGCTGCATTCCGCAACCGCGCACTCAACCCTGAGCACCCTGTATCACGCGGTACTGCTCAGAACCCTGATATCTACTTCCAGACTCGTGAGGCATCTAACAAGTTCTACGATGCTGTCCCTGAGATGGTTGCAGAGGCTATGGAGCAGATTTCGACTATCACAGGCCGCGAGTACAAGCCGTTTGTATATTATGGTGCTGAGGATGCAGACCGCGTAGTGATTGCTATGGGCTCTGTAACCGAGACTCTAAAGGAGACTGTGGATTATCTGAATGCACGCGGCGAGAAGGTAGGTGTTGTAACTGTTCACCTCTATCGTCCATTCTCAGCCAAGTATCTGTTCAACGTACTTCCAAAGAGTGCAAAGAACATTTGCGTTCTCGACCGTACAAAGGAGCCGGGTGCAAATGGTGAGCCACTCTACCTCGATATCGTAGATGCATTCTACTCTGAGGGTGTTGAGGCTAAGATTATCGGCGGTCGCTATGGTCTCTCTTCAAAGGACACTACCCCTGCTCAGATGCTTGCAGTATATGAGAATATGACTCTTGCTACTCCGAAGAACCACTTTACCGTTGGTATCGTTGATGACGTTACAAACCTCTCTCTGCCTGTTGGCGAGGAGATTTCAATGGCTAAGGAGGGTACTTTCGAGGCGCTATTCTTCGGTCTGGGTGCTGATGGTACTGTAGGTGCTAACAAGAACTCAATCAAGATTATCGGTGGTTCTACAGACAAGTACTGCCAGGCATACTTCAGCTACGACTCAAAGAAGTCAGGCGGTTATACATCTTCACACCTCCGTTTTGGTGACAAGCCAATCACTTCACCATACTTGGTAACAACTCCTGACTTTATCGCTTGCCACGTACCATCTTATGTTGATAAGTACGATGTGCTGAAGGGTCTGAAGAGGGGCGGTTCATTCCTGCTCAACTCTGTAGGTGATGTTGAGACCACTTGCGCTACCCTGCCTGACCACATGAAGGTATATCTTGCAAAGAACAACATCAACTTCTACATCATCAACGCTACAAAGATTGCTGCAGAGCTCGGTCTTGGCAGCCGTACAAATACCATTATGCAGTCTGCATTCTTCAAGATTGCTAATGTTATTCCGTTCGAGAAGGCTGTAGAGGAGATGAAGAAGGCTATCTACAAGTCTTATGGCAAGAAGGGCGAGGATATCGTAAATATGAACTACGCAGCTGTTGATGCAGGTGCTACAGCAGTTGTTAAGGTTGAGGTGCCTGCTGAGTGGGCAAATATCGTTGTAACAGAGGCAGCAGAGAGCGTTGATAACTCTCGTCCTGAGTTTGTTCGCAACGTGGTTGATCCAATCAACGCACTTAAGGGCGATATGCTCCCTGTATCTGCATTCAATGGTCGCGAGGATGGTACTTGGGACAACGGTACTGCTGCTTGGGAGAAGCGCGGTATCGCTGTAAATGTTCCGCAGTGGGATGTTGATAAGTGTATCCAGTGTAACCAGTGTTCTTATGTATGTCCTCACGCAGCTATCCGTCCGTTCCTTGCAACTGAGGAGCAGGTAGCAGCCGCTCCGGAGGGTACTGCTTTCAAGCAGGGTCTGGGTAACACCAAGGCTTACAAGTTCCGCATACAGGTATCTCCACTCGACTGTACAGGTTGCGGTAACTGTGTGGATGTATGTCCTGCAAAGGAGAAGGCGCTCGTTATGCAGCCACTCGGCAGCCAGATGGGCGAGGTTGAGCGTTGGAACTACCTCCACAACAAGGTTGGTTACAAGGATCTTGACCGCGCAAAGATGGTTAAGAACAGCCAGTTTGCACAGCCGCTCTTCGAGTTCTCAGGTGCTTGCGCAGGTTGTGGCGAGACTCCATATATCAAGACTATCACACAACTCTTTGGTGAGCGTATGATGGTGGCAAATGCTACAGGTTGTACATCTATCTACTCTGCATCTGCACCATCTACTCCATACTGCACAAACGAGAAGGGTCAGGGTCCGGCTTGGGCTAACTCTCTGTTTGAGGACAATGCTGAGTTCGGTCTTGGTATGCACATCGGTATCGAGAAGCTCCGCGACACACTCGCAGACACTATGGCACCTGCCATTGCAGAGTGCAACTGCTGCTCTGCTGAGCTGAAGGGCGTAATGCAGGAGTGGATTGACAACCGTCACCTTGCTGCTGCATCTGCAGAGATTACAGCTCGCCTTATTCCACTTTGCGAGGCTTGCGACTGCGACACTTGCCGCAAGATTCTTGAGAACAAGCAGTTCCTTGTAAAGAAGTCACAGTGGATTATCGGTGGCGACGGTTGGGGTTACGATATCGGCTTCGGCGGTGTAGATCACGTACTTGCATCAGGTGAGGATGTAAATATCCTTGTTGTTGATACCGAGGTTTACTCAAATACAGGTGGTCAGTCATCAAAATCAACTCCTATCGGTGCTGTAGCGAAGTTCGCATCTAACGGTAAGCGTATCCGCAAGAAGGATCTGGGTGCTATCGCGATGACATACGGCTATGTATATGTTGCACAGGTATCTATCGGTGCTTCACAGACACAGCTCTTCAATGTACTTAAGGAGGCTGAGGCTTACCCAGGCCCATCACTCATCATCGCTTATGCGCCTTGTATCAATCACGGTATCAAGGGCGGTATGAGCCGCACACAGACCGTTGGTAAGCAGGCTGTTGAGTGCGGTTACTGGCACTTGTGGCACTACAACCCACTGCTTGAGGATGAGGGTAAGAACCCATTTGTTCTCGACTCAAAGGAGCCAGATTGGAGCAAGTTCCGCGACTTCCTGCTCAAGGAGGTACGTTACACTTCACTCCAGAAGACCTTCCCTGCAGAGGCTGACGAGCTCTTCGCAGCAGCTGAGGAGAATGCTAAGTGGCGTTACAACTCTTACGTTCGCAAGAGCAAGATGGAGTACTAATAGAAAAGGGAGCAATTGCTCCCTTTTTTTATGCACAAAATATGGGTGCCCAAAAACATATTGGGCACCCATATTTTTATCTCTTCTCTACTTAAAAATCTCGTTAAACAGAGCTGCCAAACGGTAACCCGCCTTACGAATCTGCTCCTCTGCCAAAGGTGCGTACTCATTCAGATAGAGGCGCTTATCGAGCTTTGCCCCCTCCTTAATATCGTGCACCTTACGAGAGGCCTTGGCTGAATCATAGCCCCAATCGTATGGAGAGCCTGCTGTAACCTCGGCAATCTGCTTCTTTGTATATGTATCGAGCAGTGCGGCAGTATCCGAGAAGCCCCATGGGTTGCGTGCTGCAATGATAGGGGTATCCCAAAGGGTATGATAGCGAACCTTATCCTTACCAAAGTAAACAGGATAGTAGCCGATAGTCTGATCATCCGGGTAGCGGATATGCTCAGGGCAGTGCATATCGCCCACAAAGTGCACGATAAGCGCGATAGAGGCTACACGGACAGAGTCTGAGAGGTTCTCTACGTCCTTCAAATCCTCTGCCATCTTCTCGATATAGTAGATGCAGTTCTTCACATACTTATCGCCCTTGCGGATGCCACGATACGGAGTGCAATCCTCATTTGCCTCAAAGGTGTGAGGATAGGTAATAAAACGCTTTGCATCAGATGGTTCAAAGCCCAAATCGACAAGCAGTTCAGGCTTATAATCGTCAGCATAAGATGCCCACTTGACGATTGACTCGCCGTGCATGTACTCTGTAATCTGCTTTTTTGCTTTTTTTGTCAGATGGTTCTCTGCAATCTTCGCTACGGTTGCATGACCGAGTCTGCCCCACGCCGATGCTGTTGATACAACAAGCACCACAGCGCACATAAGTGTTAAGATTCGTTTCATAATATTCAATTAATCAAAAATGTCATTTAGCAATGCTGCAAGACGATAACCAGCCTTACAAATCTGCGACTGAGCGATAGGTGCATACTCATTAAAGTACAGTCGCTTATTAAACTTATCGCCCTCCTTAACCTGATGCACTTTACGCGTTGCCACAACAGAGTCATAGCCCCAATCGTATGGAGTTCCCGCTGTAACCTCCGCAATTTGAGCCTTTGTATATGTATCAAACAGCTCTGCCGTATCAGAGTAGCCCCACGGGTTATGCGCCGCTATAATTTTAGAGTCCCACAAACTATGATAACGCACTCTATCCTTATCCAGATGGATATAGAAGTCGCCTGCTGTAGGGTCCTCCGGGCAACGTATATGCCCCGGACAGTGCATATCGCCCACGAAGTGTACTAACAGTGCGATTGAGGCAACACGCACAGAGTCCGACATATTATCGGCATTAGCCTTAAGATCGTCAGCTATCTTCTCGACATAGTATATGCAATTTTTAACATACTCATCTCCCCTACGGATATCACGATATGGAGTACCGTCATCATTGGTAACAAAGGTGTGAGGATAGGTGATAAATCGCTTGGCATTTGACGGCTCAAAGCCCAAATCAACAAGCAGCTCCGGCTTGCTATCGTCAGCATATGTTGCCCACTTGACGATTGACTCGCCGTGCATATACTTGGTAATCTGTTTTTTAGCCCTTTTTGTCAGATGATTCTCTGCAATCTTTGCTACGGTTGCATGTCCAATTCTACCCCATGCAGCTGCCGAGCCAACGGCCACGACTGCGACCATCAAAAGTGTAAATAGTCTTCTCATCTATCTATTGTTTTTAAGTTTGCTATCTATATTATGACACATTAAATGGTTTTTTGTCCCTACTCTCCGTAAATTTATCCGAGAGCAGTATCAAGTACCATCATTATCACAAAGCCGATAGCAAAACCGATAGTGGGGATATTCGAGTGTTTATCCTGATGTGATTCAGGTATAAGTTCCTCAATAACGACATATATCATAGCACCTGCCGCCGCTGCAAGCAGATATGGGAAGATGCCTACAAGTTGCTCAACCAACAGTATTGTCACCGCAGCCGACAGAGGCTCAACAATACCCGACAGCGCGCCATAGCCGAAAGATTTAGCGCGAGATGCCCCCTGAGCACGCAGTGGCAACGATATTATAGCACCCTCAGGGATATTTTGCAGTGCCATACCGGCAGCAAGAGCCACCGCCGCAGCCACGCCCAAATCGGCCTGCCCGGATAGTGTTCCCGCCACCACAACACCTACAGCCATACCCTCCGGAATGTTATGCAGCGTTACGGCAAGCATCAGCATTGTCGAACGACCGAGCGACGAAGGCAGTCCCTCCGGAGTATCGCTATCTAAATGCAGGTGCGGTGTAAAGTGGTCCAAAAGCAGCATAAATGCCATACCGCACAGAAAGCCGACAGAGGCCGGCAACCAACCGATACCGCCACTCTGCTCCGAAAACTCTATGGCCGGAATAAGCAGCGACCATACAGCTGCGGCAACCATTACGCCCGAGGCGAAACCGAGCAGAGTCTTCTGCATCTTTGAGGCTGTGCTCTCGCCAAAGAGCAGTGCACTTGCCGAGCCGAGAACAGTTCCACAAAGTGGAATTATTAGTATTGTTACAATCTGAAGTGGTGTCATAGTGTTACAAAGATATGTATTTTGTCCGAGAAATCATCACTTGCAAGAACTATTTTATATCCTAACACAATCTATTTTTATGTAGAAACCATAAAATAATATTCAATATCGGCTATTTCTCAACCTTTTTTGTTATCTTTGTTTTATGAATACCTTTTTACTGACCCTGATAACCTTTGCTGTTGCTTTTGTCGGCGTGGCGGTGATACATCCGTATCTCGTGCGCTTTGCCAAGGCAAAAAATATTGTGGATAACCCCAATACACGTAAAATTCAAATTCGCCCCGTACCTGTCTTGGGTGGTCTTGCCATCTTCTTCGGAATTGTCGTGGGCATTCTCGCTGCGCATACTATTGTACCTTGTGCCGATATGTTTGTCATTCTGGCCTGTATGATGATTATGACCTATGTCGGTGCGTTAGACGATGTATTGGATATCTCTCCGAAGATTCGCCTTATATCTGAGGTGGCTGTTATTCTGATTCTCATATACATCGGCGGCTTCTCGCTCAACAATTTCCACGGGCTTTGGGGCATCGGAGCACTACCTGAATGGGCAACAGTTTTGGTGACGATTGTCGCCGTAACGGGAATTATCAACGCCATAAACCTTATTGACGGCGCAGATGGTCTGTTCTCAATATTCTGTATGAGCGTCTGCGCGATATATGGCACACTCTTCCTCGCCGTTGGTGATTATCCGCTCTTTGTGCTTGCTGTAGCCGCTATAGGTGCTGTAATTCCGTTCTTGCTACACAACGCATTCGGCATTGAGTCCAAGATGTTTGTAGGCGATGGTGGCTCGTTGCAGATGGGTGTCGTGCTCTCTGTTTTCGTTATGGAGGCTATTTGCAAACCCGAATATACAGCTATTGCCGAGGCGCAAAACCTCGCACTCGTTCCATTTGTGCTGGCAACACTCTCGATACCTGTTTTCGATACTCTTAGAGTGATGATTGCCCGCATTGCCCGCGGTATCTCTCCGCTCATTGGCGATAAGACACACCTCCACCACCTCTTTATCGGTCTGGGAATATCACATATCGGTACGGCTGTACTCATTACACTGCTCAACTTCTGCGTAGTACTTATATGGCACGCCGCAGCCCGCGGAGGATGCAGTGCCGATGTGCAGCTGTACGTGGTTATCGGCGCAGCGCTGCTGCTCGATTGGGGCATCTACTACCTTGTTGCGCTGCTCGATAAAACTATTCCACAGAGGATGAACCGCTTGAGAGAGTGGAAGATAAATCACCGCCCAAACCGCCGATTATTCGACTTTATGAGAAAAATAGTTGATAAGATGTAGGCAAATTGGAAAAAATATATTACTTTTGCGGAGCATTTTAGCCAAATGCTAATCACGGCTGGTTCCGTAGCTCAGTTGGATAGAGCAACAGCCTTCTAAGCTGTGGGTCGTGGGTTCGAATCCCGCCGGAATCACGAGTGCAGAGAGAGCGCAAGCAGCACCGCAGGTGCAAAACGAGAAAGAGAACGAGTTGAGTTTACTCAAACATCGTTCTCTTTTTGTTTTGTATTGCCACAGGCAATGCTTGCGCTCCCTATGCCGAGGACTCCAAGGGAAAGACGCAGTAAAGCGAAGCGGCTGCGTCAATCCCGACATCAAACAATGCCTTTGGTCGCTTCTCCGAGCCGACGCAGTAAAAGACGAGCTAAGCGAAGTCAATCCCGCCTATCCTTCTTTTGCAGTCGCTTCCCAAACGAGAGAGCAAAAATAAAGGAGTTCCTTGTGGAGCTCCTTTATGTGATGTTTATGCGATGCGATTAAAAGTTAATCACTTCAATCTGTTTGCCGAGGCGAAGTGGGGTCGGCGAAGTGGTTAAGCCGCGTTTGCTGAACGGTATGTGCAGTGGTGTTGCACTTGCGGTTGCCGAGGCAGGTGCAAGTTCGGCAACGCCGTTGAATGACGGAATATCCTCGCTCAAAGTGTAGTACTCACCACCCACATAAGCAGCCAACATCATTGCCACGAACTTTGGATAGTTCGGCTCTCGTAGTCCATAGCGTACAATTGCGCGATTACCATTTTCGAGAACGCCCGCAATAGCGATACCATAGTTGCCATTATCGAGTCCGTAGGTATTACCCTCATCGTTGAGTCCGAGAAGGTGGATATCGCCCACGCTACCATCGCTAAACTGGTAGTTTTGATATGCAATCTGCGCTGCAAAGACGATGTCGTTACGCTCTGCTGAATACTCGCCCACAATTGAGAATGGGAGGCCCTGCAGACCCATCAGGTTTATCGACCTATTTGCCACATTGCGACCAATAACAACATTATTCGAGATATTGTTATCGCCCTTGAGAATCCAATCGCCGAGCCATGAAGAGTAGAGCGTTGTAGGCGCTTGCTCCTCGATATGGAAGGTCTGCGATACGGCATACAGGCCACTCACCTCGCCCTTTGAGGTAATTCCCACAGCCACAGCGATATAGTAGCCCGGATAGAGGTCGTCGAAGGCATCTATGCCGTTACCGCGGAAGAGCATATCATTGAGCACAAACGAGGTACCGTATGCTGTGTTGTAGGCCTCGAGGTACTCCAACATGCTACTTACCAACTCCTCGCCCAAATCGCGCAACTTTGACGGGTCATACTCGCTGGCATAGACAATGGCAATGGTATAAGGGTTATTATCTGTGCTATTGACCGTTACGGTATGCTGGCACTCATTACCATTAACTGTTCCCGCACCCGTATAGGCGATACTCCACGCCGGATTTGGGAGCATATTCTCATAAACCTCATCCTCACCATCCTCAGGCGCTGCGCCGCCACTCGACAAGGTGGTAAACTCAACCGAAGAGTGCTCACCGTAAACAACCCCATCCTCGGTAAGACCGAAGGCGATATATTTATAGGTAGTCTCTGGCGAGAGCGGAGAGAAGATTTTTGTATAGTTCTTATTGAATATCAGCAGCGAACCGAGCTCTTCCCCCGCAAGTGCAGTCACAGCCTCATCGATAAGCACATCTTCACGAGTTGAGGTGTCGGTAGTGAGCAGACCATACCAACTATCAGCTGTTTTTCCGTTGTGAGAAACCTTAATCTTTGCAGATGTAGCGGTGATATTATCGACATCAACCGAGAGGACAAAGTCGCTGTTATCATCGCCATTGTTCGGCTGCTCAGGCGATTCACAAGCCGATAAGGCTATGGCAGCAAACGCCACCATAGCCAATCGGAAGATATTTTTCACAAAGTTCATAACCATTTACTATTCGTAGAATTTGTACAGACATACAGCACCAAATGAGCCATCGGTACAATAGAATGCCGGAGATGAAGTCGATTTATTGTTGTACTGCATGTGGTTACGAGTGTTGGTGCCCTGTGCGATAATGGTTGCCGCACCATCGCTGTCGATTGCAATGGTAAACTTACCATTATCGTCAAGAGTTGAAGTAACCTTCATATAATTGCTTGAAGAGCTTGATGCATAGATATACTTATCTGCATCTGTGCCAAGCGTACCCTTGAATGAGTAGAGATTGTTCTCGTCAACCTCAAGCGCATACTGCTGTACATCCTCGCTTACATTCTCAAGTGCAGAGCCTACCTTGGTAATAGCGGTAGATTTACGATTATTAGTGTTTGTTGCAGTACTAATTGCATAGTCCAGACCTGTAGCAGCGATGATTATCTTATCTCCAGCCTTAAGGTCATTCACATCTGTAACAAGGAACCAACCCTTCTTAAGAGCAGGGTTTACATCCTGCATAACGGTAACAGTAGTAGAAACTGCCAATGGAGAACCTGCTGAGAATGTCAGTTCAGCCTTACGAGAGCCGCCTGTAGTATTCTCGCTGAAGCTAACAACTGCTGTTGCAGTGCCGTTACCATTGTCAGTAAAGTTATAAGCAGAGATAGGGTTACTATCGGTTGCGACTTCAGCGCTACTGATAGTTGTAGGCGCGTTGATGTGGCCATTCTTAACAACCTCAACACTAATTGTAACATCACCACCCTGATACTCTACAGAGCCGCTTGCAGTAGCTGCAATGCTGTAGTGACCCTTGTAGATTGATGGATTTGCACTGTTACCACCAAGACCTGCGGTAGTTGTCGCAACAACGGTAGTAAGAGAGATTACATCGCCGACCTTAACGTCGATATTTCCCTTAACATAACTGCCTGCTTCAGTCTTAAAGTACTGAACCTGTACCTGATTTCCATTCTCATCTTCAATCTTGAACTTGCCTGATGTAGAACTTGGAATCTCAGCAAGGATACCGGTAAGTTTATAAACGGTATTCAAATCCTGTCCCTTAGTCTTGAAATCAGCGATAGAGATCTCTACCGGTGCGCCCTTCTGAAGAACGTTGAATGTCCAAGAGAGTGGCTGCTGACCCTCCAAAGTAGCGGTGATAGTCGCTACTGCTGTACGTACAGCACCACTATTTGCCTCTGCGGTATAAGTAAGGTTGTTATTTGCCTTATCATAAGCGAGTGTAAGCCACTGAGCATCGCTTGTAGCTGAGATTGTCCAATCGCCAACGTAGTTGAATACAACATCCTCGATTGCAGTTGCACTCTGTGCGCCCTCCTCAGCGATAACTACCTGCTCATCGCTCTCCGGAACGGTTACATTTGCCGCAACAACAGGGATCTGGCCTACAACACCGCCACGGCGGTAGATACATACATCTTTGTAAGTAGTAGAGGTATTTTTGTTGCTGACAAAGTAACCATTTGAGTTGTAGCGCAACATATTACCTGCATAATCGCCCTCGATATTGGTAATAGTGGCAATTGCTGTTGTATTGTCAATTGTAATTGCAAACGAAGTATCCTCATCGCAATAAGCGCGATTGATAAGGTATGTAGAACTTGTAGAGGTAGATACAAGGAACTTCTGACGAGCCTCATCATAGAGACTGAATGTGCCCGCTACTACGCCATCTACCAAGATAAGCTGCTGAACATCGCTATTGCTGATTAAATAATCACCGACCTTTGTAATTTCAGTTTTATCACGCTTTGCGCTTGTCGAAGTCTCTGAAACATTGTTATAGAGTTTAGTACTCAAAGCCAGATCGTAATCCTTAGCCACGATAGCCACAACATCGCCCTGCTTAAGAGAAGATGCGTCATAAACAAGCTCCCACTTCTCGGTAGCCACAGCATCAGCCATATTTACGCTAAAGCGAGAGACATTACCCGCCTCGAATACAAGCGACTTCTCTGCCGGAATTACGCCCTGCTTAGTGTGGGTATTCTTGTTTGTGGTAACGACAACGCTATACGCATCGCCCGCAGCAAGAGTTGCAGGGAGTGTAGTGAAATATACATCGCTTGCAGAGTTTGTAGCAACCGCGATGCTGCTAACGCCCTCACTTACAGTAAACTCGTGCGGATTCTCAAGGTTAGCTGCAATGCTACCGGCAAGAGCCTTACCGTCAGCAGCAAACTCAACCTTCTCAACAACTTCTCCCTCTGTGAGGTTGAGGTTATTGATAGTCATCTTGGCAACTGCAACCAAACGGGTAAAGCGCAGATACTGAGCCTCTGTAGGCTGCGCGGCGGTTACGACCGGCCATGACACCATAAGGTCGGCATTAGGGTCATAAGAGCCCTCAGCCATACTCTGTGCAGATGACAGAGCAAGAGTTGCGTTGTTGATATTCTCGGCAGCAGTATAGCCACTTGCAGGATAGATAGCGATATACTTATACTCGCCCTTATCGGCATTGATTGGGAACTGAGCATCAATCTTTGCCTTGCCATCGACCTTTGCGTATGCTACCGAAGTGGCCTGAGCAAGGGCGTCAGTCTGCTCGAGAACAGCGAAAGTCTCGTTATCACTCCAAGAGAAGAGCGGAGCGGAGCCCGATGTATCCACTGCTGTTCGGGTCTGCTCGGCTACAAAGCTGACAGTCACGTTGTTATCTACATTTGCCTGCTCCTCAAAACCTATTTGGCACGCTGTAAGACCCATTGCAGCTACTGCAACGACGGTCAGAAGTTTCATCATTCTTTTCATAGTCCAATCAATTTTTTAGAGCTCAAAATCACTGTCAAGGTAGCCGGAATCCTGTCCCGCGTCACCATTACCACCATAGATAGAGCTTAAAGAGAAGCCCCTCTCTACCTCCAATTCCTGCATCTGAAGCATAGGAACTGAATACTTTTTCTCTCCTTTTTTCATAGTAGAACTGAATTATATTGTTTATTTGTTTATTACTGTACTGTAACCCACTCCTCGGGCATAGTAGCATAGTCTGATAATCTTGTACAACCCTTGAAGCAGCCCTCGTGGGCAGTTCTATTGCTTGGTATGCGAGGGAAATCATCACCCTGCACGCGCTCGTAGAGGTGAATCTTCTCCCCACCAATCATCGTGTAAGGGCTCTCCCCTATAAGCGAAGTACAACCCTCGAAGCAACTATTGATAAAGCTGATACGACGCACGGTATCGAACAAACCGGCAGGGAGGCTTCTCAATGCCGAGCAACCATAGAAACATCTCGCAAAGGTTATACCCGTAGTTGTGGTACCGATAGATGCAAAGAGTTTCTCAGGGATAGTCTCAAGTGCTGTACAGCCAGAGAAGGTCTCCTCGAAGGTAGTAATCTTTGGATTGCCCGCAAAGAACTTCTCCGGAACGCTCTTGAGCGCAGTGCAGCCGGAGAACATCTTATTGACATAAGTCAGATTTGCACACGATGCCAATAGGTTTTCAGGCACGGACTCCAAGGCAGTGCAATCGATAAATGCGCCGGCAAAGTGGGTAGTTGCGGTATTTGCAGCGAACAACCCCTCCGGAATACTCTTCAGCGATTTACAACCCTCAAAGGTCTGCGAGAACTTCAATTTTGCTGTACCAAATGGCTTAAACAGATCGGCAGGTATGCTCTCCAGGCTTGTGCAGTTATAGAATAGCCCCTTCATAGAGGTTACCGAAGTAGTTTCAGGGAAGATTGAGCCCTCAACACTCTTCAACTTCGGACAACCCATAAATGCAGTTTCAAATGCTGTTGCAGGCACATTGACACAAGATGTAAAGAGTCCCGCAGGGATAGTCTCAATACCCGACTTATAGAAGAGGCAGTTAAAGCCATCAGATGCCACATCGGTAACATGGTCGAAGAGTGTGGCAGGTACAGTCTTCAAGTTCGGGCACTCCGCGAAGATGTATGAGTAGTTTGCCAAATCGTAATCTCGCACCTCATCGAACAGGTTTGCAGGCACAGAGGATATAGCTGTATTGGCAAACATCGACTCAAACTCGTATGCGGTAGTCATACCCCTCAACAGACCGGCTGGGATAGTTCGCAATGATATACAGTCGGCAAAGCAGTATGGGAATGATTTTACTGCTGTCAAGCCATCAAATAGACCCTCCTCAACAGTTGTGAGCGAGCTACAACCCTGGAATACCGAGCCGATAGTCTTAACCTTAGAAAGACCCTTAAAGGTATCCTTCTTTACGCTTCTGATATTAGTCGATAGGTAGAAGAGCGCCTCCAGATTAGTCACCTCTGTACAATTCTCAAACATCGCTACAGGAATCTCGGTAAGCGAAGTACAACCTGCAAACATATATTTGATATTGGTAGCCGAAGTCGCCTTCTCCATAAGTTTTGCTGGGATACTTGCCAAGTTCATGCAGGCATAGCATACACCCTCATAGTTGGTCGCTGCGCTATTATTGGCAAAAATCTTCTCCGGAATAGAGGTAATAGCTGTTGCGCCAAATACATACTCAAAACGGGCAGCATTTGGGTTGTTGGCAAACAGACCTTCAGGAATAGAGCGAAGTTTTCCCTCTGCAATAGACTCTTCAAGAGAGGCAGGATAGCTGGCAAGATAGTTTCCGGCATTTATTGCCAACGACTCGTTAGTAATCTCGAAGTTACTACCTGTACCATAGAATGTATAGTAAAACTCCTCTGCCAATGGAGAGGCTGCGAAGAGATTTTCAGGAATCTGGCTAACAGAAGCGGTATAACGGAAGCAGTTTGCAAACTTCTTCGCCTTGGTTGCATACTGGAATAACCCCTCAGGGATGGCTTTGAGCTTCTCACAACCCAAAAATGCCGCTACAAATGAGCCCACATCCGCAAACGAGCCCGCAAAGTCGGCAGGAATAGACTCCAAGTTGATACAGCCCTTACACATATTGGCTGCATTCTTATAGCCCATCTTTCCCCACGAAATGATACGCTTAAGCTCCGGACATATTGTGTTGTTATAGCTAAACTCAAGATTGTGGATATCCTCACCAGAGATAATGATAGTGTAGAGACCCGGCTCGGCGTAATCCTTATAAACTCGCTGTCCCTCGTAAGTACCTACCTGGCCACCATCGCCAAAATCGGCAGTCATCTTACCGCCATTTTGGAGTGTCAGAACAGGAGCAGCAATAACTCGCTGATTTGGTTCGGTGGTCTCAACCTGATAGATAAGCTCTTCAGTATCAGCACCTATCTGCCATACAACAACTGAATCCTCAGCAACATTTTCACCCTCACCGACCTTTACTGTAATCGTTCCCTTGCGCTCCAGCTTATCGCTACTCTGGCTGAGTGTTACCACCAACTTATTGTCGATGCGCTCAGCCGAAAACCACTCCTCGCCAGAGGTGGTAATATCCCACTCCAAAGCTGAATCAACCTCCACAGAGAGGTTTTCTACACCACCGTTGTAGTCGGCAAAAACATAGTCGGCATCAAACTGAATAGATGCAGGTTCTGTCGGCTCGGATGGCTCTGATGGGTCTGAAGGGTCTGAAGGATTTGATGGTTCCTCAGTATCGTCACCTCCACCCTGATTTGGCTCGTCTATCGGGCCTGATGGTGTACAAGAGAGCACAACCGCCGCAAATAATACGGCATACAAAAAACTCTTAATCTTCATATATTTATTCAAATCTTTGCAACTATTCGACTACGTAAGTTATTGAAATACAAATGGGATGAATGTGTCGCCGCAGCGAAATACATTCATCTATTTCAAAAACAATTTCGTGATTTATCTCACCTAATATTTTGCAAATATATGCTTTTTAAGCAACAAAAAAAATAATTTTTGTAATTTTTTAATTTCGATTTACTCTCAAGTTATTCTATTGGCACTTAGAGACTTAAAGAAGAGGATATAAAAAATGACCCCAAAAATTTGGGGTCATTGCTGTTTTCAGTCTTATCTTTTTATCGCTATCTATTAGCCTCTCCGTTGAGGTATATCGCCTCAGCAGATGCTCCAACATAGATAGTGATATCCTTTGATGCATCAACAAAGTTATGTGAAACAATGTCGTAGTACTTAAGCTCACTATATGGAAGCTCTATTGCAAAGTGGTGTGTAGCGCCCTTAGCAATATTCTTCTTATCATAACCCTTAAGTTGCTTTACAGGCTGGATGACACTCTTGTCGTTATAGCCAACATATACCTGTGCAACCTCTGCGCCATCAACCTTACCTGTATTTGTTACATCGAACTCTACAAGGTAGCCATTTGCGCCATTTGTAACCTTCAGATTATCATACTTAAAGGTTGTATAGCTGAGGCCGAAACCGAATGGGAACATAGGCTTAACATCCTTGCGGTCATAGCCACGGTAGCCAAGGAACAGACCCTCCTTATAGTTCACACGCTTATAAGGGTTGCTTCTCACCTTAACATCAAGGTTGTGGTAGTAGCTACCCCAAGTTGGATTATCCTCAAGCTTGCGCTCGATAGAGATTGGCAGACGTCCGTTTGGATTTAACTTACCGGAGATAATCTCAGCAATAGCCTGACCACCCTCCTGACCAGGATACCAAGCAAGCAGAACAGCCTTTGCGCTATCAATCCAACTCTCCATCTCAAAGCCACCACCTGCATTGACAACAACAATCACATTTGGATTGATTGCAGCAATCTGGCGAATCATCTCGCTCTGAGCGTAAGGGAACTCGAATGTACGATCAGCATTCTCCTTCTCTGTATTTGAATCAAAGCCAACGCAAGCCACAACGGCATTTGCAGAGCGAATAATATCTGCATTATTAGCCACGTAGCCCTTATCAAACATACGTAACTCTACTCGAGCATCGCCAGAGTGGTCGAAGTACTCAATACGAATATCGTAGTTCTGAGAAGCCTTTGCCTCAAAGATATAGCTACCCTGAGTAGTTGAGTGGTTGCCCCAATCACTAATAACCTCCTTATTGTCAATAAACATACGATAACCGTCATCGCCACGCAGGATAAACTCAATCTTCTCATCTTTATCACTACGGAACACTCCGCTCCAACGGATAGAGAACTGATTGTGGTTGACAACAGACTTCTTTGGCGAGTTACCATTTTTCCACGAGTGGTTGATAGTGGTCTCCACACGACTCATTACCGGAGAGCCTGACATTTTTTTATTGTTGAAGTACTCTGCATACAATCCTGCTCGGCTAAGATCCTTAGAGGTAAAGAACTTACCCTCTAACGACTTAGTAAATGCCTCATCGGTAGTAAATACCTTAAAGCCCTTCATCTGTGACATACCCTCAGATACAGAGCAGGTCTCAAATGGGTGAACAAAGCCACTACCACCACCTGTAGGCACTGTGTTGGCCTGCATACCGACAACTGCAACTTTACCCTTCTTAAGTGGCAGAATACCATCATTCTTAAGCATCACAACGCCATTACGAGCAAGCTCCAACGAAGCATTGTCAGAGAATGGGTTGCGCTCCGAGATGCTCTCATCCTTCTGTGGACGATCAAAGAAACCAAAGCTGATAAGGGTCTGAAGAATATGCTGCACCTTTGTATCGATAGTGCGAATATCTACAATACCGTCAGCAATAGGCCCTGCAAGGTGCTTGTAGTTCATCAACTTACCGCTTGGCATCTCAAGGTCAAGACCACCATTGGCAGCATTGATAGCCGAGTATGTAGCATTCCAATCGGACATCAGAATACCCTCAAAGCCCCACATATTACGCAACACCTCAATATTGAGATAGCTATTCTCTGAGGCGTGAACGCTATTAATCAGGTTGTATGAACACATAACGGCACCAACGCCCGCCTGCTCTATTGCCGCATAGAAAGCCGGCAGATATATCTCGTGCAATGTGCGCTCATCAATATCTGAAGAGACATTGTGGCGATCCCACTCCTGATTATTGGCTGCATAGTGCTTGATACAAGCCATAACACCCTGACTCTGAACACCCTTGACATACTGAACTGCAGTCTGTGCTGCAAGGTAAGGGTCCTCACCAAAGTACTCAAAGTTTCGACCACAGAGTGGCGAACGATAGATATTCACACCCGGGCCGAGCAGGATATGCACACCACGAGCGCGGCTATCCTGACCAAGACCTACACCCATATTATATACCGCATCGCGGTTCCAAGTTGCCGCAGCAGCAATACCTGATGCGAACATAGTACTCTGGGTATTATTTCTCACACCCTGCGGGCCATCGGCCATACGAATCTCAGGAATACCAAGACGCGGAATGGCGCGAATATAGAACTTGTTATATCCACCGATGTAGTCAAGTTTCTCCTCAAGGGTCATCTTTGCAACAAGCTCCGCCGCACGGGCCTTCGCCTCATCTGTAATATTCTGTGCCCCGACCGCAGCAACTGCAAGCAGAGCAAAAAGTGATAAAATTACTCTCTTCATATCTGTCTATTTTTCAATCAACAACAAAACATACCCCTTCTCACTGTTCACAACAGCGTTATCAGACTCCAAAGCCAGCGCAACAGCATAGTTACCCTTCTCAAGCGCATCAATCTGCTCCTGAGCAAAGGTAATAGTGAACTGCTGTCTATCTAAATCCTCTTCAAAGCTCAAGCTGCTCTCTGAGAGGCTATAGCACTCAGCCGGCAGTGGGATATAGTTCAAATCGTTAGAGATATTGTGTTTTACAATCAGTCGTGTATCCTCTACCAGAGATACCTGTGCTGTATAATGAGCATCGCCACCCTTAACCACGGTAAAGGTCAAATCGGTCTGTAAATCATCTACAGCCACAACTCCCGACTCAGATATATAGAAGGCTGCAGGGATATTTTCGTACACCACATAATCACTCTTTGAGCAAGAGAGGGTGCAGAGTGCAGCAGCCAAAAATAACATTACTATCTTTTTCATATCGTCATAAAATTAGTAACCAGGATTTTGTACCAGGTTAGGGTTAATCTGAATCTCTGCAAGTGGATAAGGGAGCAGATAGTGACGAGGAACCTGCAGCGTACGCTGACCCTCGTGCTGGTCAAAGTCCTCCCACTGCTTGATTGTGTAGTACTCCTCGGCAGTCTGACCCCATACATTCCAACACTTCCACTCCTTGAGCATATGCTTCTCGGCATCCATCCAACGGCGCATATCGCGGTAGCGGTGACCCTCAAACATCAGCTCATTATTACGCTCACTGTGAAGCACCTGACGCAGTTTCTCACCTGTAGGAACACCACCGGCCATTGCCCAAGAGTCCTGGAATGTTGGCAGACCGCAACGCTCACGCACCATATTAAGGTACTCAAAGCTCTTGATGCTCAGCGAGCCATTGTACTCAAAATCTGCCTCAACATAGCTCAAATAGAGCTCTGCCATACGGATAAGCGGCCAAGCGTAGTTGTGGAAAGCAAAGGTCTTTGTCGATACATCGTAAGAGCTATCTTTGTGGATAAACTTACGAAGGAAATATCCTGTCTCATTGTTATACTCCTTTGACATATCAGGAGAGTTGCCATTCATAGTATATCCGTGAATCTCACCAGCCTTTGCCTGCACCTTATAGATAGTACCATCCATTGGGAACTCACCTCCATCATAAGTCACACAAGCATAGAAGCGTGGCTCACGGTTAAGGTTAAGCTCAGCAGTACCTTCAACAGCATTATATACATAGAGGTTACGACCCTTTGTCATCGGATCATCCTCAAGAGGCAGACCATTCTTTGTATAGTAAGACTCAACGGCTGGGAAGAGCACCTGGAAGTTGGTCATCCAACCATTAGTAGAGTATGGTGTTGTGGTGCGAATACCACTACGCTTCTGAAGCTCCTCCTGTGAATTATTATGACAGAATGCCCAGAGGAACTCCACATCGTTATATCGCATCTCAACAAGCTGGTCGTGGAAGTCTGCCACACCGCGCTCAAAGGTATCAAGCGTACCATTTGCAGCGTTCTTATAGAGTGCATAACCATTCTGCTCACAGAACTGAATTGCCTCCTCAGCAGCATCCATTGCTCTCTTCCACTTCTCCGGGTCGTACTTTGTATTTACCAGAGCCTTACCATCGTGGTTCTTGAGGTCTGCATAGAATTTTGCATTTCCATTGAACAGAGGAGAGGCTGCAAAGAGCAGTACTCGCGCCTTGAAGGCGTATGCTGCAGCAGATGTAGCACGACCATACCACTTAATATTCTGCTGGCGTGCAGGCAGATACTCAATAGCCTTATCAAGGCAGTCGCAGATAAAGTTGATACACTCGTCAAACGATGAGCGTGGAGCATAGAGCTCTGCCTCCGATGCGTTGAGAGATATCTCACGATCTACAATAACAATAGGACCATAGTACTCAACCATCCACCAATGGAACATACCAATCATAAACCAAGCCTCACCCTGCCACTCACGCAGATTCTGCTCCGAGATATCTGGAATAGTGTTGATGTTATTGAGCAGCATATAGCAGTAGCGGATAGCGGTGTAGTAGTCATAGCTCACACCACCTGTAGGCGCGCCTGTAGCACGCATAAAGTTGTGGTAAGTGGTATTTGGAGTCTCCTCACCATAAATCATACTCTTGTAGGCAAACCAACGGGTAGTACCCTTTGAGTTTGTCGCACAATCGTCTCCACCAAATATCTGACCTGGCATCCAGTAGCGGTTCATATTGCCAATATGGCCATAGATGGAGTAGATGAACTTCTGAGCATTCTCCTCATTCTTAAAAGCATCCTCCAGCGTTGCTGTATCATCAGGCACAACATCCAGATAGTTGCACGAGCTGAAATTAAGCGCGAGAAGTGACAATAAAACTATATATAATTTTTTCATATCCTAAACCAAAATTAGCTGTTAGAAATTGTACTGCAGACCCACCTTAACCTGACGCTGAAGCGGATACTTAAGTCCATTACCGCTACCCAACTCAGGGTCCCAATACTTAAATGGAGAGAGGGTAAACAGGTTTGTTGCCGATGCATAAACTCGGAATGACTTGATGGTATAACCCAACTCCAAGTTCTTCAGACGCAGGTATGAACCATCCTTAATCCAGAACGATGAAGTCTGGGTATTATTTGTATTCCAAGTAGCCGACAGACGAGGATAAGCAGCATTTACATTCTGATTCTCAACAGTCCAGTGATCCTTTGCAATCCACTCCTGCATATTGTAGCCAGAATAGACATTGGTAACAAATGGGTGGTGATTCTTCATCTCAATAGCCACATTCGTTACACCCTGGAAGAAGAATGAGAAGTCAAATTTCTTCCACTGTATAGAGGCACCCAATCCGTAAGTAATCTCCGGAATGGTCGGATAACCGAGCGATGTCATATCATTTCCGTCAATAACGCCGTCGCCATTAAGGTCCTTATACTTAATATCACCCGGACGGATAATAGCACCAAACTCCTGCCTTGCTGAATTGTCGATATCCTGCTGATCTACAAACAGACCATCTGCAACATAGCCATAGATAGAGTTAATTGGCTTACCGACAAGTTTCTGATAGTCATACTGATACTTTGGCTCATCCTTCTCGGTAACCTCGTTGTGTGCGTAGGTAAATGTTCCCTGAACAGAGATGACAAGGTCACTATTGATTGCCTTGTTATATTCCAACGACATATCAACGCCTCGGTTGAGTACTGCACCGATATTTGCATATGGTGTGGACTCCTGGAAACCGGATGAAGCCGGAATAGAGCGGCGGAGCATAAAGATATCGTTACGCTGCTCGTGGAAGAAGTCTGCCATAATGGTCAAATCGTTAAACAGACCAATCTCGAGTCCGATATTGAGCTTACGGCTAACCTCCCAACTTGCATCAGCGTTACCCCAACGAGTAACCTGAATACCGTTGTAAATCTTAAAGGTATCACCACCAAAGTAACCTTTGAACTCGTTATCTGTAGAGTTCATATTTACAAGTGTAAGGTATGCAAATCGCATAGGCAGCGAGTCGTTACCCACAAGACCATACGAAGCACGAATCTTGAGCAGTGACAGCACATCCTTAACACCGTAGAAGAATGGCTCGTTAGAGATTACCCAACCTACAGCCACCGATGGGAAGAAGCCCCAACGATTCTTGGCGTAGAAGTTCTCCGAACCGTTATAACCGAAGTTTGCCTCAAAGAGGTAGCGAGAGTCAAAGGCGTATGTCACACGACCGGCAAAGCCCTGCTCACGGTAAGGCAGAATCTTATTCTGCTCAGCTGTTGGCACATTGGCGATAGTCTCGCGCTGGTGATATACGAGTGTAGCTGCCACATCGTGACGACCAAAGCTGCGAGAGTAGTCGGCTGTAACCTGGAAATTGAAGATACGGTTACCACTGTTAGATACGCCCGGAGTGAGGTAGTTTGTACCTGTGGTACCAATCTCCATCATATCATATACATAGTTACCATCAGCACCCATCCAATAGTCTGTAAGGTTATAATAGTATGGGTTGAGCTGGTTCCAAGTATTTGAGTATGTATAGTTCTTGAACGAAGCAAGACCGCCAATCTTCAAGCCCTCGGTGATAAAACTCAAGTCCTGATCAAGGGTAAATGTTGCGAGCACATTACCCCAGAACTTATTGCAATATCCGCGGTTGAGAATAGCCAGCGGGTTTATCTGCGCTGCACCACCATCCCAACCAGGGGCATTACCATAGCGGACATGCTCATCGCCATCCTGTGCAGGGAAGAATGCAGGGAAATCTACAGGGTTTACGGTCATTGTATAGCCGAACAGATCCTCAGCCACTGCCGCGGTACCCTTACGATTCATCAGCTGTGTGGTCAGCTTCAGAGCGGCCTTTGTAGTCTTGGTTACAGATGCCGAGATATTGCTCTGGAAGGTGTACTTCTGCATATTCTCGCTTGTTCTGTAGTTAGACATCTTGGTATTTCGAAGCATACCGCCCTCGTTATGTACCGAAACATTGAGGAAGTAGTCAATCTTACTGCTACCACCACGGATGTTGGCATTAACATTCTGATTCATCGAAAAATCCTTGAACAACATCTCGTACCAGTTGTTGTTAGGATAGATGATTGCGTTTGTACCGAGCTTGGTGTTCTCTATCTTCTCCGGCATAAAGTGCTCCGCCATGTCACGCATACGGCGAGCCTCGTTATAGTTCTCCATATATGTCACACCATCTGCGATAGGAGTAATACGGGTAGGCATAGACCAGCCATTCTCCACGCGAACGTTGATTGACATACGCTCCGAGTTCGCACCGCTCTTTGTAGTGATGAGCATAACACCATTTGCACCACGAGAACCATAAAGAGCTGTAGATGTCGCATCCTTAAGGATAGAGAACTGCTCGATAGTCTCCGGAGCAATAGAGTTGAGGATTGTCTTGTCAATCTCCACACCGTCGAGGATAATCAGTGGTTCCTTATTAGAACCGAAGGTACTAATACCGCGAATCCAGAAGCTTGAGCCATCAGCTCCAGGCTCACCAGAGGACTGCACAGAGACAATACCTGCAACCTTACCGATAAACGAAGAGGAGAGGTTTGATGAGGTCATCTTCAACTTAGAGGGAGCGATAGTAGAGATTGAGCCTACGAGTGACTCCTTCTTCTGACGACCGAAACCGACAACCACAACCTCATCCATAGCTGTATTCTGCTCGATAAGAGTTACAAGCGAGAAGAGCAGTGGCTGCGAGAGCGGAATTGTCTTATCCTCAAAGCCCATATATGAGAAGCATACCTCAGTAGTACCGGCAGGAACGGCAAGGTTATAGCGACCCTGCTCGTCAGTAAGGGTACCGACAGTGGTACCATCGACATAAACACTTACACCCAAAATAGGCTTGTTGTCTGTCGATGAGATAACGACTCCCGACACCTCATTACTTTTACTACTTACAGGAGCTACCTGCTGCTCAGCTTTAATTACAACCTGCTTCTCAATAATCTTAAATGTAAGTCCTGTGCCGGATAGTTTTGAGCTGAGAACCTGCTCAATAGGCACCTTAACCACATCCACAGAGACTCTGTGCTGTAATTTGGAGTTAAGCTTCTCATCCCAGATGAATGAGTAACCATTTTGACTCTCTATGGCATCAAACAGTTGCACAAGGGAGACTGAGTTGAGACGGAGAGTGACCAAATTACTATTTTGTGTAGTTTGGGCCTCTGCGCCTCCCATTAGCAACAGAGAGAAGGCTGTAACCAACGCACAGAGGCGCAGTCGCTTTGCCAACTCATTGCCGAAAAGGAACAGTTGTTTCATAGATAGATTTCTATTATTTAATTAATTAGTTAGATTCTACGTAGAGTGTTTTACCTCTCCATTCATAGCGAATAGGTGTAATGCTTGTCAGCACCTCAAGAGTCTTGTTGATATCGTCAAAGAGCACCAGTCGACCAGAGCAACATATTTTTGACACTCTGTTTGCGCACGATGCCTCAATGCCATAATAGTCACTCAATGAGGCAATTACCTCAACAATGCTATTGTTGTTTATCACAATACTCTCCTCGCGCCAACCTATATAAGAGCTTACATCGGCTGTGGTTGTCATGTAGCTGTTGTTATTGTAGTTCAACACCTGCTTTGGAGCAAGGGTAACCCTCTCACCAATTGTAGGCATATCCACATCTACACAACCATCAATAAGCACAACATACTGTCTTAGGTTCGGATTAGAGCTACTGCAGATATCAAAGGTAGTACCCTTGACCACAGCCGCAATCTCCTGACCACTAACTACAAATGGGTCGTCAGGGTTGTGTGTCACCTTAAAAAATCCCTCTCCGTCAATCTCTACCGAGCGAGCCGAAGTACCACTTTGTGAAGATATACGGATTTTGGTATTCTCATTTAGCCAAATCTTTGTATTGTCAGCCAGCGTTACTGTCGCACGAAAAGTCTTTGGCACAAGCAGGTCAAAACTCTCACTGCTATTTACAGCCATCTGCTCTCCATTGACAACAATTTCGCCCGTACTGCTACACTCTACTCGCGCCATAAGTGTAGTAGAGATTGCTATAGCTGTATTGTCGCTGATGATAGTCACCTGCTCAGGCATCTCAACACTGCTCAGTGGCAGCGGGCGCACATCGGCAACCTCGGTCTTGTTGTGGTCATAGCTCCTCAAGCCAAACCAGACCGCACTACCAACAAACAATGCACACACCACCACAGCAGCCACACGACTTACAATACTAATCACCCTCTTTCGAGTTGTCTTAGAGCCTATGCCGTTCTGGGCAATGATAGAGTTGTACAACCCTCTTTTCTCATCCTCCTTCATCTCCGGTTTATTGAAGGATAGTCTGCTCATTACCGACAAAGCTCTTATAAACTGCTCATCCTCAGGGTGTTTATCAGCATATTTGCTCCATTTGGAGCTCGAAGGTCTGCCTCGAAGGCTCCAGAGAACAAAATCTATATTTGCAAGATACTTTATCATTAATTCCTAATTTTTAATCCATTTACCAAGTTCACTCTGATACTTACGAAGGTTTGCAAGTCCCTTTGATACAAATTTTCGGGCAGCGTGCTCTGTACAGTTTAATATGGCCGCAATCTTGCTATACTTCATATCGCACATAATCCTCAAATAGACAGCACTGCGCTGATTGTATGTCAGCTTTTGCATCACCTGATTAAGATGCGAAGCCATCTGGGTAGCGATATACGCCTCATCAATATGCTCCGCCTGCGTAGGCTCTACACTAACCGTGACCAGAGCCTCTACATTCACCTCGTTAGGTTGCGTACGCCAGCTGTCGATAATGCGGTTATTGAGCGAGCGAAAAAGGTAAGATTCTATGTCGCGGATTTGAGATAAATCACGCTTTTTGGTAAGCATCGCTAAAAATACATCGTGTATGGCATCCTTAACAAAGGTGTGGTTAGCACCCATACTCACACCAAAGGCATAGAGGTCGTCTATATATGTGTTATAGAGTAGCCCAAAACTCTCGTTTGCGCTCTTGCCCTCTAATTGTGAGTGTAAAATTTTCTTTGCCATAACGTTATATCTAACAGCTTACAATATAACTATTTACCGCCGTTCTGAAGACCTGTAACCTCATTCGCGAGCGAGGTTGTCATCTCTGTCACCCAATACTCGCGACCAAGCCAATCGACAAGACGCATCTTCTTTTGAGAGCTCTTGCTCTTTGGGGTTGCTTTATAAAGAGTCACTGACGCTTGGGAAGCCGTAAGTTTTGATAAATCAGTTGCATTGATACAATCAAATACAGCATAATCCAGACCCTTGTAGCGAGTCATTACAGTAGAGAACTTATCATCCTCCCACAGCTCAACAGTCCACTGGTCGGTCATAGAGAAGTAGGTCTTATCGAATACAACGCCCACAACCTTGTCTTTCCAAGCTATGCCGTCACTATCCTTCTCGCTCTTCCAATGGGTAAAACAAGAGGTGTCGTACATTCTGCCCTGCGTATCGCGGTTGACGTATGCGCCCTTGTAGTAGCGGTCAATAACCTCGGTACCACTAACAGTCACTACGCCATAACCAGCAGGCTCGCTGGTCTGGTTAATATCTGCACGATAGAAGGTTCCCATTGGCGTTGCAAGCACCCACTCAGTCATCTTTCCACCCTTAGGGTCATCAATGTTTGGCTTGAAGTCATTGACGTGGCTATGTCCAATAAAGAGCCACTTATTTGCATACGGAGCAAGAAGAGAAGCAAACTCCTCCTTGTTCTGCATATTGCGGCGATAGTAAGAGGCGTGCAGGCTGACAAATACTGCCATAGTTGTAGGCACATAGCTCAAATCCTGACGCAGCCACTCAATCTGCTCATCTGTAAAGCCAATATCGTATGATGAAGGGCCATAGTAGCGGATGTTATCCATAATAACAAAGTGAACGCTACCATAGTTGAACGAGTAGTCCACAGGGTTAAATGCCTTCTCAAACGCAGCTACTGATGCATCGTAGTAGTCATAGTAATCCTTTGTAGCTGTCCCTTCCGCCTTCGGCACAGAGTGCGACTTGTCGTGGTCGTGGTTACCCGCGCAGTGGAACATCGGGAAGCTGAGTGCTCCATAGCAGTCCGCAACTGTCTGATAGGTCATATCCTCGCCATCGCGCTTCTGATGCCACAAGTTATCATCGCCATCATCACCGCAAGTGATACCTACTGTCGGCAGATTTGACTCGGCAACAGTCTTATTGACATCCGGACAGAAGTCATTCGAGAAGTGCTCGCCAAAACTCTTAAGGCGAATCTGACTATCTGCAAAGACAATAAGCTGGAAGCGACGAGGTACTGCGCCCTTACGCTTTACAATGGTAAAGTCGTGGCGGATAACGCCATTAGCCTTCGCATTGATAGAGTGGAAGAAGTCAGGCACCTGATTCTTCTTTACAGTAATCTCTGCCATCTGCGGGAAAGATAAAAATACATTGCGGGCGCGAATATTGCGTGTCAGCTGATAGATACCGTTCTCATCTGTAGCGGTACAACTGAAACCATCACTGACAACAACCCCCTTTGCCGGTGAACCATCATCCCACAGCACATAACCTATCAGGTCCTTGCCCTCGGCAACCTCAATAGCCCCCGGCTTTGGAGTGTTTCCTGTGCCGGTGCCACCTGTATCACCGCCGCCCTTTGTGCAGCCCCCAACCAGCAGGGCTGCAACAGCGAGCATTGAAATTAATTTTTTACCTATTTTCATACCGTTAAGATAGTAAATTATTCGCTAACTGCAAAAGAACAATCGGTAACAGTTACGCCATTCTTGGCATCACCGCCAAAAATGTAGTCTGCATAGGTCTCGGCAGTAATAGCAACAGCCTTTGCCACACCCATATCTGTATCGGTATCTACGCAAGAGCCGAGAGCGCCACCAACCTTACAGTTTTTAATAGTAACGGCAGCGTTACAACCACCCCAACCAACGATAGAGCCCTTAGCATTAATATACTCTGCTGCGCCAAGAGAAGCATCGTAGTCGTTACCCAAAACAACGCCATAGTTCTCGCAGTTGTCAATAACACCCTTGTTCATCAGGCCAGCGATACCGCCCTGACCAACAATACCTTTATTGGTATTGGCACCACCAAAGCCCTTACCATTATATACAATAGTACCATAGTTCTTACAGCCAGAAACTGTTACAGCGTCATTAAGACGAGATACAATACCTCCGGTACCGCTAAAGTAGTCTTTGTGTGCATCTGTTGAATAGATTGTACCATAGTTTATACAGTTAGTAACATTACACTGACACTGAGAGATGATACCACCCGGATTTGAACGGCTCAATGTTGCAACAGTTACATCACCACGGTTGATACAGCCGTTAATAGAGGTCTTGTCGTGTGTAGTACCACCCACAACACCTCCAACGTGTACCCAGTTTTTGTTTGCAGGAGAGTTCATACTAACAGCACCTGTGTTAGTACAGTTGTTTATCTGAGAACCGTTCACAGGCTTTGAGCTACTTGTTTTTGCTATCAAACCTACGATACCTCCAGCAGCTGAGCTAGCACCCTGCTTTGTAAGGGTTATTGCACCGCTATTAGAGCACTCCTCAACCTGTACATCAACAAGATAGAGATAACCAACAACACCACCAAGCAGAGTATCCTTTGTCACAGCCTTATTGATTGTAATTGAAGCTGAGTTAGTACAGTTAGTATATTTATAGAACGAACCATCTCCAGGAGCGGAGTTACCCTCTAATGCGCCAAAGCAACCACCTACATACATAGAGGCGTTACCGGTAATATTATCAGAGATAATAATCTCACCTGTATTGCTATTATTAGATATAAAACCACGATAAGAGCTAGCGATAAGACCACCTGCCCAGATGTGGTTGGCATCACGAACATCAACAGTCACAGTACCTGTATTTGTACAGCCACTCATAACAACATCACCTGCACCACCAGCAATACCGCCTGCCTTGTTGTACTTATTTCCACTATTAGACTTATTTGTCACAGTTCCTGCATTGGTACAATTCTCAATAGTCACACCTGTCTCTGTCTGACCAACGATACCGCCAATTACAATATTTGCATTAGCAGCAGCCTCCGGATAGAGAACAGCACCGTTATTTATCAAATTCTTAAAGAGGATATCGCCCTTCTTAAGATCTGCAGCACCACAAAAACCACCCATGAAGTTACCACCGCTAACAGTTGCAGAGCTTGTGATATTCTCCAGTGTTGCGCCAGTAAGAATACGAGCCACAACAGCCGCAACATAAGTATTGTTATTGCTATCAAGACCAGAAGCTGAGAAGCTACAACCCTCACCAAATACAAGATTCTGAACAGTTGCATCGCTCAGGTTCTTGAACATTGCTGCGCTTGACTCGGTAGTAGCAACAACAAGGTTGTCGATAGTGTGGTTGTTACCCTCAAGTGTACCTGCAAAGTTTGAAATTGGTGTCCAAGCAACATCCTTCATATCGATATTTGCAAGGATATTTACAACACCATTTGCATCCTTAAACTTACCGCCATCAGGTGTCTGCTCGGCTGCAATCTGCGCCTCAATCTCGGTTGCAAAGGCAACGAGATCATCTGCGGTATAGATGCCTATAGCGGGTTGCTCAACAAGACCAAGGTTATAGATATGGCCATTAACAGCCTCAAGAGTATTCTGACTGCTCTTTACAACAACATCATCTACCTTTACCTCAATATTATATGTACCTGCTGCAACTGCAATATAGTAGGTCTTGCCCTGCTCAATATTACCTGCCAGAGTATAACCTGCGACCTCAACCTTTGATGCGCTCTGCGGCAAAGAGAACTTAAGCAACGCGTGCTTGTGCTCAAAAAGGATATTATTGAGAGTAGCACTTGTTCCTGAAGCCAATGCTGCAACCGGGTCAAAGCTACCCGCAACAGCGCTCTGTGTAGTTGGAACAGCTGTTACGCCTGCAGGATATGTAGCTACATAGCTCTCTGCATCAGCAAGACGCTGCTCTGAGACAAAAACGGCAGTCGCCTCTCCTGCACCCTGAGAGAGAGTGAAGGTTGTGCCATTGACCTCAATCTTATCATCTGCACTCCAAACACTCTTAACACCCTCAGAAAGAGCTGTACGACTATCTACGAATGATGCTGTAACTGTTGTATTATTGCCTATAATCTCCTCTACAGGAGCAGTACTACAAGCAATTGCTCCGAACATTGCCAGAGCAGCAACTGAAATATTGAATATCTTTCTCATAGTTTGTTCTTTTTTAGATATTTACCACTGGTAGTCCTCTTCTACATAATCATTAAACGCTCCACCCGCAGGATTGCTCACAGTAAAGCCTTGTTCCGCCACAACGAACTCCTCTACAATCATAGGAGTAACATAACTCTTTTTCATAACTATTTGTCATTAGAAGGGCTGGTCGCTTGCCAACCCTTGATTACTTAAAATTATTTATCTATCTATTATTATTGAGCAAATGAACAACCACTGACAGTGACACCGTTCTTTGCATCACCGCCATAGATAAGGTTCGCATAGTTCTCGGCAGTGACAGCCGTAGCCTTACTTGCGCCCATATCTGACTGACTATCATCACATACGCCTACAGCACCGCCAACCTTACAGCCACTAATAGTGACAGCCGAGTTAGCACCGCCCCAGCCGATAATAGCACCCTTGGCATTGAGATAAGAGGCCATGCCGTGAGAAGAGTCATAGTCGTTACCCAAAACTGTTCCGTAGTTCTCGCAATTCTCTACTGCACCGGCATAGAGCAGACCACAGATACCACCCTGACCAACAATACCCTTATTGGCATTTGCCTTTCCAAATCCCTTACCGTTATAGATGATGGTTCCGTAGTTCTTACAATCTCTAATTACCTTACCTGCTGTCTGATAACGAGAAACAATACCTCCTGTACCACTATAGTAATCTTGGTGCCAAGCGGTTGTATAGACTGTTCCGTAGTTTGTACAGCCAATAACATCGCAGTTAATCTCCGAGCCGATACCACCCGGATTTGAACGGGTAGTATTGTCCGCAGTTATATCTCCACGGTTCTCACAGCCCTCAATACCAAAGTCAACAGTACACTTACCAACAATACCCGCAGGGGCGTTCCAAGCGCTATTGCTCTCTGTACCGGTATAGGTGATATTTCCTGTATTAGAGCAGTTTACGACCTTTGACAGAGTCTTAATATTAGAATCTGCAAGGGTGCTTGTCTGTACAGTTACAATACCCGCAGCGTACGAGCCGGTTACAGCAGAGGTCATTGAGATATTTCCGCTATTTGTACACTCGCTAATCTCACAACCAGAGACCTTAATCCAACCAATAATACCACCTGCCTGTACATCCTTTGTATTATTACACTTAGCTGTGATATTTCCGCTGTTACTACATTTGTAAATCTCAGTTTCACGTGTAGCAGTACCCTCAAGAGTACCCAAACAGCCACAGATATAGAGTGATACACATTCAGAGCTCTCTGTAATAGAGATATTTGCACTATTTGCACAATTCTCAGCGTGCATACGATGAGCGCGAGCTACTATACCTCCCATATAGACATTGTTTGCACCGCGGCAGTTGACTTTCAACTCACCCTCATTTGTACAGTTGAACATATCGTGGTCAGAACCAATACCAACAATACCACCTGTATAGAGATACTTATTACCACCGGTAGCATTTAATGTAAGCGCACCATAGTTAGCACAATCCTCATAGGTAACACCAGTCTCATTGGCTGCGCAGATACCTCCGAGAGATACATTTGCCACAGCAGTAATATCCGGGAATGTAAGCGCTCCATAGTTCTTACAGCCCTTAAAGAGTACATCGCCATCCTTATACGCTGCTGAGCCGACAATACCACCTATATATGTTGCGCCTGTAATTGTCGCCTTTGATGTGATATTCTCAAAGGTACAATTACCGTGAATAGCACCTGCAACAGCACCTGCGTTTGATGCACCAGAGAGATTTACAACTGAAATCACACAGCTCTCGTCGAAAGTAAGGTTGCGAACTGTTGCATCTGTCAAAGTGGCAAACAGACCTGTATTCTCGCCATAAGTCGATAACTTCAAGTTGCTGATAGTAAAGCCATTACCATCAATTATGCCTGTAAATGCAGAGATTGGGGCGAGTTCAATACCGGCAAAATCGATGTTATCCTTGATATTGACAACGCCACTCTCATCTACATAGTCAAGACCAAAAGCAGTTCCGGTCTCGGCATACTCAGCCTCAAGTGCTTGAGCGAAAGCAACAAAATCAGAAGCAGTAAAGATACCTCCACCACGCATCTTGGTCTTTGCAACGAGTGTAGAGCTGTACTGCGAATCATACTCCTCGCCTGAACGAGAACGCGCCTTGACCTTGATGTCATACTCTGTATCAGGATCAAGACCACGAATAGTAACGCTTGTCTGTTCAGTAAACTCAGCAATCTCTGCTCCGGTGTTCTTTGCTGTACAAGTTACAACATAGCCGATAGCATTCTCCACAGCGTCCCACTCCACAAGCAATGACGATGAGGTAACTTTACCATCCACAAGGCGAACATTTGTCGGTGCAGTTACAATATATACAATAAGTGTCTGCTGCTCGACATCTGATGTGTAGTCCGAATGAAATTCGTCACCATGATACGACAATGCACGCAGACGAACATAGTAGAGTGACGAGTGACTCAAGCCTGTAACCTTGCAAGAGTTACTATAAACACTCTGCTGAGTGTACTGCTCCTCATCAGAACGCTTATACTCAATCTGATAGGATGACACATCATTGCTATCAATGGCATCCCAAGTGATAGAGAATGATGTAGAAGTTACCGTTGCCTGATCAATTACAAGACCCGCCGGGGTCTCAAGTTTCTCAGGGATCTGCTTCTCTATCTCAGGAATCCCGCTATTGTTACAAGCGGTAAAGAGAGAAGAGAGACAGAATAAAATAAATAAAATCTTCTTCATAGTTTTTAGATTAGCTATTATTTCCAAAATTATTTTATATATAAGACGAATTTTAACACTATTTGTCCTCATAAGAGGCAAAAAAGAGCAATTTTGGAGTATCCAAAGGAGTTGAGTGCGAGTTTTTAATGTTACCTCTTTTGACGACTTATTATTTTTAGGTTTCTTGCGTAATCTTGACAGAACCTACAGACAGCGGCACTAATTAACATAGGACTGTTGGTTATATGTCACACAGTTACGATTGATATAATCAATATTGTTTTGCGACTACTAATATTTTTATTACCTTTGTTATATATAGGGCATTTGATAGAGATGCGTTTGCAAAAATATAATCGGTCATAAATATCGATTGGTATCTACTTTGTTGTGATGTTGATAAAACCTATTAGAAGATAAAGAATTTACGGCATATAATATAAAAAACACATTTAGACTATTACTGGGAGATGAAAAATTGCCATTTGTAGCAAAAAATGTTGCGATATCCCACTATGAGTGTTGTTTATTTGCGAAATAATTACTACATTTGTGTTGGAATCGGAGTTTTTACTCTATTCATACATAATTTGAAAGTGTTTTCGCACTGTCCTTACGTGAAAATGTGGAAGTTTTCTAAGACAACGGGACAACGAACAGCACTCATTTCTTGTGTAGTTATGTGTAGATACCACATACTATTCAAGTGTGGGGTATCGTAGTCGTTTATCGTTGTATAGGTCTTTCCACAACCTTCACGTAGATAGTCGAGAGTCAACTCCACACTTTCTGTTTTTGTATCTACGCCACTGAGGAGTTGGGTGACGGGAAAAGACACACAAAAAAAATGAGAAGAATCCTATTCTCGCTGTTTGTAACTCTGACTCTTTTGGTGTCATGTACAACCGATCATGAGTCAGCTGCCTCTAAGGAGACCGTAGATGTTACATTTGCACTGGATGTTGATTGCATCCCTTCAACCCGAACTATTAGCGATGGTACGGGTGCCACACAGCTTATGTATGGCGTATTTAATGATGCCGGTGAGCTTATTATCGGCAAGGCTGTTAAGAATGATGTCACTTCGTTGCTTAGCGACGCCGGTTACACTATGGCAATTTCGTTGCCTAAGGGTCAGTCATACCAAGTAGTATTCTGGGCGCAGAATCCGAATTGTGATGCTTATACCGTATCGGATGATATGCAGCTGACAATCAACTATGAGGGTGTAAATAATGATGAGTCACGTGATGCCTTCTTTGGTGTTACCGAGATCTTCAAGGTTGAGGGTAACCGCACCGTAACTGTAGTGTTGAAGCGACCTTTTGCACAGGTTAATGTCGGTGCATTCCCATTTGACTTGGAGCACGTTAAGGAGCTGGGTGTAGATATCGCAGCTTCATCTGCTACAATTCAGGGTGTTGCCAACCAGCTCAATATGCTTACAGGCGAGGCTACAGGCGAGGTTGAGGTAAATTACACTCTCAACGCTATCCCTACAGAGGATTTGTTGGTCGATGTAGATGAGGACGGCAATAGCGAGGTATATTCATACCTCTCAATGTCATATCTGTTGGCATCTGCCTCAACAACAACACACGATATGGCCTTCGTATTCGCTGAGGCAGACGGTAGCTGTCCGGCCGATTTCAACAACGGTCTTGACTTTGTGCCTATTCAGCGAAATTGGCGTACAAATATCGTAGGTCAGATTCTTACAGGCGATATTGCATTCAATGTAAAGATTGACCCTATCTACGAGGGTGAGACTATCAACTCCGGTGGCCTGTATTATAACTTCAGCGAGGATACACTGATCGAGGATAAGTATTTTGCATTTAATACTGCCGAGGCTGCAACATTCACCTCGGAGAATAATAACAAGCTCACCTTCAACAACGTAACATTCTCAGGTGCAGTACAATACATCGCCTTTGGCGACTACATCAAGAAGGATGGTAAGGTGGTTGTTCCTTTCGTAAATGAACTGAACAACGTTGTGGCAAAGGATATGATGATTACCCACTCAAAGGGTATCACCAATGTCGAGCCTATCGACTATATGGCTCCGCTTGTATTCTTACGTGGCGAGAGTGTAATCAACGATTGTGTATTCACAGGTGCATATTGCCGTCCAGACCTGCCTCTCTATCCGGATTATTGGGGAGATCTTCACGAGGTACTCCCATATGATTGCGGTGTGCCAAATGACGGTGTTGCAGTATTCAACAACTGTGAGATTTCGAGAATGTATGCATGGAGCCATGTTAAGATAACTATCTTGAACAGCCATATTGAGTATATCCGTTGCAGCACCCACAACCAGACAATGAAAGACTCACATCTGACAATCGGCGAGGGTTCTGTAATCGATACAATCTGTGTATCAAGCTCTTCTACAGCTAAGAGAATCAAGGACGAGAATGGTAAAACTCATTGGGATCCGAATAATATGTGGTCTCCAAGCATTATCATCAAGGCTGGTGCTGAGGTAAAGTTGCTCGATATGAATGGTCGCAGCCGCTATGATAGTAACGGCAATCTTGACGTGATTATCGAGGATGGCGCCGTTGTTGGTGAGATTCTTAATGAGGGTCCTAACCCTACTTTGTAACATTATCTATCCACTTAAATATTTGTAATGAGGTTTTTAACAAAATATCTCATAGCCCTTATTGGTATAGTGGCGGTGTCGTGTACCCAAGACAATATTACAGATTCGTCGTTGGGTGGCGGGCAGAGTGTTGCTATCAACTTCGTGCTTAGCACCGAAGATGCTCAGAGCAACCCTACTCGCGCGATAAGTGACGGTACAAGCGTCAATCAGCTGTACTATGCCGTATATACCGAGAGTGGAGAGATAGTTATTCCTAAGGCACTTAAGCGCAATGCGACCGGCTTGGCATCGCCGAGTGGTCTGTCTATGACCATATCCCTGCCGTCAGGACGCAACTATAAGGCTGTGTTCTGGGCGCAGAGTAGCGATACCGAGGCTTACACGCTTACCGACGAGATGGTGGTAAGTGTAAACTACGCTTTGGCTTGCAATGACGAGAAGCGTGATGCCTTCTATGGTGTCACCGAGCTCTTTGCCACCTCGAATGATAAGGTAGAGGTGACTCTCCATCGTCCATTTGCTCAGCTCAATGCCGGTGCATACCCATTTGATTGGGAGTATATCAAGGGCTTCCACAACTTCGATATTACAAAGTCGTGCGTGCGTGTTCGTGACGTTGCCCACACCCTCAATCTGCTTACAGGCGAGCTATCAGACTATGGTAGTGCGTCATTTAAGCCGGGTGTGCTGCCTACGGAGTATTTAGAGGTAGATGTGGATGAGGATGGCGCAACTGAGCAGTACGTCTATGTAGCTATGGCATATCTTTTAGCCGATGCAACACCTTCAACACACACTGCGGAGTTCTTCTTCCTCAACGGCGAGAATAAGGCTGTGATGTTCGAGAAAGAGACATATAACTATGTTCAGCTTCAGCGTAACTGCCGCACCGATTATGTAGGTCAGGTAGTTACCGACAACGGCGAGATAAATATCCGCGACTATGTCGATGAGCCGAACACCGACTACGGATATGTCTATTTCAACTCCGAGGAGGATACCACCTTTGAGAATACAATCTACAACATGTCAAGCCACGAGACAGGACTCCAATTTGCGAGCGTTTCGGGTCAGACAAATACCTACAACAACCTGCTCTTTACGGGCGACATCTGGGTAATTGAGTTGGGAGAGTATCGCGGTGGTGGATATGTCAATTACAACAATGTGTTGAACAATGTTGAGCTTCGTAACCTCTCTGTATCATCGTGCATCGAGTGTCATGAGTGGTACTTCTCGCCGGCGACAATCGCCTACGGCAAGACTACACTGAACAACTGCAAGATGACCGGTGCGACCACCATTCGCGACACTGTAACCGACAAACATGGTGTTGTACACAAGGTTATACCGTGCGATATCGGTGTGCGTAATGAGTCGGACGCTTGGTTCTATGGAGGTGTGTACGGAACAGTCTTCGCCTGGACACACGCAGTGGTAGAGTTGTATGATGTAACTATCGACACACTCTACTGCGGTACGTGTGACTCTACAAAGCACTCGTGGATGACCATTGGTGCCGGCACTACTATCGATAAGGTTATCTGCTGCGAGCCTCGATGCCCGTATGGCGGCAAGGAGTACTCAACAACTATGACAATCAAGAAGGGTGCTAAAGTGGGCTCTTTGCAGCTTGTCTCTACAGATGTGGAGTTCTTGATTATCGAGGATGGAGCAACGGTAGGCCCTATCACCTGCGAGGGTGTAGAGTACACCTACCAAGAGTTAAGAGAGGCTATGGGCCTATAAATTTACCGCTATGCTTAGAGAATTAAAATATAGCATATTGATAGTCGTGACAGCGCTATTTGCAGTCCACGATCTATCGGCTCAACGCGTAGTGGAGCGACGCACAGAGAGTTCTGAGCTTAGGCGCGATCAGATGCACATCCGTTATCGTGTTGCCAAGTGGAATATCGACCCTCACTATATGAATAACACCGATTCATTGGCCCATATAGTCGATTGGATTGATGGTGTGAAGCGCGATAGTACGGTTGAGCTTGTGAGCGTTGAGTTCTGCGGAGCTGTATCGCCTGAGGGTAGTGTGAGATTTAACCGCTGGTTGAGTAATGCACGTCTTCAGACCCTTGAGAGATATGTCCGCTCGCGCATCAAGATTCCGGAGAATATTATTGTGCGCAACGACCACTATATCGCTTGGAGCGAGCTGTACGATATGGTCGCAAAGTCGAACTATGCCAATAAGGAGGAGATTCTGGCAATTATCAGCAGCGAGAATCGCTCCAAAGGCGAGGTACTCGACAGCCGTATCGGAGATCTGAAGCGCTTGGATAATGGTATTACATGGCGTAAGCTGTTCCGCGACTACTTTATCCACATGCGTAATGCCTATACCGTATTGGTAACAAAGAGAAAGATTGTCAATGTCGAGTATATGGAGCAGCAAGAGGGGCTACAAGTCAAGCCACTCTCTTTCCCTGGTCCTCAGATGGATGTGACAGCGCCACACTTCACCTCACCTTTGGTGGAGGCTGTTGCGCAGGCAGAGCCTGAGAAGCGATACATGTACGTTAAGACAAATGCCACAAGTTTAGCCCTTTTGCAGGCTAATATTGGCGTTGAGTTCGATATGGGACGCTACCTCTCGTTCTATCTCCCTGTCACATATTCGGCATTAGACTACTTCTCCCCTACCGTGAAGTTCCGTACATTCGCTCTTCAACCGGAGTTGCGTGTATGGCCGCTAAAGAATCAGGACAAGCTCTTTATCGGTGCTCACTTGGGCTTTGCTTACTACAATTACGCATTTAATGGCACCTATCGTTATCAGGACCGTGATGGTACCTCTCCAACACTCGGTGGAGGTCTTTCATTGGGCTATCGTCTGCCAATTAGCCGTAATAAGAATTGGAAATTGGAGTTCGCTTTGGGTGTAGGTGCATATCCTCTGGATTACGACCTATTCATCAACGAGGTCAATGGCCCGCTGCATGAGAGTCGTAAGAAGACCTATATCGGTCTGGATAATGCCCTTATCGGCATATCATACCGCATCCCAATAAAGACGGTACACCCCAAGAAGTAACCTTTGGTAGAACACTTATTTATCTGAATAAATGAAGACATTACGATACATACAACTATTTGGAGCCATCTTATTGGGTGCGTTCCTATGTTCTTGTGATGTCCACGAATTTCCATATCCTGTATATCGAGAAGTACCATTCTTGTTGCATCTGAATTACGATACAGAGTTGCCGTTATACAAGACTCTTACATACGACAATGAGTCACGTGCAGGCGCGCCTGAGGATTACGATATCCGCTATACAATCAATGTATATTCGGCCGATGAGCAGGCTGACGAGCGCGAGATTGTACGTAGCTTTGTCGTTACAAAGGACGATGTATCAAGCTATGATAACAGTGTAGAACTTATGCTTGAGCCGGGTAACTACACCTTCAGAGTGTGGTCTGACTTTATCGAGGCTGGCGGTGGAGATTTGCACTATTCGACATCAAGTATCGAGGCAATTCGCATCTTGGGAGATTCTCATCCGGGCTCTAACGATTTGAGAGATGCATTCCGTGGATATGTCACATCGGAGGTGTCAGATGCCGTTGCAGAGGCTACCGTGGTGATGCAACGACCTATGGCCAAGTACAACTTTATATCGGTAGATTTGCACGAGTTTATCAACAACGTGATTAACAGTCGCGCCTCAAGACTGCAGGCTATGGGATTCTCTGCCGAGGAGCAGGTTGAGCCAAAGACTGTGAGTATCAACGATTTTGAGGTTGTACTACGCTATGGTGGTTTTATGCCTACCGAGTACAATATGTTTACAGACAAACCATCTGATTCGCAGGCAGGAATAAGCTACAAATCAAAGATGCGTCTGCTTGATAATGGTGAGGTAGAGCTTGGCTTTGACTATGTCTTTACCAATGGTGCAGAGTCAGCTGTAAATGTATCTATTGAGGTATATGACTACGACGGAGAGCTGCTCTCTACATTCCGCTCTGTCAATGTACCTCTGCTGCGTAGCCATCTGACAACTATCAGAGCGAAGTTCCTAACATCGGGAACAGGTGGTGTGACAGTTATGCCGGAGTTTGATGGCGAGTATAACTATTTAGTGGACTAACAATACATTTCTATAAACTAATCTTTTAAACCCTTAAATTATGAAGAAGATTATTCTTTCAGTTGTTGCAGTTGCAGCATTGCTCGCAACTTCATGTCAGAATGAGGCAGAGGTTGCAACAAACAGTAGTGAGTCTTTAGTTACTTTCGTAGTAGAGACTCCTGAGATTGGTACCCGTGTATTTGGTGATGGCACATCGGCTACTGACCTCTATTATGGTATCTATGATGTTGATGGCAATCTGATCAGCGCTATCTCAAAGGTTGATGAGGCAGCAAAGGAGAGCATCAATATCTCAACTACAGTAAACCTTAACCTTGTTACAGGCAACACCTATAGCCTTATCTTCTGGGCTGACAATGCCGATGATGTATGCGAGGTTGATTTCGCTGCTAAAACTATGACATACAGCCCTGTTGCTGCTAATGCGGAGGCTTATGATGCATTCTGGGCTTATGTAGAGCCGTTCGTTGTTACAGGCAACCTGACAAAGACCGTATATCTCTATCGTCCTTTCGCTCAGCTCAACATTGGTACTGATGACATCGCTGCTGCAACCGCCGCAGGTATGACTGTCAGCGTATCGAAGATTTCGCTTACCACCCCTACAACTTTGAACCTTGTGGATGGTGCGGTATCTAATGATGTTGCGCTTGTTTATGACTACACTGCAATCCCTACAGGTGAGACATTCCCTGTTGCCGGTTATGAGTATTTGGCTATGAACTACCTGCTCATTGGCGCAGATAAGGCTACAGTAGATGTTAAGTTTGAGTATGGCAATGGCACTAACGAGTATGCTCAGGACTACACATTTGTACCTGTTCAGCGTAACTATCGTACCAATATTATCGGTTCTCTGCTTACCAGCGCTGTAAATGTCAATATTATAATCGACCCTATCTTCGAGGAGCCTGATTACAATGTATATGGTGCATTTCAGGTAGGTGGTGCGGCTACTCTTGCAGAGGATCTTGTAATCGACGAGCCACTTGTTGTTAAGGCTGGTGTAAATGCAGTTCTCAACCTCAACGGCAAGAGCATTACCAACAAGGTAGATAACACTGCTACCGATGCAATCATTGTTGAGGCTGGTGCTACACTTACTATCAATGGCGAGGGTACTATCGAGGCTGTTACAGGCAACGATGGATATGCTGTTATTGCTGATGGTGTAGTTATTATCAACGGTGGTACTTTCAAGGCGGGCGTAGATAGTGCCGGAGAGGCAAATGCAGTTGTCTATGTACGTGGCAATGGCGAGGCATACATCAATGGCGGAGTATTCCCTAACGAGAACAACAGCGCATTCGTACTCAATAAGAAGGATGCAGACCGTGCGACTACTAAAATCGAGGTTCGCGGTGGTGAATTTACCGCATTCAACCCTGCAAACAACGCAGCTGAGGGTGCCGGTACAAACTTTGTAGCAGAGGGCTATAAGGTTGAGCAGAGTGGTGACGTTTATACTGTTGTTGCGCAGTAGGCAAGCCGCTTAGTAAAAACAATAGGGGTGCAATGTTGCATCCCTATTTTTATTGTCATAACATTATGCGTATGGGTGCATATCGCCAAGAATGGGGGCTACGCAAAGTAGGTTCTCTGTACCGTCAATACACCTACAGCGGGCAGGAATAGAGCCAAATAGAGCATAGTATTGTCACATCCTGCAGATATTCCACATCTTTGACATAGTTACGGCAAGCATATCGCAGAACAACAGCCGAGGCTCTATCTCGAACAAGTTGTGACATTTAGAGAATGATATAGCGATGCGGAATAACTCTGCATCGCTATAAAAACAAAAAAGGAGGAGCATTGCGCCCCTCCTTTTTTTGTGTGACATCTGCTTACTCTGTCATATACTTCTTGAAGAACTCCATAATGACGCGGCAAGAGTCAAATGAGTCTGTTGCCCAGTTGTGACCACCGTTGCGAACCTCATAGAAGTGTACCTCCTTGCCATATGGTGAGCCATAGTAGCGGTGGAAGATAACCTTATTCTTAATCTGAGGAAGCTCTGTAGTCTCCTGATACATACACTTATTTGCTGCTGCAACAGCGCCTACAGCAACAGGTACTGCAAGGTAAGCACCCCAACCAAACTGGTTGATAGGGTCACCCTCCCAACGAGAGGTCATATCGCCTGTACCGTGAACCTCCATAAATGCGATAGGAGTCTCGTAGTTGTGGCGATTAGCCATCTCTGTAAGTGTCAGACCTGCCATAGAGGCGATAGCTGCGAACTCGCTCGCCTTACGATAAGCCATCAGGTAGCACATCTCACCACCATTTGACATACCTGTAAGGAAGGTATTCTTTGCAGACAAGTTATACTTTGTGTGCAGGTGCTTTGCAAGGTTGCAGATGAACTCACAGTCATCAATCTTCATCTTGTCAATCTGCCAAGGATAGTAAACATTCCAACCTGTATTTGGACGTGGGTCGGTAGTTGCCTGTGGGTAGCAAAGTGCCACCTTATACTCCTCAGCAAGCTCCTTGAATGTAAGTGACGAGTTATTTACATACGCCTGTGCGCTACCACCATATCCGTGAAGGATAAACACCAGCGGTGCATTTGCAGGAAGGTCTGCAGGAAGGTAGATATAGTATGATCTTGTAACACCCTGATCCTGAATAGACTCAGACTTAAGTGTACCAGCGCTCGCTGCATGGCAGATAAAGAGCGCCGCAAGTAAGAATATAAACTTCTTCATATTGATTAATGATTTTTAAAGAAATTCCAAATTTGGTTATATACCTCAAATTCTGCATCGCACCAGCCGTTGCTCTTACCATCAACAGAGTAGAGTACCACCTCGTGGCCATTCTTACCACCAAGATACTTAGTGTAAGATACAAGACCCTTACCCTGACGTGGGAGAAGCTCACCGGTTGTGTAGTGTGTGCACTCGTTGATAGCAACGATAGCACCTACGCTGAGTGGCACAGAGGCTGACTTACCCTCAACGCCTGTCCAGCTGTAAACAGAGTTCTCTGTAGCGTGTACGTGAACGAATGATACAGGCTGAGTGAAGTTGTTTGCCTTATATGCCTCAACCTCGATTGTACCTGAAACGCAACCGAAAGCTGCAAACTCAGACGGCATCTGCATAGCTGCTGTATAAGCGTGGCCATTGCAGTAGCTGAGCAGATAGAACTTAGAAGCGTAAGGGAAGCCCTCCTTAAGAGATGTCAAGAAAGAGAGATCCTCACCTGCAGCAACCTCAACAACGCAGAGTGTATAACCACCGATAAGGCAATGCTCGGCAGCCTTAAAGTTGATATCAAGCTGCTCCGCTGCGCGAGTTTTAAGCTCAAGATCATCGGTAAGTACAACTACAACAGGTGCACCAGACTTAGCCTCTGAAGGCTTTACAATAACCACATTGTGGTCAGCAATAGTCTCCGCAACAACAACGAGCGATGATGACTCACTCTTCACTGGTGTTTCGCTGTCCGGACCCTTCTCACAAGAGGCAGCAAACAGCAAACACAGACTTAAAATACAAAATATCTTTTTCATAGTTTTATTCTCCAAATTTTACGTGAACAGTAAATGGCTTGCTACCAGACTTACCACCGGCAGAGCTGTGGTTAGTGTACTGGGTGTAGTTCTCTGCAGTAACCTGAGTTGTACCGCCTGAGTATGTCATGCTACCACCAAGAACGATGATAGGCTCATCCTCAGTACCCAGAACAACTGTATGAGATGTTGACCAGAAGTAACCCAGAAGCATACCATACCACTTCTCATTGCTATAGTCATAAGAGATGTCGCACTTAACCTTACAACCGCGACCCTCACCTGGGCAGCTGTCATAGTTACCGTGCTGACCGATAAGGCCACCAACCTCTGAAGTACCGCTTGTTCCAGGAGCACGTGTATTAGACAGTGTACAATAGCTCTCGTTGTACTCAAACTTGTGACCCTTATCCAACCAACCGATAATACCACCGATATTACCATCCTCAATAGAGAGGTGACCATCGATTGTACCGGTATTCTTACAGTAAGTAACGCTACCTGAACCACCAGAGATACCACCAACGCGAGCAATAGTAAATGTAGTTGCGGTGATTGAACCGGTATTCTCACAACGAGTGATTGTATTTGTCTGTGTAGCATCCTCATAACCTGGATGAGCAACGATACCACCGCAAGTAGGGATTGTACCCTTACAGTAAGTAACGCAAGTAATTGCACCGCTGTTTGTACAAGATGTAATATCAGCACCTGAAGCACCTGAAGCATCTACAGGAGCACCACCAGAGATACCACCAACGTTGATAGGATAGTTCTTACCTGAGAATATAGAGCTGTCAGATGTAACAACATTAACATCAACAATACCCTCATTAACGCTTGATGTGATTGAGCTCTGAGTAAGACCTACGATACCACCCATACGAGGACGGTTTGTCTCACAAGATACTGCGAGATTCTCAACCTTAGTGATGTCGTAATCAACAATACCTCTATTTACAGACTCTGTTACAGGGGCATTTGCACCAAGCTGAGCTGCAAGACCACCGATGTGGATAGGCAGATTGTCAATGCTCTTAACAACACCGTATGCAGAGAGAGACTCAACTGACATAGTGACATTACCGTGGTTCTCGCACTTGTTCATAGCACCGTCGTTGTAACCTGCAAGACCACCAACAAGGGCACCGTATGATGCACCGGCAGTATAGGTTACATTACCGTAGTTCTTACAGCCGTCCATCTTAGACTCACCAACTGCAACAAGACCACCAACAGCAACTGTTGCATCACCGGCACCGGCGATAACTACAGAGACGTTAGCCTTATTTACAACATTTGTAAATGTACCTGTTGACTCAGCAGCAAGAGCAGCAAGGAAACCAGCCTTGGTAGCTGCGAAGGTACAGCTCTCATCGATAGTAAGGTCAGATACACTACCTACAGATGCGAAGATTGCGTGATCTGAAGTAATACCGCTGATAGTATTGCCATTACCTACAAGGGTACCTGGGAAGATAGGGCCTGCAGGGAGTGTCTTGCCTGTAAAGTCGAGGTTAGCCTTAATCTGAATCTCATCAGTTGCGCTTGCTGAACGCAGACCATCTGCATTGCTAAGGATTGCGATAAACTCGTCAGCGTTATTTGCAACCATTGGGAACTCAGCCTTTACAAGGGTTGTAACCTCCTTAACATCTGAGTACTCAGACTCGCTCTCGGTTGTCTTCTCAACAGCCTTAAGACGGATCTGATAAGTTACAGCGCTCTTCAGACCTGTAATCTTGTGCTCAAGCACCTTATCAAGCTCTACTGCTGTATAGCTCTCAGCACTTGCCTCCTTATACTCCAGAACATAGCCTGTAGCATCCTCAACCTTATTCCACTTAACCATAATCTCATCAACTGTAGATACGGCAGAAGTGATAACAGGCTTCTCAAGCTCAGTCTTAGTCACCTCGTAAGCAACAACCTTAATAATAACGTTATCAAGGAACATACGGTGCTGTGAAGAGCCAGGAGTTGAACCATCCTTACGGATAGGGCCGATACCGATACGTGCACCTGGGAATACGTTCTTCAGAACAATCTTCTCGGTTGTAAATGTACGACCTGCCTTAAGAGTAAACTCTGCTGCAGGAACAAGGCTCTCCATTGCAGGGGTGATAGCAGATGCGCCAGCCTTACCTGCGTGCTGTGAGTCGTTGATAATATAGACAGCAGCGGTCTTAGGGTCAGAGCTATAGAGTGCCTGGTCAAACTGTACCTCGATAGTAGCAGCTGACTTGAGGTTTACAAGCTCAGGAGTACACATCAGACCTGTCTTGCTGCTTGCACCCAACTTAAGGTGACCGATACGGCCGCAGAGTGGAGATGTCTGATCGCCATTAACCTCATTACAGCAACCCCAAGTTGCCAGACGAGAGTTCTCAATAGCGTTCTTCATTGTTGTAAACAGACCAATCTCTACGCTTGGCTCAACAAGATACCACTTCCAAGGACCACCGCCAACAGGATTTACACCCTCTGCCTTGTCAAATGCAGTTGCAAGGTTACGGTCGTCAGCAGAGTAAGCAGCAGAGCCACGGAGGTAGTTAGCACCCCAAACAAGCTCACTGAAGTCCTCAGCAAGTACAACGTCACCAACCTCTGCCATTGTTGTAGCGCTTGGTTCAACAACAGTAAAGTCAAGTGTCTTGCCCTCGATAGGGTCAGCAACTGTCTTATTTGTAAGATCCTCAACTACAAACCAGTAGCTGGTATTCTTATCCAAACCAGAGAACTCAAACTGTGGGAAGCCATCTGCAAGATCCTCCCAAATTGGCTCATTTGGCTTAGTCTCCCAAGATACAACAAGGTCTGAGCAAGCCTCATCACGATAGATACCGAAGCTGTAGGCAACCTTCAAATCCTTTGCTACATCCTTAAATCCGCTTGCACTCCAAGAGAAGGCGAGGGTTGAAGATGTTGCATAAGCAAACTTAACCGCCAAGTTTGAACCGGCAAGCTTGAGCTGTACAATGTTACCCTTAGAGTCGGTCAGATATACAGGATCTGTATTTGTACCGTCAGGGTAAGTTGCGAATACAGATGCCTTATAGACGCCTGTCGCAAGATTCTTAAACACGTGCTTGAAAGCATCTGCAGCGCCTGCATCACGTGTGATTACAATCGGCTCACCAGAACCAGGGGTCAGAGTCGATGTAAAACTTGTTGCTCCGGCCTTAACAGCAGCGCTACCGTCAAAAAGGAGCGTAATAGTACTACCTCCACAAGCGTCATCATCTACGAAAACCGCCTCAGGAGATGGATAGAGAGGGTCGTTTGTATCAAGACCTTGCTGTTCGCAAGCGATAAAACCGACTCCCAACATCAGAGTTAGAAATAAAGCTAATTTTCTCATAATTGAAAGTATTGGTTAGATTGATTTATGATTTTTTGTAAATTTATCCATACTTAAATACAAAGGTAAGAAAAATTTTACCAAAAACCAAATTTAGACATCTGTATTTTGCTATACAGATTTTCATATCACACGCTATCTTTCAGGAATACAAAAAAATAGCAGCTTTTCGCTGCTATTTTCTTGTTACATATATCGCCATTCGTATTCTACCCCTCCATCAGATAGGGTAATGAGCAGATATTCAGGCTTTTTTGCCTCATCGCGGATAGTCCCGACGACAGTATATCGCACCCCGCCGAGCGTCAAGTCCTCGCGGAAGTGGTCGTGACCCTGCAAGCAGAGGGTTACATTATATCTACTAAAGAGCTCAACAAGTGTATGGGTCTCCTCCATAGCCATATTGCCAGAGCTTGTCTGCGAATTATCGGTATAGAAGAGGTTTGTATGGGTCAGCACGGTACAATGGCGGTAATTTTTACGGTTTGCTGCAAGAAAATCCTTCAGCCACCTCATCTGCTTACCACCCAGCGTACCACTTGCCGAATCCAAGGCGATAAACAGGTCACGTCCCGAGCCATAATCAACCTCAAACCAATATACCGACGGGCCTAAAAGCTCCCTAAAGTCATCCCAACCCGAAAAGAAGAGGTCATGATTGCCGATTATAGAGAACATCGGTTTATCCCCGTCGCTCTCTATCGCCTCAACGTAGGTCGCCATAGCATCGCGTCTATCGGTGCAGTCCCCAAGCACGATACCGAACGATGCGGCAGCATCTGTCTGCATCAGTTCCACAAAACTCTGCAAATTATCGTATGTATAGCCGATATGAGGGTCTGCTGCAACATAGAACATATATGACTCTGTCGCCTCAACCGTAGCAATACTCTTTCCGCCATTTAGCGACATACTACTTTGAAAACGGCTATTCACAACATCGCCCGTAGGGGCCACTAACCCCCTAATATCGAGGGTATTACAGCCCGCAAAGAGCAGTGCAGCAACAGCTACCGCAAATTGTTTTACCATCTGTAACATACCCCTACATTTCCATAGATTTGATAATAGTCGCTCGACAGGTTGAACATACCTGCAGGCTTATAATTTACCCCAAGCTGCACACCTAAACGCTCCAATGGATAGTACCACCCCTCAACGGCAAGGGATGGCTGATAGTGTCGCTCAAGCTCTAAAGCCTGACTATTCGAGAAGATAACATTCAAATCCCAACGTTCCCGATTAGGCAGGCAATGCACAGCGAGCTTATAGTATATATTAAACGGCTCAAAGAGTCTATCCGCCGCCATTGTCATCACTCGGCAGTAGTAGCCAAGTGCCGCACTGATATACTTGGTATCAAGCAGCAGTCCGCAACCAAACGCATAGTTGCTCACCCTACTCTGATAGGCATAGTTAAAGAGTAGTTCCGCCGATAGTCTGCCGATATTAAAGTCGTGAAAATAGGCGGGTCGCACCTCTGCTGTCACCCTTGAAATGGTACTATACTGCACACCACCTCGCAGAGCAAAGTACTCTTTAGCAGAGTATTCCGCCTCCACAGCAAATGCAGAGAATGCTCCATACAGAGTACTCCCGCCACCCCTTATGCCGAGAGTCACCTCACCTTGCTGCGCCCGCGATGTCCCTATACCCACAAGAAGAGTAAATATTAGTGCAACTACCCTATTCATAACTATCGTGTAAGTTTGATAACGAAGAATGGGGTTATCTCGCGGTACTTCGCATTTTGGAAGGTACGTTTACCCTGCTTTACAATCTCTCCCTTAACCGTACCAGCGATACTCATCTGCCAATAAGGGAGATTCTTGCGTCTCTTATACCTCTCCAACAGTTCGTGGTTGAGCCTGATATATATCACCTTCTCCTTCTCACCCGGAAGCAGTGTAATAGGTTCAAGCGAGAAGATTCTGTTCTTATTGCCCAAAATAAGTTCTACAGGGTCATCAAAGCCCGCATCCCTATCTATCTTTATCTTTATAGGGATTACCTCATCCTGCATTCTGACTGTCACCTCCTGCTCCGTATCAAAGCCCAGCAACATACGATATGGCGAGGCATGGGTAACATCTACAGCCAGCTCTGCCGCCTGTATGTGGTGTGTGTAGTAGAATGCCTGCATCATATTGTCCGCAGGCACAACATCCGCCTGCATAGGGCCATCAGGTGTCGAATACTCTATCTTTACCTCTATTGGGAAGCGCTCAATATCTGCACCCTTCGGAGCTGTAACAGAGACATTCCACTTTCTTGTGCCGCGAATCTTCAGGCTACTTGTTGTAAAGCCACTTGGCAGACCATCCACAATCAAATCGACAGGCAGCTTAACCTTACCCTCTATATCGACGCGGAATGAGGAGGTACCACCTGCCGGAACGGTTATATTTGCAGGGGATACAAAGGCATTGAATGACGGCATCTGCTTATGACGACGAAGCAGATAGTGGTAATCCTCGCCATATCCCTGATGCAAGTCCTCCACCTCAAGAATAAGTACCTCGGTTCGCTTTGGCTTATACTTAAGCACAGGGTCGGCATGGAAGGTCATAAGTCCCTGCATAGGATCCTCTGTATCATCAGCCTTGGCGACGACCTTTCCATACTGATCGCGCAAACGCATCACAGCATCTATTCTTGAGCCATTTCTGCGGCCTATCAGTTCGACAATAACAGGCTGTTTTGCCTCAGCGTAGAGTCTATAGCGCTTAATCTTCGCGTTCGATGTCAAAGAGTCCGATATAGCCGACGAGAAGGTAAGCAGAGCACCCTCCTTAGGGTTCTGAACGAGCTTGACACCCTTTGGCAGAGCGTAGAATGGTACTGCATTTGACGCGCCCTTACTATCGGTGTATATCAACTGATTATAACCCTCCTTTTTAACCTTTACCTTCGCCGTTGTCGCATCAAGATTAACACCCGCAAGGCGCTGCTTTACGCTCTTGCCGACCGTACCATAAGCGGGATAACGGCCTGTAACAAAAGGGATTACGCCAAGATGTATGCGATAGTTGAAATCCTCGCGACCACGATAGATGGCATCGTGAATAAAGATGGTATAATTATCATCTTTCGGCAGCGTTGTGATAATTACAGGGTCCACGTTATGGTGGTAATCATCCGAATATGCCACCTCACGTCCCTGCGAATCGACAATCTTCAACACAGGCTGAAACCAACCCGGCACAGCATCAGCGATATACGGCACAAGCTGGCGAGCCTTAACCGATGCCACGATAGTCTGCCCCTCACTACCTGAGAATGTAAAATAATCGACACCTCCCGGTGTAACATATCCACACAGCACAGCAGGGAGCGTCTTGACCTCATTCGGCTTTTTGAGCGACGACTTACCGTCCTCAACAAAGTTAGGATATGACGCCACCTCAAACGGAAGCATATTTGAAACACCGCTTGCACCCTGCAGACGCAAATCATACATACCACACGGCACATCTGCATCGATAGTAATACGTATCTTCACCCTATCGGCAAGCTGCGGGCTACTCTGGTCATTGAGCCTTCTGCGCTTGCGCTTTGCCGCGGCACTCTCCTTGACAGGTGTAACTTCGCCCTTGATGCCGGGGTGGTTAAACAGCACCTTGGTCGCCTTATTTATATTCAATCCACCACCCTCTATCTCAACGGTAGTACCCACCTCTCCACCTGCGGGATAGAGAAAACCGAGCGATAGCTTCTGTGCATATAGCGGAGTGGCTAACAGAAGGGATAGTATAAACAGTAGTACTCTTCTATTTTTCATGGCGCGGTGCTTTTATGTCAATAATTTCATAGAGAAGTCCGTTGCTCTTCTTCTCGTCGAGCAGCGACGGCAATATCGGCAACTCTCCCTCCGAAACGTGAGGCAGAGTGCCATACGGGTCTATTCCCATAAGCAGATAGACCGTTCCTATCAAATCACACGGGCTTACAGGTCGCTCTGCCACCTTTTCGCCTGTTTTATCACTCTTGCCGACCACCTTACCGCCGTGGAAACCTCCTCCGGCAACCAGATAGCTGAACGCTGCGCCAAAGTGCGCACGGCCACCATTCCACGGAGCCTCCCACAGCACCTTTGGAGAGCGGCCAAACTCGCCACCACAGAGAACAATAGTACTATCGAGTAGTCCACGTGCATCCAAATCTGCAAGAAGCGCAGAGAGTGCCCTATCCAAATCAGGAAGCATAGTATTCATCTTCTGGAAGTGCTTTTTATGGGTATCCCAACCCGTTGTACGGACATTGACAAATGGAACACCCGCCTCAACAAGGCGTCTTGCAACAAGGCACGACTGACCAAGGCGCGACTTGCCATATCGCGCTCTAACAGAGTCCGGCTCGGTGCTGAGATTGAAAATCTCTCTGGTATCACCCCAGATAAACTCCATATTCACATCGCGCAGAGAGTCAAGCGTCTGCTTGGCCATCGGCTTATTCTCAAACTTATCAAGCAGAGCAACCCTTTGATCCATCCTCTTACGATCGACAGACCTATTTACCACGCCCTCGACCTCGTACTCTTCAGCCTCAGGCTTGCCGCCCGTATCGAAAGATTTGTACTCATTGCCTAAAAAACCGCCCTCATTGAAACGGCTGTTTGCACTCGTTACAGAGATATAGCTCGGCAAAATACCCTTATAACTATCTCTCTTCATATACGATATTACCGCGCCAAACGATGGATAGACAACAGCGCCACCCGAAGTGTCGCCCGTAATCATTGCGTAGTGTCCCGTCTCGTGGGCGTTACTGCCGTGTGTAAGGCTGCGAATGAGGGTATATTTATCCGCCATAGATGCAAGCAGAGGCAGTTTCTCGCCAATCTCAATGCCCTCGACATTGGTCTTGCACACACCACTATAGCTACCGTGGTAGTTTCTACCCATCTCCGGCTTGGGGTCAAATGTATCTGTCTGCGCAGGGCCACCATCCAAATAGACCAAAATCACAGACTTTGCCCTCTGTGCATCGGCAGCAAAACAGATGGCAAGCAGCAGCGTTAATGTAAGATATATCCTTCTCATACTATTACCTCTTAGTGGTTATAAAGAAACTCGTTGCTGTTTATCTGCATCCACATTATATCAACAGCAACATCCATCAAAGACAGCTCGGTCTGCTCCATATACTCTTTATAGAGCTCTTTCTCCGCAGCTGTAGCCCTTCGAGAGAGGGTCAGCAGGGTTATCTTATCTGCAATCTGCTCCAAAGAGCCACTATTGACATATATTCTCTGCAAAACAGGACTCTTGCGAATACGGCGTTCCAGAACAGAGGAGTTCATCAAATAGAGCAGCTGTCGGGATGTAATGGAGTTATTTCTCTGGCTCTCCAACGAGACATCACGCGACACCTTTCCAAAGAGCTCCAACTCTGACGAGGATACTGTCGCATCGCCTAAATGTGTAGCCCTTGTCTTTGGCGGATAGAATGTAAACGGCTCCGGCACGCGACTGCTATATGTGCTCCAAACGCCTGTAACAGAGGCTATTGCATCGACAATTACCTCGGCAGGCAACCTCTGCGGCACATATCCACCCTCAGGTGCCATCTTGGCGTTAAACTGCTCCGAGAGCAAAATTTTCTTCATCAACGCCCTCATATCGAAGTTATGCTCAAGGAAGTAGTCTGTCAGTTCGCCAAGCAGTTCGGGGTCTGATGGTTTATTGGAGGCTGACCAATCATCCGGCTCATGGACAATGCCTCGACCGAAGACCCAATACCACATTCTATTTACCATAACCTCGGCAAAACGCCTATTTTTGCTCGACGTGAGCCACGAAACATACCCCTCTCGCCAATCGCTATCTGCACGCAGCTTGATAATAGTATAGTCCTCCAGCTCAATATCCTGATACGGGACCTTTTTGTGAATATCGAGATAGACAATCTCCTCCTTCCACTCCTTGGTCGATTTGAACTTTATCTGCGAGAAGCATATATGCCCATTATCGGTACAATTTCTATTGCCGAGGAAGAGCAGATTGATGTTGGCATAGAAGTTTTTGGCACTCTTATTCTGAAAACCTCGATAGAAGTTTGCTGCAGGTGCACGGAAGTTACTTCCAGACGAGAGCAGCAGACCTCTGACCATCTTGTCATAGGGCACATTGTGGAGCAGTTGCTCGTATATCCATCTGTTATAGGCCTGCACACCATTGGGCCACAAGTTGCTCGGGAACTCCGACTTTATACGCAGGATATCGCCCCAACGCATCTGCATATACTTAAGTCCCAACTCACTCTCAAGCAGTTGGTCGATAAGCACCTCGCGTTTATTCGGATTGCTCTCATCAAGAAACTCTACGCACTGATTCGGCGTCGGCAGAGCACCCGTTACCGTAAGATAGGCCCTTCGCAGAAAGACCTCATCCGTGCATCTGTCCGAAGCTGTTGCCTGCATTGCGGAGAATAACAGGCAGACAATAAACATCAGAATAGCTCTCATATTATTGTGATATTAAAATTCCCTCTATCTCGACCAAAAGTTCGGCACGGCACACATCCGCAATGGTATATACCACAGATAGCTGCGGATATGCCTGCTCTACCACCTGTTTTACCTGCTGATAATCCTCGGCATACTTTACAAACACCTGCAACTGAGCATACTTCAGTTCATACGGCTGGCAGCCATACCGCACCAGATTCTCTTTGGATACAAGGTGCTCGATATTCTCGATGGTCTTAATAGTCTGTTCTCTTACCGATGAGGCATCCACGCTCTGCTCACCTCTGATTGCTGCCGTGCCAGAGACAAAGCAGACTGCCCCGCGATTGGTCTGAATAACCTTTGCTCGCTCAAACTTCGGAGTGCTCTTCATCGCATCTGCCGCACTATCAATCAACACACGCTCCGAGTAGATGTGTGCCGCCACTTGCAGTGGATTATCAATGGCAAAGATGGCTCTTGCTGCCGACTTGAAGGCTATACAGCCGACAATTATACCCTCACCCGACGCACCTATACCCGTAGCTGCTGGGTAGCCATTCTGCCACTGCCCCTTTGCGTAGTATCGGGTACGCGCATCGTTAAACTCCTGATAGTTTTGTTTGCCATCTCTGCACGAGACAATGTTGCCGATGTAATTCCATTGGCGCACAATATCATCGACAGCAAAGCCGTGCATAGTCAATATTTCATCTAACTTACTAAAAACCTCTTCGCTCTGCTGGCAGACACTATTCGTAAAATCTGATGCAGGAATACCCTCTATAAAGAGCAAAGACTCCTCGCCGCCACGAATTGCACCATAGCAGACTCCGTTTTGCTCACCTATTTCGATTGTAGTATCACCATCAAGAGTATAAATATCGAGCGACAGACCGCCATTTGGCAGCAGATATTGAGGGATGAGGGTTACAGGCACTTGTCGCCCTAACAAGCGATAAACTGCGACCTTAAGAGTACTAAGGAGCTGACTATACTCCATAGAGCTATCTACTCCGCAGAATACCATGCCGCAGATTCTATCCACCTGAAGGCCCTCAAGAGAGTTCTTGATCTCTTCCGAACAGGTTTTAGTCCGTCCAAGTGTCGAAGAGTAGATCTTTAATCCCATAAGTCAAAGGTTAGTCTTATTATAGGATAAAGTTACGGATAAAAAGTTAAATTGGCAAATTATTTTTTCTCATAAGATTCAAGTGGTGGCAGAAGCCGAGAGCAGACCGAGCATAGGTGGGACAATCGCAGATTGTTTGGGTTTGGCTAACGATATCTGAAAATCTATTTTCGGGATAATCGTTAGACAAAGACAAGTGATTGCTTTAGCAATGCCTCCTTGCGAAGAGTAGTCTGCCGAGGCGCAACAAACTGAACGAATTCCCTATCCACGAAAAAGAAAAGCAGTCAATTTCTTTGAAATGGGATTGGCTACTTCGCAAGCATAGCTTGCTCCGTAACGCCTTTCCCCTCCGCTCGCCACGGGGGCCTAAACAAAGAAAGTCAGCTAAAGGGCTATGCCCTATTTGTTTTAGAGCATCTACTGCTGCAAATAAATTTGCGCATAGATGCTCTAAAACAAAAAAAGGTGTCATCTGACACCTTCTTGCTGACTTTCTTCGTAGTGGATAGGGGATTCGAACCCCTATGTCGTGCGTGAGAGGCACGTATCCTAGCCCTTAGATGAATCCACCATTGGTCTTATTGCGAGTGCAAAGATAGAGCAAAATTTTCAATCTCCAAACTTTTTTGCAACTTTTTTGCAAAAAAATTTACATTCGCAAAGTGATTTTTACCATAACTTACTATAAACCACCTACTTACCTATGTTCTGCCACCCAATTGGTAAGTTCTACAAATTGTGCTACCGAGAGCTGTTCTGCGCGGGTTGTGAAGAGCGGATGCTCTGCTCCACCGAAGTTTCCGAAGGCCGCCTTGAGCGAATTTCGGAGCATTTTGCGGCGCTGACCGAACGAAGCCTTGACAACCTTGACAAACAGAGTCTCATCGCAGCCGAGTTTTGTGGTACCATTGCGACGCAGGCGAATAACGGCGCTCTTGACCTTTGGCGGCGGATTAAAGACCTTCTCCGAGACGGTAAACAGGTACTCTATATCATACCACGCCTGCAGCAGTACGCTCAGAATACCGTACTCCTTCGAGCCCGGCGGTTCAGCGATACGGACAGCCACCTCCTTCTGAATCATTCCGACACACTGTGGAACGAGGTCGCGATTTTCGATAATCTTAAAGAATATCTGTGACGAGATATTATACGGGAAGTTACCGATAACGCGCACACCATCCGGGAAACGTTCCTGAAGGTTCATCTTCAGAAAGTCGCCCTCGATAAGGCGCGGTGTAAAATCGGGATAGTGGACGTTAAGGTACTCGACGCTCTCCGAATCAATCTCTGCGCCATAGGTGATAATATCGCTACGCTGCAGCAGATACTGAGTAAGCACACCCATACCGCAACCCACCTCCAGAACTGCCTCAGGCTCACCCGCGGCACGTTCTGTAAGTGAATCACATATCTTCCTGGCGATATTAAGGTCTGTCAGAAAGTGCTGACCTAACGCCTTTTTCGCTCTAACTTCAGGCATTGACAACTACAGATAACGAACAATGTCAAACATCTCCTCGCCACGAGTAGTCATAACAACTGCACTCGACTTAATGTCGCTTGGGATGGTGCACTGCTCATAGACAGAGATATCGTCCTCCTTATCCAAACTTGAGAGGGTAAGAGTAACTCGTGTGCCATTTGCCACAACCTCAGCCTTATAGCCACTTGGAGAGCCCCAATTCTTACCATCAGAGTACTTACCTGTAACAACACCGCCCTCGCCTACGACATACGAGCCCTTATATACATTATAATATATAGGTGCGTTGAAATCCTTCTGATAGAGGGTAAATGTTCCGTCTAACTTGAACTCTACATAGACATCGATAATATCCTCAGTGCTATTGCTGATAAGCGGGTTATCTACAAGGTGCCACTGATCAACAATATCCTTTGCAAGTGTATCCTGATGCTTCGGAGTACAGCCTACTGCAAGAACGCAGAACAATAACGCTACTACAATTTTAATCTTTTTCATACCTTTTATTATCATTTTAATCTATTAATTCTTATAACCAGCCACCGTTTGTCGCAAAGCCACGTGAGAGGATTGCCACCTCACGAGTTACGGCCATACCACCTGTAGCCTCATCTGAGCCGAGCTCCGAGCCACCGGCAATAAACGATATCTTTACGATTGCCGA
>JAFQFV010000026.1 GCA_017398555.1 Alistipes sp.
TGCGAAACTCCGTTTCGCTTGTAGGCTGTTGCGAGAATAACGTTGTCTGCGACAATAGAAAAACAAAAATAGCACTTCACTTTCAAGCAAGCTTGAGTGAGTGCTATTTTCATTTTTACTATCCTTACGGATAGCTGTTATTCTCGAAAAAGATTCAAAACCAAAGTTTTGTTCTCTGCTCAATCCGAAAACGATTGCTGATACTAAAACTTTACAAAATATTTACATTTCCCCCAAACCCCCTTTTGAAAAAAGGGGGCTTAGTCGCAGAGTTCCTCTGCTCCGGGTGCAAAGGTTAAGCGGGTTTCCTTGCTACGCAGTACAGCTAACGCAGTAAAAGCAAACCAAAGTTCACACTCCGCTCAATCTGTGCACTGTTTTATCGTCAAGATTTTGCACGCCTCTTAATATGTGCACTCATTTGTCGTCAAAAGGTAGTAGTAGGTGCATATCGTGAAATATACCCGGATGGGTAGTACTCGATGTACGTCCCATTCGGGGATATGAGGGATGTGCAGCTAATGCCGTATTTTCACGACAAATTAATAGAAGGTGCCTTTCGGTGCAAACAACGGATACCCAAAATTAATAGACATATAGAGATTATTCCCGTTCTTCAAGCCATATTTTGTGACGGAGAGGGAGATTGGGCCGACGAGGGTGCGATACATAACCGAGATATCGGCGATATACTGCAGGTTATCGGTAATTCCCATCTCTGCGCGGCGGTACATGGCATAGAATGATGTTCGCAAATAGAGATGCTCCCAAAGGCGGAAGGTTGGCATAAGGCCCGCAGCCACATATCTTGAGGAGTGGTAATCGGGCATATACATCATCTGCGAGTGGGTGATTGGCGCATACTGAGGCAGCGATACAAAAGTCGCCATAAGGTCCTCAAACTGCGGGTGGTTGGTATACACACCCTCAACGCTATAACCAAATGAGAACCAGCGAGTTTTGGTGAATGGGATATAGTGTTGCCAAGAGATTTTGGCACCCATCCACTCGCGGCGCTCCGAGAAGTGGCGGATAAGTCCATAGTCGAACTCATCGATCCACTTATCGTGTCCATTGACATATATTCCCGACACATCGAGGCGGCTTCCACTAACAGGTGAGACAGGATTATCGAGTGTGCTTCGGCGGAACTGCAGTCGGGTTGCAAGGAAGTTGAAGCGAGTTGGGTGTTTTGCCCCCTCAAAGAGGTAGAAGTTTTGACCCGCATTAAAAGTAGCCTGCAACAGAGATCGAGTTGTGGTTGCCATACCCGCCGAGAGGGTTCCAAACTGCTCCCTATGCTTTTTGCGGATGGTATTATCCACACGTGAGAGGTTGCCGAAGTTACCGTAGATAGTATTTCGTGCCGAGAAGATATAGTTCAAATCGAAGAATACCGGGCGAGATGGCGAGATAAAGAGGCGGCCACCTATCTTTCCTGCGTTATAGACAGGGCCCAAATAGAGGTTTATGCCCGCATCGACACCAACACGGCTGATATACTCATATCTAAGACCCAATCGCACCTGGTTATAGGCTGTAGATGAGAGTGTTCCACCAATAGTTGCACGCAGTGACGGGTACTGACGCAGTGTAAGAATTGGGCGATAGACCTTACCCACCGAGTCGTACTCAAATCGCGGATACTCCATAGTAAAATCGCGCTGTGCCAACAGGTCAAAGACGCCTGTGCGGAAGTCGGCAAAGGTCTTCAAGGTATCTTTATCGCGCTTTCGAGCAAGCATCACAGCGCGGACATAGCGCTCCTGTGCCGGCGAAAGGCCCTCAATTTTCGGGCGAGTAAGTCTCATTGGCGGCAGACTCTTGACATACTCGGCACGTCGTGCCTCAACCTCGGCAAGGCTTCGACGATTAGGGATGGTTGCAAGAATCTCATCCATACGAGCCATAGTATCATCATAACCCTGCTGGATAATCTCCGACGCCTTCTCAAACTCAAGCATACCCGCATCAACGGCGCGATCGATAAAGATATTACCTTTCTCCGGCAGAGCATAATCGGTGTGGGTCATGATAAACATCATAGCCTGATCGATGACGCTACTATTCTCGGTAACCTCCTTATTTCCTGTGGTACACTTAACGCCGATGATATGGTCAGGATGGTAGAATTTACGCATATATCTCCACGGGAAGTTATTGAACACACCTCCATCATAGAGCAGCATATCATCCTTACGTAACGGCTTGAATACAAACGGAATAGACATTGACGCACGGATAGCCTCGCCCAAATCTCCGTTTCTAAAGACAACCTCTTTACGGGTATTCATATCTGCTGCAACACAGTAAAAAGGGACAAAGAGTTTATTAAAATCCTCCTTTGCACCCTCTGTCGCAGGGCGGAAAATCTCATTGAGAGCAAGGTCAATCTGTGCCGAAGAGATAAAGTCGGTAGGCAGCTCTATTGTACGACCATTTGAACCCTCCGGAGCAAGTTGCTGGTTATAGTCGGTAGAGTCCCTTTTGCTCACGTTAAAACGCAGAGTGAAGAGCGATGGCGGGGTATCCTCCTCGCGGTAGTATCGGTTATGTTTCTTATCAATTCTACCCGACACCCACTGCTGTATGGCTCCCGACTCGGCAATCTCCTTCATCTGCTCAGGGGTATATCCTGCGGCGTAAAGACCCGCGATAATTGAGCCCATAGAGGTTCCGGCAACGTAGTCTATAGCGACATCATTCTCCTCCAAAGCCTGCAAAACGCCGATATGATACAGACCCTTTGCGCCTCCTCCACTAAGCACAAGACCCACACCCTGAGCACAAACAAGCGCCACAGAGAGCAAAGAGAGTATAAATATTAGCAATTTACGAGGCATTTTCCTAATTTTTTTGTAATTTTGTCGCTTACTACACTAACCGAGTGTAAAGTTAGGACATTTTTGCCAAAATACAAAACAACATCATATATGAATACTAAGATTAGCGAATTATTGGACAGAGTAGAACAGTTTTCTGCTAACAATGCTGCCGAAATTGAAGATTTCCGTATCAAAATGGTCGGAAAAAAGGGTGAGCTCACTGCTCTTATGGAGGAGTTTAAGGGCGTTGCCCCTGAGCTTAAGCGTGAATATGGTCAGAAACTCAATGCTCTGAAGCAGGCTATACTTGCAAAGATTGAGGCCCTGCGTGAGGCAGCAGAGGCAAGTGGTGCAGGCGATGCTACTATCGGCGATATGAGCCGTCCGGGAACAGCCGAGCAGCTCGGTTCTCGCCACCCTATCTCGCTTGTGAAGAATGAGATTATCGAGATCTTCAGCCGTCTGGGTTACACCGTTGCCGATGGCCCTGAGATTGAGGATGACCACCACGTATTCTCGGCGCTCAACTTCCCACCGGAGCATCCGGCACGCGATATGCAGGATACTTTCTTTATCGAGAAGCAGTCTGCAGAGCCAAGTGAGAAGGATATTCTGCTGCGTACCCACACCTCATCTATTCAGGTGCGAACAATGGAGCGTCAGAAGCCACCAATTCGTGTAATCTGCCCGGGTCGTGTATTCCGTAACGAGGCTATTTCCTATCGTGCACACTGTATCTTCCACCAGATTGAGGGACTCTATATCGACAAGAATGTATCTTTTGCCGACCTTAAGCAGTCGCTGCTCTACTTTGCAAAGGAGCTCTTTGGTGAGAACACACAGATTCGTATGCGACCATCTTACTTCCCATTCACAGAGCCTTCTGCAGAGGTGGATGTATCTTGTAACCTCTGTGGTGGTAAGGGTTGCCCTGTATGTAAGGGTACCGGCTGGTTGGAGATTTTGGGTTGCGGTATGGTCGATCCAAATGTGCTTATTGCAAACAATATTGACCCAAATGAGTACTCAGGCTTCGCCTTTGGTATGGGAGTTGAGCGTATTGCAATGCTTAAGTTTGGTGTGAAGGACCTTCGTCTCTACTTTGAGAACGATGTTCGCTTCCTCCACCAGTTCGACAGCGTATTATAACGATACTTTACAATGAAGAGAGTTGTCTTCTGTTTTGCCTTGGCGGTTGTGCTATTCTGTGGGGCATTTGCTCCACTGCACACCGTTGCGCAGAGCAGCAAACAACTCACTCTATATACAGATGCGCTTAAGCGTTATCTTATCTACGGCGATACAACAACAGCCTTACGCCTTGTAAATCAGGTACTTGAGGCTGATTCGACATATATGCCCGCCCTTCATCTTCTCTCACGATTGGAGAGGGATCCGCAGAAGGCTTGGCAATCTGCCGAGGCTGCTCTTGCCGCCGACAGCACCAATCTTCACCTACAGCAGCAGGCGGGTGATTTAGCTCTGCGGGCGCAGCAATTCGATAGAGCCAAGCAGCTGCTGACAACTATCACAAAGGAGAGTCAGAATTTTGACCACTTCCGCGTATTGGCACTTCTTCACCACATGGGTAAGGAGCGCAAGCAGGCTATTGCCGTTCTCGACTCGGCAGAGGTGCGTTTTGGTAAAATTGATGTCTTCAACCATCTTCGTCAGCAGATATACCTCGATGGTGGAGAGTTGGAAAAGGCCCTCAAATGCGCCTTGGAGGCTGTTGAGAGTGCTCCGTATGACCCGGCAAATCATATCGCTTTAGCTGGTGTTTATGCCGCATCGGGGGTCGATTCTCTTGCTGATGTAAGTTTTAATCAGGCGATAGCTTTAGACAAGACAAATCCCGCTGTATGGTTTGAGTATGCCCGTTTTTTGGACCACAAATCTCGCCATACGGAGATGTTGCTCGTCTGGAGAAATGTGATTGAACTTGAGCAGGTGCCACTACAGACAAAGTTGAGTATTGTCGAGAGTGTAACATCGAAAAGAGATTTTTATCGCAAGAATTTTCTGCTTATTGAGCCGATTATAGAGCGTATGTATGAGCTCTATCCCGACAACACAAGTGTTGTGGACAATTATACTACACATCTTATTGCGGCAAATCGTGTTGAGGAGGCTCTTGTGATGCTCAAGCGAAAGATTGCAGGCACAGAGCCGACTTTAGAGCAGCTCAACCGCATAATCGAGATTGAGTACTACATAGACCGCACAGACTCCGTGGAGCTCTACCTTGACAAGGGTATTGAGCTCTACCCTACTCACGACAGTTTTTGGAGTCTTAAATCATGGCTACAGAGAAAACGAGGCGACAACAAGGGGGCAATAAACACACTTCGCACAGCACTTAAATATGCCGAGGATAGCAAGGCAAAGAGCTCTCTGTGGGGCAATATCGGCGACCAATATTACGAGATTGGAAAGGATAAAAAGTCCTATGCCGCTTATGACAAAGCCCTCTTTTACAACCTCGAAAATGCGATGGTGCTCAACAACTACGCCTACCACCTATCCGTTACAGAAAAGAGTCTTAAAAATGCACTGAAGATGGCCCAGAGAGCGACAGAGCTCTCGCCAAACAATGCCACATATCTCGACACTCTTGCCTGGGTATATTACAAACTTGGCAGATATGAAGAGGCAAAGAGGGTGATGCAGCAGGCGATGAGTTTCGACAAAGAGAAATCTTCGGAGTTGGCTCTGCACTATGGTGATATTTTGGATGCCCTCGGCAGTACCTTTATGGCACAAACATATTGGAGAAAGGCTCTTGAGAGGGGTGCTGATGCTGAGATTATCCAACAGAGGGTAGAGGCTCAGCAACAGCGACTTAATGAGCAGAAAGGGGGTCAGAAATGAGAAAATTAGCCATCCTTATACTCCTCTCTCTCTTTACTTTCTCCCCTCTGTATGCACAGACCGAAGAGGCTCTGCGCAAGACCATCAACAGCCTTGAGTCGAGCATCGAAAAGGAGGAGAAGGAGCTGGCAAAGCTCAAAAAGGGAAAGGACACCAAACAGAAACTTGTAAACTCCTTAGCCCGACAAATTGAGAAACGAAATGCCCTTATTGCCGCACGCGATAAGCAGATAAAGAGGCTCAATAGCGATATATCCAAAGCACAAAAACGAGTAGGGGAGTTGTCGCTCGATCTCGACTCGCTTGAGCAAAGTTGTGGCAGAATGGTACGCGAGGCTTATCGTAACTATCGAAATACCAACACGTTATCATATATATTCTCGGCATCCTCTTTCCTTGAGATGGCAAATCGTATTGTCGCTCTTCGTTCGGCAACCATCTACAGAAAGGGGCAGATAAACCAGATTGTGGCCACCCGTGAAGATATAAAGCAGGAGCAGCAGAGCCTATCACGAAAAAGGGAAGAGGTGGCTATTGCCAAAAAGAAGCTCGACAGTCAGCGTGCAAAGATGCGCGAGGAGCGAGATTTGGCCAAGGCGACCATTCGACAGATGTCGCAGAAAGAGCGCAAGGTACAGGCCTCTATGGCGGAGCACGAAAAGCGCCTAAATAGCGCCATTGCAGAGCTTCGCAAGCTGACAAAGGGTAACACATTGGGAGATGGTTTTAGCTCGACTACGCACGGACTGAGATTGCCTGTAGCCGGTGGAAAGGTTGTGCGATACAATGCAAATACAGCCGAAATTGTCGGCAGCAAGGGGGCAAATATCACCTCTATCTACGAGGGAAAAGTTGTCCGTGTTTCGCGCAACAAAATCAACAACAAATATGACGTATATATCGCCCATGGTGAGTATATTTCATCATACGCAAACCTCTCCGAGGTGTGTGTGGCGAAGGATGATACGGTCATTAAGAACCAAAAAATAGGTACAATAGCCTCGATGGTAAACCCTTCGACAATGAATGTTGAGTATAAGATTCTCTTTGCTATCCATTCACCAAATCCAAAGGTTACATTGAAGGCCTCTAACCTCTTCAAATAGTATGGATATAAACTATCACTGCCAAGAGTGTAACTACCGCTTGCGCCATAAAAGAGCCATCAGAGAGTGGCTCAGAGAGGTGGCACAGAGCGAGGGTGAATATATGGTAGGGGAGATAAACTATATCTTCTGCCCATCTGCCGTACACCGACAGATGAATATAGATTTTGTGGGTCACGACTACTTCACAGATATCATTACATTCGACTATTCCGAGCTTGATAATGGTTATATCTCTGGCGACATATACATTGATTATCAGACAGTTGCGGACAATGCACGAATTTATGGAACAACGGCCGAAATAGAGATGCGCAGGGTAGTGGTACATGGTGTATTACACCTCTGCGGTCAAGGCGACAAAACACCTGATAGTGAGGCAGTTATGCACAGCAAAGAGGATAAATACCTAAAGTTATTCGACACAAAATATGCACCAAAAAGATAGGGTAGTGATGGTATATGATGTGATTGTTGTCGGAGGAGGACATGCCGGTTGTGAGGCTGCAAGTGCGGCTGCGAGGATGGGTTCAAAGACCCTGCTGCTGACGATGGATATGACCAAGTTTGCCTCTATGTCGTGTAATCCTGCCATTGGTGGTGTTGCAAAGGGTCAGATTGTCCGCGAAATAGATGCTTTAGGCGGTATGACGGGTATTATTACCGACCTTACCACTATACAATTCCGTATGCTCAACCGCTCCAAGGGTGCTGCAATGTGGTCACCAAGGGCACAGTGTGACAAGAGCAGGTTCTCTGCCGAGTGGCGACACACTCTTGAGAACACCAAAAACCTCTATATTTGGCAAGATTCTGTTGTGGATATACTTCTTACCACAGAGGGAGAGAAGAGCCGAATAAAGGGTGTAAAAACGCAAATGGGGGTGGTTTTTGAGGCAAAAACCGTTATTCTTACAGCGGGAACGTTCCTTTCGGGGCTTATGCACTGTGGTCGTCAGAGCGCAACAGGCGGCAGAGCGGGAGATGCTGCGAGCTTCGGCATAACAGAATCGCTCCAAAAAGTTGGTATAGAGGTGGGTCGAATGAAGACCGGAACACCAGCCCGACTCGATGCCAGAACGATAGATTTTGAGGCTTTGGAGCCACAATATGGCGATGAAAATCCGACAAAATTCTCATTTTCAGACCAGACAACAGCTGTAGAAAGTCAACTGCCTTGTTTCCTTGTATATACCTCAAAAGAGGTGCACGACACGCTCAGACGGGGTTTTGAGGACTCTCCTCTCTTTAATGGTACTATTCGCGGCATAGGGCCTCGTTACTGTCCGAGCATCGAGGATAAACTGCGAACATTTGCCGACAAGGAGCAGCATCAGCTTTTCCTTGAGCCGGAGGGTGATTCGACAAATGAGTACTACCTGAATGGCTTCTCGTCATCCCTGCCATACGATATTCAGATGGAGGCCTTGCACAAGATTGTAGGTCTTGAGAATGTACACATTTTCCGTCCCGGATATGCCATTGAGTACGACTACTTCCCACCAACACAACTCTATCACACGTTAGAGAGTAAGGTTGTTGAAAATCTCTATTTCGCCGGCCAGGTAAATGGAACAACCGGATATGAGGAGGCGGCAGCTCAAGGTCTGATGGCAGGAATAAATGCACATCGTCGAGTAAATGGTCAGCAGCCGATTGTTCTTAAGCGAGATCAGGCATATATCGGTGTGCTGATTGATGACCTTGTAACCAAAGGTGTCGATGAGCCATATCGTATGTTTACCTCAAGAGCGGAGTACAGAATACTTCTTCGACAGGACAATGCCGATCAAAGACTCACACCTCTTGGTCATCAACTCGGTCTTATAAGTGAAAAGAGATACGAAAAATTTGAAGAAAAAATTTCTCTTCTAAAATCGCTTATCTCCTACACTCATGAACAAAGTGTAAAAATATCGGAAATTCAGGATTACTTAATTTCTCGCAATTTACCACCAATTTCGCAAGGAAAAAAGATTTTTGAACTCGCACTTCGCAATGAAATTACACTTTTTTCGCTAATTGACGCTCTTCCGAAGTTCAAGAAGTTCATAAAACAGAACAACATCACACAAGAGATTATCGAGGAGGCGGAGATAGAGATTAAGTATAGTGGATATATTGAGCGTGAAAAATCGGTTGCAGAGAAGCTCCATCGACTGGAGAATATAGCCATTCCCGCAACTTTCGACTACTCACAAATGCAGTCACTAACTATCGAGGCGCGCCAGAAATTGGAGAAGATTCGTCCGACAACCATCGCACAGGCATCACGTATTCCCGGCGTATCTCCTGCAGATATAAACGTCTTATTGATGCGATTTGGAAGATAATTGTTCCACGTGGAACAAAAAAAGAGGACTAACAAATAGCCCTCTTTTTTTGTTACTCTACAAGTACACACCACCCAAATTTATCCTCCACTCTGCCATACTGAATATCCTGCAGAGTGTTGTACAAATCAAGCAAAACAGGGCCCGTTTCGTCTGTATAGTGGATAGTTTCACCCGTTTGTGGGTCGAAAATATTGCTCAGAGGGGTAATAATTGCGCCTGTACCACAAGCACCACACTCCTCAAAGGTTGGAAGTTCTGCTATATCTATCGGGCGCTGCTCAACAACAAAACCCTTATCTGAAGCGATTTGGCGCAGAGAATTGTTGGTAATTGAAGGCAAAATAGATGGTGATTTCGGGGTAATATAGTGTCCATTCTTTATTGCAATAAAGTTTGCAGCACCACACTCCTCGATATATCTATGCTCGATAGACTCGGTATAAAGCACCGCCTTATAACCCAACTCATGTGCCTCCTGACAAGAGAGCATACTCGATGCGTAGTTTCCACCAACCTTAACATCGCCCGTTCCAAGTGGAGCTGAACGATCTTGATTTCTGTTGATGATTGCATCAATAGGGTGGATACCCTCCTTAAAATATGGACCAACAGGTGTTGCAAAGAGACAAAAACCCGCCTCATTATAGGCACGAACGGTCAAACAAGGCTTTGTTCCAAAGAGCACAGGGCGGACATACAACGCCGCTCGCGACTCATAAGGGGGTAAAAATTCGAGGTTTCTGCGGACAATATCTATACAACTATCGATAAACATCTGCTCCGAAACCATTGGCAGACACAACTTTCTTGCACCCGCAGCCATTCTCTTATAGTGTGCGTGTGGACGGAAAAGGCGCACCTTTCCATCCACACCACGAAATGCCTTCATTCCCTCAAAGGCCTGCAGACCATAATTCAAACAAGCTGAGGATATATGTACGGGAATATACTCGTCTGTTGTATATTGAGCCTCACCCCAAGCCCCATCCTTAAAGTAGTAGCGAACATTCTCGCCACCTGTGGGGTTGAAGTCAAAGCCAAGAGAGTCCCAATTCATCTCCATCTCTACTCACATTGTGTTCCACGTGGAACATTAACCAACCATTGAGCCCGCCTTAACCGCCTCAGAAGGCTGTACAAGGCGTAAAGCACCTGTTGCATCCTCTGCCATAAGAATCATTCCCTGAGAGAGAATACCCTTAAGCTCTCGTGGCTGAAGATTTACCAAAACCAACACCTGCTGACCTACAAGCTCCTCCGGAGTAAAGTGCTCGGCAATACCCGAAACGATTGTACGCTGGTCAATACCTGTATCAACAGTCAGTTTAAGCAGTTTCTTTGTCTTTGCAACCTTCTCTGCAGCAAGAATTGTCGATACGCGGATATCCATCTTCTGGAAGTCGTCAAAGGTACAAGCCTCCTTCTGTGGCTCGGCCTTAACCTCTGCAGCGGCATTAGCAGCCTTTGTAGCCTCAAGACGATCGAGCTGCTGCTGGATAACATCATCCTCAATCTTCTCAAACAGAAGCGATGGCTTGCCAATAGTATGGCCTGCAGCGATAAGCTCCATAGAGCCAAGAGTATCCCAGCTAAATTTCTCCACAGCGAGCATATTAAGAATCTTCGCAGCAGAGAATGGCATGAACGGCTCGATAGCTGTTGCGATGTTGGCAGTAATCTGAAGAGCGATGTTCAAAATTGTCTTAACTCGCTCAGTATCAGTCTTTATCAGCTTCCACGGCTCAGAATCTGCAAGGTATTTATTACCGATACGGGCGAAGTTCATAGCCTCCTTCAGAGCCTCACGGAAGCGGTAGTTCTCGATATTATATTCAAGCGCCTCCTTGATTGTCGAGAGCTCGGCAATAGTCTGCTTATCGTACTCTGTAAGCTCGCCGCAAGCGGGAACAACACCCTCATAGTACTTCTGTGTAAGTACAAGGGCGCGGTTTACGAAGTTTCCGAGAACAGCTACAAGCTCATTGTTGTTGCGAGCCTGGTAGTCCTTCCAAGTAAAGTCGTTATCCTTTGTCTCCGGAGCATTTGCACAGAGAACATAACGCAGAACATCCTCCTTGCCCGGCATCTGCTCAAGATACTCGTGCAACCAAACAGCCCAATTTCTTGAAGTTGAAATCTTATCGCCCTCAAGGTTAAGGAACTCATTTGAAGGGACATTCTCAGGCAGAATATAACCGCCGTGAGCCTTAAGCATAGATGGGAAGACGATGCAGTGGAATACGATATTATCCTTTCCAATAAAGTGAACAAGCTTTGTGTCCTCGCTCTTCCAATACTTCTCCCAATCTGGCGTAAGTTCCTTAGTAGCAGATATATAGCCAATCGGAGCGTCAAACCAAACATAGAGAACTTTACCATCTGCACCCTCTACAGGCACAGGGATACCCCAATCAAGGTCACGGCTTACAGCGCGTGGCTGAAGACCTCCATCAAGCCAGCTCTTACACTGACCATAGACATTGCTCTTCCACTCCTTATGGCCGTCGAGAATCCACTCGCGCAGCATCTGCTCATAGTCATTGAGCGGCAGATACCAGTGGGTTGTTGCCTTCTTCACTGGAACAGAGCCTGAGAGTGTTGAGTGTGGCTCAATAAGCTCATCCGGAGAGAGTGTTGAGCCGCAAGACTCACACTGGTCGCCATAAGCACGCTCGTTACCGCACTTTGGACAAGTACCTGTGATATAACGGTCTGCAAGGAACATCTTTGCCTCCTCATCGTAGTACTGCTCTGAGGTCTGCTCAACAAACTTACCTTCGTCGTACATTTTACGGAAGAACTCTGACGCAGTTACTGTGTGCATATCTGAAGAGGTACGAGAGTAGATATCGAACTCTATACCCAGACCGGCAAAGGCATTCTTGATAATCTCATGATAACGATCTACAACCTGCTGCGGAGTAATACCCTCCTTCTTTGCCTTGATAGTAATCGGCACACCGTGCTCATCACTACCGCAGACATGGATAACATCCTCACCACGCAGACGCAGATAACGAGTATATATATCCGACGGAATATAGACACCTGCAAGGTGGCCTATATGCACAGGACCATTGGCATACGGCAGCGCCGAAGTGACCAAATATCTCTTAAATTTCTTCTCCATAAAATATACCTATGTTTATTTATATCTTTTTAATGGGACAAAGTTAGTACTTTTTTTGTTATCTTTGTCCTTATAAAAGATATTAAAACACAATGGATAGAGAAATTAGAGCAATACTTGCCTCTGTTATTCATCCGGAAACCGAAGAAAATTTGGTTGATGGTGGATTTGTAGATTCTATTTCGGCGACCGAAGAAAAGATTACTGTCGGTCTGCGTTTCCGTAAAAGCCGCGACCCTTTTGCTATAAAGATAAAAAATAGGGTAGAGCAACTCATTTCTGACCTCTACCCCGATAGTACGGTAACCGTATTTATCAAACAGGTTGATAATAGTGCTGCCAAACGCAAAGATAAGATTGAGCAGATGAAGAGCAACACAACTACAACCTCTATAGCAAATGTTATAGCTATTGCTTCTGGTAAGGGTGGTGTTGGTAAGAGCACGGTCACCTCAAACCTTGCTGCAACACTTGCAAAAATGGGTTATAAAGTGGGTGTTTTGGATGCCGATATTTATGGTCCTTCGCAGTCTAAAATGTTCGGTGTAGAGGGCTATCTTCCTGATGCTGTGCAGGTTGATGGAAACGACTATATTGTCCCTGCCGAAGTTGGAAATATCAAAATTATTTCGATTGCGATGTTTATCCGTCCTACCGATGCACTGCTCTGGAGAGGCACTATGGCCAATAGCGCACTCCGCCAGCTTATCCACCAGACAGCGTGGGGTGAATTGGACTTTTTGTTAATCGACCTTCCTCCCGGAACAGGTGACATACATTTGTCAATAATTTCTGAATTAAAGATAGATGGCGCCGTTATCGTATCCACTCCGCAGCAAGTGGCTGTGGCTGACGTTGTTAGAGGTGTGGAGATGTTCCGTAACCCTAATGTGAACATCCCTGTTCTTGGCGTTATCGAGAATATGTCGTGGTTTACTCCTGCCGAGTTGCCGAACAATCGCTACTATATCTTCGGCAATGGAGGTGCTGCCCGTTATGCTGCCGAGGTTGGGGTTGATTTATTAGGTCAAATACCTATCATTCAGGCAATTATGGATGGAGCAGATAATGGAACACCTGCTGTAGATACAACTTCTGAGGTAGAGAAATATTATCGACAAACTGCCGAAAAAGTTGTTGAAAAGTTATTGAAAAAGTGTTAATTGTTTGTAAGTAAATTTTAACAAGTTTTTGGCAGCTGTTGAAAGGTTGAAGAGGAAAAAAGTTTTCAAAATTTACCAACAATTTGTCCTGATTTTTTAATGTTCGATTGTTAATAAAAAAGTCTGTTTATTTGTTGAAAACCGTTATTAACAGTTGTTGAAAAATAGACTCTCAACCCTTACTCTCAAGCAGTTAGCAAGGCTGAAAAAAATAGTTGCTAAAAGATAGTAACAGAGAAAATTTTTAGAAAAAGTTACTAACACTTTCAACAGCCTTTATTGTTATTGTTAAGTATATAATTTTATATATTTATTTATATTAAAAGAATTAAATAATAACTAAAATATCAACAACCATGAACAACAATTCCGCCGCGCTCGTCGAGCGAATTGCGCAACTGAAAAAGGAGAAAAATGCCGTCATCTTGGCACACTACTACACAACACCTGAAGTGCAGGCTGTAGCGGACTTTTTGGGCGACTCTCTCGCCCTGTCTGTAAAGGCTAAAGATGTAGATGCTGAAATTATTCTCTTTGCCGGTGTTCACTTTATGGCGGAGACTGCTAAAGTTCTCTCGCCGGATAAGAAGGTGCTTATTCCAAATCCGAAGGCGGGTTGTTCCCTTGCTGAGTCGTGCGATGCGGCTGAGTTTGCAGCTTTTAAGGTTAAGTATCCCGACCACCTCGTGGTATCTTATGTAAATACCACTGTAGGTGTGAAGGCTCTGACCGATATCTGTTGCACCTCTTCAAATGCTCTTCAGGTTGTAGAGAGTATTCCTGCTGACCAGCCGATAATCTTTGCTCCTGACAGAAACTTGGGCGGTTATATCAAAAAATTGACAGGCCGAGATAATATGGTGCTTTGGGATGGTGCTTGCCATGTTCACGAGGAGTTCTCGCTTGAGAAGATTTTGGAGCTTAAGAGCAAATATCCTGCGGCTAAGGTTGTTGTACACCCTGAGTGTAAGGCTACAGTTGCAGAGGTTGCAGACTATGTAGGCTCAACAGCGGGTATTTTGGAATATTGCGGCAAAGATGAGGCAACGGAGTTTATCGTGGTAACAGAGGCCGGTATTTTGGCTGAAATGCGCCGTAAATACCCTGAAAAGAGCTTTATTCCGGCTCCTCCTATTGATTCTGCTTGCGGCTGCAACGAGTGTAAATATATGAAGATGGTGACCCTTGAGAGTATTGTTTCTTGCCTTGAGGGTGAATCTCCGGAGATTGAGATGGATGAAAAGACCAGAAAATCTGCCGAGCGATCTATTCTTAATATGATTGCTGTTAAGTAAAAAAATAGAGTGTGTAAAAAAGCACACTCTATTTTTTTATAATGATACCACCTCCCAAGACCACATCATCACGGTAGAAGGCGGCAGCTTGACCTGCAGCTACGGAGGTGAGTGGCTCGTGCAGCTGAACGTGCAGAGTATTATCGGGCTGTAGAGTGACGGTACAACGATTGGCCTGCTTGCGGTAGCGAATCTTTACTATAACATCATCCCTATCTAAGAGAAGAGAGGGGTTGATGATATTCCAACTCTTCAGATACATCTCCGTACGTTCCAATGATTTCAGGCTGCTAAGTACCACCCTATTCTCTGAAGGTATAATATCCTTTACAAATACGGCCTGATTTAGGTCGATACCCAAACCGCGCCTTTGACCAATGGTGTAGAAGGGGTAACCCTCGTGTTGTGCTATAAAATTCCCATCTTCATCGACAAATTGACCCTTTTGAATATCGGTAGCGACATTGTTACGAAGAAAAGTTCGATAATCCATCGGGCAAAAACAGACACCTATACTATCCTTTTTTTGGGCGGCTTTCAGAAAACCACGCTCCGCAGCTATCTCGCGCACACGAAGTTTTGTAAGAGTACCTATAGGTAGAACCATTCTCTCTAAAATATCTTGTGGTAATCCCCAAAGGAAAAATGATTGGTCTTTATCCTTGTCAGCTCCGTTTGTAATATGCCAATGGTTATCGATATACTGTTTCTGTACATAGTGACCGGTAGCCAAGTGGTAGATACCCATCTGATCTGCTATCTGGCGGAGTAGTGGCCACTTCAGGTAGTTGTTACACAGAGTGCAAGGGACAGGGGTGTGGCCATCCATATACTCGCGGATGAAATAGTCAATGATAGTCGATTGAAACACCTCTCTCTGGTCGGAGATAATGTGCGGAATGGATAGACGATTACACAAATCACGAGCATCGTCCAAATACTCTGTATTACCATCTTTTTCATAAAAACGGAAAGTTACACCTGTCACTTCATACCCTGCATCTTGTAGAAGCAAGGCCGCAACAGAGCTATCCGTTCCTCCGCTCATACCTAACAAAACTTTCATATTCTGTTTCATAACCACAAAGATAGTCACAATATCTAAATAAACCTCTATTTTATATATATAAATATAAGTATAAAAGAAATTTAATGAATAAATACTTTTTTTATTTCAAAATATTGGATAAATAGTCAAAAAAGATATCTTTTGTGTTCAAAAGAGGTATAATAATGGTAATCAATTACAATTTTATTATTTTTTAAGAATATAAAAAGGTTTTATAATAATTATATAAGGGTAAAAAAGACCCTTTTTTATCACGAAAACGACTTTTTTATAGATAAAACGTAAAAAAATAGAAATTTTATTTGGATGACAAAATTATTTAATTTAACTTTGTAATAGAAAGATTGGAAATAATATAAAAAATATTAAAAACTATTGAGTTTGCGGGGCGGATTGTGTCTGCTCGGCACAATTAACTGAATTTATAAACACTATTTACAAGGACTGTATATATGAAGTTAAAATTTTACATCCCTCTGTTTTTGGGTCTGTTAATCTCGTTTAATGCGAGTGCACAGAACGACGTGGCCATCAAGACTAACATCTTGTATGATTTGACGGCTACTATTAATGCGGGTGTGGAGGTCGGACTTGCTCCGCGTTGGACCCTCGACTTATCAGGCAACTTTAATGCTTGGAATATCTCCGAGCAGAAGAGGTGGAAGCACTACTTGGTGCAGCCGGAGGCTCGCTACTGGTTTTGTGACAGATTTATGGGTCACTTCCTCGGTATTCACGCACATGGAGGTCAGTATAATTTCGGCGGTATCAAGAATAACATCAGCTTCTTGGGCACAGACCTCTCTAAGCTGACAGATCATCGTTATCAGGGTTGGTTTGTCGGCGGCGGTGTGGCTTATGGTTACGCCTTTGTGCTTGGTAGCCACTGGAACCTCGAGTGTGAGCTGGGTGTAGGATATGCTTATACACAGTATGACGCTTTCGAGTGTGCAGGTTGTGGTCGTAAGGTGGAGACAGGTCTTAAGCACCACTATATCGGCCCTACAAAGTTAGCTATCAACTTGGTCTATTTATTCTAACTTATAATACGCAATAGAGATGAAACGATTTATATTTACACTTGCAACACTCTTGGTTTTTGGCTCTTCTGCTCTTGCAGATGGCGTAAAGACCCAAAATGTGCGTCTTGTTCGTAGTGGCGACTTTATGGTTGTCGATATGGATATGGACCTTACAGAGCTTAAGGTGAAGTCTAACCGTGCCGTTATTGTAACTCCGGCATTGGTAAATGGTGACAACTCTTTCGACTTCTCTTCTGTCGGAGTATATGGTCGTAAGCGTTACTACTACTATGTTCGTGATGGTAGGAGCACTATTACAGGTAGTTCTGAGCGTAGTTTCCGCAAGGCAAAGCGCCCGGATACTATCGAGTATCACTCGCTCATTCCATATCAGAAGTGGATGGAGGGTTCAAATCTGGTTATCAACAACTCTGTATATGGTTGTTGTAATACAAAGGTGGGCGAGGAGAGCTCTCCGCTGCTCTCGGATTTCCGCACCCCAACAACAGAGAAGGTATATTATACCCCTACCTTTGTATATATGAAGCCACATGCTGAGGTTGAGAAGATTCGCGAGATTAAGGGTTCGGCTTATATCGACTATCCTGTAAATGAGATAAAGATCTATACAGAGTATCGTAATAACACAGCAGAACTTAATAAGATTCTTGCAACAATCGACTCTGTTCGCAATGATAAGGATATTATCATCCGCTCGCTTAAGATTAAGGGTTTTGCATCTCCGGAGGGTAGTTATCAGCACAATACATACTTGGCAAGAGAGCGTACAAAGACACTGATGGATTATGTACAGAATCTCTACCACTTCGATTCAGCGATTGTAAGCACAGAGTACGAGCCTGAGGATTGGTGGGGTCTGAGAACTTACGTGGAGAACTCTAATATTGCAAACAAGGAGTCTATTCTCGACATTATCGACTCTGGCAGAGATCCGGATCGTAAGAACTGGAAGATTAGAGATGCTCACCCGGAGCAGTATGCACACCTTCTCAAGCACGTATATCCGGCACTTCGCCACGCTGATTACAGAGTGGAATATACAATTCGTCAGTATAGCGATATTGAGGAGATAAAGCACATTTTGGCAACAGCTCCACAGAAACTTAGTCTGAATGAGCTCTATTTGGTGGCAAATAGTTACGAGTCGGGCAGTAAAGAGTTTGACGATGTGTTTGAGGTGGCTGTGAGAATGTATCCAAACGACAAGATTGCAAATCTCAATGCAGCAAACTCGGCAATGCACAAGAGAGATTTAGAGTCTGCAAAAGAGTATCTCAAGCGAGCAGGCGATAGTGCAGAGGCGGTTTATGCTCGAGGAGCTTATGCGGCGATGATTGAGGATTACGATACAGCCCGCAAGCTCTTCAAACAGGCGGAGTCTAAGGGTCTGGCACAGGCAACAGCAGCCCTTGCAGAGTTGGAAGTATTTATCAATAAACAAAAATAGGTAACACAAATAAATTAAAATTATTAACTAACAAAAACAATTAAAGCTTATGAAAACCTCAAGAATTTTGGTTGGTATCTTCGCTTTGGCAGCAGTTGTTGCTTGCTCACAGGTAAACGAGGATGATCAGGTAAAACTACCTGTTGATGGTGCAAACAAGTCCTATTTGGCACTCAATCTCAAGTCTGCAAATGACGGCTCTCGTCTTGCTGATGCAACTTACGAGGATGGTACTGCAGATGAGCAGGCTGTAACCTCTGCAACATTCTACTTCTTTGATGCTGCAGGAAATGCGTTCCCTGTAAATGCAAATGGTAACTATTACAATGTTGCTATTGCAGACAATGGTGGCACAGAGGCTCCAAATATCGAGTCTATGTCAGACCCTGTTTTGGTGATTGAGAAGTATAAGGGTGAGTTCCCTGCTCAGATTGTTGCAGTTGTGAACTATACAGGCAACACAAGCCTCTCACTTACTCAGCTTAAGGATCAGATGCAGGCTGCAGGTCACACAGACGGTAAGAACTTCATTATGACCAACTCCGCTTATGTAGATGGTGCAGGTGAGGCAATTTATGCTACCGCTCTTACTATCGACCACTTCCAGACAACAGCAGATAAGGCTCTTGCAAGCCCTGTAACTATCTATGTTGAGCGTATGACAGCTAAGTTGAGCCTCACTTCCGGAAGTGCTGCTTTCAACACAGGTGTTAAGCTGAACGATAAGGAGGTATATGCAAAGGTTAATGGTTGGGATGTTATCGGCACTCAGACAGAGTCTTTCTACATCAAGACTATCGACCCAACTTGGACTGATGCAAATCTGGGCTTTGTTTGGAATGATGCTCCATTCTTCCGCTCTTATTGGTCTGCAAAGAGTGTAGCAAATGCTGTAGAGAATGAATTTGCTTATGCACAGCTGACAAACACAGAGGCAACTGTTGAGTATCTTGGTGAGCTTATCGGTGCTCGTGCAACATGTGTTGTTGCTGCAACCCTTCAGGATGCTGATGGTAACCCTCTTGAGATTGCTCAGTGGTACGGTACAAACTATGTTGGTGAGGAGGCCCTGTTGGCTGCTGTAGCTCCAACTCTTAAGAATAAGTTTATGCAGTTTAACGGCGTAGATACCTATACATCTATCGATGATTCACAGCTTCAGTTGGTTGCTGGCCTTGCAACAGCAGAGAGCTATGAGGTATCTTTCCAGCTCGCAGAAGGTGTTGAGACAGACAACTGGTACTCTTTCGACGGTAATAACTACACTCCTGTTGCTGATGTAAATGGTGAGCTTGCAAAGGTTGAGCCTGCAAAGGTTTGGAAGGATGGTCAGGCATACTACTACACAGATGTTAAGCACCTCGGTTCTGAGGGCACAGTAGGTGAGTATGGTATCGTTCGTAACCACAGCTACAAGGTAAATGTAAGCGCTGTTAAGGGTTGGGGTACTCCGGTTTATGACCCTAACTATAATGTAGATCCTATTAAGCCTACAGACAAGGAGACTTATATTGCAGCAGAGATCAACGTTCTCTCTTGGAGAGTTGTATCTAACGACGCAGTTCTCGAGTAACCTCGAGCAAAAATAGAGACGAAAAGACCCAAGCAGTGGGGGTGGGATATCTCCCACTGCTTCCTAAAGAAGATTTGACGAAAAAGAGAAAAAGATAAAATTGCTAACTTAAAACGTAAAGGTTATGAACATAACTACTCAAATTTCAAAACTCAAGATGTTTGCAGTTGTTTTTGCAATTGCAACTGCGTTCACCTCTTGTGATAGCGTGATCTATGACGGTGAGGGTGACTGCTCTGTTAAGTACAGGATAGAGTTTGAGTATGAAAGAAATATGGAGTTTGCAGATGCTTTCGCTTCAAAGGTATCTTCTGTGGCGCTCTACGTCTTTGATGAGTCGGGAGTGTTGGTAGAGCAGAAGTCGGAGAGTGGCGAGGTGCTTGCGGCCGATGATTATGCGATGATGCTGGAACTTGAGCCGGCAGAGTATGATCTGCTTGCTTGGTGCGGTGTTGATGGTAAGAGCTTTACCGTTCCAACAGCAACCGTTGGTCAGACAACTCTCGACCAGATGTTGTGTACAATGTCACGCAAGAGCGATGCTGCAGGTAGTTATGTGGATGAGGATTTAAGTGCGCTTTTCCATGGTCTGAAGCGTATAAACTATACAGATGAGCCGGGTGTTCATACCGAGGTGCTGTCGCTGACAAAGAATACCAACAACTTCCGCATTATCCTCCAGCAGACTTGGTCAGACAGCTCTGCCGTAGAGAGTGTAGATGTTAGCAAGTTTGACTTTGCCATTATCGACGACAATGGTAAGATGAACTACGACAACAGCGTGATGGAGGATGAGCAGATTATCTATCGTCCGTGGGAAATCACAACAGGAGATGTTGATGTGGATACAGACATCTCGACACGCGCAAATATGGTTACCGTATCGGTTGCAGAGCTCACTACAGCGCGTCTTATGACCGACCACCGTCCGATTTTGGTTGTGACCAAAAAGGAGACAGGCGAGAAGGTTCTCTCTGTGCCGATTGTAGATTATGCGCTGCTGGTTAAGGGTAACTACAACCGCGATATGGATGATCAGGAGTATCTTGATCGCCAGGATGAGTACAATATGACCTTCTTTGTTCACGACGGCAAGTGGGTATCAAGTCAGATAATTATCAACTCTTGGAGAGTTGTCCTTAATAACGAGATTCTCTAATACATCTAAACCACATTAGAGTTATGAGAGATATGTTGAAATATATAGCGGTGACGATAGTGGGGCTCGCCCTCACCTCGTGCAACAGCATCTATGACAATGGTGCTTGCCCGGCTCTGAATGAGCCGCGAGAGGTGAACTTTGTGCTCGCTATCGACAACCCGGCACCGACACGTGCGGCGTGGGGTGACACCGAGCCGACAGACCAGATTGGGTCGGGCTTTGAGAATAGAATTAAGCCGGAGAGCCTCCGCGTAGCGGTCTATACAACAGCAAATGAGCACCTTGGCGATATTGCCGAGTTGATGTATTGGCCGATAGCAGAGGATAACTCTCGTTATCAGTTCCACGGAACTGTTCCACAGGCACTTATGGACCATATGGCAACATTGGCTGCGGGCGAGAAGCCTAAGTACAAGTTTATGGTCTATGCAAATAGTGCTGCGGGCGAAAATGCTGCAATAGAGTATAATTTTGAGGATCTGAACCTTAACGATGGCGCAATGCCAATGTGGGGCGTGAAGGTTGTAGAGCTTACGGAGCTTATCAATAACAGAGTACAGCAGTTGGGTGTCATCTCTCTTCTGCGTGCAGCGGCAAAGGTTGAGGTTATTCTTGACGATGCGCTGACAAATTGCACAATAGAGGGTGTTACTATCAATAACTACAACCGCAAGGGTTATCTTTTGCCAACAGGTTGGGATGTGACTACTGATACACAGCTGTTGGATCGTGATGGTGTATATCGCGGTTACCGCTCACTCAATAGTCAGCCGGAGAGCTTTGTAGAGGTTGAGGATGGTCGTAAGTATATCATCTATCTGCCGGAGTATGACAACTCACTGTTGGCAGATTATGAGGCGAAGCTATCGGTTGATGTTATTTACAACTCAAAGAGCCTCTCTTTCCCTGATGCCCTTAGTTTTAAGAAGTATGTGGATGGCCGACCAACGGGAGATGCGTCGAACTTGGTGCGCAACACCATCTACCGCTTCCGCATTACAAAGGTTGCTGCCGGTGATCTTTCAATCATCTATGAGGTTGCCGATTGGGAGTTGGGTGCCGATTGGAATTATGGAGAGTTTGCATATCCAACCTACCACAACCCTGTTCTGCCGTATGAGATGTATAGCACAGGAAATATCTCTGGCGATATTACCACCGAGCCGACAATGAGCTACAACGCCACAGATGATGAGGCAGGTGCCTTCTCGGTATGGTTCTCCCTCTCTGCGCCTGTTGGGCAGTTGTGGGTGCCTACACTGCGTCAGTCGGAGTCTGATTATGAGGTGCGAGTATATCAGAATGGCGTTCGCCTCACAGACAAAGAGCAGTGGGTGGCAAGCCCTGAGTGGTATAACATTAAGATTGTTCCACTCAAGCCGGAGCGAGTAGGTAATGTTGTAGATTTCGGTATCTCATACACCTCGGCGTGGATGGACCCAAGCTCTTCGATGTTCCTCTTTATCAATGGACACATTGGCGATATTGCTTGGCCAAATAGCGGCGATGACCCTAAGATTATAAGAATTAAGCAGATATAAACAACTATCTACTATGAAGAAGTTACGATACATAATATACACAATAACACTACTGCTGGGCATAGGCTGTTCGTCCGACTTTGGACAGCCTGTTGAGCAGCTCGGTGCAGGGCGTATTGCGTTGCAGATAGATAGCAAGGCGTTGGTTGCCTCAAGAGCGATTGCTTCAAATGACGTCGAGGCTGCAATGTCCCATATTGATGTGTTGTTTTACGATGAGTCGGGCACACTTTTTCACCATGAGCGCGTAGCTGCAACTACCGCTTATCAGGGCTCTATATATCTTGCTAAAAGTCGTGAGAATTTTGGGGTGGGTGTGGCATACAATGTCTATTTTGTAGCAAACAGTACCCTTGATGCCGAGGTTTTTGCTCAGTGTCAGAGAGAGGATGACCTCTTTAAGCTTCCGGAGGAGAATGAACTGATTCATATGACCGGTCAGCAGGATGTATCAGCGGCTCCACAATACTTTTTGATGGATGGACAGGCTTATCTTGCCTCTCTTGGAGAAGAGCCGGAGGTGAAGAGTGCGATTGTTATCAATAGTGGCAATGTTACGGAGGATATATCTATCAAGTGCATACTCCGCAGAGCTGCGGCAAAGGTTGTTGTGACGCTGAATAAGGGTGGTAATGTGACATTCTCAAACACCCCTCAGGCGGGTTATTACTTCCGCAATATGCCGTACAATACCCTTGTAATGGATAGATATACACACGATGCACAGCTCATCACTCCACAAAAGAGTGTCAGCTCGCAGTTCTGCTATTGGGAGCCTGATAACAGCAAGGTTACCGTAGTAGGTTATATGTATAGCCACAACCATAAGGGTCAGAGCTTCTTTGAGCACGGAACATCGTTGATTATCAATATTCCGCTCACCTATACATCTATTGACCCAAATACAGGCGTAGAGAGTGTTCACAACTTTGAGAACAGCTACTACCAGCTACAGTTGAGCAAAGATGAGGTCTTTGAGCGTAACCATGTATATTATGTATCGGCTACAATCAATGCGCCGGGAGCAGAGGAGATTTCAACACCCGCTATTATCGAACAGACCGAGTACTCTGTAAGAGAGTGGGTTTCGGAGAGTATTGATGTTGGTGGCGAGGCAGGCCCGAGATATCTGAAGGTTAATCGTGAGCAGTTTGAGATGCGCAATATCGCTGTAGATAGCAGCTCTTTGGTCTTTGCATCATCAAGTCCGGTTACAATCTCGATTACCAATGTATATTATATCGATAAGTTCGGTCAGGAGCAGAATATTACATCATCGGCAGATGATTATAATATCAGTGCAACACCGCTTGAGGAGTTTGCGGGAAATATCGAGGTGAGAAGTAATGTTCCGACCAACAACACTATCCGCTATATAGAGATGCGCATCTTCCAGGATGACAATAACAACGGTGTGCACGACACAGGTGAGCTCTATGAGGATGTTTTGGTGCTGCAGTACCCTGTAATTTACATTACAAATATTGTAGGTTGGTACTCTTATCGTGATGACTTCAAGAGCTCTGACAGCAAACCTACAACATTTAAGTATAGAGGTGATAATATCACTCGTGTAGGTTTGGATGTTGATAATACAGGTTCAAATTGGAATCCGAATTATGTCTGGACCGGCGACTATGTCTATAACAACTCAAGTGCATACTTCTGGCGCTCGAAGGTGGCAGATGACCCTGTAACATCGGGCAGTAATGCCGGTAAGTCATACCTCTATTACTACTCTTGGGGCAACAACTCTTCGGCAACAGAGGCGTCAAAGACAGATTATGGTTATCAGAACTGCCGTATGTACCACGTGCGAGTAACGGCAACATCTGCCGACTATGTGGTTGGTCGCCCGCGTATTACCGATAATGTTACCGATCCGGGTGAGGATAATGCCAAGTTGGTATCTCCATCATTTATGATTGCATCACGTTTAGGTTTTGTAACTACAGGTTCAAATATCGGAGCGGTGGTAAAGAACAATGAGGAGCGTCATACAGTCTTTGCAGACCACTGCCGAGAGTATGTTGAGGTTTGCAAGGATAGCAATGGCAATCCGATAGTCTATGATGATTGGCGACTGCCGACAGATGCAGAGTTGAATATCATTATGGATTTGCAGGGAACATCTTCACAGAACGCAGATGCTATCGACTACCTGCTCAATGCGGTCTTCTACGAGTCGGCAAGTGGTAGAACATTCAATACAAAGAATGATGACGATATTGAGCAGTCGGAAGTAGCTGGCTATAGCGGTACTTCATACTCTGTTCGTTGCGTAAGAGATGCTTACTAATAGAAAAAACTACTAACAATATGAGAAGATTTATATATATCGCCACAATATTTTTTGCAACCATAACCCTTGCTGCTTGTACTCAGGGTATAGATGTTGAGCAGCAGGTAGGTGTTGGTGGTGACGGTTTGGTTAAAATCTCATTCAAGACGACTATAGATGGTTTTGAGGCTGTGGATGTGCGCGCAGTGGATCCCGATGGTATCGATATTCAGAACTTGACACTCTTCTGCTTCAATGAGTATGGTCTGTTTATCTCTACCGTAAGGGCGACTATCACTCCGGATAGCTCAACAAGTGGTGTTTTTGAGGCGACTATTCCTGAGGAGACGGGTATAATTCACTTTATTGCCAACCAGAACCCAAATCTCTACAACGAGAACGACTTTCGCGGTAAGAGTGAGGCGTCTGTTATCGCTGCAATGGAGGGTGCTTCGGGTGTGATGATCTATTGGGCTCGCTTTGAGAGGGATATGACCGCCGGTGCTCCGAGCATCAACGCTCAGATTGCAGCTCTGCCAAATGGTATAGAGTTGTTGCGCAACCAGGCGAAGATAACTATTGCAAATTGGAATAACGACTACCTCAACGTGATTGGTTTTGTGACAACAAACCGTCAGGCGTTCGGTACCGTTGCGCCATTCCACCCGGAGGAGGGTTTTGTATGGCCTGGTAGTGAGCCGTTTGTTACTCTGCCGCAGAATACAAGTTTGATGTCGGATATTACCGATATCGACACCAAGGCTGAGGATTATCTGTTTGAGAGTGAGAATGATGATCAGGCGCCTATCTCGGTTATTATCAAGGGTAGTGTTCCGGGCTCAAGTGAGCAGCTATACTATCGTATCGTGTTGATTGATGAGAATGGCGACCGAATAAAGATTCGTCGTAACTGCTCATATCAGATTAATATTGTCGGTGAGCTCACATACGGTAAGCCGACATTTGAGGAGGCTCTGGTTGCTCCAGCATCCAACAATGTATGGATATCTGTTGCCTCTTGGGTAAATGAGATTGAGGATGACAACTACACTCTCTCTGTTGAGAAGACATACGTGGTGCTCAACGATAGTGAGGCGGGAAAGTTGCTGACACTCAACTACAAGGTGACTGCAAAGTCTGGCTCAACCCTCTCAGATGCCGATATTTCGTGGGTGGGTGAGAACAATGTTGCTAACTACACCTTTGTAGATCAGACCTTTGACTCTGCGGGTAATGGCTCGGTTACTCTGCAGCTTCTGCCGATGACAGACCCTACACGACAGAGTGGTACTCTGCTTGTTAAGAAGGGTAAGTTGCAGCGCACGATAGATATTATTGTAATTAAGACCCAATATTTCACTCCATCGTGGGTTGGTACACAGATTTTCGGTGGTGCTACAGGAGAGTTTGTGACCCTTAAGTTTAACATCCCTGAAACCTGTCCGGAGGAGCTCTATCCATTCAATGTGCTTATCTCGGTAAACAGTCTTGATGTGCGTTCATCATCGGGTATGAACCTGCCGGTAATCCGCAAGGGTGAGGAGGGTTACGGAAAAGAGGAGAACAGTATCGGTTATAAGTATGTCTATACCGTAACCAAGCCTGGTGTGCAGCGCCTATATTTCCAGACAATTTTGGAGCACGGTGCAAATGATAATCAGGATATTATAATCGAGGCAGACTACTTCGAGACCCTTGTAAAGCAGTTTACCTTTACTGACCATCAGTATGCAATTACCATTGAGGGTCTGGAGGTGTATAATGTCAATTCAGGTAGCAATCCTGATGACGATTTTCCGGATGATGAGGTTGTTCTCTATCGTCTTGTGCCACAGAAGCGCAATGCCCCTGTAACCTTTGATATGCAGATGATTGACAAGGCGACAGGTAGTGCAATTAATGCCGGTGCTGCCGATGAGTTTATGGTCTATTCAAAGACTTTGGACTTCTATACAGAGGGCCATGATGACCACGGCGCTATTTTCTACTCAATTAGCGAGGATTATTGGTCACACTCGACAAATGGTCGTGTATTTATGTTCATGCTCAAGGAGCCTACAAAGGTGGAGCCAAATGTTGGTCAGTACACCATTCACCTTAAGACTAATAGTGCGGTGAGTGAGGATGTGGTGCGTGTTGCATCGAATAATACGCAGTCCAACTCGGCTATTCCTGGAGCAAGCAACACCTATAGTGGTAATACATACCGTTCGGTAATCTTCGAGCTTGCAAACTATCGTCCATTCCACTTTGCTGCGCAGATTAATGGTCAGGGTGAGTATGAGCGTTATCAGGTTGAGGAGAGTGTGAGCCACATCGAGTGGTCGTATGAGCCAAATCAGAACATCGATATCTCATTTGAGGTGACCTCTTTCCGTGGCTCGGATAACAAGAGTGTAGATCCGTTTGGCGAGTCGTTCGAGATATATATCGACGCGCCGATGCTTGAGCTTGACCCGACACGCTTTGCCGAGTTTAACATCGATGCAAGCAAGGTTAGAAAGTTGGATGATGGCCGATTTGCATATACCGTGGCTGCTGACCGCGAGGCAGAGCGTGCGTTTGGTTACGGAACGGTTCTCAATGCAGACGAGATGGGCAATGTAGATCAGACAGGCGAGCGTAAGACCATTCCGTTTAAGACAAATACCGTAACAAGTGCGGGAACTATCACAATCTCTTCAGATAAGGAGAAGGTGGTATTCTATGATAAGCAGTTTAGGGTGACAAATAAGCTTATTTCGGGACGATTGACTTATAACGACGGCACTACATCAAGAGCTATCCCTCAGTATGGCTTTGTGGCCTTTGCGCGAACTTCTGACGGTGTTCGTATTGGTAGTATCAATATCGGTGAGAATGGTAACTATACCCTCAACCTGCGTAAAGAGTATGCATTTAATTGGTACACCGACCAGATTGAGATGTACTACACCGATCCTACAGACTCAAAGGTTGTCTATCAGGCGACAATCACAAGTCTGAACGATCTGTTCCACAATCCAAATGTTGAGCTTTCTTTATAGTTAGCAGTTTTATAAATAGTGAACAGAGGGTAAGAATGACCAAGCATCTTACCCTCTGTTTTTATTTTGGTTAGATCTATTTTTTGTTAAATCCGCCGTTGAAGAATATCTTAAGAGAGAGTCCGATATTGAATCGGCTATTTATAATTTTTGATATGTGTGCAAAATCCTCAAGGGTTGCCATTTTCCCATCGTTATAGTGCCAAATGACATATTGTGATAGATCGCCGTCCTTAAATGTCGGGGTTATATCGTAGTTAGCATAGAGAGATATCTCAGCCAATCGACCACCAAAACCAATAGCAAAGAGACCTGTCACAGAGTTTTTATTCATAATATCACACTCATACTCCGTAGCATCTCTATAGCCGGCATCATAGCTACTACTGCCGTAAGATATAGAACCAGTCTTATATGTTGCTTTTGTGTTGAAGTTATAGAGTGCACCAAGGTCGGCAAAGACTGTTGAACACATTTCAGAACCGAGGTAGCGCACAAAGTTTATACGTACATTACCACCCAAAGACCATTGGTGAGCAGAAATAGATATCTTATTTCCATAATAATCTTCATCTTCGGCACTTGTTTTCCAACTGTAACGACCTGTCAGTAGTAGGTTGAAGAGGTTTTCTGTGTGACCAATTCTAAAATCAACAGGTACTCCCATTGTCGTCAATTTTGGTCCCCAGCCGATTGTATAACCGATAGCCCCTTGTAGCAGATTGCTATTCTTAATCGAGGATTTATTCTTTGTTGTTGTGGTGTATGTTGGTGTTGTTTTGTTGTATGTCGAAGATGTTGTTGTGCTCTTATAGATGGAGAGTTTTGGATTAAGTTCTACAGTTTTTCCCTCGACAACCTCAACCGTCTCGGTTGTGGACTGATAGCCGTTCATACTAATCTCAACAACGCGCTTGCCGACAAGAACATCGTTTTTAATCATCGGGGTCTCGCCCACCTTCTCGCCATCAATGGTGATGGTTGCGCCGATAGGGTTACTTGAGATATTGAGTGTGCCGTATATCGGCTTAAGAGGGTCGAAGTTGCGGACAACATTATTCGGACCTGTTATGCTGAGGGTCTGGCTGCTCGGCTCGTGTGAGGCCTTGCGACACTCGACAATGTGGTCGCCAATCTCAAGCTTTCCGCTCCACATACCTACGCCAACTTTGGTGTTATCAACCCAAAGTTCCACGCCCTTATCAGCATTGAGTGTCACCTGCGCAAAGTTAGGCTCAAGGGCCGCTGTGATGGTGGTTATATTGCCATCTGTAATCTTTACACTCTGCTCAAAAGGCTTGTACATCGACTTTACGATGCGCACAGAGTGTGTACCGCTCTTAAGGATGATATTCTTCGAGAGTGGAAGAGTGCCGCGCTGTGAATTATTGACATATACCTGCGCACCGCTAAGGTCGCTGTCGGCACTAATTGCCAAGTGACCAAAGGCGGGGGCAAGCTCCACGTCGATTGTAATCTTCTCGCCACGCATAACTCCTGTACCGCTCTTTGGGTGGTAGTTTTGAGCCGTTACGGTGTATGTGAAGGCTCCCGGCTTGAGGATTTTACTTGCACCGTTTGTGCTATTCTCAACCACCTCGCCATTAATCTCTACCAACGCATTTTTAGGGGTGGTTTTGATTACAAGGTATTGGCTTGAGGTGCTCTTAAGGTCTATATCCTGACGGAAGAAGATGCTTGTTGATGAGATAAGAATGGTCTGGTTATAATCCACGCCCGAATATATCAACTTCAGTGCGTGCTCACCTGCCAGCAGACCCTCTACGGTCAGATAACCATCACTATTTGTTCGGCCTCGGAACTGATTATCGACATAGACCTCTGCATCTGCGACATTTGAGGCAACGGTTATTGAGAATTGCTGATTGAGCGACGCCTCGATATAGTACTCCTTATTCGCCTCAAGGTTCAACTCAACCTCGTTAGAGTCGCCAAATTTATCGTGGTGGAGGTAGAAACGGGACCCATTCTTGGCGGTCATCTCGATAATCAGACCGTTGTCATAGTCCGCCGTTTTACACTTTATACACTCGTTATTTGTGCGAATACGCATACTGAGCCCATCAATCTCCTCGCGGGTCATACGATTGACCTTCATCTTGATACGGGCACATGGACGGCGTGAGCTATCCACACCGATTGGGTCGATATTGACACCTGTCAGAACGCCACTATTTACAGCCTTGAAGGTCGCTTTGTCAATGATGATAGCCTGCTCGATTTGTGCAGTTGCCATAGCTGCTGTACAGATGGCAAAAAGTAGTATAAAGAGTCGTTTCATAGTGCAAACGGTCTATTAAAGCTTCTTAGTTTGATGATATGCTACCCTCGGTAGATACGGTTCTTTCAATCATCTGCTCGGCGGTGTACTCCACATCGCGCTCCTGCTGCCATACACGGACACGAACAAGTGGATTTACATCGTTGCGCATATCGATTGCAAGGGTCAAAATACCGTCGTCAGAGTAGTTGTTTGAGTAGTAGAGCTGGCGAACCTGCACGGCGTAGATACCCTCCTTGGCGTTGTAACCCTTACCGACATTACACTCCTCAAAGCGGATATTTACAAACTCCTTGCTCATAAAGCTCTTCTTCAGATTTACCAGATACTCCTCCTTGCTATACTGGGTATAGACAACCTTTCCATCTTGATTGATTAGCTCTGTGTTGTCGTTATACTTCTTCTTTGACTGCTGGAGCACCTTACCTACGATAATGTAGGCATCGTTTGAGAAGACCTTGTTGATATACTCAATATCGCGCAGACAGTATGCTGTGCGGTAGTCCTCAAGGAAGGTAATGAGGGTGAGGCGGTCACGCTCGTTCCACTCCTTCGCCATAATGTGCTTCTCGGTGTTCTGTGAGAGTTTGTAGGCGAGAGACTCAATTTTTTTGGTCTTTTTATTTACACGGAAGACCACATCTTCGACAAACTTCTTGTTACCCTTGAAGTTGAGCTTAATCGGCATCTCACGACAGATTACAAGAGAGTCCAACTCGGCAAATGTCCAACTTGGGGTGCGGGCAAGTGTTGGATTTCCCTCGGCAACAATCTTCTGATACTCGCTCCACGCACTATCGGTGAAGTGTGGGCGGATATTTACAGCCGAGATAGACGAGAAAGAGGCAACGATGTCGCTCATAATCTTGCGATATGGAGCCTGCGCATCATCCTTCACCTCTGTTACGGCTGCATAGTCAGCTGCTTGCTTCTTGAGCTGCTTTGCAACTACGGAATTGACCTTATCGGAGTTGGTATCAACCTCACTTTTTGCCCTGAAGCCCTTTGTAAATACCTCCTTTGTTGCCTCCTTAAATGGAGCGGTGCGAGGGGCTAAAACAACCACTGCAGGCTCTGCCTGACGAGCCAAATCCTCCATAATGTAGTCGATGTTGATATTGAAACTCTCCGGCAACTTCTTCATCTGTATCATTGCACGGCCATCCTTTACCATCTCGTCACTTACAGTACCGCTACCGTCGAAGTAGCTGTATGTAATGCTCGGCAGTGGGGAGTCGTTGTAGATAAAGTCGAGCATAACCTTGTAAGGGTAGTTCTTATTCTGTTTATCCTCCTCAATGGCGATAATAGAGACCTTGATGTTGTTCAAAATCTCGCGTACCTTGCTCTGCAACATAGGGCCTGCATGGTGGCCGTCAATCTGAATATCACCCTTGGTATAACCGCTCATAAGAATATTTGCCCAAGAGTAGTAGCGGAGCTGATCCTCGACAGAGAAGGCAAATTTGGCGCTGTCGATATAGTTGTTAATCTTGATTTTGGTATCCTCGTCACGCTTATCCCAATCCTCACGAGTCATAAAGCGCAGAGCCACCTCCATACCTGCTTGCGGAGCTAAAAATATCACTCTTGCCTTGTCCAAGGCGAGGTTTGAGATGCCCACAGAGGTCGCCTTGGTGCTCATTGTACTCTGTGCATCCTGACCGGTATTGACATTTGAAAACTCGTTGTCGATAATTGTTGTCTGGGTCATTCCGAGCTGTGAGAGGGAGTTGATGGCATTTTTATCGGCAATCTCCTTTGTCGGGCCGGTACCTATCGCCCACATATATTGCTCCATCTGAATATCACTCTGAATGGCTTTTGCAAGGCGAATCTCCTCAGCTGTATTTTGACCAATAGCAACGAACGCGCAAAGCACTAATGCTGTAAGGGAAAGTAGTTTTTTCATAATATATGAAAGGTGGTGAATTTGAAACAGGTTCTATAATTTCCACAAAGATATTATTTTTAATCTATAAATGAAAATTTTAACACAAATTCACAACATAATAGAGTGGTCATGCTCAAAAAGTTACTACAATTTCCTCTACTTTTTTCTGTGTAATTTTCTGTATTGAGTAGGAGTTGTGCAGAAATGCTGCTTGAAAGCCTTTGAGAAGTGGGATATGTTTGAGTATGCGCAGAGAGTGGCTATTTCGGATATGTTGTAGTCGGAGATGATGAGCAGCGCCTGCGCCCGTTCAAGTCGCTGGGAGATGTTCCACTTGCAGGGCGAGGTGTTGAATTGATTCGAAAATTTGCGCCTGAAGTTAGTTACGGAGAGGTTGCACCTCTGCGCCATCTCGGCGGTCTGTGTTGCCTTGAAGATGTTGTTGTAAATGGTCTGCGTGAAGCAGTTGTTGTGCGATGCAATGACCCTTATAAGACGACTTTTTAGACACTCATTGCCGCTTGAGAGGATGAGATATATCAGCTCTACGAGCTTTAATTTTTGCGCTTGCTCTCCAAAATCGGGAATTGATAAAAGACGATTTACGGATGAGAAAAACTCGGATAGAACAGCAGTAGAGGAGGCTGAGAAAAAGTTGCGAAATCGACAACCTTCGCAGTTATGATTAGAGATAAGGGAAACACTGTAATTGGTTGATAAATAGCATACTATCTGCTCAATGTCAGATATTGGGAGTCGAAAAACCACCGTCTGACAATCGCAAAACTCAACTTGATGCAGACCTTTGTTGAGTAGCAAAATATTCTGCTGCGGGATAGCGGTTTTCACCCCGTTGTAGAGGATGTTCATCGAGCCACTGACGACAAAAACGACCACATCATCCTCTAACATTACCGCCTCTACCTCGCCCATTTCGGACTTTTCGAGGCGATATACTATGGCGTTTTTGTGGCTGTTCATTTTGTGGTAAAAAGTTTCCACAAAAGTACAAAAAGAGCCTATTTCTACAAATATTCCGCTCAAAAATCACAATTTCTGAGCGGAATAGAACAAATTTAATATATCCTCAGCACCATTCGGGCATCTTCATCACCCCACTGAACCTGCCAAGTCTTTCCGCTGACCTTATCAAGCAGGATGAAGTTGTACATATTTTGGGTCTTGTAGAGCTCAAACTTACCCGGTTTGGTATTGCCATTTGTCAAATCTTCGCCATTGAGCACAGATTCAAAGCGGTACTCCGGCCCCTTTGTGCTATACTGCACCTGCCAAATTTTTCCTGTGCGGGTGTCAAGCTTGAGAAATGTCCAGATGTTGGTCGTCTCATAGAGTTTGTAGTTGTCGCCATCTGTTGTAGCTGTCTGTGCCTCGGCACAACCAATTAGACACGTGGTCATAAAGACCAGCAAAACGAGTAACTTTTTCATAGCATTTAAGTTTTGGTTAAACATTGTTTATAGTGTGTAATGTCGCTGTATGGCTACAATTTTTTGCAAAGTTACCGCCCTATAGTGACAACTTGTGACACAAACAAAAATTTTTGCAAAAAAATATGCCCAAGTTCTATTAAACTCGGGCATAGGGTATGTGCTACAGAATATTATCTCTAAAAAAGTTTCAGATTGTCGAAGCTTGGGGTTAATTTTCCCTTCTCGATGTCGTGGATAATCTCGACCACGCGGTCGTTCATCGGGGTTGGACAGCCGACCTTACGGCCAAAGGCTGATACGGCGCCATTGATAGCATCAACCTCAGTCGGTTTGCCCTTTTCAAGGTCTTGGAGCATACTTGCCTTGAGTTTGGCGTGCTTGCGGATGGCGATAGGGATGATGAAGAGGGAAAAAGCCTTCTTAATCGGGTTTTTATAGTCGAGCAGAGCGACAATATCCTTACCCTGCACTGGCTCGATACGGATACCGCCGGCCGCGCAGACATCGATACACTCCTTAATAAGCGCCTGCACAATGCGGCGTGAGCAACGATCAGAGGCTGCCTGCCCAAAGGTGCTGCCTAAAACGGCACTCATACCTGAGAATGAGGCATTTATAAGCAGTTTGCTCCAGCGTGTGCCGAGGAAATTCTCCTCAACATCTACCGTACCCATTGCCTCTAACAGGCTCTTGACAGCATCGAAGTGGTGATTGCGCTTCTCGGAGATTGCACCCAAAGAGAAGGAGAGAGCATCCGGGCTGCTTGTCAGCTCACAGACTCCAGGGCTCTGCATGGTTGCACCCCACGCAACGGTCGCGCCAAGCACATGCTCCTCACCCAAAATATCGGCAATCTGCACCTCCGGCAGACCATTTTGGAAGGTGACAAGAACGCCATCCGGAGCAAGAAAATCCTTGAGCATTGTAACCACCTCGGCGTTGTGTTGCTGCTTGGTCATCAGGAAAATAATGTCGTACAACCCGCTCATCTTATCGGGAGTATAGGCGGTGACTGCCTGTGTAAAATCCACAGTACCAACTATTTGTGCGCCATTTGCCTGCAGCGCCTCAACATGCGCCTTATTGCGGTTGATAAGCTCAATATCAAAACCCGCTTTGCTGATATAAGCTCCTAAAATTGTGCCCAACGAACCGGCACCGTATATTGCAACTCTCATAGCTTTTTGTTTTTTACTACCTACAAAAGTAGCAAATTTTATCTATACAACAAAAAGAGTGCAAACATTGCTGTCTGCACTCCTTGGGTTAATAGAGTCCTATTTTCTCACCTCGTTCTTGCGAGGGCGACCACGGCGGCGTGGTGCCTCACCTGTGGCTGAGGCCTTCTTAACTGCGGCAGTTTGGCGACGCTGGCGCTCCATGTGCCTCTTCACATCATCAAGGGTGACAGGTGTGGTAGTAAGGTGGCTGCGACGACGCAGTGTGCGAGGGGTATCGCCCAAGAACTTACGGCAGAAGAGCGAGAAGTGTCCGTGAGAGGTAAAGCCATACTTCTTGATAATGCTCTTGAGCGGGATGGATGTATCTCTCAGTAGTTCGCTAATCTCGATAGCACGGTTGCGCTGCATCCACACGTAAGGAGTGGTGTCGAAGTGCTGGCTAAAGAGTAGCTTGAAGTGTGAAAGGCTATGGCCACACATCTTGGCAAGGTGCTCTACATTCTTAGCATTTGGCGCATTATTAACAACCAGCGTTCTAAACGACATATTATTGTTAAACAGGCTGTAGAAGAGTCTCAGATATACCTCACGAGGGTAGAAGTAGCGGAAGATTACAAACATCTCCTCTAACTTTGCCTGGTGCATAGCCCGAACATTAACACCCTGCTCAAGGTAGAACGATACAGTATCGACCAACCCACCCAGCACGGTATTGACATCAACAGCGGTAAACCTATAGCTCACGTGTGCCATCTCTGCGGCAATAGTGCGATAGGTCTCACCCTCAGTCGTAATATTTCCGGTAACAAAACGTGCAATAAGCAATTGACACTCCTCTTCAGCGACAATTGTGTACGTGTAAGAGCGCGAACAAAAGATGACATTAGAGGCTGATACCTGGTAATTGGCTCTCTCTTCCGAGGAGATTACGAAGCGACCGCTTCTAAGGAACAGCAGATGATTGACCTCATCTGGCTCGATTAAAAAAGTTTCGCCGGCTTTAATGGTACATAAATAAAATCCCGGCTCGGGCAATTCTGAATAAGACGAGCAGGAAGTGGAACATAAAGTGTTCGTCATTTTCATAAAAATAAATTTTGTGGTTCAAGAAATCGCAATCCTCACAGCGCGCACATCTTAAGAACTGCCGTTTCCAACCACGAAAGTAGTAACATTTTTTATCAAAAACAAAAATAAATATACAAAATGCAAATATTTTTGTAATTATTCACACTTTACCCACATTGGAGGGTGTGTGTTTGCTTCTGGATATATGAAAAATAGCAAGCCTGCCGACACATAAATATCGGCATAAAAGTTCTGGATTATAGCTTGTTAGGGCGTTCGGCAACAGCCTCAACTGCCTTTTGAACAGAGCCGTGTAGCAGTAGTAAATTCTGCGCCTGATTGTATGGTAAATTGAGTAGTTCTACAAGCATTCGGGTGCCTCTATCCACAAGTTTTTTGTTAGACAGTTGCATATTTACCATTTTGTTTCCCATAACGCGACCAATGCCAATCATCGCCGTTGTGGTAATCATATTGCAGACAAGTTTTTGCGCCGTTCCCGACTTCATTCGGGAGCTTCCCGTAACAAACTCCGAGCCGACAACGGTCTGGATAGCAATCTCTGCCTCGGCGGCAGCAGGGGAGTTGTAGTTTGAGGCGATAGATGCCGTAAGCAGCCCCTTCTCGCGTGCTTTACGCAGCACACCGACCACGTAAGGGGTTGTTCCCGATGCGGCAATACCCACGACCGTATCAAGTGGTGTCGGGTTGTAGCGTTCAAGGTCGCGCCAACCCTGCTCGGTATCATCCTCAGCCCCCTCAACAGGTGTTCTGAGGGCCTTATCTCCACCGGCGATAATGCCGATGATGACCGTTGGCGGCATACCGAATGTAGGTGGGACTTCAGAGGCATCGAGCACACCGAGTCGTCCGCTTGTTCCGGCACCCATATAGAAGAGGCGACCACCCTGCTTAAGTCGCGGAATAAGCCTCTCGACAAGTGTTTCGACAGCAGGAAGTGCTCGGCGCACAGCCTCCGCCACGCGATGATCCTCGTGGTTAATCGCCTCAAGGCAGTGGCGAACAGACATCTGCTCTAAATGGTCGTAGTATGATGGCTCCTCTGTAAACTTTCTGAATGGTTTTGGGGTTGAGTCGCAGGAGGTTGCTACAGAGGCAGAGTGGTATTTGACAAGCCCTGCCATTGGGGATTGAACTGCCTCAACAAGCTCAAAACCTGCACGCTCAACCACTCGGCGAAGCACCGCCTCGAAGTGGTATGCCACAGAGCCTACAGCATAGAGTCTGCGCTGTGAATATTGCAGCAGATTTCGCTCTACAAAGGTCTCAAAGCACTCCTCAACAAGGTTATAAATATAGTGGTCATCCAATCGTGGTGATAAAAATTTGGCAAAAGCAGCCAGATATCTGTTTGCCTGCGGCTTGCGATAGACCGCCTCAAGAATATCTGCCTGCGACAGACCATACTCCGCCTCGAATTGCTCGACAATATGGCGCGGTGCAACACCCTTGAATATATCGCTGACGAGTCGTCTGCCGAGCATAGCTCCACTACCCTCATCGCCGAGAATATAACCGAGAGCTGCGACCTTTTTTACCGCTTCTTCGTTGCTATAACACGCTGAATTAGAGCCTGTTCCGAGAATTGCAACTATACCGTCGCCATTCGCAACTGTACCTCGTGCTGCAGCCTCCATATCGCTTGTTGCAGTAACCTGGACATCTGCAAAAAGTTCGGAGAGCATAGCGCTGAGGATAGTGCTCTTTTCGGGGGTTACGCCTGCACCATAGAAGAAGAGATTTTCGATTTTATAGTCGGCTGTTTGGGGTACAACAACCTCTTTGAGGATAGCCAAAATCTCCGCCTCTGTTCGGGCAAAGGGGTTTAGACCCTCGGTCTGGAACTGTTTTACAATGGTTGCATTGGAGTTATCTACTACGGCCCACTCGCACGAGGTTGAGCCACCATCGGCTATAAGAATCATCTGTTATCGCGTTTAATGAGTAACACAAGGCCGATAAAGGTTATCAGCGCATTGACAATAAGCAGTTCATAGCTGAACTTGTAGCCCCCAAACCAACGCTCGGAGTTCTGTTGCAGGATATAGCATAGGATTGGCGCTACGACAGCCACAATGCCGACATACCTGCCTCGCACCTTCCACTTGGTGAAGATTCCGAAGGCAAACAGACCCAAAATAGGGCCATAGGTATAGCTGGCAAGTGTATAGACGGCATCAATAACATTTGAACTTCCCACGTGGTGCAGTGTGCAGATGACCACAAACATAGCCACCGCCATAGCGATATGCACACCCTTACGCACCTTTGTAAGTCGCTCATCATCAAAGCGTTTCGAGCCACCCAGGACATCAATCGTAAAGGATGTTGTAAGGGCTGTAAGTGCCGAGCCTGCGGCAGAGTATGTTGAGCTGACAAGGCCTAAAATAAAGAGCACGCCGACAATAATCGGCATAGTCGGAGAGGTTGCCACGGTAGGGAACATATTGTCGGTTCCTGTCGGCAGATTGATACCCATACGCTCGGCAAAGCTGTAGAGGATAACACCCAAAACGAGCAGCACAAATATTATAATAGTCTGCAGAACAGATGACACCACGAGGTTTTTCTGCGAATCGCGGTAGTTCTTGCATGCCAAGCTGCGCTGCATCATATCCTGGTCAAGACCCGTCATTGCGATAACCGAGAAGAGGCCTGCAAGGAACTGCTTGAAGAAGTAGCGGCGGTCGTTTATATCGTCAAAGAAGAAAATGCGGCTCTTATCACTCTCTTTTACCATTGCCACCATATCTGCAAGCGACATATCGAGGCGTTGCACGACAAACCATATCGAGAGGGCGATGCTCAACACAAGGCAGACGGTCTTTAGTGTGTCGGTCCAAATCAGTGACTTCACTCCACCCTGGAAGGTGTAGAGCAGTACAAGCAGCACTGTGATTGCTCCATTGAGCCAAAATGGTAGTCCGTATGGCTCAAAGAGCAGCAGTTGCAGCACAACACAGATGAGAAACAGACGCACAGAGGCTCCCAACAGCTTGGAGATGAAGAAGAACCAGGCGCCGGTCTTGTATGCTCCCGTACCGAAACGCTCCTCAAGGTAGCCGTAGATTGAGACCAACTTCATTCGGTAGAAGAGGGGGATGAGGACAAAGGCGATGACAAAGTATCCCGTCATAAAACCCAATGCCATCTGGAAGTAGGAGAAGCTGCTGGTTGCAACCATTCCCGGCACAGATACAAAGGTTACACCCGACATCGCCGCGCCGACCATTGCCAGCATAACCATCCACCAACTCGATGAACGGTTACCGACAAAAAAGCCCTCATTATCTGCCCTGCGACCGGAGATATAGGCAACGGTAAACAGTAGCGCGATATAACCTAAAATGGTAGTTATAATGGTTGCAACACTCATATTTTGTTAGGTTTGGTTGACAAAGATACTATTTTTGTTAAAAAGAGAAAGAGGGCTGACTAAATATTTTTAGCCAGCCCCATCTTTTCGGCAGAAAATCAGTCCGTTATGCCTTTTTCAGAGATGGAAAAAGTTTGCACAGAGTCTCAAAGACACTCTTATGCTCAGTGCCCTCTCTAAGTACCAAAATAATGGTGTTATCTCCTGCTACAGAGCCTAAAATATCGGACGATTTGTAGTTATCGACAACAACACCCACAGCGTTGGCATAACCCGACTTGGTGGCGATAACACAGATGTTTGCAGAGAACTTAACACCCAAAACAATATCTCCAAAATTTGAAGGAGTGACCTCTACGTGTGGTGTCAGATGCTCTGCTGAGACGTAGATATAGCCCCTCTCTGGATGAGGTATTTTGGATATATTTATCTCCTTAAAGTCACGAGAGAGTGTGCTCTGCGTGGAGTGAACACCGCGCTTTGCCAAATGCCCAATAAGCTCCTCTTGGGAGCTAATCAGCTCCTCTGCAATAATCTGCTTAATAAGAGCCAAACGATCCTTTTTCTTTCCCATAATTCCCAAATTCAACCAAATATCCACAAATATAGACAAATTTTTTCAAAAATAGAATTAAATATATCTTTTTTGGCTAAAAAAGTTGAAAAACTGCATATTTTCTCAAGTGACACTCTATTAGGTCAAGATGATTTTGGAACTCTTGCAGATAATTCCTATCTTCGTGGCGAAAATATACCTACAAGCAATGAAAAGCGATTTTTTGGTAATTGGTTCTGGATCTGCAGGTTTGAGCTTCGCTCTGAAGGCTGCAAAGGTCGGAAAGGTGACTATTGTCACCAAAGGAGAACTTGTCGAGTGTAACACCAACTATGCTCAAGGTGGCATCTGTTCTGTAACCTATCTGCCCGACACATTCGAGAAACACATTGAGGATACCCTTATCTGTGGCGCAGGTAAGTGTGACCGTGAGGCCGTTGAGCTTGTTGTTCGCAACGCTCCGGAGGCTGCAAAAGATCTGATTGAGTGGGGTACTCGTTTTGACAAGACCAAAGATGGTCTGTTTGACCTGCACCGTGAGGGTGGTCACTCCGAGCACCGTATTCTCCACCACGCAGACCTTACAGGTGCGGAGATTGAGCGCGCACTGATTGAGAGTGTCAAGGCTGACCCGAATATCACAATTTTGGAGCACCACTTTGCCATTGACCTGCTCACACAGCACCATTTGGGTGAGATTGTAACACGTCACACAAGAGGCCTTGCCTGCTTTGGCGCCTATGTACTTGACACAGAGAGTGACGAGATTAAGACCATTCTTGCCAAGTTTACCGTCGTCGCTGCGGGTGGTTGCGGAAACATCTACAACACTACAACCAATCCTACCGTTGCTACAGGAGATGGTATCGCCATGTGTCACCGTGCAAAGGCGATTACCAAGAATATGCAGTACATTCAGTTCCACCCAACAGCCCTCTACCATCCCGGCGAGCGCCCATCATTCCTCATTACCGAGGCAATGCGTGGCTATGGTGCGATTTTGAAGCTCCAGAATGGCAAGGAGTTTATGGACAAGTACCATCCGATGAAATCACTCGCTCCGCGTGATGTTGTAGCCCGCTCGATAGACCACGAGCTCAAGATTCGCGGCGAGGAGTTTGTCTATCTCGATGTTACCCACATGCCTGCCGAGCAGACCAAGCAACACTTCCCGAACATCTACGAGAAGTGCCTCTCTATCGGTATCGACATCACCAAGCAGATGATTCCTGTCTGCCCTGCGGCGCACTACTGCTGTGGCGGAGTGGTGGTAGATAGCAATGGTGAGTCATCTATCCGCCGCCTATATGTTCTCGGCGAGAGCTCTTGCACAGGCCTTCACGGTGCAAATCGTCTTGCATCCAACTCGCTTACCGAGGCTATTGTATATGCCGACCGTGCGGCAAAGCATACATCAAAACTTGTAGATAAGGTCGATTTCCAGGAGGGTATTCCTGATTGGGACTTCGAGGGCACTGCCGAGGCAGAGGAGATGGTGCTCGTGCTTCAGAACCGTCGAGAGTTGCAGGCGATTATGTCAAACTATGTCGGTATTGTCCGCTCGAACTTGCGTCTTGAGCGCGCGATGAAGCGACTTGCAATTATTTGGCAGGAGACCGAGGGGCTCTATAACCGCACAAAGCCTTGCCGTGAGCTCTGCGAGCTGAGAAATATGACCGCTGTGGCATACCTTACAATCAAGCAGGCGAAGGAGTGCAAGGAGTCTGTCGGACTGCACTACACTATCGACTATCCACCAGTGAAATAACGGATAAAACAAAATATGACTTTACAAGAAGAGATTACAAGAAGACGAACATTTGCCGTCATTGCCCACCCGGATGCCGGAAAGACAACACTTACAGAGAAGTTGCTGCTCTTTGGTGGTGCAATCCATGTCGCAGGAGCGGTAAAGAGCAATAAGATTAAGAAGGGAGCCACTTCAGACTTTATGGAGATTGAGCGACAGAGAGGTATCTCGGTTGCCACATCCGTAATGGGTTTTGAGTATAAAGATATCAAAATCAATATCCTTGACACCCCGGGTCACGAGGACTTTGCCGAGGATACATATCGTACCCTGACAGCCGTAGATGCGGTAATTATCGTTATCGACGGTGCAAAGGGTGTTGAGTCGCAGACCCGCAAGCTGATGAATGTATGCCGTATGCGCAACACCCCTGTTATGGTCTTTGTAAATAAGCTTGACCGTCCATGTAAGGATCCGTTTGACCTGCTTGACGAGATTGAGAACGAGTTGCAGATTCGTGTGCGCCCGCTCTCATTTCCTATCTCAAGTGGCCCATCATTTAAGGGTGTCTATAACCTCTATGAGCACAATATCAACCTCTTCACCTCTGACGAGCGCCAGACAGCCGATGCACAGACCGTGCAGTTTGACGACATCTCCTCATCTGCGCTGGATGAGTTGATTACAGAGCGCTATGCAAATCAGCTGCGTGAGGATATCGACCTTGTTGAGGGCGTCTATGAGCAGTTTGACCGCGAGCAGTACCTTGCAGGTCGTTTGGCCCCTGTCTTCTTCGGCTCGGCGGTAAATAATTTCGGTGTGCGTGAGCTTTTGGAGTGCTTTATCCGCATCGCTCCATCTCCACGCCCATCGACAACACAGAGCAGAATTGTTGAGCCAAATGAGGCAAAGCTGACCGGTTTTATCTTCAAGATTCACGCAAATATGGACCCGAACCACCGCGACCGTATTGCCTTTATGAAGATATGCTCAGGAACCTTCGAGCGTAATAAAAACTACCTCCACGTACCTACCGGCAAGAGCCTTAAGTTCTCATCTCCAACTGCATTTATGGCGGAGAAGAAGTCTGTTATCGACTTTGCCTACCCGGGAGATATTGTCGGTCTGCACGATACGGGCAACTTCAAGATTGGAGATACATTCACCGAGGGTGAGAAACTCAAATTTACCGGTATCCCGTCATTCTCACCAGAGCTGTTCCGATATATCGAAAATGCCGACCCAATGAAGTTCAAGCAGCTTGCAAAGGGTATCGACCAGCTGATGGATGAGGGTGTGGCACAGCTCTTCGTCTCTTCACTCAATGGCCGTAAGATTATCGGTACTGTAGGAGCTTTGCAGTTTGAGGTTATTGAGTACCGTCTGGAGCACGAGTATGGTGCAAAGTGCCGCTGGGAGCCAATCTCAATACATAAGGCTTGCTGGATTGAGAGCGATAATGCCGAGCAACTTGCCGACTTTAAGCGTCGCAAGCACGCCAATATGGCTGTCGATAAGCATGGTCGCGATGTCTTCCTTGCAGATACAAGCTACTCGCTCGCTCTGGCGCAGGAGAAGTTTCCGGATATTTGTTTCCACTTCACCTCCGAATTTTAATTTTGTTGTGATAGTGGGGCATCTATCTCCGCTAACAAAAAAATCCGACAATGGCTGTACGTTTTAGTACTATCCATCGTCGGATTTTTTGTGCCGAGCGGAGTATCTGCCCCACTCTGACAACAAAATAACCATTGTAGAATTTTATGGATGTGCTACCAAGTTGCACGCCGATTAATATGTGTACTCATTTGTCGTCAAAATACGGTAGTGGGTGCGCATCACAAAAGAAACCCCTTTGGGATAGTAGTAAAACCTACAGCCCAAAGGGGTTTACTTTTAGGGATGTGCGACTAATGCCGTATTTTCACGGCAAATGCACAACAAATTACTCAAGAACTGGACCTGCCGCTACAAGTGCCTTACCAGCCTCGTTAGTAGTGTACTTGCCGAAGTTCTTGATGAAACGGCCAGCGAGGTCAGCAGCCTTAACCTCCCACTCCTTAGCGTCAGCGTAAGTGTCGCGAGGGTCGAGGATTGCAGGATCTACACCTGGAAGAGCTGTTGGAACCTCGAAGTTGAATACAGGGATAGTCTTGGTAGGAGCCTTAAGGATAGCACCATCGAGGATAGCGTCGATAATACCACGAGTATCGCGGATTGAGATACGCTTACCTGTACCATTCCAACCTGTGTTTACGAGGTATGCCTTAGCACCGCTCTTCTCCATACGCTTAACCAGCTCCTCAGCGTACTTTGTTGGGTGCAGCTCAAGGAATGCCTGACCGAAGCAAGCAGAGAATGTTGGAGTAGGCTCGGTGATACCACGCTCTGTACCTGCAAGCTTAGCAGTAAAGCCAGAGAGGAAGTAGTACTGAGTCTGATCCGGAGTAAGGATAGATACCGGAGGCAGTACGCCGAATGCGTCAGCAGAGAGGAAGATAACATTCTTCGCAGCCGGAGCAGCTGACTTAGGGCGAACGATGTTCTCGATGTGGTCGATAGGATAAGATACACGAGTGTTCTCGGTAACGCTCTTATCGTTGAAGTCGATCTTACCGTTAGCATCAACAGTTACGTTCTCGAGCAGAGCGTTGCGACGGATAGCGTTGTAGATATCTGGCTCAGACTCCTTATCGAGCTTAATAACCTTTGCATAGCAACCACCCTCGAAGTTGAAGATACCGTTGTCATCCCAACCGTGCTCGTCATCACCGATAAGCTGGCGCTTAGGGTCTGTAGAGAGGGTTGTCTTACCTGTACCAGAGAGACCGAAGAAGATAGCAGTCTCACCCTTCTCGTTAGTGTTTGCAGAGCAGTGCATAGAAGCGATGCCCTTAAGTGGAAGGTAGTAGTTCATCATAGAGAACATACCCTTCTTCATCTCACCACCATACCAAGTGTTGATGATAACCTGCTCACGAGATGAGATGTTGAATACTACAGCTGTCTCAGAGTTAAGACCCAGCTCCTTGTAGTTCTCAACCTTAGCCTTAGAAGCGTTGTAAACTACGAAATCAGGCTCGAAGTTCTCAAGCTCAGCCTCAGTTGGGCGGATGAACATGTTCTTAACAAAGTGAGCCTGCCAAGCAACCTCCATGATGAAACGAACAGCCATACGAGTATCCTCGTTAGCGCCGCAGAAACCATCTACAACGAACAGACGCTTGCCAGAGAGCTCCTTCTGAGCGATAGCCTTAAGAGCTGCCCAAGACTCCTCAGAGCAAGGCTTGTTGTCGTTCTTGTACTCCTCAGAAGTCCACCATACAGTATCCTTAGAGTTCTCATCCATTACGATGAACTTGTCCTTAGGAGAACGACCTGTATAAACACCGGTCATTACGTTTACTGCGCCAAGCTCAGTGTTCTGACCCTTGTCAAAGCCTGTCAAACCCTCCTTAGTCTCCTCCTCGAAGAGAACCTCGTAAGATGGATTGTAAACTACCTCTGTCACGCCAGAGATACCATACTTCAATAAATCTTCTTTCTTAAAAGCCATAGTTTTTGATATTTAATGATTTAACCTCTTAATTTTCTGTTTAACCCCGGAAAAAAGGCACCCTTTCACATAAGCCCCTTTTTTCCCGATGCAAAGATATTGCTAATTTTTGAATTGTGAAAAAAATAACAAAGAAATTTGTATATAATAGGTGAAATTATATATTTTCGGCCTCTTTGAGAATTATTTGGGCGAGGATTTTGTAGTCAATTTCTGACCAATCACACCATAAAATTTACTATTCACAACAAAAAGAGTTTGCCACCTTTGCAGAGATGTCAAAAATTGTTACTTTTGTAGAAAAGTGTATCAAATGGCTGCTATATATTTTCACATCCCCTTCTGCAAACGGTTGTGCGGTTATTGCGACTTTTTGCGTAGTGTGAAGATTCAGCACATCCCGCAAGTTGTCGAGATGATGCATAAAGAGTTGGAGGAGCAGCATAGTTTTTTGACAGAGAGAGAGATTAAGACCATCTACTTTGGTGGTGGCACCCCGTCACTGTTACATCCGTCGGAAATAGAGAGATTTATCGACCACTGCCGAGCACTATTCGACTGCTCTACGGTAGAGGAGATTACCGTTGAGGTAAATCCCGACGATATTACAGAGCAGTATGTTGCAGAGCTTGCCAAGAGCTCTGTGAACCGTATCTCTATGGGTATTCAGTCGCTCGACAATCAGTGCCTGAAGTTTATGGGTCGCCGACATAGCGCAGAGCAGGCTGTGGAGGCCGTCAGAAGGCTGCGAGAGGGCGGTTTTGACAACATTTCGGTCGATGTAATCTTCGGTGTGGATGGCTTTGGTGGGCATAGTTTGGAGCGAACATTGCAGGGCATTTTGGACCTTGATGTGGAGCATATATCTGCATACCACCTCACCATAGAGCCGACAACCCGCTTTGGTCGTGCCCTTGCAAAGGGGGAGATTAAGCAGGTGTCGGAGCAGTGCAGCGAAGATGAGTTTATGGCTGTGCATCAAGCACTTACAGCGGCAGGATATGAGCACTATGAGGTGAGCAACTTCGCAAAAAGTGGGTATCGCTCACGCCATAACTCCTCCTATTGGACAGGCAGCCAATATCTCGGCATCGGTACGGGCGCACACTCCTTTAACGGTGAGGAGCGCAGATGGTGCGAGCAGCGCGTTGAAGAGTACATTCAGGGTGTTATTTACGGCTCCGAGACTCTGAGTGCTGATGAGAAGCTGAATGAGTATCTGATGGTATCTCTGCGCCGCATTGAAGGCTTTGATTTGCAGACAGTTGCCGACAAATGGGGCACAAAAGCCGCCGAGCGTATCGCACAGAGCTGCAAACCCTTTGTCGAGAGGGGTTGGCTGGTAAAAAATGGCGATAATTTTGCCATTCCTGCAACCCATTTTTTAGTCTCCGACACCATTATCGGAGAGCTGTTTTGTTGAGCAATATATATAAATAGGTAAAAATTATTAAAAAATTTTAATAAAACTTTCAAAATTAAATGTAAAGTACTATCTTTGCGCCGGAAAATTTTGGAGAAAAGTCAAAATATCAGATAATTATGAGTGAAAAGAAGTTTTCCCCTGACACACTTTTTGAGGTCAGCTGGGAGGTGTGCAACAAGGTTGGCGGCATCCATACTGTGGTAGCCACCAAAGCACTTACTGCAACAAAATTATTGGGTGATAAGTATATCACCATCGGTCCTGATTTCTCTCAGGATAACGGCAACCACGAGTTCGAGGAGGATACAACCCTCTTCCGTGCATGGCGCCAGCAGCTCTACAACGCAGGTATCCGCGTTCGTATCGGCCGTTGGAAGATTGTGGGCTCTCCTATTGCTATTCTTATCGACTTTACAACTCACTTCTCACAGAAGGACGAGATTCTCAAGGCACTTTGGGACAACTACCACGTGGACTCACTCTCAGGACAGTGGGACTATGTTGAGCCTGTACTCTTCGGTCATATCGCAGGTCAGGTGATCGCTTCATATGTAGAGAATATCGCAGCAGCAACAGATAAGGTTGTGGCTCACTTCCACGAGTGGATGAGCTGCTCTGGTGGTCTTTACCTGCGTCAGAACTCTCCATACGTTGCAACTGTGATGACTACCCACGCAACAGTTATGGGTCGTTGCATCGCAGGTAACAACCTGCCACTCTACGGCAACCTCTCAAAGTTCAATGCCGATGACCTTGCTCGTCAGTTCAACGTAACTGCAAAGCACTCTATCGAGAAGATGGGCGCACAGTACCACGACGCATTCCTTACCGTTAGCGACATCACTGCTCGCGAGTGTAAGTATCTGCTTGAGAAGGAGGTTGATGTTATCACACCAAACGGTTTTGAGAACGACTTTGTTTGGACAGGCGACGAGTACACCACAAAGCGTGCTGAGGCTCGTAAGTCAATGATTGCTGTTGCTGAGGCTTGCCTTGGTTGCAAGTTCGAGTCAGAGCCGCTGATTATCGGTACATCTGGTCGTTATGAGTTCCACAACAAGGGTCTGGATGTATTCTTTGAGTCACTCAAGCGCCTCTCACAGTCAAATATCGAGCGAGAGGTTCTCGCCTACATTACCGTTCCTGCTGCAAACCACGGCGCACGCACAGACCTTCAGGCTCACCTCAAGGATAGCTCAAAGGCCATCGACGCTACACAGTATCGCCACTCAACCCACTACCTTGACAACTTGGCTTGGGATCAGGTTGCTAAGGCTATTGCAGAGAATGGTCTGGATGCAGCTACTTCAAAGGTTAAGGTTATCTTCGTTCCTACATACCTCAACCAGAATGACGGTATCTTCAATAAGAACTACTACGAGCTTCTCGTAGGTATGGATCTTACCGTATTTGCATCATACTACGAGCCTTGGGGTTACACTCCGCTGGAGTCTATCGCCTTCTCAGTTCCAACTATCACAACAAATCTCGCCGGTTTCGGTGTATGGGCTGCAGGTCTTGAGAACCACGACGGCATCACCGTTATCGAGCGCAACGATACAAACAGCTCACAGGCTGCAGCAGAGATTGCACTGACAATCCAGCAGTTCGCATCACGCCTTGAGGATGAGGTTGCAGAGCTTCGCACATCAGCCTACGAGGTATCTAAGCTCGCGCTGTGGAAGAACCTCTTCAAGCACTACCAGAAGGCTTATCAGGTGGCTATCGAGAGCTGCGTTGCACGTACAAACCGTGCCGTTCTCGGTGATGGCGGTGCTCGTACAGAGCAGATCAACTTCGTTCGCCAGCAGCTCTTTGCAGAGCGTCCATCTTGGCAGCGAGTAATGGTTGAGAAGTCACTGCCTGAGGTACTTCGTCCGCTTGAGGAGCTCTCACGTAACCTCTGGTGGAGCTGGACTCTCGGCGCACGTGACCTGTTCGAGTATATCGACAAGGATTTGTGGGTAGAGGTAAATCGTAACCCTATCGCGCTGCTCGACAAGCTGCCACTTGAGCGTCTTGCAGAGCTTGAGCAGGATAAGGAGTTCCTTACAAAGCTCGGTGAGGTATATGCACAGTTCCAGGAGTATATGAATGAGGCTCCAAAGGAGCAGACTCCGAAGATTGCATACTTCTCTATGGAGTATGGTCTGCACCACACCCTTAAGATCTACTCAGGTGGTCTTGGTATCCTTGCCGGTGACTACCTCAAGGAGGCATCAGACAAGAATGTCCCTATGGTTGCAGTGGGTCTTCTCTACCGCTACGGCTACTTCACACAGCGCCTGTCAGCACAGGGTGCTCAGGAGGCTGTATATGAGCCACAGAACTTCTTCAAGCTCCCTATCTCGCCTGTTCGTGACGAGGATGGCAGCTGGGTAACTGTTCAGGTGGCATTCCCTGGTCGTACACTCTACGCTCGCGTATGGCGTTGCATGGTGGGTCGTACCGCTCTCTACCTGCTCGATACAGACTATGAGGCAAACCTCGAGGAGGATCGTCAGGTAACACACTACCTCTACGGTGGTGATTGGGAGAACCGTCTGAAGCAGGAGCTGCTGCTCGGTGTCGGTGGTATCCGCGCCCTCAATAAGATGGGCATCAAGCAGGATGTATATCACTGCAACGAGGGTCACGCAGCATTTATCGGTCTGGAGCGTATCCGTAACTTCATCGGTCGTCAGAAGCTCTCATTCTCTGAGGCTTTAGAGGTTGTTCGCAGCTCTTCGCTCTTTACAACCCACACTCCGGTACCTGCAGGTCACGATGCATTCCCTGAGTCGATGATTCGTCAGTATATGTCACACTATCCTGATGTACTCGGCATCACTTGGGATCAGTTCATCAACCTTGGTAAGGTTAATCCGAACGACGTGAACGAGAAGTTCTCAATGTCTGTACTCGCATGTAACCTCTCACAGGAGGTGAATGGTGTATCTTGGCTCCACGGCGAGGTATCGAAGGATATCCTCGGCAATATGTGGCCTGGTTACTTCAAGAATGAGCTGCATATCGGCTATGTAACCAACGGTGTACACTATCCTACTTGGACAGCATCAAATATGCGTCGCCTCTATGCGAAGTACTTCCCAGAGGGCTTTGAGGGTCACCAGTACAACATCCCTGCATGGCAGAAGATGAACAACATCTCTGATGAGGAGCTGTGGAACGAGCGTATGTTCCTCAAGAAGCGCCTTATCAAGACCATCAAGCGTCGCTACACCGACCCATCACAGGTTCGTTTCGACTCTCCACGCCAGCTGGTTCAGGTATCAGAGGGTATTAAGCCTGAGGTGCTCACTATCGGTTTTGCACGTCGTTTTGCAACATATAAGCGTGCATACCTGCTCTTCACAAACCTTGAGCGTCTGTCAAAGATTGTAAATAACCCTGAGCGCCCTGTACAGTTCATCTTCGCAGGTAAGGCTCACCCGAACGACAAGCCGGGTCAGGATCTGATTAAGCGTATCGTAGAGGTATCACTGATGCCTGAGTTCGTAGGTAAGATTATCTTCCTCCAGAACTACGATATGGAGCTTGCTCGTCGTATGGTTCAGGGTGTTGATGTATGGCTCAATACACCAACCCGTCCACTTGAGGCTTCAGGTACTTCAGGTGAGAAGTGTGTAATGAACGGCGTTATGCAGTTCTCAGTACTCGACGGATGGTGGGTTGAGGGCTACAAGGAGGGTGCCGGCTGGATGCTTCCTATGGAGCGAACCTTTACAGACCAGCGCCACCAGGATGACCTCGATGCCGAGATGATCTACACAACTATCGAGGAGCAGATTGCACCTATGTATTATGAGCGCGATGAGAAGGGTATCCCTGCAAAGTGGTGCAAGGCTGTTAAGAGCTGTGTTGCCGACATCGCATCTAACTTCACAACAAACCGTATGCTCACCGACTACGAGGAGCGCTTCTACAACCAGCTTGCAGAGCGTCACCAGTCAATGGTTGCAGATAACTATATCCAGGCTCGTGAGCTCGCTGCTTGGAAGCGTAAGGTATCTGCCGCTTGGGATAACGTTCAGGTTCTTAACGTAGAGCGTGTTCGCGTAGATAAGGAGGCACTCTTTGTTGGCGAGTCTTATAAGTTCGAGGCTACTCTCGATATTGCAAACCTTAAGCCTGAGGATATCGGCGTAGAGCTGGTAGTTGCTAAGCCAATGGTTGGAACCCAGAGCGCAAATGTGGACTACTCACTCGGCTTCACCCAGACAAAGGTTGAGGGAAAGAAGGTTACCTATACTCTGGAGTACAATCCAAAGAAGACAGGTATCTTCGATATGGCAATCCGTATCTTCCCTAAGAACGAGAAGCTCGCTCACCGTATGGACTTCGCCCTTGTTAAGTGGGCTTAAGGAGTTTGTTGGCACTTGTTGCAACAATGAGTGCCAAACAATCCCCTTGAGATTACTCATAGGCAGTCCGAAAGGGTATTCCAATCGGGCTGAACTATAATAAAAAGAGGTGGTTTGAATGCTATTTGTCATTCAAACCGCTTTCTTTGATAAAAAATTCCGAAAAAAGGCAATTTTTTAATAAAAATTTGCTACCTTTACACTACATCTTGTAAAATCTTACAAAATAATATTATGCCGGGATTAAAATTTGACAAACGGGAACTTGGTAACTTGGAGTACTCGCTACAGCGCGAAATGCTTGCTACAGACCGTCGTGGAGGCTATATGAGCACCACTATCGTTGGTTGCAACACTCGCAAGTACCACGGACTGATTGTTGCCCCTATCGACTCAACCGACCAGACTTATGTACTTCTTTCGTCGCTTGATGAGACTATCGTGCAGCACGACCAGTCATTCAACTTAGCTCTCCACCGCTTCCACGGTGTCTATGAGCCAAGAGGTCACAAGTACATCACAGACTTTGAGTACACTCCTTGTCCAACAATCACCTACCGCGTGGGTGGTGTGATTTTGAAGAAGGAGCTTCTTTGGATTCACAAGCGTACTCACCTGTTGATTCGCTACACTCTCGTGGATGCTCACTCAAAGACTACTCTGCGTCTGCGTCCATTCCTCGCCTTCCGTAACAAGCACTCTCTGTCGAAGGCTAACATGGAGGCAAATGTCCGCTCTTATCCTGTAAAGAATGGCGTCAAGAACCGCCTTTATGATGGTTTCCCTTGGCTCTATATGCAGATGAGCAAGGATAGCGCTAAGTTTATCGCTGCACCGGATTGGTACTACGACTTTGAGTATCAGAAGGAGCTTGAGCGTGGCTATGAGGGTTATGAGGATCTGCTTACAACCGGCTACTTCGAGATGGATATCGAGAAGGGCGAGAGCATCATCTTCTCAGCATCTGTTGATGAGATGGAGTCTGCAGAGGATATTGTAAACTACTTCAACACCTCTATCGCTCGTCGTACACATAAGATTGACTTCCGTAGCTGTCTGCACCACTCTGCTCGTCAGTTTATCATCCGTCGTCCGGGTGATAGAACAGAGGTTGTTGCCGGCTACCCTTGGTATGGTGTAGATGGTCGTTCAACCTTTATTTCACTGCCTGGTCTTACCCTTGAGCAGGGCTATAAGGAGGACTGCATGGCTGTTCTCGACACAATGGTTGGCGATATGCGCAACGGTGACTTTGCCGGCTCTGCTTCGGCTGAGGTTGCTGCAGATGCTCCGCTGTGGTTCTTCTGGACTCTCCAGCAGCTTGAGAGCCATATTGGCGCAAAGAGCATTTGGGAGAGGTACGGAGCCGCTATGAAGAGTATTCTTGCCGCTTATCGCAAGGGTTTCTTCGGTGGTTGTGTCGCTCTGCATAGCAACGGCCTTGTTTGGGCAGCTCGTGAGGGTTATGCTCTGACTTGGATGAACTCTGTTATGAACGGCACACCGCAGACCCCTCGTGCAGGCTACACTGTCGAGATTAACGCTCTGTGGTACAACGCAGTTTGCTACACCCTTGAGCTTGCAAAGAAGTGCGGCGATAAGGATTTTGTAGCTGAGTGGAAGGCTCTGCCAAAGCAGATTAAGCAGTCATTTATCGAGTGCTTCTACCTTGCAGATGAGGGCTATCTGGCTGACTATGTAGATTTGCGCGGTGCCGATAAGACAATCCGTTGCAACCAGATTATTGCGTGTGGTCTGCCATACACAATGGTTTCGGAGGATCAGATTGTAAATATTCTGCTCGTTGCACGTCAGCACCTGCTCACACCGCACGGTCTGCGTTCGCTCTCTCCTGAGGATCCACGTTTCGAGGCTACTTACAAGCAGAATCCGCATGAGCAGGAGGCTGCAAGTAAGAATGGCGCTGTATGGGTATGGCCACTGATGTTCTACTTCGAGTGCGCATTTGCTCTTCAGGGTCAGAAGTTCCTTGCAAAGGCTAAGGAGATGTACGAGTCTTATGACGACAATATTCAGACCTACTGCATCGGCTCTGTTGCAGAGTACTATGACGCAAACCCTCCATTTGCACCTCGTGGCGCAGTTTCACAGGCTTGGAGTGTAGGCGCACTGCTCTACATTCAGCAGCTTATCGAGAAGCAGGAGGCTAAGGCAGCTCGCGCAGCAAAGCGCACTGCAAAAAAGGATGTAAAAACAAGTAAAAAATAGGTACAATGAGAGTTTTAATGTTTGGATGGGAGTTTCCTCCCCATATTGCCGGAGGTTTGGGAACTGCTTGCTACGGAATGACGCGCGGACTGGCGCGTAACGGCGTAGATGTAACTTTCGTTATGCCGCACGCCAGTGGTGACGAGGATGAGCGTTTTGTCGATATCGTCAATGCCAGCGATGTGGAGACAGTCTTCGGTAATGTTGACTCCGACTCGGAGGATATTATCAGCAAGATGTCGTTTATCCATATCGACTCAAACTTGGTGCCTTACCTCTCTCCGGAGGACTACGAGACCTATCACGATGAGTTCGTAAAGACCGGTGAGAAGCGTTGGGAGACTAAGGATGTATGGAGTCAGCGTTACACCTTCTCAGGTAAGTATGGTGCTAACCTGCTGGAGGAGATTGCTCGCTACGCTATCGTTGCTGCACAGGTTGCCAAGAACCTTGAGGGTCAGTTTGATGTTATTCACGCACACGACTGGCTGACCTACTTCGCCGGTATCGCCGCAAAGCGCGTATCAGGCAAGCCGCTGGTAGTTCATATGCACGCTACAGAGTTTGACCGTTCGGGTGAGAATATCAACACCCAGACCTACGCTATCGAGCGCGCAGGTATGCACGCCGCAGACCGCGTAATTGCTGTGTCAAACCTCACAAGAAATATCGTTATCAACCGCTACGGCGTTCCTGCCGAGAAGGTTGTGGCTGTTCACAACGCTGTTCGCTTTACAGATAAGGGTGAGCCATGGCCAGAGCGCGGTGTAGATGACAAGATTGTAACATTCTTGGGTCGTATCACCTTCCAGAAGGGCCCTGACTACTTCGTTGAGGCTGCTGCAAAGGTTCTCAAGCGCTGCCCTAACGTACGATTTGTAATGGCAGGTTCGGGCGATATGCTCAACCACGTTATCCGTCGTGTTGCTCGTTTGGGTATTGCTGACCGTTTCCACTTCACAGGCTTCCTCCGCGGAGCGGATGTTGATAAGATGTTCCAGCTCTCTGATGTCTTTGTTATGCCATCAGTATCTGAGCCATTCGGTATCGCACCGCTGGAGGCTATGCGTTCAAATGTTCCGGTAATTATCTCAAAGCAGAGTGGTGTTGCCGAGGTGCTCGACTACGCTGTTAAGGTCGATTATTGGGATGTTGATGCTATGGCAGACGCAATCTATGGCCTTGTAAACTATCCGGCCCTCTCGAAGATGTTTGCCGAGAAGGGTCTGGAGGAGGTTACCTCCCTTAAGTGGAATCACGCTTCTGCAAAGATTAAGAAGGTCTATGAGGACGCAATCGCAGAGTGTAGTAAGTAATTGAAAAAAATATAGAGATATGAAAACAGTTTGCTTGTATTTTCAGGTACATCAGCCTTGGCGACTTAAGACCTATCGCTTCTTTAACATCGGCAAGGATCACAACTATCTGGACGATTTGACAAATCGTGCCATTATGCAGAAGATTGCACGCGAGTGCTACCTTCCAATGAACTCCCTGCTCCTCAAGCTCATTAAGGAGAATAAGGGCGCTTTCCGTGTATCATTCTCACTCACCGGTACCGTTGTAGAGCAGTTCAAACTCTACGCTCCGGAGGTTCTCGACTCATTCCGTGAGCTGGTTAAGACCGGCTGCGTTGAGCTTCTTGCAGAGACCTATTCACACTCTTTGGCAGCCCTCTCAAGCAAGGAGGACTTCGTAGAGCAGGTGAAGGCTCATCAGGCAATGCTTAAGAGGGAGTTTGGCGTTAAGGCAAAGGCTTTCCGCAACACAGAGCTCATCTACTCTGACGAGATTGGCGCTATGGCGGGCGAGCTTGGCTATAAGACTATCCTTGCAGAGGGTGCAAAGCACATCCTGGGTTGGAAGTCACCAGACTTCGTATATGCAGGTGCAGCAGATCAGAGCCTGCGCGTTCTGATGCGTAACTATAAGCTCTCTGACGATATCGCATTCCGCTTCTCTAACCAGGGTTGGGATGAGTATCCGCTCACAGCAGACAAGTATGCAGCTTGGCTGAGCGAGGCAGATGGCGAGGTGGTAAACCTCTTTATGGACTATGAGACCTTCGGTGAGCACCAGAAGGCATCTACCGGCATCTTCGACTTCGTAAAGGCACTGCCAAAGGCTGTTCTTGGTCGTGGTGACCTTAAGTTTGCAACCGTTTCAGAGACCGCTGCCGAGCACCAGCCTGTAGCAGTTATCCACTGTCCACACGTTATGTCTTGGGCTGACGAGGAGCGCGATATTACCGCTTGGCTTGGTAACGATTTGCAGAACGAGGCTTTCGCTAAGATTTATGAGCTGAAGGATAAGGTTCGCGCACTGAAGAATGACGACTTTAACTACGTTTGGAACTTCATGCAGACCTCAGACCACTTCTACTATATGGCAACAAAGTGGCTCTCAGACGGTGATGTTCACTCATACTTCAACCCTTACGGTTCATCTTACGAGGCATTTATCAACTATATGAATGTCCTCTCAGACTTCCAGATTGAGGTAGAGAAGGCACTTGCTGCAAAGAAGTCTAAGAAGAAGGCTTAAGGCTTTTAACAGACTTTGACCTATACGAAAAATCCGCTGTAGCTCTACGGCGGATTTTTTTGTATTTTCGAGAGGGATTTTGTAACTTTGTTAAAAATCGATGAGTATGAAACGAGCATTTTTTATCTCTCTGTTGGCTGTGGTGTGTCAGGGCGCTATGGCGCAGCAGTTCTACACAACCCAAAACTTTGAGCACGCTATCCGCTTCTTTAATCGTCCGACGGAGCGTCGCGAGATTATCCTGCCGACTATTGACGGCTATACGCTCTACAAGGCTGATTTTCACACACATACGATATATTCTGATGGTGATGTTACCCCGCGTCAGCGAGTGCGTGAGGCGTGGTATGACGGTTTGGATATTGTGGCGATAACCGACCATCTGGAGATTCGTACCTACGAGAAATTTATGCTCAAGGTGCTCGCGCCGTACAACAAAACCGCAGTACCATTTAAGTACGAGCACGCAGGTATTGCCAACAAAAAGGATAAAAATGCCCCTGTGCTTGCCAACCTCAATGCGGCTTATGACGAGGCGGTGTACTACACAGAGCGAGAAAATTTGCCGATTATGGTTGTTCGCGGAACGGAGATTTGGCGCAACACAAAGAACATTGGCGAGTTCAACGCCCTCTTTATCTCCGACATTAACGCTATCTGCCATCCTGACCTGTTCGAGTCCTTCCGCAGGGTCAAGGAGCAGGGCGGACTGATTATGCACAACCACCCGGGCTATACCCGCAAAACGACAGATATTGCCGAGGGGGAGCAGGCTCGCGCATACGAGGAGGGTTGGATTGACGGCGTAGAGGTTGTAAACAGCACCACTCTCTACCCACAAACTATCCGCCGTTGCATAGAACGTGGACTATTCATGGCGGCAAATAGCGATGCTCACAGACCAACCTCTCACGATTGGGGTGCAAATAGTGAGTTTTTCCGCACAATGACCTTTGTTTTGGCAAAGAGTTGTACCGAGAAAGATATTAAGGAGGCCCTGAAAAAGGGGCGTACAATAGGCTATATCGCCAATAATCTGGTGGGAGAAGAGAGTCTGCTTGACAAGTTCCTCAACCAGGCTGTCACCTGTCGTGTTGTTGCACAAAATAGTGAAAAAGGTACCCGCACATACAGCATTACAAACAACTGCTCGGTGCCATTTATCCTGCGTCGTGGGAACTCGATTTCACACCTCAAGCCATTCTCAACTCGCAACTTTACATTGAATAATGGCAAAAAGCCGACCTTCGTTGTAGAGAATATGTGGCACGCAGACGAGCAGCACCCGACAATCGAGGTGGCTGTTGATAGATAGGCATTGCTACTTGAGCACAATCTCCTCAAGCGGGAGCTTCGGCACAAAGTGCACCCCCTCTTGACGGTAGTAGTTGTGTGACTCGCCCTCGGTAATAGCTACCATCTGAATCTTCTCGGCTCCCTTACCTATCGCAAGTATCAGCAACGGCTCGTACTGCAGCTCAAGTGCCTGCTGCACTGCGGCGTGGTCAAAAGCACCGATACAGATGCCATTCAGACCTATCTCGGTCGCCTGTAGAAGCATTGTTTGCGCAACAATGCCGATATCCATATTGACATACTTATCCTCCGCTACGGTCGAGCAGATAACGATAAATGCACGCGGCTCTGTGCCGGGCAGCGGTAGTTTCATATCCCTCAGCGCGCCACCAAGGCGAATATGCGGCAGCACCTTATCAGCCTCGGCAGCAAGTACGGGGCGCAGGCGTAACACCTGCTGATTTCTTGCCGATGGACAGGCTGGAACAACCTCCATAATACGGCGCAACTGATCCTCTCGAACAACAAACGTGTTGTCATAACCGCGATAACTGCGATTTTTCGCCACGAGCTTGGCAAAGGTCATCGTGCGCTTTGGCGCGGCACTCTTACCCGCCAAAAAGTCCTCCATCTTCTTACCCAGATAGTTGTCAGCCATACCTATAATGCATTTAGACATTCAACAATAAGCTCTACGCTGCCACAAATCTCCTCCTCAGAAATTGTCAGCGGCGGAGAGATACGGAAGGCTGTATCGCAATAGAGGAACCAATCGCTCAGAATACCCCTCTCGATAAACATATCCATAATCTTATAGAGTTTCTCGCTACTGCCAAGCTCAACAGCTAACAGCAATCCCGAGCGGCGAATCTCCACCACCTGCGGATGGTCTTTGAGCAATTTTTCATACAGAGCACCCTTTGCTTCTACCTGCTCAACGACCTTATTATCAAGCAGATACCTTGTTGCCGCAAGACCCGCAGCACAGCAGACAGGGTGTCCGCCGAATGTGGTTATATGACCCAAAACGGGGTTGTGTTGCAGGGTGCTCATAATCTCGTTTGAGCTGACAAAAGCACCCAACGGCATACCGCCACCAAAGGCCTTGGCAAGGGTTACAATATCGGGAGTGACACCATACTTCTGCATGGCGAACATCTCACCACTACGACCCATACCCACCTGTATCTCATCGAAAATCAGCAGCGCACCAACCTCTGTGCATCGTGCTCGAAGTACCTGCAGATAACCTTCAGCCGGCACTCTTACACCCGCCTCGCCCTGCACAGGCTCACACAGCACGCAGGCTGTACGCTCGGTAATCTGCAGTAAATCCTCAAAATTGTTGTACTCTATCGCCTTACAATCGGGCAGCAGTGGGCGGAAGGCATTTTTCCACTCCTCCCCCTCCGGGAAGCCCATCATACTCATCGCACCGTGTGTAGAGCCGTGATATGCTCGGCGCATAGATATCATCTCCGTTCTGCCGGTATAGCGTTTTGCAAGTTTCAGTGCACCTTCGACAGCTTCGGCACCGGAATTGAGGAAGTAGATACTACTCAGAGGTTCCGGCAGCAGCGAGGCGATAAGTGTTGCGTACTCCACTTGAGGTCGCTCCACCATCTCGCCATAGACCATAATGTGCATATAATCCCGTGCCTGACGGCATACTGCCTCAACAACGGCGGGGTTTGCGTGGCCCACATTACTTACCGAAACGCCCGAAATAAGGTCGTAGTAGCGCTTACCCTCCGGGGTGTAGAAATAGACACCCTCTGCGCGCTCGACAGTGATAAGTTGCGGAGCGGGAGAGGTCTGTCCGACATGTGCCAAAAACTGCTTGCGAAGTATCTGATTTTGAGTTTTCATAAAAAAAACATACATTTGCTGCTGTAAAAATACTAAAAAAACTCTTTGCATTCGACTGTGAGTGTGAAAAATGTGTGTTATGGGAAAGTTTAATGACAAAAGAGTGCTTATAACCGGCGGAGCGTCGGGTATAGGGCGAATTATGGGCGCAATTGCGCTGGAGAGGGGTGCTGCGGCGCTTGTAATCTGAGATATCAATCAGGCAAATATCGATGCGACGGTTGCCGAGCTGAAGGCAAAGGGCAATGTGGCAGGTTATCGTGTAGATATATCGGATGACAAAGCGGTGGCAGAGAGATATAGCCGAGTGAAGGCCGAGGTGGGCGATATCGATATCTTGATTAACTGCGCAGGTATCATTACAAGCAACAAGACCTTCGATTGCTGTACCACAGATGAGATTCATCGCACAATGGCTATCAACGCCGTTGCCCCAATGGTCGTTGCGCTACAGGTTCTTCCGGATATGGTCGCCCGAAATAGTGGACATATCTGCACCATCGCCTCTGCGGGAGGTATGATTTCAAATCCAAAGATGAGTGTCTATGCTGCAAGCAAGTGGGCAGCTATCGGTTGGTCGGACTCGGTCAGAATAGAGTTGGAGGAGATGAAGAGCAATGTCAAGATAACAACCATTGCTCCGTACTACATTACAACAGGTATGTTTAATGGCGTACAGTCACGCGTTCTCCCGCTGCTCAAACCCGAATATGCCGCAAAGCAAATTATAAGAGCGATTGAGAAGAATACTCGCTTTAAGGTACTTATGCGTTGGATTCCTATTCCGCATCACTTTATACGACTGATGCAGGGATTGCTGCCAACAAGGCTCTTTGATTGGCTCTTTGGTCAAGTTTTTGGTATTTACCACACAATGGATAACTTTACAGGAAGAAAATAATGGCTATTACAAACACCCCTACCGAGCAAATTGTACGGATAGTATCTGCTCAACGAGCATTTTTTCGTAGCGGACAGACCCTCGATATAGAGTATCGTCTATCTGCCTTACGAGCTTTGAAAGCTGCACTTAAAAAGTGGGAGAAGCCACTTGCAGAGGCACTATGGAAGGATCTGCACAAATCCTACGAGGAGGCATATCTGACAGAGCTTAGCATTGTTTTGGGCGAGATTGACAACCATATCAGCCATCTGAAGGGTTGGGCATCACCAAAGCGCTGCTCAACACCTCTCAAGATGTTCCCTTCACGCAGCAAGACCATCAGCGAGCCACTCGGCTGCTCACTTATCATCGCTCCGTGGAACTACCCTGTACAGCTGCTGCTCAACCCACTTGTTGGTGCTATTTCGGCAGGTTGCACAGCCATTCTCAAGCCATCACCTTACGTAGAGAGTGTCTCAAAAGTAATCGAGGAGCTTATCCGCGAGACCTTTAACGAGAACTATATCGCCGTTGTTCAGGGAAATCGCGATGTCAATACAGCTCTGCTTGAGCAGCGTTACGACCTGATTTTCTTCACCGGCAGTCCGTCACTCGGTCGCAAGGTTATGGCTGCGGCATCAAAGAATTTGACCCCTGTAGTGCTTGAGTTGGGAGGTAAGAGCCCATGTATTGTCGATAGCAGTGCAAATATTGCAACCGTCGCCCGCCGTATAGCTTGGGGAAAGAGCCTAAATGCCGGTCAGACTTGCATTGCGCCCGACTATCTGCTTGTACACAAGTCTGTTAAGAGCCAGCTTATAGAGGCGCTCGGTCGAGAGTTCCGTTCGCTGCTGGGAGAGAATCCGAAGCAGTGCAACCACTTTGTACGTATTGTGAATGACAAGGCCTTTGACCGCCTTGTGGGCTATCTTGAGGGTGCAGATATCGTCTTTGGCGGAGAGTATGATAAGGCCGAGCGATTTATCACCCCAACCATTGTAGATAATGTTAATCCCGACTCGCCGATAATGCAGGAGGAGATTTTTGGCCCGATATTTCCTATCGTTACCTTTGGGGATATTGCGGAGGCTGTAGAGTTTGTCACAAAGCGTGAAAAGCCGCTTGCCCTCTACTATTTTGGAGATGATAAGAGTGCGAAGTATGTTCTCAAGCACACCTCGTCGGGCGGTGCCTGCGTAAATGATACCATTATGCACATTGCCAATGAGAGATTGCCATTTGGTGGCGTCGGCAACTCAGGTATCTCATCTTACCACGGCATAGAGTCCTTCAAGGTCTTCTCACACCGCCGCGCTGTGGTGACAACACCGACCTGGATAGATATACCTTTTAGGTATATGCCGTACAAGATGTTCTCGTTAGTCAAGAAGTTACTGTAGAGGCTCTACGGTAGATAGCTCAACAGAGTCCGGCTCAATAGTCAATGAGTCGGGCTCTGTTATTTCAACGCTCTTCTCCGCCTTTATCGGCAGTAAAGTATGGGTATTTGGGCGGTTGATAGCTGCAAAGACCACAGCCACCACCGCACAGATAAGCAGAAGTATGTAGATTGTCTTTTTAATCATTGCTCTCAAGTGTTTTTATTGCCGTCAGCAGGGCATTATCAATAGGCGAGATAAAGTAGTAGAAGGCGCTGCTGTCAAACTCCGAGTTTCGAGCGATATATGCCTTCAGCTGAGCCTCCATAATCTTACGCGAGGTGGATATCTGACCCCAATTAGGCTTCACGCCGCTCTTTGCAGCGTAATCCACAAAGCGGTTGAACATACCCTTATCCTGCTTAAACATACGCTCAATATCTGCCAACGAACGCGCCTCCGAGAGCTGCTTGCGGTGGGAATCGGCATACTCGATAGTGTAGCGATAGAGGATATTGCGACCCGACACCTCAAAGTAGTACTTCGTCATATTGGTCGTATCGAGCGGAATAAATATATCCGGCATAATACCGCCACCGCCATAGACCGTCTTACCCTTCGGAGTGACAAACTTCAGCGAATCGGCAAAGTGGATACTGTCAGCCGAGAAGAACTCATTGTGCTTGTAGCGGTTTACAATATCCATATTGTACTGCTCCTCATCGCCTGCTATGTACGGTTTTTGTATCGAACGACCTGTCGGGGTAAAGTACTTGGCAACCGTCAGACGCATCGCAGAGCCATCCGCAAATGGAATTTGCGACTGCACAAGACCCTTACCAAAGCTGCGACGACCGATAATTGTTCCGCGATCGTTATCCTGCAACGCTCCTGCAAGAATCTCACTTGACGAGGCACTGCTCTCGTCAATAAGCACAGCGATATTGAGATCTGTAGCGCTACCGCGACCGTCACTATGCTGGCGAATCTGCTTCTTATTGCGATCCTCTGTATAGACAATCAGCTTACCCTGCTCCAGAAACTCGTTGGCAATAAGTATCGCCTGATCCAAAAATCCGCCGGAGTTACCTCGAAGGTCGAGGATAAGGTCTGTCATACCCTGCTTGCGGAGGGTGTCAATAGCACTCTTTATCTCACGATGTGAGGTGCGGGCAAACTGTGAGAGGCGGATAAAACCAATCTTTTCTCTAAGCATCACCGTCGCCTCAACGCTATGCAGAGGAATAGCATCGCGGGTAACGGTTACAACAATCGGCTCGGCGATACCTTTACGCTCCAACGACAACTCAACCTGCGAACCACGACGACCACGCAGGCGCTTCATCACCTCCGTCTGCGCCATCTTCTGACCTGCAATAAGGGTGTCATTGACCTTTATTATTCGGTCACCGGCTGCAATGCCCGCCTTTTGGCTCGGTCCCGAAGGGATGACATTGAGGACAATGACCGTGTCGGTTGCCATATTAAAGACAATGCCGATACCGTCAAACTCGCCCTGCAGCGGCTCCTCAACCTGCTTGAACTCCCTTGCAGGGATATATGAGGAGTGGGGGTCCAGCTCCTTAAGTATCGCAGGAATGGCAAGCTCGGCGATAGAGTCTGCTGTCAGTGGCTCGATATAGTCGTTGCCAATGTAGCTGACCGCTCTGCTGAGTTTGTCATTCATCCGCGAGCCGACAAGGATATTTATCTGGCCCTCGGTGAGCTGTCTGCCGTATCTATGGCCGAATATCCACCCCATAAGGAAGATGGATATTACGACAAGGGCCGGCAGAGCGTATTTCTGGAGTAGTTTCATCCTGAAATATATGCCTCAGATTACTTATTCTTGAAAGTGTAGCTCAAACCTACGCCGAGCACAATCTGTGTCTGGATAGACTTGCACTGAGCCTTGTTGTAGTAGAGCTGGCAGTAGAACTGTGTAGAGAAGTACTTTGAAGCCTTGATGTCGATAGTGTGCTCCCAACGAACATTTGGCGCAATGTGCTCAATCTCATAGCCGCCCTTCTTCGCCTTGTTCTGCTGTGCAATCTCATTTACCCAACCGTAGAATGAGTAGAGAGTGGTACGGTAGCGGAGGAAGTTGTTCTTACCGAAAGATTTGTCGAAATCGACCTGAATAGAAGAACCACCCTCATAACGAGAGTTTCTATCCTCAATAGTCAAACCATATACATACGGAGTGTTGAGCTGTGCCTGAGTTACATCTGCACCAAAACGGTTGTCAAAGCTGATTGCACCGGCAAACTTATCGTCAAAGAACTGACGCATAACAGTCTCGCTGGTCACATAGGTTGCACTCATAGAGATAGGCGCAATGTTAATCTTGATTGGGAACTTCGGCTTAGGGCAAACGTAAGTAACACCGACAGATACATTAAGGTATGCCGGAGAGAAGAAACGGCTAACGCGCTGATTGCTGCCGTTGATACCGTTTGCAAACTGCGAACGAAGAGATGCAATAGCACCCACATTCCACTCGTCGGTAATCTTGTATGCAGGAGCAGTTGAGAGGAACCACTCATCCTGGCTCTTTGTCCACTCCTTAGCCTTGTTGGTCACACCGAGCTTACCTGTTGCCTTGTTGTCAATGGTAAACACACCCTTCTTGTAGTTGTGAGTGAAGAGGAAGTTGGCAATACCTGTAACAGAGTTTGTGGAACCATTCACGCTCTGCCACTTGCTGTTGAAGTTGGTCAGCGAACCTGTAATACCCGCATTTACCTCGATAGTATTTCTCTCCTTGCGGATAGCAGCACGCTCTACACGCTTCTGAGCATCACTCGACTGATACTCGATATCTACCTGCTCAGTCTTTACGCGGTCATTAAATGTAGCCTCAGCCTTTGGAGTAGCCGAATTTACAGAAACCTGAGCTGTTGAAGTTGCAACGGTCATAATGGTTGCAACGAGGGTCAAAATGTAAAATTTCTTCATATCTCTAATGTTGTAAATTTGTTCGATTATCTGTGTGCAAATATATAGATTTATGACGAAAGTAGCAAAAGTTTACCTATTTTATAGGTAGCAACCTATCGAAGAGGCTATTTTGCCATATTTTTCACCATTTTTTACGATAAAATGTGGATTTGGCCACAAATTATATTGTGCCGCCTTCGTTAGCCTGCACGCAAGAACTTGATAACCAAAGATTGCAACGCAAATTATCATCTGACGTGATAAATTGCGTCGCGATCCGTCTGTCCCCTCGGAAATAAAATCGCAGACAAAGTCGTACTGCGTACGAATACTTTTGTTGTATATGCGCTGCCTTTGTGAGCAAGCTCACAGTTGCGCATATACAACAAAAGCCACTCAATTGAGTGGCTTCGTCTGCGATTTTGCTTCGCTCATGAAACCCACGGATTCGAATGTCGCGCAGTGGCTTTCGCTGCTGCGCGTCATCACCGACGAGGCAGTGCAGTCAAGCATAGCTTGGTGCGCAATAGCCGAGGAGGTAACCGCCCAAAAAAGTTCGAAGTCCGCCAACTTCTAAACTTCAGAAGGCAAGCAAAATTGCTTGCTTTTTTGTTTGTGATGGGCTGGGAGCTCGCTCACAAGACCATAGTTGGCTCTGTCCGAGGATTGCAGCACACTTTATCATCTGACGTGATAAAGTGTACCGCGATCCGTCTGTCCCCTCGGAAATAAAATCGCAGACAAAGTCGTACTATGTACGACCATTTTTGTTGCATCTGTAGCTATTTGTGAGCAAGCTCCCATTGCCACAGATACAACAAAAGCCACTCGATTGAGTGGCTTTGTCTGCGATTTTGCTTCGCTCGTGGGAGTTGACGGATTCGAACCGCCGACCCTCTGCTTGTAAGGCAGATGCTCTGAACCAGCTGAGCTAAACTCCCGATTGGTTTGCGGGTGCAAAGGTAGCTAAAAAATATGAATTACCAAATTTTTTGCAGAAACTTTATCTCACCCGCAAAGATTAGGCTTTGTCGCTAATCTCTATTAACCAAAACTTCACGCTCGTAGCGCTCTATAACAGGGATAAACTCCTCGCCCACAGGCACACCGTTTCTGAGGCAGAACATATCCCAAACGGCACTCCACGGCATACCCTTTGCCTCCTCAAGCAGAGCCAATCGCTGGAAGTACTTACCCTCAGCCTCATACTTACGCAGCAGAGCGAGTGGCTCAAGCAGAGCCTGCAACATAGCCTTCTGTGCTGCGCGAGAGCCGATTACATAGGCACCGATACGGTTGATACTGCCATCGAAGAAGTCCAAGCCGAAGTGAACCTTATCCAACGCTCCGCAACGAACAATCTCGTGGCAAAGGTCGATAGTCTCATCGTTGAGTGTTGTAACGTGGTCTGAATCCCAACGCACGGCGCGGGTAACGTGGAGCATCAACTCGGGAACATAGAGCAGCAGTGATGACACCTTATCTGCCACCGACTCGGTTGGGTGGAAGTGACCTGTATCGAGAGTTACAATCTTATTATTCTGCGCCGCATAACCGATATAGAAGTCATTTGAGCCGACAGTAAAGCTCTCCAGTCCGATACCGAAGACCTTGCTCTCCAAACAATCCTTGACATTGGCATACTGAGTGGCAAAAATCTCATCAAGTGACTGCTTAAGGTGCTCACGATACTTAAATTTATTGACCGTTGTATCCTTGCTACCATCGTGCACCCAAATATTGAGAATAGATGGATCGCCCTGACGCGCACCCATAGCATCTGCAATTGCGCGGCAACGCTTACTATGCTCAATCCAGAAGTCACGGATAGCCTTATCTGGATTTGAGAGGGTCAAATCGCCCGAGAGGGGATGTGAGAAGGATGTAGTATTGAAATCGAGCTTCATGCCTGTAGCCTCGCTCCAATCCATCCAACCCTTGAAGTGCTCCACGCCCACCTGGTCACGATCAACCTTCTGACCGCCAAACTCACCGTAAATCTCGTGGAGATTCAGACGATGTTTACCCGGAATAAGCGATGTTGCCATCTCGATATCGGCACGCAGTTCATCCACATTACGCGCCTTACCCGGATAGTTTCCTGTTGATTGAATACCGCCTGTCAGCTCTGTTGCACCCTCAAAACCGGTGACATCATCTGCCTGCCAGCAGTGCAGTGAGAGTGAAAAGTTCTGCATTGCCGCAAGTACCGCCTCGGTATCTATGCCCACCTCTGCATAACGCTCAGCAGCAAGGGCATACGCCTGTAAAATTTTAGCTTCGTTCATGGTTCTATCTGTTAGGTTTATAAATTTTCGTATTGGTTGATGACTCGATAATGCGCTGCATATCTGCCGCCTCAATATCTCCAAGTGCACGCATCTGCATCAGCACATTACCCATCGTTGTACTCTCGGCAACGCCCACCACCACATCTCGACCGATAGCATCCGCCGTCAGCTGCATAAGCATCGCATTCTGTGCACCGCCACCGATGACATAGAGGTACTCCAATCGTCTGCCGGCAAACTGCTCAAGCAGACTAAATACCTCCTTATATCGCAAAGCAAGTGAGCGGAAGATGCAGTTGCAATACTCCGCCGGAGTTGTCGGTTTGCGCTGATTGGTGCGCTCTGCATAGTTATCTATCGCCTCAATCATCGAGACTGGATTGGCAAATGTCGGGTCGTCAGGGTTGATTACAGTTGTAAAGTCATCACTCACGTCACCCGCAAGCGCAACGAGCTCTGCCACATCTTTTGGTGCATCCACAAACTCCGCTCGGCAACGCTCAAAGAGCCACAAGCCGCAGATATTCTTCAAGAAACGGATTGTACCATCTATACCGCCCTCATTTGTAAAGTTCTCGGCAAAGCTCTGCTCGGTGATTATCGGATTTGGCGTCTTTATACCCATCAGCGACCAGGTACCACAACTCAAATATGCCGCCTCAGCACCCACAGGCACCGCCGCCACGGCCGCTGCTGTGTCGTGACCCGCTACGGCAACAACCTTCGCACCCTTAACCCCCGTATGACGCTGCAGCTGGTCGGTCAGCGAGCCTATAACCGTTCCCGGGGTGATAAATTGACCAAATTGCTCCCTCTTTACACCGGCAACCGCCAAAATATCTGCATCGAGCTGCTTTGTCGCTGCATCCACAATCTGACCCGTTGTGGCTACGGTATATTCTGTTGCCGCAACACCCGTGAGCATATAATTCAGAGCATCTGGAATAAATAAAATCTTATCCACCTGCGCCAAATCGACAAGACCCAGACGATTTACGGCATCGAGCTGGAAGACGGTGTTGAATGGCATAAACTGAATACCGCTCCTCTTGTAGAGCTCCTGAGCAGCCATACGCTCAAAGTATGCCTCCATTGCCCCCTCTGTATGGCTACCGCGATAGCAGTATGGCAGAAAGATAATGTTGCCACTCTTGCCGAAATATACCACATCGCAACCCCAAGTATCAATGCCTATGCTCGCCAACTCTATACCCTCCTTGTGTGCTAACTTGAGAGCTGCGAGAATTTGATTGTATAACTCAGCAATATTCCAATGTATATACCCAGCAATAGGTATCATCGGATTGGCAAATCGGGTCAGCTCCCTCAATGTCACATTATTCCCATCAAAAGTTGCAACCATCGTACGACCGCTTGTTGCACCCAAATCTACAGCTAAATAGTGTCGAAGTTCCATGCTTTTTCTCTAAGGTTAGTACTCTGCCTCTTACAAAGATAGGAATTGTTTTTGGAAGAAAGTATATTTTTCCTCTACTTTTTTCTGTGTAATTTTCGGAATTGAGTAGGGGTTGCGCAGAAATGACTCTTGAAGGCCTTTGAGAAGTGGGATAGGTTTGTGTATGCGCAGATGGCAGCAATCTCGGATATGTTGTAGTCGGATATGAGCAGCAGCGCCTGTGCCCGTTCAAGTCGCTGTGATATGTTCCACTTGCAGGGCGAGGTGTTGAATTGATTCGAAAATTTGCGTCTGAAGTTAGTTACGGAGAGGTTGCACCTCTGCGCCATCTCGGCGGTCTGTGTTGCCTTGAAGATGTTGTTGTAAATGGTCTGCGTGAAACAGTTGTTGTGCGATGCAATGACTCTTATAAGACGACTTTTTAGACACTCATTGCTGCCGGAGAGGATGAGATATATTAACTCTACGAGCTTTAACTTTTGCGCTTGCTCTCCAAAATCGGGAATTGATAAAAGACGATTTACGGATGAGAAGAACTCGGCTAAAACAGCAGTAGAGGAGGCTGAGAAAAAGTTGCGAAATCGACAATATTCGCAATTATGACCAGAGATAAGGGAAACACTGTAATTGGTTGATAAATAACATACTATCTGCTCAATATCGGATATTGGGAGTCGAAAAACCACCGTCTGACAATCACAAAATTCAATCCGATGCAGACCCTTGTTGAGTAGCAAAATATTCTGCTGCGAGATAACGGTTTTCACCCCATTGTAGAGAATATTCATCGAGCCACTGACGACAAAAACGACCACATCATCCTCTAACATTACCGCCTCTACCTCGTCCATTCCGGACTTTTCGAGGCGATATACTATGGCGTTTTTGTGGCTGTTCATTTTGTGGCAAAAAGTTTCCACAAAAGTACAAAAAGAGCCTATTCCTACAAATATTCCGCTCAAAAATCACAATTTCTGAGCGGAATAGAACAAATTAGACCTCTTCTCTTGTAAAAATAGCTAACTTTGTAGAAGAATAGACGTATCCAAAAAGAGCAGGCTATGTTACGACTTATATGGTTGATGTTTTTTGCATGTGCATCTATGGTGACTATGGCTCAGGCAATGGTAGGATAGAGGTATGGAGGTTGAGAATTTTTTGCACTTTGCTGAGCGTGCCGAGTTGAGGCGATGGCTTATGGAGAATCACACGACAGAGCGGGTCTGTTGGGTGGTAACTTCGCGCGCCAAGCAGCCACCGAAGGGGGTTATTCCATACCTTGAGGTTGTTGAGGAGGCGTTATGTTTCGGGTGGATTGACTCGACAGTAAAGCGCTTGGATGATGGTCGTTTGGTGCAGCGGCTCTCGCCTCGTCGCAAGCGTAGCCATTGGACAGAGCTCAACAGGGAGCGTTGTGCCGACCTTGAGCGTCGTGGGATTATGACCGAGGCGGGGCGAAAAGCGTTGGAAGAGGGCAGAAAGTAGAGATAATTTTTAGAACATAAAACTATGAAAAGAGCAATTTTAACCTTCGTGTGCCTTTGTGGCGTGATGAGTCTGTCTGCACAGACACTTGAGAAGATGCAGTGGTTTAACGAGCCTGAGAGCTGGTCGATAAAGGGCGACCGACTTGTGATGGATGTTACACCGCAGAGCGATTATTGGCGTATTTCGCACTACGGATTTACTGTAGATGATGCACCGTTCCTCTACACGTTGCGAGGTGGTGAGTTCGAGGTGAAGGTGAAAATATCGGGCGACTACAAGGTGCGCTTTGACCAGGCGGGACTGATGTTGCGCATCGACAAGGAGAACTACATCAAGACGGGTATCGAGTATGTTGATGGCAAGTATAACCTCAGCGCAGTAGTGACCCATCACACAAGCGATTGGAGCGTCATCGAGCTGGATAAACCTGTTGAGTATGTGTGGATTAAGGCTGTGCGTCGTTTAGATGCGGTGGAGATATTCTACTCGTTTGACGACAAGCAATATACAATGATGCGCAACTGCTGGCTTGAGGACAACACCCCTGTTATGGTTGGCGTGATGGCCGCTTGTCCTGATGGTAACGGTTTTAAGGCCACCTTTGAGAACTTTTCGATTAAGCATCTGCCGGATGCTAGACGAGTGGAGTGGCTTAAGAAGAATCAATAAGGAGAGGGTTGTCTGGCAAGGCGGCTTGGTTGTTAGGCTCGCCTTCACAATGCTCATTTACGCTTTTACGAAGTTCGATTTTTCGGCAGAGTTTTCAATTTTTTCGAGAAATTGCTATTTTTGCTGTCAAAATCGGAATAGATGAGAGCGAATATCTATACAGGACTATTTACTGACGGGATTAGTTCGGAGCTGCCCACATCGGAGGATCGTGAGGGCTTTATCCTTATTTGCCATACGGGAACGGCACGTTTTAACTACTTTCACAGGGAGTATAGTGTGCGCTCCAGGGATATAATTATCCTCTTTCCGGGCGATATATACACCCTTGACCACCCATCGCAGAACTTTAACTGCTCGTGGGTGATCTTCTCGGCAGAGGTGATGGAAAAGGTGCTGCACAACATTCCATCGACATTTTTCAGCCATATTGCCGATTATCCCGTATATAATCTTGATGAGAATAGCCAGTATCAGAACCGCATGAGCTACCTTACTCTGCTCAGTCAGACACAGACCCAGAGCGAGAATGTATGCTTGTCGGAGATAATGCACAGCCTGCTGCGTGCGATGTTTCTTGAGATATACAATCGCGTGGTCAGTAAGCGCAGCATAGCTGCTGATGAGCCGAAAAATCGCCGACGTATTCTTGATGAGTTTGTCACCCTTGTCTCGGCAACTCCACGCAAACGCGAGGTGGCATACTTCGCTGAGAGGCTCTGTATAACGCCGAAATACCTCTCTACGGTTGTTGCAGACGGCACAGGCTTTGGTGCAAAGGAGTTTATCGACCGAAATGCTGTGGAGACAATCAAGCAGATGTTGCGCACTACAACCCTCTCGGTCAAGCAGATAGCCGAGCGGCTCGACTATGCAGGTAGCGGAAATCTATGCCGTTTCTTCAAATCCCGCACGGGACAGACAATCTCGGAGTGGATCGAGACTGAGAGATAGCAGGCTTAGCTCTTAAACTTATACCTCATCCAGACAGTCTCGCCCATCTGCTTAACGCCCAGAAGGCGCAGTTGTGTTGCGGGGCGATTTGGGTTGGCAATACCATCGAATACAGAGGCCATACCTTTGCGACCATCAATGCCCGGAGCGACCATAAAGCTCACCTCATCGAGCAGCTCTGCCGCCAAGAAGGCTCCGTTGATATGTCCGCCACCCGTAACTGCCAATCGCTCAACGCCAAACTCTCTACGTAGAATCTCCATGGCGCGAGAGAGGTCTATGCCGTCACTTCCCGTTGCAATCCACGAAATACCCTGCTCGGTGAGGCGGTTATGGTAGGCCTTTGGGCAGCTCTCGTCGGTGATGACGAGCAGCGCCTGACCGTCAAACTCACTCTCACCCCATTGCAGCGAGCCGTGGGTGTCAATGCCTATGCAGTAGGCCCTCGCTTTGCGGGCGATATGGAACGCCTCGTGACCGATTGGAGCGGGGTCTGGAGCGACAAAACCCTCCGGCAGGGCGTAGTGCATCTGCATCGTTACGCGACCCATCAACATCGATGGGCAGTCGAGCGCCTCAAGGGCCTCGTAGTACTCATTTCCGCCCTCAATCTGCTCGGTCATATCGCAGTCGATGCGGCCATCTACCGAGGCTATCATATGGCAAATTATATATGGTCTCATAGTGTTAGTTTTCGCCTATTCCGAGTTGATATTTATAGTTGGCAATATCCTCTTTTGTGCCGATAGCCTTACCTGTAACGTCGCTCAACTTCACGCAACCATATATCGGCTGGCGCGGATTGATACGGCACTGCTTGAGCTTCATAACGATATTCATAGGCTCTATGCCGGGGATGTCGCAAGTGAGGTTTGTGCCGATACCGAATGTAACCTTGATGCGACCTGCAAAGTACTCCTTAATCTCTGCAGCTGTCTGAAAATCAAGACCATCGGAGAAGACAATGGTCTTACTCATCGGGTCAATGCCGTAGGACTCATACTTCTTGATAATTCTATCTCCAAAGAGTTTCGGGTCGCCGCTGTCGTGACGCACACCGTCGTAGAGCTTTGCCAGCTTCATCGAGAAGTTTCTCAAAAAGGCATCGACAGTATAGGTGTCAGTCAGTACCGTGCCCAAATTACCATCATAGACCTCAACCCAGCGCTCCATAACCTCATAGTTCGCCTCCTTCGGGGAGTGAACTGCCGCCTGGAACATAAAGCACTCGTGTGCCATTGTGCCGATAGGGCGGAGGTTGTACTTCATGGCGAGCGCGACGGTCGATGTGCCGGTGAAGGTCGGGCAGTGCTCCTTCATATACTCAATCATAACCTGCTCGGAGAGGGTGCTGAAGCGACGGCGCATACCGAAGTCGGCAAAGTAGAGGTTGTGCTGCGAGGCAATCTCGACCTTTTTTGCCATCTGAGGTTGCATTGCAGTAGCGAGCTGCTCGCGGCTCTGATAACCATCGCCAATATGTTGGTGGTAGAGCTCGGAGACTATGGCAAGTATCGGAATCTCATAGAAGGTCACCTTATACATCGAGTCGGCTACCTCAATGTGCAGATGGCGCTGCTCATCGAGCCAAACATTGACCTTTTCGGGCTCAAAGCGAAAGTAGCAGAGCCACTCCCAGAAACATTGAGGGATGTAGTGGATAGTCTTTACCGCCCACTCAAACTCCGCAGGTTGCAGAGAGAGCGTGGCAAGATTGTTCAGCTCCTCTCTTAACGCTGCCACAAACTGTTCGCTATACTCCGTATTGTTGCGGTCGTGAAAGGTAAATGAGCCCCACGCATTAGGGTAGTGCACCTGATAGTAGTAGGACATCGAAAACTTGTAGAGGTCATTTTCAAGAATCGAACCGATTATCATAGCTGTATCTCTTTTTGTCATAATTTATTATTCCTCAACTGTAGATGCCACATCCGATGGCCGAAGAAGAGTCGTGTGCCGACACGCTCAAAACCTAACGAGGTGTATAACTTTTCGGCCTGCGGGTTGTTACTATCCACAATAAGTCCCACGCAGTTGTGCTGCGTAGCAAAGACCTTATTGCAGAACTCTCTAACCAGCGTTCTGCCCACATTAAGACCTCGAAATTCAGGCAATACCCCCACCGAGTCGAGGTAGTATTCGCCCCCTTCAGTCTCATTGGCAATATTGGGGACTCGCCCCGTCAGCTGCCGAACAATGGCAAAAGTACCCTCGCGCAGCAGCTGTAAATCATCTCCATCATACCCCACAACAGCCCCTGCAGCCGTGCCATCTACCTCTGCCACAAGTGCATACTGCCAACTATATTGCGTACCTTTTGTGGCGGCAATCTGAGTAAGAACAGCCATATAATCATCGCCGCAATAGGCATGCAACGCCTCCTTGTCGCCAATGGCCATAGCTACTGCGCGGGCAATCGTCGCTGCATCCTCAACCCTTGCCGAGCGAATTGTAATCTTCGGAGCCTTCATACAGCAGTGGTCTGCCTCTTAATATGTGAATGTACTGCCGCCGACAAACTCACGCAGAACAGAGTCGAGAGGTATCTCGTCAGGCTTGATAGGTACGAAATTATCGAGGAAGTGCAGCAGTCGGTCAGCCTCGCCAAACTCCGGAACGGTATCTGGAATCTCTCGCAAGATAGGCTCTACTATCGGGCGAATAACGCCAAGCTCATAGAAGAGCGAGGTATTGACCATAACATCTGCATTCTCCTGATATGGGAAGATGTGTTTATCCTCTCCGCGGCGCACACTCTGCCAACGGGCAATAGTGTCGTAGGCGTTATTACCACGTGTGCGATAGTCACGGGTTATGCGGCGCAACAGGCGGTTGTCGGTGGTATGGATGCGGGTGATATTATCCATAGCAACAGAGGTGAAGCAAGAGAGGTATATCTTAAACTTCTTGTCATCAGGTATTGCAGGCGTGAGTCGCGGATTGAGTCCGTGAATACCCTCCATAATGAGCACCGAGCGCTCTGTGAGCTGCAGCGGATGTTCGTGCCATTGGCGGGTGCCGGTGATAAAGTCGTAGCGCGGAATCTCGACGCTCTGGCCGTCGATAAGTCGGCTCAAATCGTCATTGAGGCGAGCCAGGTCGAGTGCCTCCAATGCCTCGTAGTCGTAATCTCCGTTCTCATCCTTCGGGGTATCCTCACGATTGACAAAGTAGTCATCGAGCGAGATAAGCACAGGGTGCAGACCGAGCACTCGCAGCTGAATACCGATGCGCTTTGCCGATGTGGTCTTGCCGCTCGATGAAGGGCCTGAGATAAGCACCACCTTGACATCTCGGTCGCGGTGTGCCTCAAATATCTTATCGGCGATATTCGAGAATTGGCGGCCATGCACAGCCTCGGCAATCTTTATCAGCTCGCTTGTATCTCCCTGCAAAATGCGACTGTTCAACTCGCCCACAGTTGGCACGCCGACAACATCCATCCACTCGTGGAACTGATGGAACAGACCTCCCATCTTCTCCGCATTCGGCACGCGGCCAATCTTCGTAGGGTCTGACCTGTCGGGCATTGTCACAACAAAACCCTCGCTATATGGGCAGATGCTGAAACGATCGACATAGCCACTCGACGGTGCTAAAGGGCCGAAGAAGTAGCCGATAGTCTGCCCCATATAATATACGTTGCTATACAGACGCGGACGTGAGCGCAACAGTGTCGCCTTGTCGGGATAACCTGCCTGCTCGAACTTGGCGATAATATCTGCCGATGGCTCCTTCTTGCGCTGAATAGATATATCCTCCGCCGCGATGCCCCTTACAGCCTCCTCCAACTGCTGACACTCGGCATAGCTGAAGCTCTGCTTGCCCACAGCCTCACAATAGACTCCAGAGCCTAACGAGTGGCGAATATGGAACGGATGTTGAGGGAACAGCTCTCTCATAGCTCGCTGCAACAGGAAGGTCACCGTGCGCTGATAGACCCTGTGACCCTCAAAGTGGGTAATATCGATAAATCGTATCGAGATAGGGGTATAGACACGATAGTTCAACTCCTTGAGTCGATTATTTACGTATGCCGCAAGCATCGGATAGGAGTTTGTAATATCCAAATTGTTCAGCAATGAGCGGAGAGATGTGCCCATCTCAACCTCAATGTGAGATGCCGTATTTTCACAATAGACGCGGATAATGTTGTTCATAATGCTACGAAGATATGTACTATAAATTATTAGTTATTGATAGCCTCTTTTCGGTCTATTTTGACGTTTAGAATCCACCTTAACTCATTCAAAGATAACAACTATTTCTCTCTTCTCAAAATTTTCATACCTTTGCACTATAAATTGGTCACAAAATGAAAAAAATTATCGCCCTCCTTTGTGTTGTCGTAGCACTTGCCGGCACACTATTTTATCGCACAACACTACAGCAGCGAGAGGTTGTTATCCTCTCTACAAACGATATGCACGCCAATATCGAGAACTTCGCATCGCTTGTCACTGCCGTAAATCTCTGTCGTGACAGCGTGGCAACACTGCTTGTCGATGCGGGCGATAGGTGGACAGGTAATGTCTATGTCGATTTGGCCGAGGGCAGATTGCCGATAATTGACCTTATGAACCACATCGGTTACGATGCCGCAACCCTCGGTAATCACGAGTTTGACAAGGGGGCAGCGCTGCTTCAGGGGGCGATATCGCACGCCAACTTCCCGATAGTTTGTGCCAATATGGAGAGCAGCAGAGAGGATATGAGCACTCCTCTTGCAGCCGTTACTCTCAAGAGTAAAAATGGCGTTCGTTTCCACGTTGCGGGTGTTGTTACCAACTTCGACGGCGGACATCCCGAGGGTAGCAATGAGGTCTATGAGGGGCTTATATTCAGCCATCCGTTTGATGCTGCTACCGAGGCTCTGTCGGCAGCCAAAAGTGGCGATATTCGCCTGCTACTCTCACATATGGGCGATGATAGAGATGTTCAATATGCTTCTGCGATAGATTGTTGCGATATTATCATCGGCGGCCATACGCACGTAGTGATGGATAGCGTGGTAAACAATGTGGTTATCGGTCAAACGGGTCGAAAACTCAAAAATATCGGTGCTACAACCATTCGCCTGAAGGGCAGAAAGATTACCTCTATCGACTATCGCAATATTCCGCTTGCAGAGTATGCCAAGGATAGCACAACCCTCGCGCTTATCGAGCAGATTGAGGATAATCCAAAGCTCAAGGTGAAGGTCGGTCAGTTCGCCAATGCCGTCTCGCATGTAGGCTTTGCAGACCTGCTTACCCGCTCTCTTGCTGAGGCTATGGGCACACAGCTTGCCTTCTACCACTATGGCGGAATACGCCTTGCAGAGCACCCTGCGGGCGATATTAAGCTCTCGACAATATATAACCTTGAGCCGTTTGAGTCAAAGATACACACTATCACTATGACCCCGGCACAGCTGCGAGCAATGATTATCGCCAAGTATAACGATACCGAGAATCCGAAGGAGTCACACCGCGTGGATCTCTTCTGCAATACCCCTTACGATATTGTGATAGATAGCCGCGGTGAGGCTGTCGATGTGCGCTTCCCGAAACTCAAAGAGGGTCGAAAATATAGCGTGGCAATGGCTGATTATATCGGCAAAAAGTACCCGTCAATTCACGGCGAGGAGCATACAAAACACAATATTTTGGTTACCGATGTGGTGCTTGATTACCTGAAGAATCATCCAAATACAGCAATCAATAACCACCAAATGCAGAAAAGAGTAAAAAGATAACTGTCGGATTATCAACCACTTAACCATAAATACTGCAAATTTTCTTAAAAAATATTAAAATTTTTCATCAAAAAGTTTGCACGGAAGAAATATTTGCTCTATCTTTGCACTCGCAATCAGGAAAACAGGTTGCATTTCCGGAGCGGAATCTACAATGCGGAAATAGCTCAGTTGGTAGAGCACAACCTTGCCAAGGTTGGGGTCGCGAGTTCGAGTCTCGTTTTCCGCTCCAAGTCCAAAAGTTTTGAGGACAAAATCAAGTAAAACCCTTTGAAACATCGTTTCAGAGGGTTTTTCATTAGTTGTCGGTCGGTATCGTTCCGACACCGTGGAGCCCCTACCCGACATAGCACGAACCTCGAAGTGTCCCTCCGAATATCCACCGTGAAATTAAGGGACACTTACTCCGAAATGAGGGGACACTTTGATAATTTTGGGCAGAAAAATCAACTTCTTGCAAACTTCTCAACTGACAGTTGCCTACACTTTAATAAAAACAGTCAGATGAAAAGTACATTCAGAATCCTATTCTACGCAAAGTGGGAGGCAAGCGACGAGGCAA
>JAFQFV010000002.1 GCA_017398555.1 Alistipes sp.
AAAGTAGCAAAAACTTTGCAAAACAAAATTTATTCTCTATCTTTGCACTCGCAAAAACGCAATGGCGGGATAGCTCAGCTGGTTAGAGCGCATGATTCATAATCATGAGGTCGAGAGTTCAAGTCTCTCTCCCGCTACAAAAAAGGAGTGATTTTCATCACTCCTTTTTTTGTAGCGGGGAGAGACGAGTGTGTTACCTATCCCCCAAACCCCCTTTGACCTTTGACCTTTGCTCTTCCTCCTTCGCACCTCTGCATAGTCTGCAAGCAGCCTTTGCCCTCGGTTTGGCGTCGGTTCTGTAAAGGGGGCTTTGCTACGCAGAACAAATCCCAACTGAATACATACACAATCAAAATCACTCCTTTTTTTTTGTAGCGGGGAGAGAACCTTGTAACAGAGGCGGAGAGTTAGCTCCTCGGCTTTTCGCGCACAAAGCATAGCTTGACTACGCTGCCTCGTCGCTGATGACGCGCAGTAGCGAAAGCCACTGCGCGTCATTCAAGTCTCTCTCCCGCTACAAAGATTAAAGAGGACACCGATTTATCGGTGTCTTTTTTGTTTTTATGGTGTCGGCGCAAATTTATTTGCAGACGCACACTATAAAACAAAAATAGATACGAAGTATCGTACTCTTTAATCTTTGGGCTGTAACAGGAGATAGAGACTCACCGAGCGCAGCGAAGGTAAGTCTCTATCCGTTACAGCGGGAGAGACAACCACATTCTTATACTACACAAAAAAAGGGTGGCTAAATTGCCACCCTTTGATATAGAGTCTTTATCTTTTACTGAGCAAGTACGACGTTGAAGAAGTGTTTTGCACTATCGTAATTAGCACAACCATTAGAGAGAATCTCCAAAGTATTGACATTCTCAGCAGTAACAGGGGTAGCAACATCGCCTATCTGCAATGTACCGCCAACCTGTAGTGGGCTCTCTTCAGTACCGAAATGCATCTCTGAGTTTCCGTTGAAATGGCCAACAACCATACCTACGCCGTGGCCAACCGCTACAGCACTAACGATGCAATTAACCTTATTTCCAACGAACATACCTGCCGGTACAGCGACATTTCCTTTACCTCCAACAAGACCACCAATACCAGATGCTGTTCCAGTAAGTGCGCAATTTACTACCACATTACCGGTATTAGTTGAATCTATCAATCTGTGACTCTTAGTATGGAAACCTGAAAGACCACCATAGCAAGAATCTGCATGTGAACTATTTACGGTAATAGAGCCGAGGTTCTGGCAACCAATAATACTTCCTGAACCACCCTGAATACCACCAAGACGGAACTTACCCTCACCAGATACTACGATATTACCCTTATTTACGCAGTTCTGAGTAACGTTTGTACAAGCTGCATCCTCCTTACCCGGCCAACCGATGATACCACCGGCAGCGTTATTAGAGGTACCTGCATCACAATCGATAGTAATGTTACCCTCGTTTACGCAGTTGATAATAGATGACTCGCTCTGGCTCTTTGCGTAGTAGTCAGAACCTGCGATACCGCCGATATAAGAGAGGTGGTTAGCAGTAGCGCTCTTGTACTTAGCGATGAATGTCAAATCACCGTAGTTGTTACAGTTAGTCACATCACCCCAAGGAGCACCAATAATACCTGCAACCTGTGTACGACCTGATGTACCAGCACCGTCAACCTCAAACCAATTGTAAGTTACCTTACCATAGTTATGGCAGTTATCCATAGAGAATGGAGAACCTGAACTGTTGTAACCATAACCCACGATACCTGCAGCAGTTGGAGCAGCTGAAGAAGCAGCCTTATCTGTAGTGATACTACCTACAGAGTTACGGCCACCGAATGTACCTCCTGTCATATAGATCTCACCCTTGTTAGTACAGCCGCTGATAGGACCATTCTGATATGGAGTGATACCTGCAACGATAGTACCCTTAATCTGTGCTGTTGAGTTGAAAGTTACATTACCCTCGTTGATACAGTTCTTAATCTCACCAGCTGAGTAAGAGGTAATACCACCAAGGCAGACAGCAGCACCAGAGTTGTTAGTGTTGAATGTGAGGTTACCATAGTTCTCGCAACCCTCAGTAACTGTATAAGAGTTTGAAGAACCTGTAACAGCACCGATGTAGAAGTTAGATGTGTTCGATGTACCTACATTGATTGTAAGCGCACCATAGTTCTTACAGTTGAATATACCGCAACCGATAGTCTCTGCAGAAGATGTGAAACGACCAGAAACTGTACCGATATAACCTGTACCAGCACCGTGAGTACCCATATCAATAGTTACATTACCATTGTTTACGCAGTCACGGATATTTGAACCTGCAAGGCTGTAACCAATAAGAGCAGCGCGAGTTACAGATGGATTCTCTGGAGCGTTGCAAAGCACGTCAGCGTTGTTTGTACAACCGCTAATCTCACCACCGAGGTTGTGTGCAACGAGGAATGCGATAGCAGCACCACCTGTCAGACCTGCAAGACCCTCCTGTGGCATATTGAGTGCACAAGATGCGTCGATATTTACGTTCATTACCTTACCTGTTGCAGCTATGGTGTGGAAGAGAGGCTGTGAAGTAGCCCAGTTCTTGATAGCATAACCGCAACCATCAAAGATGCCGTCAAAACCAAGTGGAAGGCCAGCCTCATTTGCAGGACCTGCAATCATTGGCCAAGCATCAGCAGCAACAGCAGCCATATCGATATCGCCACCGAGAACAACCTTACCCTCCTCGTTCACATACTTCTTATAACGGCCCATATTTACGCACTTAGCGAAGTCGATGAGCTCCTCAGCGGTCATAATCTTCTCAATCTTAACCTCCTTATACTCGTAAGTATCTGCAGTAGCAGTCTCACCACCACGAACAGTTAGACCTACAGGGAAGATTCGATGGTTCTCAAGAAGACCAACGCTTGTGTAGAGGTTGATGATAAGACCGTTACGGATAGAGCCCTTAGGAACTACGAAGTTTACGGTTGCAGTCTCATCTGGAGCGATAGTAAACTCCTCACCAACAGGATTAAGAACGATAGCAGACTTACCGGCAACAGATGTAAGAGCGTTTGTTCTATAGTTTACGTGGTACTTTCCTGCGATAGGGTCACCCTCAGAGGTTCTAACCTCAATCTTATCGAGAACAATAGTCTCGCCCTCGTACATATTAGTAAGAGGAATAGATACAACACCGCAGAGGTTATTGAGAACTACCTCGTTTGTTGAAGAGTAACCTGCCATAACCATAAGGCTGCGATCAACCTCGTTCTTCACGATAGTCTGCTCCTCATAGAAACGGAGTGAACCACTTGTAGTATAGTACTCAGCAGGATAGAATACAGAGTAAGGATAAGCTACAGCATCGAAGCTGAACTGAGCAGTCTGTGTACCAGCTGCAGTTGCATCAACGGTATTTGTAGAGAGTGAGTTGTTACAAACAACTGCATCGCCCTCAGCCCAAACAACACCTGTCTCGGCGATCTTAACGGTAAGAGTTGCAGGAGCCTTCTCGATTACTGTAAACAGAGATGGAGTGAGTGCAACAATAGCACCACGATCAACAGCAACATCATCAGTAAGTGTGAGGATGAAGTTGTGGTCAGCTGCATCTGTTACAACAATCTCAAAACCACCTGTATATACGCCTGCAGGAACTACTACATTGAAATATACCGGAGCAACAGTATCGATAGCAACACCCTCACCACAATCGAGAGTAGTAGTAGCAGAAACCTGACCTGAAACAGCAGTCATCTTCACGTCGTAAGTTACAACGCCAGCCTCATCAGTTGTAGTTGTAGCCTCAGCGTTATATACGCCATTGATAGCTGCACCACTGAGAGCAGTAACTGAGATAGACTTAACAGCTACAGGGTTCTCAGCAGTTGCTGAATCGAGTGTGAGTGGCAATGAGATAATACCCATAACAGGAAGAAGATCTACATCAGCAGTAAGTTTCTTCTCCTGCTCGCCCTCCTCTACAATCTCAGTAGCGATACCGGCCATACCGTAAGCAGCACGATCAAAAGCATCTGCTACATAGTCCTGAAGTGCAGGAACAGTCACCTCATTCAGACCTGAGAGAATCTCAAAAGGAGCAACAACAACCAGCGGAGCCTCAACCTTAGAAGCTGTGAAGGCGTAAGTTGCGCCACCAGCACCCTCCTCTGCAACAACAGAAGACTCCAAACCATTAATTGCCACCTTATCACCAGCTGCCCAAACAAGGCCACTAGGCAATGTTGCATTTACTGTAACAACATCCTTACCAGCGCCAGGAACGACAGGGGTCTGCTCGTCCGTACCGGAATGGTTACAGCCAATAGCCAATGCGCTAAGCATCAAGCCAAGAAACAAGTAAACTTTTTTCATTACGATTTATGTTTTAGGTTAAATTTGTTTTTCCGAATTCAAAGTTAAAAATAATTTTTGAAATACATACCCTTTTGGCAATTATTTTTACAAAAAATAACGCATTTCTATTCAACATCTATTTTTTTGATAATATTCGACAAGCATAAAACAAAAAAGAGCCCCGAAAGGCTCTCAAAATTGGTCATAAGTCAGACTACAACTCGCGACGATACTCACCCGGAGTTTTGCCCGTAATGCGCTTGAAATATTGACCCATAAACGATGGATTCGGGAAGTTCAGTTCATAAGATATCTGTTGAATTGACAAGTCTGAATATTTAAGCAGATTTTTTATCTCCAACACCACGAAGTCATCTATCCATTGGTGCACCGACTTACCGGAGTAGTTTCGCACCACTCTGGATAAATGTTTCGGAGTAAGATTCATCTGATTTGCGTAAAATTCGACACTACGCTCAGTGCGATAGTTCTCGTGTAGCAGATTTACAAGTTGCTTGAAATAGTCCCCACTTCGATCCTTCTGCGCCGGTGTCGTTTCAATCTTATTGACTACTGCAACAAACTCCCAGAGGCGGAAAATAATAGCGGCATACATATGGCGCATAGACATCTCGCGGTAGTAATCAACCTCTACGGCCGTGCTCTGCGAAGTTGCATACTCCCTACATATACGCGCAAAAAGATCCTTCATTTGTTCGGTGTGCGTAGCATCAAAATGGTGCATAACCACAGATGTATGCAAAGATGAGATAATCGGCATAACTACCTTAATATCAATATTCATCTCCACTGCAAACTCGCTATTAAATGCCATTATATAGAGCTCACAATCACGACAACTCTTAAACATCACAACCGATGCCGGAGCAATCAACAGCGTGTTCTCGACAAGCGTATATTCATTCATCTGCATCGAGAGCGTCACCTCTCCACGGGCGCAAAGGATGGCAATATAACCATTAAATTTTGCCGGATACCTCATCTCGCCCTGTATAAGTTGTTCGAGTGCCGGAATATGTATCAATGCAGCATTTTTGCAAGCAAGATACTCAACACCCTCGACCTGCTTCAGAGCGTCAATTTTGTAAGGAAAAATCTTATTTTCTGTCATATTCGATAAATTTTACGCAAATATCTGTATTATTTAGGACATTTCAAAACTTTTACAACAAAATATCACTTTTAGAACATTTATTCACAACTCTACTCTACTAACTTTCGTGACATATTTTTTTCTCTCTTGCACTTTTTGAAAATTATAACTACATTTGCAAGCTAATTATTGTATAAAAATTATAAAAAAGACAACATATGCGAAAATTTCTATTTACACTCCTTGCATTAGTGTCATTTACTGCAATGGCGCAGGAGCAGACTGTCACTTGGAACAAGGAGATTAAGGAGAATGGCAACGGTAGCTATACCCTTGTCATTAAGGCAGATATTGCCGACGGCTGGCATATCTACGACGCCACACACTCTATCACCCCGACAACCATCGAGTTCACCCTGTCTGATGGTGTTGAGCTTGCAGGCGAGCTTCGCGCACTCTCAACTGCAAAGAAGGTTAAGGATGAATTCTTTGGTGACTACGGCGAGTATGAGGGTAAGGCTCTTTTCGAGCAGGATGTAACCCTCAACGGCAAGAGTGGTGTAGTCGATGCAGTGGTCAGCTATCAGGCTTGCACCGAGGGCAGCTGTACAGCACCAACCGAGGCTGAGCTCAAGTTTGAGATTGGCAGTGCTTCTGCAGCAGAGTCTGTCGCAACAGAGGAGCCCGCAACAGAAGAGCCTGCAACTGAGGAGCCTGCAACTGAGGAGCCTGCAACTGAGATTAAGGAGGTTAAAAATGCAGCAAGTTCAGGCAATATATGGGCAATGATTTTGGAGGCTATTATCTGGGGTCTTGCTGCGCTGGTAACACCTTGTGTATTCCCGATGATTCCGATGACCGTTTCATTCTTCATGAAGGGTAGCGGCTCGCCTACCAAGGGTCGAATCAACGCATCGCTCTACGGTCTGTTTATCGTTGTTCTATACACCCTGCCTATCGCGGCAATTATCATCATCACCCGTCTTATCGGTGGTGGTGCTGTGACTGCAGATATCTTCCAGTGGTTGGCAACACATTGGATTCCGAATATCCTCTTCTTCATCGTCTTTATGGTCTTTGCGGCATCATTCTTCGGTGCTTTCGAGATTACCCTGCCATCTTGGTTGGTAAATAAGAGCGATGCACAGTCAGAGAAGGGCGGTATTGCAGGCATCTTCTTTATGGCGCTGACACTTGTGTTGGTATCATTCTCTTGCACAGGTCCGATTATCGGTTCGGTGCTTATCAAATCTACTGCCGGTGAGTTCTGGGAGCCTATTATTACAATGCTCGCATTCTCAATCACCTTTGCACTTCCATTCACCCTCTTCGCATTCTTCCCTTCAGTGCTCAAGAAGTTGCCAAAGAGTGGTGGTTGGCTCAACTCTGTAAAGGTTGTTCTTGGTTTTGTCGAGGTAGCTCTCGGATTCAAGTTCCTCAGCGTTGCTGACCAGGTTTACCACTGGGGCATCCTCGACCGCGAGGTATATTTGGCAATCTGGATTGTTGTCTTCTCACTGCTCGGTCTCTATCTGCTCGGCAAGATTCGCTTTGCACACGACAGCGAGGTTAAGCACCTGAGCGTCACTCGTTTGGCACTTGCCATTGCAGTATTCTCATTCGTTGTATATCTCATCCCCGGTATGTGGGGTGCACCACTGAGCAAGCTCTCCGGTTATCTGCCACCACAGACCTCTCTCGACTTCGACCTGTCACGGAATAAGGGCGTTGTTATCGAGCAGCAGCAGAGCCACTCCGGTGTAAAGTATGGCGACGTACTCGATCTGCCACACGGTTTGCAGGGTTTCTTCGACCTTGCTGAGGCTGAGGCCTATGCAGAGAGGGTTGATAAGCCGATTTTTATTGACTTTACAGGTCACGGTTGCGTAAATTGCCGTGAGATGGAGGCTCGCGTTTGGAGCGACCCTACAGTATTGGAGTTGCTGAAAAATGAGTATGTCATCTGCGCACTCTACACAGACGATAAGATGGTGCTTCCTGAAAGTGAGTGGGTTACAGCCGACAATGGCAAAACCCTCAAGTCACTCGGTAAGATAAATGCGCACTACGCACTCACTCGCTTTGGTGTCAATGCACAGCCTTACTATGTATTGCAGGGCAAAAATGAGAAGATTCTCGTTGAGCCACGCGGCTACAACCTTGATGCACAGGAATTTGTCGAGTTCCTTCGCAAGGGCATCGAGGAGTACAGAAAGTAACCAAACAGCATACAAGCAAAGGAGGGGGTCAATCAACCCCCTCCTTTTCATTTGTAGCACCTATAAGAGCAGTCGCCCAATCCAACCACCCGCGAATAACACGCGATACCGAGTATATAACGCCGAGCTCCTCGCTAATCTGCTTAAAGTAGCTCTTGAGCGAGACCTGATAGACCACAAAAGCTATCACTGCCATAAACGCTCCGACCAGCAGACAAGGCTCCTTAAATGAGCCGAAGAACTCTGCAAGCCACGACACCAACGCCGAGACAAAGAGCAGAGCTGCGATTATCGCCGTAACGACCGTTATCGCCAGCGGCACAAAGAATGGACGATCAACTCTCATACCTACTACATCTGTGGTTTAACCTCCTCCGCTTTATGCTCCGCTTCGTGGCACTTGCAGCGCAAGCTCTCCATCTCATCGGCAATCAAATCGCGTAAGTAGTCGCGCATCTGGCGACCTGTCTTCGGGGTGACGAGCATAGCCACTGCCGCCCCCATCAGCGCACCTCCCAGCAGGGATACAATGCAAAGTCCGGTCTGTTTCATAACACATTTGTTTTAAGAGTTCGATTTTTAACTTGCAAATTATAGACCAAAAATTGTGTACTCTGTACACAATATCAAAATAAATGTGTATCTTTACACAGATTATCGGCTTTATGACACACTTCAAGGCTCACATACTCACCGCAAGTGCAGGTTCTGGCAAGACATACTCCCTTGCCCGCGAGTATATATACAACGCCCTGCGTCCACAGCAGGATGAGCCGTTGCGCGGTTTTAACCCATACATCTACCGCACAATCCTCGCCGTAACCTTCACCAATAAGGCTACAGAGGAGATGAAGAGCCGTATCCTGACACAGATTAACAATCTGGCAACGGGGAGCAAGTGTGAGTTCGAGAAGGACTTAATAAAGATGACCGGACTCTCAAAGCAGGCACTACAGGAGCGAGCGATGAAGGTACGTAGCGCCATTCTGCACGACTACTCCCGCTTTGCGGTACTTACCAACGATACATTCTTCCAACGAATAGTCCGTGCCTTTGTCAAAGAGCTTGGTATAGACATAAACTATGCCATTGAGCTCGACTCGACACAGATTATCGAGAAGAGTGTCGAGACCCTTATCGGCCGTATAGATAAAAACCCCGAACTACAGCAGTGGCTTCTGGAGTTTGCCGAGGAGAATATCAGCAGCGGCAAGCAGTGGAACATCAAGAAGGGTATTCTGCGACTTAAAAATGAGCTATTCAAAGAGCATACCAAGAGCGCTATCGACTCGATAGACAGGGAGCAAATCAAGCAGAATGTCACCCACTATTTAGAGCTTGCCCAGCAGCAGATTGAGGCTATAAAGCAGGTGGCACGCGATGCCGTTGCCCTCATTACACGCCACGGATACACGCACGCGACATTCTCCTACTCATTTACGAGCTACTTCGATAGTATCATCAACTTCGACCAGCAGACAAAGCCCGCGACCCAGAGAGTTATCGACCACTGCACCGACAACCCTGAGCTGTGGTTCAAGAAGAGCCCCAAGCCGACAGCCGATATGCTCAGCCTTGCTGCTCAACTACAGCCGATGCTCGTTGAGTGCGTCAGCTGCTATCAGCAACTTAAATACCTGACCAATAGCTGTTACCTGCTGAGCAAAAACTACCGCAGCTTTGCTCTATTGGGCGATTTGTACAATACAGCCAAGGAGATTTGTCAGGAGCAGAACACCATGTTGCTCTCCGAGACAAAGCACACCATAGCCTCGTTTATCACCGAGCAGGATGCACCATTTATCTACGAGAAGGTGGGCAACCGCTTTGAGAAGTTTATGATTGACGAGTTCCAGGACACCTCTCTCAAAGAGTGGGAGAACTTCCGTCCGTTGCTGATGAATGCAATCTCGCAGAGTGCAGATATTGCCGTACTGCTCGTCGGTGACATCAAGCAATCTATCTACCGCTGGAGAGGCAGTAACTGGAATATCCTCAACTCTATCGCTCCGAGTGACCTTAAGCGCGGAGATACAGCCATTCTGCAGGATAGTCTGAAGATTAATTTCCGCTCACTACCAGAGGTTGTGAAATTCAACTACGACACTATGCGCGCCGTTGCCGACAGGGTTAATCTCCACCTCAACTCTACGCTCAGAAGCGCCCGTGAGGCGGGTCGCATCTGTGAACAGTGTTACAATGAGCTCTTTGACGCATTGGCCTCTGCATACGACGACAGCAGCCTTAAGCAGGCGCACAACCCATTCAGGGAGTTTGAACATCAGGGCTTTGTTCGAACTACGGCTCACTATAGCCAGGAGCCGGATATTGTCGGTCGTGTTCGCGAACTTGTCCACGAGAAGGGCTTTAAGCCGTGCGATATAACTATTCTGGTACGTGACCGCAAGCAGGCTCAAAATGTTGCGAGTCAGCTACTTGCTGCCGGAATGGAGGATGAGAGTATGCGCTTTGGCGTGATGACGCAGGAGGCGTTGAAACTCGGCAGCTCGCCCGTTGTCAAGTTTATCCTTGCCGTGATGAAGTATGCCGTCGATCGCCGTGATGTTGTCAGCCTTGCCCTCTACAATTACCACCGTCACCACGACCTATACCACAAATTAACTGATGAAGAGCTCGCCTTCTTCGACACTCTCCGCAGCCACTCTGCTGAGGTTGCCTTTGAGAAGATACTGATTGAGTTTGCTGCGCTTTTTGACGGTCAGAGTGCATATATTGATGCTCTGCATGAGAATATAATCAAGTTCTGTGCAACTAAGGCTGCCGACCTGCTACTCTTTACAAAGTGGTGGGATGAGAATAGTGGCGACAAGTCGGTGACTATCGACAAGGATTTGAATGCCATAGAGATTATGACCATCCACAAGTCGAAAGGTCTGGAGAACAAGGTTATAATCATCCCTTACTGCAACTGGCGCTTTATCCCTGAGCCTGTCCGCCCTACCACTATCTGGGCAAATCCATCGGAGGATAGCGGCTTTGGCGAGGAGGCTATATTCCCTGTACAATCTACAGCCTCAGCCTCCAACTCGATATTTGCCGAGGGTTACTACAAAGAGTATATCTACAGCTATATCGACGCGATAAATCTGCTCTATGTTGCTCTGACTCGACCTCGTGAGCAGCTCCACATCTTCTTCCCGACAATGACACCCGATAAGAGTGGTAGTTTTGATGCTACAGCCGAGACGGTCGGTCAGCTACTCTTCCAGCTCTTCGATATGAAGGAGCAATACCAAGAGGTTATCGAGGGCGAGGAGCTTCCGGAGCCTATCACTATCAGCTACGGCAACTACGAGGGTCCAGAAAAGCAGAGCACGATAGACGAGGGAACAATATCTGTTGCCGACGCACCGACCTCGGAGTATAAAATGAAACTCCGCCTCTCATCTCGTCGTTATAGCGAAGCGTTGGAGTGCGGTACAATATCTCCGCAGGATGAGGGTATTGTTCTACACGGCATTATGGAGCATGCCAGAACTGTTGATGATATATATAAGGCTATTGACTCTCTTGTTATTGACGGCATACTATCACAACCTAATGCCGAGGCTCTTGCAGTTCAACTTGAGCGCGTAGTGAGCACACCTACCGCCGCCGAGTGGTTCAGTTCAGAGTGGGAGCAGGTGCATATCGAGGGTGGTATTATCGCCCCGGGTATAGGTACTCGCCGTCCGGACAGAGTGATGATAAATGGCAAGAAGGCCATTGTGGTCGATTATAAATTTGGAGAGAAACACAACTCCTATCGCAAACAGATTGCCCTCTACTGCTCATTGCTGAGCAAGATGGGATATAGTGAGGTCAAGGGCTATCTGTGGTATGTCCGCGAGGGAGAGATTGAGGAGGTTATATGAAAAATAGTCTGCTAACTATAATTCCGCGTGCATTTCGCGCAAAAGGTGTGATGGTAGCCATTACCATCCTGCTTAGAACGCTGCTCAACTTTATGGGTCTTGCAGCGTTACTGCCTGTGCTATATCTGATACTCGACAGCGAGAACATACACTCAAATGTTTGGTTGTCAGCGATATACAACCACTTCGGCTTTACCTCCGATACAAACTTTGTCATCATCATTGCGGCAAGCGTTGTGGCATTTATCGCAATAAAGTGTCTGATAAACCTGCTACTCTATCGCTTTGAGCGCGACTATATCTACACCCTCTATCGCTATCTGTCACGTAACCTCTATATCGACTACTTCAATCGCGGGCTCTCGTTTATCAAGGCATCAAACTCTGCCGTTCTCGCGCGCAATGTAAATGTGGTCTGCTACACCTTTGTTGCAGGAGTGCTGCGACCATTGGCTGTAATATTCAGCGAGGCGATGCTCTTTGTGCTGATTTTTATCTCTATTGCCATCTACAATCCGATAGCGGCACTGCTTGTCATAGCCATATTTATCCCGACCGTAACCCTCTACGTCACCCTTATCAAGCAGCGCGTAAATCGCTATGGCTCAATCGAAAACGAGGCTCAGCGACGCAAATTCCGCGATACGGTCGAGACCTATCGTGGCTATGCAGACATAGAGATTAACAACGCCTTTACCCGTATGCTTGACCTCTTCGATACAAACACCGACACTATGGTCAGCGTAGGTGCAAAAAATGCGACTATCTCCACCCTGCCGCAGATATTTACCGAGATAGCCTTGGCTGCGGGTATGGCTCTGCTAGTCAGCCTGAGCGTAGGGCTTGAGAGCGGAGATATGAAGATTCTCTTCGGTATCTTTGCCGTGGCAGCGTTAAGGCTTCTGCCATCTATTCGTGCCATTATGAGTGCGTGGACCTCATTGCGCTACAACCGTTACGCAATAGAGATTATTCGTGATGCCGATATCGACTCGCCGGCATCTGTGGGAGATAACTCTACAGAGCGATTGGACTTCCAGAGCAGCATCTCCATCAACAACCTCTCATTCCGCTTTGAGGATAGTCAGAGCGATACTCTGTCAAACATTAACTTCGAGATTAGAAAGGGCGAAAAGATTGGTATAAATGGTCGTTCAGGCGCGGGCAAGACCACCCTATTCAACCTTCTGCTTGGTCTTTACACCCCTACCGCAGGCACGATTACCATAGATGGACAGGTGCTTAGCAGCGACAACCGCCGCAAGTGGCAGAACGCTATCGGTTATGTATCGCAGAGCGTATTTCTGACCGACAGTACCCTGCTCTCAAATATCGCTTTGGGCTGTAAGGAGGAGGATATTGATATGGCAAGAATAGAGCGCGCCATTGAGGCTGCATCGCTCAGCGAGTTTGTGGCGACACTTCCAAATGGGGTAAATACCCGTATTGGCGAGTGTGGGGCGCTACTTTCAGGAGGTCAGCGACAGCGCATAGGTATTGCTCGTGCGCTCTACAAGGGTGCGGAGGTACTCTTCTTCGATGAGGCGACATCCTCACTCGACAGCCAGACCGAGCAGAGTATAAACGAGGCGATAGTATCACTTGCTGAGGCAAATAGTTCGCTTACAATCGTGGTTATCGCCCACAGAGATAGTTCGCTCTCCTATTGCGACAGAGTTATAACACTAAAATAAGTAGAGATGGAGTATATTGTAGCACAATATAGAATACGAACAACCGGAAACTTCTCCGACCTTGTAGCCTGCGGGGTCAGAGGCTTTGCCCCCTTTGCAGTTGAGGCTGATGCCACACAAAGCGCCGCCTTGGAGCTATATACCGAGAGCAACATTGACAAGAGTTCGTATAGCGCCCTTACAGAGTTGAGCCGATTTGGCTTTGAGGAGGATTTGGCAGAGTGTATTCTCTATCGTCATAGCTCAGGATACCTATTTGAGATGGTTAAGGGCAACGAGGTTCATCTCTTTGCCAAAGAGGATAACAGCCCTCGCGTAGAGTCCAACTACGGTCTGCTTCCGAAGGTAGATGTTTCGCTGCTGCGATTTGGTATGTGGATGATGTTCGGTCTGTGCACCGTACCTCTTGGGGCTATTGCCATCCACTCGTCGGTGCTTGTTAAGGATGATCTCGCCGTGCTCTGTCTTGGCGAGTCAGGCACAGGCAAGAGCACCCACACACGTCTCTGGAGGGAGAATATCGAGGGTACAACGCTCCTGAATGACGACAGCCCGATCATCCGTATGGTCGATGGCGTTCCGACAGCCTTTGGCTCACCGTGGAGTGGGAAAACACCGTGCTATCGCAATCTGAGCTACCCTATTCGCGGTTTTATGCGTCTTTCACAGGCTCCGCACAATAAGATTCGCCGACTCTCTGTCCTTGAGGCTATCGGCGCCCTGCTGCCGTCGTGTCCTCCGGCATTTGCCTTCGATGATGCGTTGCAGGATGCGCTGTGCAACACCCTCTCGGATATGATTGCCACAGCACCCGTATTCCATCTTGAGTGCCTGCCAAATAGAGAGGCTGCGGAGTTATCCTATAACACCATATTTTCGGGCGTATGCAGATAAAGAATGTAGATAATAGCACAACCTTCTCAATCGTCAGAGATATACTGCTTGAGGGGCAGAATGTCACCGTAGCCGTCAATGGGCAGAGTATGCTCCCATTCTTCAGAAGTGGTTCAACAGTGACCCTGCGACCAATAAATGAGGAGGATTTCAAGAAGTACGCCGTCGTCTTTGCCGATGCGGGCGGAAGGTTTGTAATACACCGCATCATCGCAATAGATGGAGATATGGTAACCCTTCTGGGCGACGGGAATATCTACGGCACCGAGACAATGCCAAAAAGTAAGGTCTATGGGGCTATCGACTGCTCGGCTACCCATATCTTCTTTGCCAAAATATGGCTCTGGATGCGCCCCGTACGCCGATTTCCACTCGCTATTTTCCGACGTGTTATGTAGTACTGCCCGCATAGTACTGCCACAGTACTGCACCTTTTTGAAAAAAGGCGCCCGAAAAACTTTCGCCAAAACTTCGTTTTGGTAGTATCTGTTGCGAGAATAACGTTGTCTGCGACAATAGAAAAACAGCAAGAGCAGTAGTTTGTAAGCAAGCTTACACTACCGCTCTT
>JAFQFV010000027.1 GCA_017398555.1 Alistipes sp.
ACAAAAATAGCACTTCACTTTCAAGCAAGCTTGAGTGAGTGCTATTTTCATTTTTACTATCCTTGCGGATAGCGGTTATTCTCGAAAAAAAATCAAAACCAAAGTTTTGCACTCCGCTCAATCTGTGCACTGTTTTGTCGTCAAAATGCGGTAGTAGGTGCACATCGTGAAATAGGAGCGGATGGGACATACTTTGGTATTTCCCATTCGGGACTATGAGGGATGTGCAGCTAATGCCGTATTTTCACGGCAAAATCACTTAGATGTGCAATCTAATATAGTCTTCTGCAACGCCTCCACAATAGAATGTTTCACGTAGGTACGGCGAACGGCGAGGGAGATTTTGCGGGAGTAGGCACCACGGAGGAGGGGTTTTACCTGGCGTGAGTGCTCCTTACCGATATATTCGATAGACATCTCAGGGATGATGGTGACGCTATTTGTGCAATCGACGATACGCATAAGGGTATCGAGTGAGCCCGACTCGAAGTAGTAACGTGATGGGTATGAAGAGCGAGATTGGCAGAGCTCAAGCACCTGATCACGCAGGCAGTTACCGCGGCTGAGCAGGATAAGTTCGCGCATATCAATATCCGAGATTTGGATATTACTCTTCTTATAGAGCGAGTTTGACGGCGAGACATAGGCGTAAAACCTATCGTCAAACAGGTCATACTCAGTAAACTCATCGCCACAAGTACCACCTGCAACCAATGCCACATCTATAAGGTCGCGGTTCATCTGATCGACAATCTGCTCGGTGTGCATCTCTCTAATTTCAAGTTCCACCTTCGGATAGCGCGAGACGAACTCCGGAATAAATTTATGCAGAATGTATGGAGCGATAGTCGGAATGACACCCAGACGTATTTTACCCGCAATTTCGCCCTTAAACTGTAGCACGACCTCCTTGATAGAGTTATACTCCCTCAACGCCTCACGCGCCTGCTGGAGCACAACCTCTCCCGCCTCTGTCGGTACAACGGGCTTCTTCGAGCGGTCGAGAAGCATAACCCCAAGCTCGCCCTCCAATGCTTTAATCTGCATACTGAGAGAGGGTTGGGTAACAAAACAGTGGTCTGCTGCGACAGAAAAACTACCGAAATTTGCGACGGCAAGCAGATACTCAAGTTGAATGATTGTCATAGTGCTTTACTTATTATTCACAGCAAAGGTATAAAAATAATTGATATCTCCCAATTTTCCTCATCTATTTTTACACAACCGAGTAATCTTTCGGCACATAATCATTGCAGAACCCAAATAATTTCATAAATTTGCAAAAATATAAACCACCAACTGACCTATTATGAAGAAATTTCTACTTATCATTACTCTTTTAGCTACTGCAACAGCAACTGCACAAACTATTCGCGAACAGATAGCAGCCAATCCGAACCTTGCCGGAGGTATCTACACAGCATATTCTGTTACCGAGCAGAAGTCTGTCCCTGCGCCAAAGGGTTACAAACCGTTCTACATCTCGCACTATGGTCGTCACGGCTCTCGTTACCAGACTGCACAGGAGAAGTATGACCAGCCGGCAGTAATGTTGGAGCAGGCATACAGAGATGGTAAGCTGACCGAGCTTGGTGTGAGCCTGATGCACCGAGTACGCACTATTGCAGACGATGCGCATATGCGTGCAGGCGACCTTTCACCACGTGGAGAGCGCGAGCAGAGGGGCATTGCCGAGCGTATGGCTACACTCTATCCGGAGGTATTCTCAAAGCGTAATGGCAACCACATAACCTGTTTCTCTTCGCCGTCAGTGCGCTGTGTTATCAGTATGGCAGCATTTACAGAGCGTCTGAAGGAGATATACCCTGCGCTCAGCATTACACGCAATGCAAGTGCCCACGACATCGACATCACTCGCCCGGAGAAGAATATGGATACCTTCTACAAAGTGGCGCGTACAACGGCTAAAAAATACCAGCAGGAGCAGACTAAAGACCGAGCATTTATCGACCGTCTGTTCAACGACTACAACTATGCCGAGAAGTTGATTCGCCGCACCTATAACAGCACTGATACTCACCTGTTTATGGGTAATATGCACGATTTGGCGATGATTGTTCAGAACTTCGACAATCTGCCTGAATTGCACGATATTTTTACTGATGATGAGCGTTTTCAGATGTGGCATCTGTTCAACATTCGCCGCTACCTGACTTACGGTCCTTCGATTGACTATGGAGATATTCGCAACCAAGACGGTAAGCTGTTGTTGCGCGACATTATCGAGCGCGCCGATAACATCATTGCAGGCAAGAGTCCAAATGAGGTTGCTACACTCCGATTCGGTCACGACTCGGCAATCATTCCGCTGCTTGCCATTATGCACGCAGAGGGTTGTGACGGAAGGGTATCCTTTGCCGAGATTGAGCGACTGCCTGAGGTGTGGTGTGACAGCCGCATAACTTCAATGTCTGTAAATGTGCAGTTTATCTTCTACCGCAACAAGAAGGGCGATGTGCTTGTCAGAATGTTGCACAGCGAGCGCGATATCCGCATACCTGTAAAGACAGAGAACTATCCGTTCTATCGCTGGGAGGATTTCCGTAGCTACTGCTTATCGCAGTGCAGAGCAGAGGCACGATAGTTAAAAATCGTTTTGTATTTTTCAAATCTTCTGCCTATCTTTGTGGGATTAAAACAGACATAAATATAATTAGAACACTATGGGTAAGATTATACTGACCGGCGACCGCCCTACCGGACGCCTCCATTTAGGACACTTTGTAGGCTCTCTCTGCCGTCGTGTAGAGTTGCAAAACTCAGGTGAGTTTGAGAAGATTTTTATCATGATTGCCGATGCTCAGGCGCTCACAGATAACGCTGACAACCCGGATAAGGTACGTCAGAACATTATCGAGGTGGCTCTCGACTACCTCTCTTGCGGCATCGACCCTAAGGTTTCGACCATCTTCATACAGTCGCAGGTGGCAGAGCTGTGCGAGCTTGCGTTCTACTATATGAACCTTGTGACCGTATCTCGTCTGCAACGCAACCCAACCGTAAAGACAGAGATTAAGATGCGTGGTTTTTCGGAAGATGTCTGCGAGGGCGATACCACACAGAAGAGGGGTATTCCTGTAGGTTTCTTCACCTACCCTATCTCTCAGGCTGCCGATATTACCGCCTTCAAGGCGACAACAGTGCCTGTGGGTGAGGACCAGGAGCCTATGATTGAGCAGACACGTGAGATTGTACACAAGTTCAACTCTATCTACGGTCAGACCCTTGTAACACCTGAGATACTGCTGCCATCAAACAACGCTTGTCTGCGTCTGCCGGGTACTGACGGCAAGGCCAAGATGAGTAAGTCGCTGGGCAACTGCATCTACCTCTCTGATACCGAGAAGGAGGTTAAACAGAAGGTTATGGGTATGTACACCGACCCTAATCACCTGCGTGTAGAGGACCCGGGACAGGTTGAGGGCAACTGCGTATTTACATATCTCGACGCCTTCTGTCGTCCAGAGCATTTTGCGCTCTATCTGCCTGAGTATGAAAATCTTGACGCATTGAAAGACCACTATCGTCGTGGTGGTTTGGGAGATGTGAAGTGCAAGAAGTTCCTCATCGCTATTCTCAACGAGCTGCTCGCCCCTATTCGTGAGCGCAGAAAGTATTGGGAGCAGAATATTGAGGAGGTATATCGTATTCTTGAGGAGGGTTCGGCTGCTGCACGTGCCGTAGCTGCACAGACTCTGAACGATGTACGCAACTCTATGAAAATCAACTATTTCGCAGACCGTGAGCTGATTGCAGAGCAGGCTGCACGTTACAAGGAGGAGAATAAGTAGTCTTAAGGCTATGGAGATAATCGAAGAGTCGAAATACATCAAGCCTGCCGGTAGAGAGAAGATCTACAAGTGGTTCTTGCGCCTGACACAGCGGTTGAGTGAGCGACAGATGCTCGCCATACTTGCCGTTATTGTCGGTGCGCTTGCCGGTTTGGGTACATACCTGTTTGAGGTGTTACTCCACGGCATTAAGGACTGTTTGGTCAATTGGTTTGATGTCGATACCTTCCATATTCTCTATCTGATATACCCTGGTATAGGTATTGTGCTGGCGACGCTCTTTGTCAAGTATATAGTTCGTGATAACATATCTGAGGGTGTTACACGAGTACTATATGCCATGTCAAGTCGCGGTTCGCGCATTGCGGGGCACAACTGTTGGACCTCGATTGTGGGCGGTGCTACAACCATCGGTTTTGGTGGTTCGGTGGGTCCTGAGGCTCCTATTGTCCTTACGGGTGCGGCGATAGGCTCAAATGTCGGAAAACTTGCCAAGCTCAACTACCGCAACATCACCCTGCTGCTCTGTTGTGGTGCCGGTGCTGCGGTGGCGGCAATCTTCAAGGCTCCAATTACAGGTGTGGTATTTGTGTTAGAGATACTGATGCTCGACATAACCTCGGCATCGGTTATCCCGCTGCTGATATCCTCTATTACAGCCACAACACTTGCCATTGTACTGCGTGGTTGGGACCCGATTATCTCGGTGACTCTCTCCGAAGCAGATGCCTTCCAAATCAAGCAGATACCATTATTTATCCTGCTCGGATGTATCTGTGGAGCAATGTCGTACTACTTCACAAGTGCAAATGCGGCTATCGGTAAGCGTATAGGCTCTGTCAAGAAGCAGAGAAACCGTTGGCTTATCGGCGGTACAATTCTCGGTCTTTTGATATTCCTCTTCCCTGCACTCTATGGCGAAGGTTATGAGGCATTTGTCTCGCTGATGCACGGCGATAAACAGACAATCTTTGAGCGTTCACTCTTCTATGCTTGGAAGGATATTGATTGGGTGGTGCTGATATACATTATCGCCACAATGTTCTTCAAAGTTATCGCCACGGCGACTACCAATGCTGCAGGTGGCGTAGGTGGAACTTTCGCCCCTTCGCTCTTCGTCGGTGCATTTACAGGCGCTTCATTGGCGCTCTTCTGCCAGATATGTTTTGGTTGGGATATATCTATCGCAACCTTTACCCTTGTCGGTATGGCGGGTGTGATGGCGGGTGTGATGAATGCTCCGCTAACCTCGATATTCCTTATTGCCGAGCTATCGAACGGTTACGGGCTCTTCATTCCGCTGATGATTGTAGCCTGCATAGCCTTTGCGGTGGGTTACTACCTTGACCCGGACTCTATCTACACAAAGCGTCTGAGGGCGAAGGGTGAGCTGCTGACACACGATAAAGACCAATCGGTACTCGTCTTTCTGAAGCTCGAAGAGCTGATGGAGAACGACTTTGCCCGTCTTAGAGAGAAGGCTACGCTGGGTGATGTGGTATCTATTATCGCCTCGGCTCGTCGCAATATCTTCCCTGTGATTGACGATTTCGGCCATCTGATAGGCATTGTACAGCTCGACGACCTGCGTGAGGATATGTTCAAGCACGAGAAGTGGGGCAACCCGATTACCAGCTATATGATTCAGCCACCTGACCGTATCCTTGAGAAGGAGCAGATACAGGAGGTGCTGCCTCGTTTCGAGCATAACCATACCTGGATGTTGCCTGTAGTCGATAAGGAGAACCGCTATAAGGGCTTTATCTCCAAGTCGAGGATTCTTAATGCATACCGCGAACAACTTGTAAATATATCCCAATAATGAGCCAGATAAAGTTTGTGATGTTGGACTTCGACGGCACTATTGCCGACTCGGTCGAGAGTGTTCTCTATTGTGCCGAGAAGATATTTCATAACGAGGGTGTACCCTTCGATAAGACCATTGTAGAGGAGAATATGGGCTGCACTACAAGGGGTTGCATCGCTCTGCTCATTGGCAGAGATGACCCCGAACTGGTTGATAGGCTGACCGAGGCCTACAACACTATCTACAAGAATGAGGGACTTGATATGATACGACTTTTTGATGGAATCTTGGAGACCATTCAGCGTCTGCACAGCAAGGGTATTAAGATTGCCATCACATCGAATAATATCGTCTCTGCCATATCATACGTAGCTGAGCGTCTGGGACTTATGCCTTATTTGGAGTGCATCGTGGGTGTTGAGTGCGTGGAGCACGGCAAGCCTGAGCCCGATATTGCCATTGAGGCTATGCGTCGTGCAGGTGTTACGGCAGAGGAGAGTTTGGTGGTTGGTGACTCAACCTACGATATGGGTATGGGTCGCAATGCAGGTTGTCACTGCTGCGGTGTAAGTTACGGTTGCGACACCCCACAGACCCTGACAGAGAGCGGTGCAGAGTGGATTATAGATAGTTTCAGCGAATTGGAGCAGATAGTACTCGGATAATGGCTTCACCCGTAATTACAATATACACAGACGGCTCCTCACTCGGCAATCCGGGTGCAGGTGGTTATGGTGTGGTGCTTATCAGCGGCGTGCATCGCAAGGAGCTCTCAGCAGGCTTTCGACTGACGACAAACAACCGTATGGAGCTTATGGCGGTCTGTGTGGCACTTGAGGCTCTGAAGTTCGAGGGGTCGGATGTGACGATATACTCCGACTCGAAGTATGTTGTCGATGCAGTGAGCAAAGGTTGGGTATTTGGCTGGGCGCGCAAAGGCTTTACAGGCAAGAAAAACCCCGATTTGTGGATGCGTTTTCTTGCCATCTACCGTCGCCACAATGTCCGCTTCGTATGGGTTAAGGGTCACGCCGAAACGGTCGAGAACAACCGCTGTGACACCCTTGCCGTGGCTGCTGCAAATGGTGTAAATCTACTTGAGGATACAGGTTATCAGCCCGAATAAACAATCTCCATGAAACGCGTAGCACTCGCCATACTTGCAATAACACTATCCGTATATATAGTTAGTGCTCAGTCTGTTACAGAGCGATTTGCTACTGCTCTCAACAATCAGGATATACTCTATCTACAGGAGAATTTACCCTACTACAAAGACTCCCTGCCACAGCATATCTCACTTATGGCAGAGGCACTCTGCTACTCACAGACAAACCGTTACCACAAGAGCAATAAGGCTATCGAGGAGCTGCTGAACAACCACGCGGAGGTTATCGGCAGTGATGTTGTGGGCAGTTTCTACAGTCTGCTCATCTCCAACCTCTACCTGTCGGGGAATACGGCGGCAGCGGCAGAGCTTATCAAGGGCAACGAGCAGAGCCGAGAGGCCTACAACTACTTCAAGGCCCTCTCCCGCAAGCGACCCCTTCAGGTGCTAAGGCCCAAAAGAGATGTTGTAATACCCTTTACCCGTTCACAGCTCAGCAGTGGCTCACACATCCACATACCCGTAAAGATTGGCGGCAAGAGCGAGTCATTCATCTTCGACACGGGCGCCAATAAGTACAACATCATCACCGAGAGTTGCGCTGCACGCTACAACTTCACCCCACTCTTCGACTCCCTCTCCACAACGGGCGTGGGTGGCAGCGGAACAAGCCGTGTAGTGACTATCAACAAGATAAAAATCGGCAAGATTGTGGTTAAAAATCCCGCATTTATCGTCATTGCCGATGAGACTATGCCTGCCGATTCATTGGGCGGTTTTAAGCTCGAATTTGTCTTGGGAACAGATGTTATGGAGGCGTTAGGGCGTGTAAGTTTCGATATGGAGCAGAGCACGATGACTATACCTGCTGTTCAGAGCGCAACAAACGGTCAAGCAACCCCGATGACACACGCAGATTGCTACTACATCTACCCCACAATTAACGGTCACAGGCTCAAGATGCAGTTCGATACGGGCGCCGTCAGCAGTTCGATGTACAGCCGCTATTTGGCGGAGTTTGGAGAGAAGACAACCCTTATCGGCGAGGAGCAGAGTGGTCGTGCGCGTGGTTTTGGTGGAACGACACACTACAAGGCGCAAAAGGCTGAGAAGATTGAGTTTGAGATTGGTGGCAATATCTGCCCGATGCAGGGCGTGGAGATTATCACAACAGAGAACGCTCTGCCCTATCAGCACGACGAATATGGTGTCCTTGGAGCAGATATTGCACTGCGATACAGCCGTTTTACTATCGATTTTAGGCTGATGTGCGTACTAACGGAGTAACCACCCACTGCCCTATTTATTCTGTCCACAGTCAAATATTTACTGTTTGCAGGAAAAGCCTCCCTCAATGGCTCGTTTCTGCATATTTATACCTATATTTGTATAGCTGAAAAAGTACTTAAAACTATATATTTATGAATATTACTGTAAATGTTGAATACCGCACTGCGTGGGGCGAGCGACTTGTACTTGTCACAGCAGAGGGTAAGCGCGTGGATATGAGCTGTTCAGGTAGCGATTGGGTTGCTATGTTCACTCTTCCAAAGAGCGCAAAGAGCATCAGCTACCACTTTGAGGTGTTAGACAGCGAGGGTAATACTATTCGCACCGAGTGGGGCGAGGGTCACAACTACGCTTTAGCTACTGATGCAAAGTATATCATCATCGAGGATTGTTGGTCTGAGCGCCCTGCAAATCGTGCCTTCTATACCTCTATGTTCACCGACACCATCTTTGCCCACGAGGCTGGTAAGGCTGCAAAGCTCACGACAGCGGCTCTGCGTATAGATGTTGAGGCTCCGACACTTCGCCGTGGTGAGGCGTTGGCACTTGTCGGCTCGACAACACAGTTGGGCGGTTGGAACGCTGATGCTGCTCGCAAGATGGTTCACCTCGGTCGTGGCGTATGGAGCGTAACTATTGATAGTGCAGAGAGCTCTGCCGAGTATAAGTTTATCGTTATCGACCAGAAGAGCGGTGCCGTAATCCGTTGGGAGGAGGGCGAAAACCGTACCCTTCCATACTTCGGTGTACAGGGTGCTGCATTTATCATCCGCGGTCTGCGTCTGCGCGACAACGCTACTTGGCGCGGTGCAGGTGTGGCTGTGCCGATGTTCTCGCTGCGCAGTGAGAAGAGCTTTGGCGTTGGTGACTTCGCCGACCTGAAGCTGCTGGCAGATTGGTGCGTGCGCACAGGTCAGAACATCATCCAGATTCTGCCTATCAACGATACCACAATGACCCGCACTTGGAAGGACTCATATCCATACAACGCCAACTCAACTATCGCCCTGCACCCCCTCTACATCAACCTTGAGGCGGCAGGAAAGCTCAAGAAGAAGGCTGACCGTGAGCGTTTTGCAGCCCTGCAGGCAGAGCTTAACGCCCTACCACAGGTGGACTATGAGCGTGCGCTGAACGCTAAGTTCGACTATCTGCACATTCTCTTTGCCGAGAGCGGCGCAAAGGTGCTTGCAAGCAAGGATTACAAGGCATTTATCGCGGCCAATGAGGGTTGGCTGACTCCGTATGCAGTCTATTCTGTGTTGCGCGACAAGTATAAGACAGCAGATTTTAAGAAGTGGGGCAAGTTCGCCACTTACAATGCTGCTCAGGTGGCTAAGTTCGCCGAGAAGAGTGCCGAGGCTGTCGATTTCTATCGCTTTATCCAGTACCACCTCGACCGTCAGCTCCACGCTGCTATCGAGTATGGTCACTCTGTGGGCGTTGCACTGAAGGGTGATATTCCTATCGGCGTAAGCCCAATCAGCGTCGATGCGTGGGTGAGCCCTGAGCTCTTTGTAATGAAGTCCTCTGCAGGTGCTCCACCTGATGACTTCTCGGTAACAGGTCAGAATTGGGGCTTCCCAATCTACAACTGGGATGAGATGGCAAAGGATGGCTACGGCTGGTGGAAGACCCGCTTCCGTAAGATGGCGGAGTACTTCGATGCCTACCGTATCGACCATATTCTCGGTTTCTTCCGCATCTGGGAGGTACCTCTCGATGCTGTGAATGCTCTCTTGGGTGAGTTCAACCCATCTATGCCTTATACGGCTGATGAGATTCGTTGGCGCGGCTTTAACTTCGACCCTGCACGCGACGTGGCTAAGGATTACAGCTCGGACGATGTGCTGTGGCTTGAGTATCGCCACTCTGAGGGTCACTACTACCCTCGTATCACTCCATTTGAAACTCAGAGCTTTAAGTGGCTGAGCGACGACCAGAAGCACGCCTTTGCCGAGATTCATAACGAATTCTACTACCGCCGTCATAACGACTATTGGAAGGGTATTGCCGAGCAGCGACTCTCTATGCTTGTTGAGACTACCCGTATGCTCACCTGCGGCGAAGACCTTGGTATGATTCCTGACTGCGTGCCTGAGGTGATGAACAATCAGCAGATTCTCTCACTCGAAATCGAGCGTATGCCAAAGGATACAGGCGTGGAGTTCGGCGATGTAATTCACTACCCTTATAGGGCAGTCTGCACCACCTCTACCCACGATATGAACCCTGTACGCGCATGGTGGCGCGAAAACCGTGAGACCACACAGCACTACTACAACAACGTTATGCAGTGGTGGGGTGAGGCCCCTGCGGATGCCAGCGCAGAGATCTGCCGCGAGATAATCAACCGCCACCTCGCATCACCTGCAATGCTGACTATTCTGCCACTGCAGGATTGGATGTCGATAGATGGCAACCTCCGCTACGCCGACCCTGATGCCGAGCGTATCAACGTGCCTGCCAACCCAACACACTATTGGCGCTACCGCATGCACCTGACCCTCGAGCAGCTGCTCGCCGCCGAGGAGTTTAATAATGAGGTGGAGTATCTGGTAAAGGCCAACTACCGATAATTTAATTTATTGTGATAGTGGCGCATTTGCGTCATATCCCTCAATACCCCGAATGAGAGATACAGAAGTATATCCCATCCGGGGTATTCTCACGATATACCGCAACTACACCACTCTGACAATAAATGGCTCTTAGCTACTGGCTGTTGGCTTTACAGAAGTATCCGCTCCGCGGATAGATTTTAGTCGGCAAAGCCAACACCGCTTAAAGGCTAATGGCTCCTCTCTGCACTCATTTGTCGTCAAAAGTGCGTAGCTGTGATGTATCGTGCAAAAAATTAGTGTCGGATAGTACAAGACGTACAGCCGACACTAATTTTTAAGGGATGTGCTACAAATTTGCACTCTGCTTACTCTGTGCACTCATTTGTCGTCAGAGTGGTGTAGTTACAACGCTCGGCGCGATTGGAGGCGATGGGCTGTACAAGGCGTACTGCCCATTGCTGACATATCGCGTTAGCGGAAGTAAATGCGCCGCTATCACGACAAATGCACGGCAAATGCACGATAATTTATAACTCCATCAGGGAATAATCATAATCCCCCACAACCTCAGTCGCGACATAGGTCTTTCCGAAGCGGTCGGTGGCCTCGACACGAATTGTGGCGGTAGGGTCTTTGAGGGTATATTTATACATATTCCAGCCGTCGCAGAGGTGGTTGGCGCGGTTTCCGCCTGTGTGGCCACGGCCCAAGATACCGATATGGTAGCCGATAGCCCACCAATCCTGGCTCGACTTATTGGATGGTTTGGTAGGAGAGCCCACAGCAGGAGCGGCGCAATAGTGGCTAATGCGGGTCATAGTGCCCGAATAGGTGCCATTCTCATAGACCTTTAGAGTCCACTTATCGTCGGCATTAAAGGCATTTGCCAACAGGACATTATCGCCATAAGAGAGTTCGAACTGCTCGTAGCTACCGCCGCACTTAAGGTTTCCGCGGTAGAGGCGGAGCTGGTAGTCGCGCGAGTTCATACCCTCGTTTACGCCCTTATAGTACCACTCATTGATAGTATTGCCGTTAAAATCATAGACTCCATAGCCGTTTGGTGTACCATCGCCGTTGGTATGTGAGCCCCACCAAGAGCCACAGACTGCGCCGTGCACGTGCTCATAGACACCCTTTGAGAGTGTCGGCTCGTTGCGCTGGTAGTGGGTGTGTCCCGACATAATATGCGCCTCCTTGAACTGCGCGAGCAGGCTGATGACGTTCTGCACATTCTTCCTTGAGGAGTTTACAATAGGGATATGCACGCAGAGGATGACAACCTTATCCTTTGGCACCAAAGCCAAATCCTGCTTAAGCCACTGATACTGCTCATCCAGAAAACCGAGGGAGTAGTTACTGTCGCTGTAGTTGTTGTTCCAGATGATGTCACGCATACAGACAATATGGGCATCGCCACGGTCCCACGAGTAGTTTATCGGGCCAAAGATATTCTCAAAGGAGCGCTGCGCCTTGATATGGTAGGTCGAAGAGTGTTCATCCGCCTCAAGTGGGTTGGTGTCGTTGAAGTAGGTGTAGTCGTGGTTACCCATAACCTGGAAGATAGGAAAACCGACATTTTTCTGCGACATATGGTTACGCATAAGCGGCATCTGGCTTGTGCAATCGCGCTGACCCTCCGAGTATGCCACATCGCCCAGAGTGACGCCATAGCAAGGGATAGCCTTCTCCACAGCGTGGTTTTTAATATCAGGGATACTCTCGCCTGTGAAGCGACCACGATGCGTAGCATCCTTACACTGCGGGTCAGCAAGGCAGAAGAGCGAGAATGTGCTCTCCTTACCACCTGCAAGTTTTGTCAGAGTGAAGTCGTAACGCTCCTTATCTGCACTGTAGCGGGTGAAGAAGTGTGGCTGACCGTAGGCATTTGTCGGCACCTGACAATCTGCCGGGATAGTATAGAAGATGTACCAAGTATCACGATGCGGAGTGAGCGAATATTCGCCATTGCTGTCGGTTGTAACTACCGAAAATCCGTCTGACACAGCCACACCCACAGCAGGAGTGCCGTCAGAGTAAGATATCTTACCGCACGCCACAACAGGTTTCGGTGCATCGACCAAATCCTCGATATAGACGCGGATATCATCGACACACATACGATTTGACTTTGTCGCCTCAAGGGCACCACCTATAGCGATAGTACTGCCAGAAGGCACCTTAGAGAGGAGCACCGAGTACTCCTGCCAATCGGAGATTTTATCGCCCAAAGTGACCTCTGCCCTATCTACAACCTCTTTATAGCTCACGGCATAGTCCGCTGCAATCGATGCACCGCTCAGCGCCTCAATGGCCATATAACGCTCTGCCTCCTTTGCAGCCTCCTCGTTATGGTGGCCATACGGTGCCGCATTAAATACCACACGCAACGTAGCCAACTTATCGGCAGGAATAGCGTTGAGAATAGGCGTACAGACAAACGCACGGTTTGAGCCCTGACCAATCTTCAGATAACCCGGACGAGCACATACAGAGCCACCATTAGCACCCTCCTTGCCACCTATCCAGCCCCAAGATGTAAGACCCATATCATCCACAAGGCCTGCCAAAGTGCTGAACAGACCCATCTCAGTACCCGCATTGACGGTATAGTAGCCCGATGATGATGGTACAATCTCCCCCTCAAGGGCCACACCCTCATACGACTGCAGATTACCACGGTCTGTACGTGACACGCCCGCTGCACGAGCGGTCATATCGCCACCATAGACAAGTTTTGCAAAGTTCTCATAGACAACCATATCGCCCAGCGCAGCGTTGGCCGTAACCACAGCCGAGGTGCGAGCCAATGGGGCCTTTGTAGTCATCTGCACAGGCTCTGCATTTACAGTACCATCGGTAGTATTGAAGACCTTGACATAGTACTTTGTGGCAGGCTCAAGCCCTGCAAAGACAAAGCGTGGAGGCACTATCGGATTCTCAAAGAGTGGAGTGCCGTCAGAGGTGTTTGTCTTAACCTTCGATACGCTCACCACAAGGTCGGTGCAGGCTGCATCACGATAGAGAGCCACTTTATACTCCTTTGTAATATCCGCAGAGTAGTCTGCCGACATATTTGGTGCAATCTCGGTAAGGTAAGGGATATTTGCCGCCGTAATAGTCCAACTGATAGAGAGTGTCGAGTCGGTAGCACGCACAAGGCGAACATTAATATTGCTATCCACCCCCGGCTCCGGGTCCGGCTCCGGCTGAGGAATAGGCATACCTCCGCTGAAGTGGAACTTACCCTCAGCAAGCTCATCACGGCTCTCCACCTGTGTAAATCTATCCACCGAGAGGGTTATAGTCTGCATCTGACCCGCAACAAATGCCACACTTGGGTTATGGCAGAAGGTATAGACACCCTTATTTGTAGATATGGCATATAGCACCTTCTCCTTTGAAGATGTGAAATCTACAGGAGCTATTGTTGCCCAGCCATCTGCCGAGCGACCCGCCTCAGGAGTCTGATACTCAAGCGTCAGCGTGGTTTTATCGCCACTCTCAAGGCTTGCCGAGTCGAGGATAACAGTACCCTCACCTGTAATACCGAGGTGCTCTGTTGTCATCGTTACCGCACGAATTTCGCACTCTGCAGGCAGTGTAATATCGAACTGCACAAAGGCCGCTATCGGAGACATCTCAGCCTGTTGCTCATCAATCTTACCGAAGAATTGGAGCTTATCGCCCAAGTTTGCCGTCTTAGTTGCAGAGTAGCTCTGCTCAGCAGGGATAGTCATCTTCACAATGCCACTATTCACCTCCACTGCCGATGTCGGGTATGCCGCATATATCGCGCTGTTTTTAGTACCGAAAGTACCGACGAAGGTACCCTTTGCAGTACCCGAACCTGCACGCAGATTGAACGATGTCTTTGCCGCAAGGTCAGTAACGCAGAGCTTATCGCCGCTGCTCCACTTTGGTTGCAACAGAGTGCTGCTGACAGCCATAGAGGCACGTGTAGTGCTCTCCAAACTCGCCTCAACAGAGGTAATTCGCGTTGGCGCATCGCCACCATTATCCACACCTCCATTAGTACAAGAGAGTGCACAGAAGATAGCTAAAACCGAGATAAAAATATACTTTTTCATAGATACAAATATAACTATTTTATACATAAGTATATACAATCGAGCTAACGAAAATCCTAACTCTCGGCGAACATTTTTGCCAAAAATACGCTATCTTTGCTGCCGATAACTAAAATTCACAACGTATGAAAGCATATGTTTTTCCCGGTCAGGGGTCACAACATCCGGGGATGGGTAAGCAGCTCTACGAGAGTTCGGAGATAGCTGCCCAGATGTTCGAGAAGGCAAACGAGATTTTAGGTTTCCGCATCTCAGATATAATGTTCAATGGTACAGCCGAGCAGTTGTTGCAGACCAATGTTACACAGCCTGCAGTCTTTCTCCACTCGGTAATTATTGCCCGCGTTATGGGTATCAATCCCGACGCCGTTGCGGGTCACTCTTTGGGTGAGTTCTCGGCACTTGTTGCCGCAGGGGCACTCTCATTTGAGCAGGGACTAACCCTTGTAGCAAAGCGTGCCGCGGCGATGCAGAGAGCCTGTCAGGCAGAGCAGGGCACTATGGCCGCCATACTTACACCCGATATTGCCACTATCGAGAGCATCTGCGCACAGACCGAAGGTGTGGTGGTTGCAGCAAACTACAACAGTCCGGGTCAAACCGTTATTTCAGGCGCCATAGAGGCTGTACAGAGTGCTTGTGAGGCTCTGAAGGGTGCTGGTGTTCGCCGTGCGATACTGCTCCCTGTCAGCGGAGCTTTCCACTCCCCACTTATGGAGAGCGCTCGTACAGAGCTTGAGCAGGCGATTGCCGAGGCAGAGTTTTCGACCCCTCGCTGTCCGATATATCAGAATGTCGATGCCCAGCCACATACAGACCCTGAGCAGATTAAGGCAAACCTTGTAAAGCAGCTCACCGCCCCTGTTCGTTGGAGCCAGAGCGTGGAGCGCATGATTGCTGACGGCATTAACTCATTTACCGAGGTGGGTTGTGGCACTGTACTTCAGGGACTTATCCGCAAAACAAATAGCGAGGTGGAGGCCGATTCTGTGAGCATCATTTAATTTTTTTAAGATTTTCCGAAAAAAATTTAATAAAGAGTGGGTAATTCCCGCTCTTTTTTACTATATTTGTAGCGGATATTAAACTTAACAGAGGAAAAATGAGCTCTTTAATCGACTTTTTCAACAATCAAGAGACCGAAAATAAGGGTCTTTTGCAGAAGAATAACATAATCAAGCGTAACATCATCGCCTATATGGCGGTAAATGGCGAATCGACACTTGCCGAGCTGACAAAGGAGTTACGAATCAGCGTTCCGACAATCACCAAGTTAGTGCAGGAGCTCTGCGATGAGGGTATTGTTACCGATTTAGGAAAGGTTGAGACCCCCGGTGGTCGCCGTCCGAATGTCTTTGGACTGACAAATACAGCAATCTACTTTGCCGGTATCAATGTGGGTCGTGACCGTATGACCTTCGTTATTACAGACCTTCAGAACAATATCATCAAGGAGGTTGTAGATGACACCTTTGAGCTGAGTGACCGCAGTCAGTGTCTTGATAAGATTTGTGACAATATCGACAACTTTATCAACACTTGCGGCATCGACAAGAGCCACATTTTGGGTGTGGGCGTATGTATCGTAGGTCGTGTAAATACACAGCAGGGTCGTTCGTACAAGTACTTTACAAGCGTCGAGGCTAATCTGAAGGATATTATCGAGCAGCGTATAGGCATCCGTGTTCAGATTGAGAACGATACCCGTTCTCGTTGCTATGCCGAGTACACATACGGTCGCTCGAAGGATGAGAGCAACGTGCTCTATCTCCACCTCGGACTCGGTGTTGCGATTGGTATTGTAGTCAATGGCAAGCTCTTCTACGGTAAGAATGGTTTTGCGGGCGAGTTTGGTCACATCCCGTTCTTCGACAATGAGAAGATATGTTTCTGTGGCAAGAAGGGCTGTCTGGAGACTGAGGTTTCGGGTCTTGCTATCGAGGAGAAGATGAGCGAGCTTATTCGTGGCGGTGCGAACTCTATCCTTCGTCCGAAGTATGAGAGTGGCGAGACTATCCACATCAACGACATTATCAACGCTGCACGCAATGATGACAACCTCTCTATCGAACTTATCGAGGAGGCTGGTGAGAAGATTGGCAAGGCTGTAGCTATCCTTATCAACATCTTCAACCCTGAGACCGTTATTGTCGGCGGTAACCTTGCTGCTGCGGGTGACTATATTATGCTGCCGCTCAAGAGCGCAACAAACAAGTATTCGCTCAACCTTGTATATAAAGATACAAAGTTCCGCCTCTCAAAGATGAGCGACAATGCTCCTGCGTGGGGTGTGGCGATGCTTATGCGCAACCAGGTAATTGGTCTGTAATATGGCCCTGTTGCGTGGTAAAAAGTGCAGACTGCGTAGTGTCGTCTCTTCGGATGTCGGCACTATTCTTTTGTGGGAGAATGACCCCGCACTTGCGCCCTACAGCGACCCTCACGAGCCATATACAAGGGAGGATATAGAGCTGTTTATCGAGCAGCAACAGGCAGGCTTTAAGGCTAATGGTCAGTTGCGACTAATGATTGAGGTTAGCGGTCGGGCGATTGGTGCGATAGACCTATTCAACTACAATGGCCATAGTGCCGAGGTGGGGGTGCTTATCTACGAGCCGCAGATGCGCCGTAACGGCTATGCAACCGATGCCCTACAGAGTGTTATAGCAGCTGCACGAAGTTTGGATATAGAGCTTTTAAGCGCCACTATAAGCGATGACAATCCGGCAAGTCAAGCCCTATTTCGTCGTTGCGGATTTATAAAAGAGAAGAACAATAGATATATTTACAGAATAGAAGCATGATGAAAAGAGTTGTAGCACCTTCGATACTCTCTGCCGACTTTGGTAACCTTGAGCGTGATACCCTTATGCTCAACCGTTCGGCAGCCGAGTGGGTACATGTAGATGTGATGGATGGAGTATTTGTGCCCAATATCTCCTTCGGTTTTCCCGTCCTCAAGGCGGTGACAAAGGCGAGCACAAAGATAATCGACACCCATCTGATGATTTGCGACCCTATTCGCTATGTCGAGAAGTTTGCCAAGGCTGGCTCCCACTACGTAACCTTCCACTACGAGGCTGCAGAGGATATTGACGCCTGCATAGATGCTATTCACAATGCCGGTGCCAAGGCGGGTATAAGCATCAAGCCTGCAACCGAGCCCGAAGTGCTTGAGCAGTGGCTGCACAAGACCGATATGGTGCTTGTAATGAGTGTAGAGCCGGGATTTGGCGGTCAGTCGTTTATGCCATACTCACTCGACAAGGTACGCCGTCTGAAGGCTATGATTGAGCGTATAAACCCACACTGCATCATCGAGATTGATGGTGGCATTTCGGCAGATAATGCAGCCGAGGTATTTGGTGCCGGTGTAGATGTTGTCGTTGCAGGCTCTGCCGTATTCTGCGCCGAGAATCCGGAGGCGGAAATTGTAAAAATACTTGAAGCATAACAGATGATCTCTATAGATAACCTTTCGGTCAGCTTCGGTGGCTGGACCCTCTTTGATGAGATTTCGTTCCTGATAAATCCCAAGGAGCGTATCGGACTTGTCGGAAAGAACGGCGCCGGAAAGACCACGATACTCAAACTTATTGCAGGGCTTGAACAGCCTACATCGGGTGCCGTTACACGCACTGCCGACTGCACTATCGGTTACCTGCCGCAGCAGATGCAGGTGGCAGATACCACAACACTGCTTGCCGAGACAGCCAAAGCCTTTGAGGAGGTGCTCTCCATTGAGGCGGAGATTGAGCGACTGACAGCCGAGATTGCCATTCGCACAGACTACGAGAGCGAGAGCTACGAGAAGCTGCTCCACAAGCTCAACGATGCCAATGACCGCTACCACATCCTTGGTGGAGATACCCGCGATGCAGATATTGAGAAGACGCTGCTCGGACTCGGTTTCCGCCGTGAGGAGTTCAACAAGCCGACAAGCACCTTTTCGGGTGGTTGGCGTATGCGTATCGAGCTGGCGAAGTTGTTGCTGCGTCGTCCCTCTATCTTCCTGCTTGACGAGCCGACAAACCACCTGGACATCGAGTCTATACAGTGGTTGGAGGAGTATCTGAAGAACTACAACGGCGCTGTGCTGCTCATCTCGCACGACCGTGCCTTTTTGGACAACGTAACAACCCGCACAATCGAGCTCTCTTTAGGCAAGATATACGACTACAAAGTCCCTTACTCTCAGTTTGTTACCCTGCGTGCCGAGCGTCGTGCACAGCAGCTTGCTGCCTACCAAAATCAGCAACGACTTATCGAGAAGAGTGAGGAGTTTATCGAGAAGTTCCGCTACAAGCCGACAAAATCAAATCAGGTGCAGTCACGCATCAAGCAGCTTGACAAGTTGGAGCGCATCGAGGTTGAGGAGGAGGATTTGGCTACACTGAACATCAAGTTTCCACCCGCACCGCGTTCCGGTCAGATTGTAGCAGAGGTGAAGGGTGTAGGTAAGTCATTCGGCGCCCACCACGTATTCTCAGGTGCGGAGTTTACAATTACAAAGGGAGATAAGATTGCCCTTGTCGGTCGCAATGGCGAGGGTAAGACCACCTTTGCCCGCATACTTATCGGCGAGCACGAGCCAACAGAGGGTTCAATTCGCATTGGTGCCAATGTAAGCATCGGTTACTATGCTCAAAATCAAGACGATTTGATGGATGGCGAGTTTACCGTCTATGACACCCTCGACCGCGTGGCTGTGGGTGACATCAGAACCCGTCTGCGCGATATTTTGGGTGCATTCCTCTTCCGTGGTGAGGATGTGGATAAGAAGGTGAAGGTGCTATCAGGTGGCGAGCGCTCTCGTCTTGCTATGGCACGTATGATGCTTGAGCCGCACAACCTTCTGGTGCTTGATGAGCCGACAAACCATATGGATATGCGCTCGAAGGATATTCTGAAGGAGGCTATCCGCAAGTTCGATGGTACTGTAGTGCTCGTCTCTCACGACCGAGAGTTCCTCGACGGCATTGTCGATAAGGTCTATGAGTTCCGTGATGGTGGCGTGAGGGAGTATTTGGGCGATATTTGGTACTTCCTTGAGAAGCGCAAGTTGGAGTCGTTGCAGGAGGTTGAACGCAAGGCTGCCCCGACAAAGAGTGCACAGCAGGCCGTTCAATCGCAGGGCAAGCTCTCATACGAGCAGAAGAAGGAGCAGGAGAAGCTCATTCGCAAGCACCGCAAGGCTGTCGAGACTATCGAACAGCAGACTGCCGAGGTGGAGGCAAAGATTGCGGAGTATGATGCGAAATTTGCCACTGCAACAGAGTATAATGAGGATGATTACAAGGCTTATGATGCCCTCAAGCAGCAACTTGACCACCTGATGCACGAGTGGGAGAAGGCCGTCTATGAGTTGGAGTTGGTCGAAGAGTAAAATTGTATTATCTTTGCAGCAAAATAATAGGTCTATATGGCAAGCAACAATATTGTTTTCGGTATTCGCCCCGTGGTAGAGGCTATTGAGTCGGGCAAGCAGATTGAGAAGATTTTTATCCGTCGTGGTGCGGAGGGTCAGCTGATGAGTGACCTTCGCGACCTCTGCTTCCGCCACCGTCTGCGTGTGCAGGAGGTGCCTGTGGAGAAGCTCAACCGACTTGTGCGCGGTAGTCATCAGGGCGTAGTAGCTCAGATTGCCGAGATTGAGTATGTCGAGGTGCAGGATATTCTGGAGCGTGTTCCGGAGGATGAGACACCGCTCATTGTACTCTTTGACGGCGTTACCGACGTGCGTAACTTCGGCGGTATCGCCCGTAGTGCAGAGTGCGCAGGTGCTCACGGCATTATCACCTCACTCAAGAGCTCTGCACCGGTAAATGCCGAGGCTATGAAGTCGAGTGCAGGTGCACTGACACGCATCCCTGTTGCCCGTGTAGGCTCTGTGCGTAATACGCTCAAGGCGTTGCAGACCGAGGGTTTCCAGGTCGTTGCAGCAACCGAGCACAGCCGTAAGCTGATGTATGATGCCGACCTTCGCAAGCCGACCGTGATTGTTATGGGCTCGGAGGAGAAGGGTATCTCCAAAGAGGTACTTAAGCTCTGCGATGAGCAGTTGGCGATCCCTATGATTGGCGCTATCGAGTCACTCAACGTGGCTGCGGCTGCCGCCATTATGCTCTTTGAGGTTGTCCGTCAAAGAATTGGCGACTAATGGTCCTCCGTCAAGCAACAACTGCCGATATTGACGCCATTATGGCGGCTATAGCTGATGCACAGGCTCTGCTCAAGAGTTGTGGCGTAGATCAGTGGCAGGATGGCTACCCTACTGCCGAGATTATTCTGGCAGATATTGCCCGTGGCGAGAGTTTTGTGCTGCTACAAGGCGATAAGGTTGTAGCTACGGCGGTTATCAGTTTTGCGGGTGAGATAACATACAGCACCATCGAGGGTCAGTGGCTGAACGACAACCCATACGCAGTAATTCACCGTTTGGCTGTCCGCAGTTCGGCACGTGGCAAGGGGTATGCAAAGGCTATTTTCGACTATGCCGAGAGGCTATGCGCCGAGCGAAGTGTAAGCGATATAAGGGTCGATACCCACGCCGATAATCGCATAATGCAGAGGCTGTTGGATGGACTGAAGTATAGATATTGCGGTGTAATAACCCTACTCTCCGGCGCAAAACGCATAGCGCTACAAAAGAGACTTTAGTATGGCAGAGAATAAGATAGATTATAAAAAGATAAATATTCGCAACAAGCGTGCGACATTTGACTACGAGATACTCGAGGAGTATATCGCGGGTGTTGTTTTGTATGGCACCGAGATAAAGTCTATCCGTATGGGTAAGGCCTCGATGGTTGATAGTTACTGTTACTTTGCTGACGGCGAGCTATGGATTCGAGGTGTGAACATCTCCGAGTACTCATGGGGCACTTGCAACAACCACGTTCCAAAGCGTGACCGCAAGTTGTTACTTACTGCCAAGGAGTTATCCAAACTCTCTCGTTCGTTGCAGGACAAGGGACTAACGGTTGTTGGTCTGCGTCTGTTTATCAATGAGCGCGGACTTGCAAAGATTGCCATCGGACTTGCACGTGGTCGCAAGAGCTACGACAAGCGCGAGTACTTGAAGGCGAACGATGCCAAGCGAGAGATGGACCAGGCGATGAAACGTTATAAATAGGTATGACCTATAGTTTATTATGGCACTGATACTTTGTATAGAGACAGGAACAGACATCTGTTCTGTAGGTATTGTAAACAATGGCGAGCTTATCTCTCTGCGCGAGAGTGATTCGGGACGCGACCACGCCAAGAAGGTTGCCGTCTTTGTGGATGAGCTGCTGACAGAGAACGATATTGACCCACAGCAGATTGACGCTGTGGCTGTTGGAGAGGGTCCGGGTTCATACACAGGTCTTCGCATAGGTGTTTCGTTTGCCAAGGGTCTGTGCTATGGTCTTGGTAAGCCACTGATTGCCGTATCTTCACTCGCATCGCTTGCAGCTGTTGCCATAGAGGACTACAATGCCGGCATTATAGATATTGAGAATTGGAATTCGGCTCTGCTCTGTCCTATGATTGATGCACGCCGTATGGAGGTCTATACGCAGGTATTTGACAGCAAGGCTAACCCGCTGAGTGGTGTGACTGCCGAGGTGGTGGATGAGAATACTCTCGCCGAGCACAGAGCAGCGACCGACCACTTTGTTGTCTTTGGTAGTGGAGCTGCGAAGTGTGCAGAGATTTTAGGTGCGGAGCTGATAGATGTCACACCTTCTGTGCGCGGTATGGCGGCGATAGCAGAGAGCAAGTATGCGGCTAACGACTTTGCAGACGTTGCCTACTTCGAGCCATACTATCTCAAGGATTTTGTAGTAACCACATCGAAGAAGAGATTATTTTAGCCCTTTTTACCACATATAGCGGCATAGTCGCAATAGGTACACGCCAACGGATCTTTCGCCTGGCGGAATGGTGTTTTAGGGTCAAATATCTCAGCAAGCACCTTTGACAGGTAGGACTCAAACTCATCGGCAATCTCCGAATAGCGTTCGATATTTACAGCCCTCTTTCCTGCGCCCTGACCGATACGCAGCAGTGGCGAGTAGTGGCTGTCGTACATCTCTCGGAGGTAGTAGAGTGCAGGTTGCACATCAACACCCCTTCTACGGCGCGCTATCATGGCGTAAATAAGCGTATTTATAGTGTTGCTGACCCTCTCTGCATCTCGGCCGTAAAAGAGCTTCTCAAAGCCTGAAAATGTCAAATGACAGCCACCTGTCTTATAGTCGATAATTCGGCACAAACCACTATCAAGACTATCAACTCTATCGGCTCGACCCTCAAAGAGTACAGAGTGCGGCACCCCATCCACCTCGAACTCGAATGGAGCATCAAAGACAACCTCCAAAGCCACTACCGAGAAGTTCGGACGCGCCTTGTCGTAAGCTATCAGATTATCTCGCAGATAGCGAATAACAATCTGGCGAACGATATTGAGCTCGCCCAGCAACTTCGCGTGGTCAAACTCGGCGCTATTAAAGCAGACCTCCCCTATCGCTCTATCTACGCACTCAACAATGCGACTCTCGTCTATACGCTCAAGCAGCCCTTGCGGATTTGCCTCGCCCACAGCGCCCATATAGAGCAGTTCGGCTGCTCGGTGGAAGATATTTCCGAAGGTCTTATCATCCATACCCTCCTCCAGCTCATCCTCAACGCGAATCTTGGCCATATACTTACAGAAGAAGCGCATCGGGCACTGTACATAGGTCGAAAAGGCTGTTGGCGAGAGGCGCTTTTTACCGCCAAGATACTCCCCAAGCAGCTCCATCGTCTGGCAATCCTTAGCCATCTCTACACTACTACCCTGCGTAAGGTTTATATCCACACCCACCTTGAGTTTTGTTATCGGCATACCCGACTCATACTCCAACTGACGGATATAACGGCTCGGCTCGCCCGTACCCTTCTCATCAGCCGTTGAGCAGTAGCACATCCAGACACTCTCTGCACGCGAGATAAGGCGATAGAAGTAGTAGGCATAGACGCCCTGATGGTGCTCCTGCGTCGGCAGTCCGTAGGCATAGCGGAGCGAGTATGGGATTGACGATGAGTCGGCGATACGTGTTCCGGGGAAGTTACTGTCGCTCATCGACATAATAATCACATTCTTAAAGTCGATATTTCGGGTCTCAAGGATACCCATAACCTGCAGACCCTCTAACGGCTCGCCCTCAAACGGAATACGCACACCTTGCAAGTGGCGACGGACAAGCGAGCGGGTAAGCGATGGAGTGAGAACGATTTTGCACCCCTCAACCATATTTGCAAGCTGTTGCAGCGCCTTGCGAATCTGTACAATATACTCAATTTGCAGTCGGTCATCGCCACCTATCACCTCCGGCAACAACGCCACAACACCATCCAAATAGCCCAATAGCTCGGTCGGCTCTGCCGCCTGAACAAATATCTGCTCGCCAAGAGGGAGCTGTGAAACCATTGAGCGTGGCACATTATATATTCGCTGCTCGACAATACTCTTGCGTATCGAGCGAATAGCTTGTGCATCACTATTTGCAAGGAACGGATGGGTCAGAAGCGACTCCACATCCTGATGGTAGAAGAGTGGCTCGTCATCCTTCGCCCTCACATGGCTCTGAAGCTCCAAAAGACGCTCTACAAACGAATATGCGAGTGTTGCACGCAGTGGATAACCCATCGTGACATTAACCCCCTCACTGCCTGCTTTCGCTCCTTTAAGGGTGGATGGCAGCGAGTAGAGCAACGGCTCCAACATATTCTCGTCAGTAAGAATAATCGCCGTATTGCGATCCAACGGCTGCAAGTTGCCCTCACCATCCCTCTCAGCGATCTGCTCAAGCACCTGCGCAACATACTTACACTGCGCCGCCGAGGTTGCAGTCGATGTGACGGTTATACTCTTGATATTCTTACGCAAATCGGTGTGCGAGATATTGAACTTCGACGGATAACGCGCAATATTCTCTCGGATAAATCGACCCGCCTCCTGCATCTGGTCATCAACAAAGTAGTCGCTATAATCCCAAAAGAAGTCGGCATCAAAGCAGTTCTTAAGGTGGTCAAAAAGGGCCTTTTCGCAGCTACTGAGGGCATTAAAGCCCGCAACGACATATCTACCCTCCGCTAACGGCGAACGCTCCGAATCTGCCAGAATTTGCGCCGCATCGCGATATATCATTCCCGAATAGCCGATACCCAGCCCCCTTAGTCGCTCCTTGTAGGCGGTATAAATCTCAGGCAACGAGCGCCAAATCTTCAGAAAATACTCCTTCTGCTTAGAGAGCGACATACTGCTGCTGAGCGTGCTCCAGAAGCGGCGCACATACTCCTCCTGCTCGGCTGTAAGGTAACTCAAATCGGCCTCTATCTCCTTTATATCGGCGATATTTACAAACAGACGCTCGGCATCGACCATATACTTATCCACCATATCAAAGTCGGCAACAAGCATCTCGCCCCAATGGTAGAAGTGGTCAAAATCCTCCTTGTGATGCAGCGAATAGACACTATATAGCTCCGAGATAAGGCGCAGACGATCTGCCGAGTGGAGCGACGAGATACTCGACATCAACTCATCCACCGTCACAAATTGTGGCGACCAGATAGGGTTATCGACAACCTCCAGCAACGCCTCACAGAAGAATAGTCGTGCTCGCTGGGATGGAAAGAGCACGACCAAAGAGGAGAGTTCCTCCCCATATTTGCCGTATAGTTGTTCGGCTACCTGGGCAAGAAAACTCTTCATAGCATTAGTTTACAGCGGCAATATCTCCGCCAAAGAGAGAGTTTTTGTTTCGCAAAATAGCAGGCTCGCCCTTGTAGTAAATCTTGGCAGCGGTCGAGGTTATCGCCTCAAGACGCTCGGATACAGAGAGGCGCACCTCGGCATCGTGCGAAGCGTCAATATTGGATGCTACGGTCTTCAAATCAAAGCCCGTCATCGTAGCAGTCGAGATAGAGAGGGTGAAGTAGCGCGACTTACCTCCAAGCTGCAGTGTACTCTTACCTGTGCACTCGGCAAGTGTATCCATAGCGTCAATATCGAGCGTGAGCTTTGCGCCACTGCGCACCTTAAGGTCGAGCAGACGCGACTCCACCACATCCTCAAAGAGTACGGTCGAGCCATTGACCGAGATATTATCCAAACTATTGTACCACACCGTAACCTCGGTTGTCGTTGTGTGCTCCTTGCTCTCATTGCGCTCGGAGATGGTCAGCACCCCCTTCTTATCCACACCCGCACGGAAACGCGATGTTGTCGCACCCTTCTGGTCATAGACAATGCGGAGCGACTCGCTACTCTCGACATGCTTAAAAACAACATTCACAGCACCCTCGATAACCACCTTGCTGTACGATGGCAACCACTCTGTCTTTGGCATAGAGATTACCTTGGCAGCGTTATCTGCCTGCTCCGCCTGACCCTTCGGTGCATCATCTGCCGATGCTGAAAAGGCAACAAGTGCCAATATCGCAAAAATATACTTCTTCATAGTCCACAATTTTTTGTAAAGATATAAAAAAATCGGCAAATATCACGCTTTATACCCAAATTTTACTACATTTGTAGAACTATTCGATTGGTTATGGTTAGAGCACTTGTCATACTCCTCTCTGTTCTGCTGTCAAGCTGCCAGCTTTTCCATATCACAGAGATTCTCGACACCGCCGAGCGCCAACTCGCCGAGCACCCCGACTCGGCCCTCGCTACTATGCGCTCCATCCGCCGCTTTGAGGTACTCAAACCGCAGGTGCGCGCCCGCTATGGCGTGCTCTACTCCGCCGTTCTCGATAAAAACTATATCGACATCGCCTCCGACTCACTTATCCGCTTCTCGGCAGACTACTACGACCTCTACGGCACCCCCGAGCAGCGTATGCGCGCCTACTACTACCTCGGCCGCACACAGGAGAACGCGGGCCAAATCCTCCCCGCTACCCTCTCGTTCCTCGACGCCGCGCAATACACCGACCGCGTCGATGACAACTACCTCAAGGGGCTGCTGTATTCTCAATTGGGCGACATATATAGCAAACAACACAATTCAAAAAAGGCTTACGAATATTACGAGAGATCATATAACTACTACAAAGTAGCAGATATGCCACGACATCAAGCATATCAGCTTTACCGAATGGGTTGTCTAAATAATTACCTAAAAAATATAAGTCTCGCCGAAAAACATTTGACCCAAGCCAAAGAGTTAGCCATTGCCAGCGATTTTAGCGAACTCGTCACTTATTGCAATACAGAACTATTGGGAACATATACCCTTTTAGAAAAATTCGATAAAGCATATGAGCTGTTACAACAAATTGACCTCAATTATTACACCAATAGTGTAAATAGCACCCTCATATCTGCAATAATAACACTAGACTATAAGGGCGAAAAAGAACGAGCAAAAGAGCTACTAAACAGAGGTTGGAAACTTGCCAAAAATGGTCTTGATTCTTGCAATATGCACTTCTGTCTCTCAAGAATACATTTTTTTAACAAAAAATACACAGATTGTATTCGTGAAACAATTATATGGAACAACCTCAATACCACTTGGACTATCAAAAATATGATAACCACTGATGCCAGAGATTTAGAGAATGAGCTATTAGAGCGCAAGTCTCAATTTATTCAGGCAAAGGCGCGACGAATCAAGATTACTCTTGTAGTTCTAATTATCTTAATTTCAGTGGTGTTTATTGGAGGATTTATCTACAAACATATAACCACAAAACGAAAAGAGTCAGAACTTACTCGCAAGTTAGAGAGTAATATCGCTCACTTAGAGGATATTCGACATAACTTTGACTCGCAGAGCCAAGAGATATCCAAAATGTTACACAATATGTCGGCAAATCAGTATATGATATTCGACGACTTATGTAACACCTACTATGAGCGCAATAGCGGTGCAAAACTGCAAATATCTATATATAATAAGGTACAGGAACTTATTGACACATTTAGCCACGATGCTAAAACCCTCGCAAATATAGAAAATATTATCAACACCTGCCACAATAACGCAATGGAGAAACTGCGTAGCGAGATTACGTTTTTGAAGGATGATGACTACAAAATATTGTGTTACATCTTCGCAGGATTCTCTAATCAAGCTATTGCTGTCTTTATAAATAGCGAGGCCGGAGCTGTTGCTACACGCAAATCTCGACTCAAGTCAAAGATTATAAATGCCAACACCCAAAGCAAGGAGCTCTTCGCTTCTCTATTTACATAACTTATTGATTATCAATGTGTTAATATAACGCATTGATAATCAATAAGTTACGCACTATGTAATCAAATCGCATTCGCCCCAACAGCTAACCATTTGATTATCAGGCATTTACAAGAGTGCTATGTAATCATTTTATCGAACGATTTTTCTTTATTTTGTATTTTAGGTTGTAATTTTGTAGAAATACAAACCATAAAATTACGACCTATGAAAAAATTTTTTACCCTACTCCTTTTTGCGAGTCTAATGACCGCCCCCAATGTCTTTGCTGATGGCGATGACAACAATACTGGTGGCAACAATGGAGGTAATAACAGCGGCAATGACGGTGGAAACAATGGTGGCGACACTCAAACACCTCCAACTCCGCCATCTGACGGACCAATTACATTTAATCCCTTCGATCCAACAAACCCTGACCCAGGCAAAATAAAACCTCGTTCACTCTCTGCTGTCAGCGGTTGGTGCGCGAACGGCACTATACAGCTCTATTTCTCTCAAGATATGGGCTTAGTGTCTGTAACCGTTACTAATATCACTACAGGCAATGTATGGTACTCAGATGCAGAGAGTAGCGACGGGGTTATATTTATCGACATTGAGCCTATCGCAGGTTGCTACACCATCACTATCGAAACTCAGACCTCCGGCACATACTACGGAGAGTTTATGCTGTAGCATACCTATATTTATTATTAATTATTATTTATTAACCTTAAAAACGTTACGGTTATGAGAAAAATTTTCGCAATCCTTACAGCTCTATTGCTGGTGTCGTGTTCAATGAATCACGACGAGGTGGTTGTTGCAATGAAGGCAACACAATCGACAAAAATCTCGAAAGAGCAAGCTCTGAAAAATCTCTATAGTGAGCTAAAATTCATCGATGAGGGAACTCGCGCAGAGGGAACTCCGCGCGAGGTTAAGTCTATCAAGCCGTTGGTTGGTGCAGTTACGCGTTCGGGCAATGCTCTTGACAATGACCTACTCTATATCGTGGAGTTTGGCGAAGGTCAAGGCTCTGCTGTTGTTGCTGCAGATACGCGACTTGAGCCCGTTATCGCAGTCCTTGATAGCGACGTACTGACTGCCGAGGACTTTGCAAATGAGGATATGGAGGATATATCTGCGTATATGGCTTCTCGCATCGAAGATTATGCGACATTCGCAAGTAGGCAAACACCTATACCTCTTTTGCCAGCGCCTGGTCATTCCGTAAGAGACACAATCTACAGAGTACATGTACATCCTCTATTGACAACAAAATGGGATAGAGGTTTCCCTTACAATGGTCAGGGTATATTGGACGAAAATCCCACAAATGTACAGTCTTGGGTTGTTGCTGTTGCGCAAATTCTTAAATACTATAATGCACCTGCATCAATTAACAATCTTGCAATAAATTGGAATTTATTAGATCATGTAGAAAACAAAGGTGTGTTATCTGGCAATCTCTTAGCATATGCAGAAGTTAGACGCCTAATGGCTCAACTGGCGGCAATTGACAACTCCATTGTAGGACTATTACAAGATATGGGTTATTCATCAACTCATAGCTACCAACTATCAGAATATATACTTGCAGATACTGTAGGTTTAGATATGATAAAGGAATCTATCATAGACCGTCGTCCAGTACTAATGAGTGGTTCTTCTCATGAGCTATTCCCAAGTGGTCATAATTGGGTAGTTGATGGTTGTTTGGATTATACAGCTCGTTATATTGTCGCTGTAGAAAGACAGGGAAATATCGGCGAAGGTGAACCAGTTGTAGAATATATAACTACGGAAACTGATTACGATAAAATACATTGCAATTTTGGCATGGGCGGAAAATGTGATGGTTATTACACATACAGGGCATTTAATTTAGGAAAGCGCAATAACGATATTGACGCATCAGTTGGCGATCAGGCTTATTCTTTAACAAATAATATGGAGGATAATACTTACAACTATAGATATAATCTTTGGCTAACATTTGTCGAAGAGTAATTGTGGCATAATTTTTACATATAATTAATTATTAAATTTTACAGCCATGAAAAAGTTATTTTTAATTTCATTGGCATTATTTGGTTTTGCTGTAGCGTGTAAAAATGCCGATACAGATTTTGTTGATAAGACCGAAAAACCAATTGCCGTACAAAATTCGTACACAAAAACCATCGAGCCTACAAAAGAGGAGATGGAAAAGTTTGTCGCAGACCTTCTTACTGGTGTGTTAGGTATAAGTAATTTTAAGGATGTAGCGCTATACGAGGATGGAATTTGCATAAAAGAGATTGGGCAGATGTCGCCTTATGGTTTTGATGGCGGTGGCCGATACATTTTTAATGATATGATTTTCTTTGAAGATGGAACATGTCGTATGATTTATTCTCGACAGAGTGGCTGTCAATGCGAAGATCCTCAGAAAGATACGTTCTTGTACACAAAGGTTAATTGGAGTTGTAACCTGGATACATTTACATTTACCCTGACCAGCGAGAGATTGGCGAAAGATGAGAAAAACACCAATGCCACAACATCTTTCAAGCTACTTTCTTATGACGCAGAGAAGAGATTGTGCCAACTTCAAGGCCTGATGCCAACAAATATCACAAACAAATGGGAGTTTGTATATGTAGATATTCCTATTTGGGACGAAGAGGTACGCGCAAGATTAGAGGTATCATACATAGATGAGGATTTGAGCCCTTGTGGAGCGCCACAGTACGACTCTTGGTATTTCCTTGTAGATGAAACTGGATATCCAAGGATTCCGGTTAAACATTAAACAGTCCCGCCGTGCAGGCGGGATTTTTTTGACTATTTGTTCTTTTTTTAGATATTTTTTATACCTTTGCGTAACGGAAACGATAATTTACTAATTTAGAGAGCATACCTATACTATGAAAAAGTTGTGGGTGATTTTGGCCATGAGCCTTATGGCGATGGTATCTTGTAACAGCAGTGATGTTACATCCGAGGATTTTATTGATGCTGCGTTAGAGGGTGTTTTGATTGTAAACATTGAGACTGACGGCGCGTTAAAAGAGAAGTACAGCGACTACTGCGACTGGATTCTCTACGCTGACGGCACTTGTCGCCGTTGTTACTTTGTTGTTCCGAACGGTCAGATATCCTATCCACTGCTCTACAACACTCTAAATTGGGAGTTTGACAGCGCAGCGCAGAGTCTTACCCTCACCGACCCGCAGCTGCTCTCCACAGCCCCTGACACCGCCGTCGGCACTCTATTTGTCGAGAGTTGCAACGGCAAGACCTTCACACTTATCGGCACCCTGCCAACGCCTGATGCCGACAAATTCGAGGCAAAGGTTCTCCACGGCAGAATAGGCTCGGCAGACGAGCGCGCGGAGTACGAGAGCAAGTATCACGAAGAGGGCTCGGAGGAGTAACAAGATAATCCCACCAAAGCGGTGGGATTTTTTGTTGGTATATAAAAAAGCGCTATCTTTGTGCATAATTTTACATTTATGAAGAAGTTTTCGATTATTTTGGCCATTGCAGCCATGACAGCATCTTGCTTGAACAGCAGCAAGAAGACAGAGCTAACATTTGAGAGCAACAGCACTGTAAATGCATATTTCAAGTTTATCCGCGTCGAGGAGAACAAAGTTCCGGCACATACCGTGATGGTTGCCGACATAACTGCCGAGAATATGGTCATTATGCTCAGCCTCGCCGGCAGCCACATCGGCTCAATCTATGACGTTATAGACAATCCGACAAGCGACAAAGCTAAGGCATTCTCGGAGTTGCAGAAGAAGTACAACGACTTCAACCCTACCCCATCGCTCTTCCGCTTCTACTCCAACAAAAGTGGCGGCAAGTGGCAGCTTGAGAGTGGCAACTGCATCTACTACGCCTACGGCGAGCAGATAGAGAAGATTTCGATCACAAGTAGCGCCGAGTGGGCAGCCGACTACCCTGCCGGCAAGGAGCTTGCTCCACTCTTTACTGCCGAGTTCGGCTCTCTGAGCGAGTACATCTCAAGTGGCTATGATGACAACTCGTACATCATCCGCAAGGCTATTGTCAGCGAGCTTACAGCGGCCGACTTTGCTCCACTGCTTGAGAGTGACTGGAACATCTACGGCGGTACAGACATCGCACTATCAACCACAACCATTCCGGATAACTACTACAACCACACAATAACTATTGCGCTGACACTCGACACAGGCGAGGTGATAAAGTACACCGACCGTCTGGCGAACATTATGCTGTGGTAGTGTGGTAGAGTATTTGTAAGAGTCGTCTTGTAACAAAAATAGTGAGTTATGAGACGATTTTTCTTTTTACCCCTACTTGCTGTCTGCCTATTTATCGGCAGCTGCGACGATGGCGACAACTGGACACCGCGCCATCAAATCAACTATGTCCAGAGCCTTGTAAATGACTATCCTGCAACAGAGGAGCTCTTTAGAACGTTTATTGATGACATCGAAAAGGGTGTGTGGGATATCGACAACTGGATAACCTACCGCAATGACGACGTCTGGAACACCTCATTCAGTGGTTTGATCAACACCGCCTTTGGCAAGGGTAGTCAATTCCTCGACCTTATCTTCTATGCCGACGGCACCTGCCGCCAATGCTATCTCTATGCCCCTGCGCCATACAACAACATCCCCTATCCATTCCTCTACACCACCCTATTGTGGAGCTTTGATATCGAAAATTTGACGATCACGCTAACAAATCCACAATATCAGGCACAGAGCAGCCCCTATGCGCAGACATCGCTCCGACTGCTCTACTACCGCTATGGCGAGTTTGTAATGGATGGACTGCAACCCTCTCCGGAGGCTCTGAATGGCTATAAGATACGCTATATCGGCTCTATCGAGAACGCCTCAATCCGCCTCGACTACGAGCAGCAGTATAAAGATGAAAATATCTTCGCCACCCTTAATGGCGAGAGTTTCAGGTAAAAAAACAGGCGTATGCGGTTGCATACGCCTGAAATATTATCTATCCATCAGTTTTACGATTGGAACGACCTTCCACTCGCCCGACTTGTTTTGGAATCTATAGACACCAACCTGGTACATACCCTTACCCTTTGGTACTTTAATGACCTGCTTGTCATAGTAGCACTCGTCATCATCATTTACAACAAGCACCTGAAGTTTTGAGGTCATATAGCCAAAATCTGCATCATAGACCAATTCGTAAGCCAATGCGCAAGAGTCATCAACTACCTGTGATACCTCAAAGCGATTGGTACTTAGGCACTCTCCAGCCTCATCAAACAGCACCTTACCGTCTGAACTCTTAGAGATAACAAATATTGTCAGCAGTGTAGCTGCTACACCGACAACAGCTCCCAAAAGAAAAACAATACCCTTTTTCATAACGCCCAAATTTTAAGTTCTCTACAAATTTATGTATATTTTCTCACAAATGCAATATTTACCATAAATTTCTGCCATTGATAGTCGGTGTTTGTACTCCTTTTTTGTATCGTCATCTAATGGGCTATTAAAGTAACAACTATTTTATCGTCAAAACGCTGCGATTAAGCCGAAGGCAGAGTCAAACTTATTTGCTATGCCGAGGCGGAGCAGTGAAGAGCCACCAAAGGTGGGTCAAGGTAGTAGTAATTGTGCATCGTGCAAAAAAAGCAACGGCGGATAGTACTAAAACGTACAGCCGCCGTTGGTTTTTAAGGGATGTGCAGCAAACTTATACTCCGTTCAATCTTCGCACACATTTGTCGTCAAAGTGGTGTAGTTACAACGCTCAGCGCGATTGGAGGCGATGGGCTGTACTAAGGCGTACAGCCCATTGCTGACA
>JAFQFV010000003.1 GCA_017398555.1 Alistipes sp.
ATAACAGCTATCCGTAAGGATAGTAAAAATGAAAATAGCACTCACTCAAGCTTGCTTGAAAGTGAAGTGCTATTTTTGTTTTTCTATTGTCGCAGACAACGTTATTCTCGCAACAGCCTACAAGCGAAACGGAGTTTCGCAGAAAGCTTTTTGCACGCCCTGCTTTTTCTCGAAAAAGCGGGCGGTACTGCGTAGCCTCAAGGCTATCCTAAATCCGCAGTGCTACTCTGCTGCCTCGGTCTTCTCCTCAGCCTTAGGCTCCTCGAAAGGCTTAACGTCGATAAGCTCAACCTCGAACTCAAGAGCTGCGTTTGGAGCGATAGCCTGGTTGCCACGAGCACCATAAGCGAGCTCAGCAGGGATGTAGAGGATAATCTTACCACCAGGACCTACGAGCTTCATACCCTCTGTCCAACCTGCGATTACGCGGTTGAGTGGGAATGTAACAGGCTCATTCTCAATGATGTTGCCCTTCTCGTCGAATGCATCTGGCTGATACTGACGCATCATCTCCTGACGCTGCTTTGGCATATTCTCGAACAATGAAGAGTCGAAGATCTCACCATCGCGGTCACGACCTGTGTAGTGAACAGTTACCTCGTCACGGTCATCAGTTGCAGAGCGGCTAACGTCACCCTCCTTAACAACCTTGTAGAGCAGACCGCTCTCTGACTTCTGTACGCCAGACTTCTTCTCCATCTTAGCAAGCCAAGCCTCAGACTTCTCCTGCTCCTGCTGTGGATATACTACCATGAAGTAGTTCTGCAAGAACTGAGCAATCTCCTCAGAGCTCATCAGACCCTCACCGTTACGAGTCTGCTGCTCACCCTTCATATACCAGTGCATCTGGATAGGGAAGCGACCCTGACGAAGATCGTTACCGATGTTGATACCATAAGCAAGTGAGAGGCTGTCGCGCTCGCCCTCAGATGTGAATACCTCGATAGGCTCTGCTACAGCAGTAGTGTCCTGCTTCTGACGCATAAGCTGACCGAAACGGTCGTTTACAGGACCGATAAGTGACTGGAATACCTCCTGAGCCTGCTCTGCAGACCACTTTGCCTTACCGAGAGCTGCGCTCTGAAGACCCTTCTCCAACTGCTCGTAGTTGAATGGAAGATCTGCAAGACGTGTAGAGAGGAACTCGCCCAGGTTAGCGCCCATAGCGTATGAGAGCGTATCCAGCTTTGAAGAGTCACCCTTAGTAACCATGCTCTTGCTGCCGTTGAAGCAGCTTACAGCCATAACACCTGCGATAAGTGCCACAACTGCTACGTTAAAAATTCTTTTCATACTGATATACAATTAATTGATTTAATCTCTTTGGGGTGCAAAGGTAGTAAAAAATATAAGATTATTACTTTTTATTGTAGAAATTTATGTCGAAAATATCCACTTTATAGTTCAGAAGCTGATTTGGCTTAATGCCCTGCTCGGCATCACCCTCTGTGCCATAGGCATACTTCGATGGTACCCAAACATCGACGCTACCGCCATTTCCGGTAATTCGGATGACCTCACGAAGACCCTCCATAAGGTCACGATATGCAGTAACGAGGGTATCCTGCTCGCGAATAGCTACTCCCGATTGGTCGTAGATTGAGAGGGCGAGTGAGATTGTATCTCGAGAGACGAGAGATTGGTTATTCTGGTCGCCGAGCTTTATAATCTTGTATGTCACGCCGTTACGCAGACGCACAAAGTCGCGGTTGCTCTTGCGAAGATCGGTGAGAAACTGCTCTTGATACTTCTCGGCCTTTTCATGGATAAAGTAGGTCTGCTGACCGAGGTAGTAGTCGCGACCCTCCTCAAAACTCATCTTTTCAGAGGAGTTATAGACGTCACGAATAGCCTCACAAACCATATCTACGTTGAGTGTAGAGTCGAGCTTTATAAGTGACTGACCCACGCTAAGTCCGATGACGTAGCTCAAAGAGTCTGCCTCGGTTGCCATAGTGTGCGAAGTCTGCTTGCACGAGAGGGATATGGAACCGAAGAGCAGAACGGTAAAAAGTGCTGGTATAATCTTCTTCATTACTTATTGTTTTTAGATTTAAGTGCTGCTGCACAGAGTTTTACGAGCATTGTCGCTCCGATTATAGAGTCGATATTGCTCTCGGTTACAGGTACAATCTCGGTGAGGTCAAAGCCGATGATTTGTCTGCCCGACTCGGCAACGCGGTTGATGAGTAATACTGCCTGATCGAAACACATTCCGCCGGCGATAGGGCGCTTTGTATGTGGGCAACACTCGGCAGAGAGGGCGTCGATGTCGAATGATATATATACCTTTTCGGGTAACTTTTCCACAATTTCGTCGCAGATTTGGCTCCAATTCTCGCCGGAGTATGCTCTGCGTACGAGGCCCTCGTGACAGAAGAGGTCGATTTTGGGGTGAGATTGAGCAAACTCAACCTCCTCTCGGCTCATATCACGCATGCCTACCTGCACCATCTTTGAGATTTGAGGCACCTCGTCGATGATATTGCGGGCGATAGAGAGGTGGGAGTAGGCGAAAATCTTACCGCTCTGACGCAGGTCGCAGTGGCCGTCGATAAAGAGGATACCCATCCCCGGATGTACAGATGAGATAGAGCGAACAGCGCCCAAAGTTACAGAGTGGTCGCCGCCGACAACACCGACAATCTTACCCTTGTCGGCAAAGCGGAATACGCGCTTGCCAACGCTGCGGTGCATATCTCTGAAGCCGATGTTTATACGGTTTACTTTGCGGATGAAGTAGTCGCCTGAGAGTGTTCCGCCATCCTCGATATGGCTGACCACCTTGGCTGCATCGCCACCCAACTGCTGAGAGCTCTCTTGCAAATCATAATCCACCTCGGCAGTGGCAACCTTGCCCTCTATAGATATCTGAGAGACAGCGTCATAGAGCGAAACAGACGTCGAGGCATCAATAATGGCGTCGGGGGTATAAGCTGCACCCTGACCGGCAGCAGATGTAACTGCCCACGGTGCAGAGACAAGGACTATCTCGGCATCCTGAACAGACAAAGCATCGCGGAAGTAGTAGCCTCCGTTGTCAGTGCTGCTATTGTTTAACGAAAAACTTAAACCGAATCTGAAAAGGTCGTTAATATCCATAACAATCGTATTATGCGACAAAATTACGAAAATTATTGGAAAATCATCATACCTATATTATATTTGTCATGATGAAAGTGATAATTGATAGTGCAATCCCCTTTATTAAGGGGGTATTAGAGCCCTTTGCCGAGGTGGTATATACCCCTGGCGACAGCTTTACTCAGCAGCTCGTCCAGGATGCGGATGCGTTGATTATTCGCACCCGAACTCGTTGTGACAGAGTACTTTTGTCGGGCTCTAAAGTGAAATTTATAGCTACGGCGACCATAGGCTTTGACCATATTGATTGCAGATATTGTGCCCAAAATGGTATCGAGGTGGCAACAGCTGCCGGTTGTAATGCCCGAGGGGTGTTGCAGTGGGTGTCGGCGGTGCTTGTGAAGTTGGCAAAGCGGGACAACTTTACCCCTGCGCAGCGTACGCTCGGTATTGTCGGTGTGGGAAATGTCGGCTCTTTGGTAAAGGAGTATGCCGAGCGTTGGGGCTTTAAGGTGCTCTGTTGCGACCCACCGCGTCAGCAGCGTGAATGTCTTGACTTTATAACCCTCGAAGAGCTTATCCCTCAGGTAGATATACTTACGCTCCATACTCCACTCGACAGCACTACAAGGGGTATGATAAATGCAGAAACACTCGCCTCTTTGCACCACGGAGCGACCGTTATCAACGCTTCGCGCGGCGAGGTAGCGCAGACGGAGGCCCTGCTGCGAGAGGATTTGACCGTGGCGATAGATGTGTGGGAGCATGAGCCGAATATAGATGCCCGACTGCTTGAGAAGGCGATTGTCTCGACACCGCACATTGCGGGTTACTCTGTTCAAGGTAAGGCAAACGCCACAGCTTTGGCGGTGCGTGCAGTAGCAAAATATTTTGCTCTGCCATTAACGGATTGGTATCCTGACGGGATGAGTGCTACAACTCCGCAAGATATTGATTGGCAGACACTTGTAGATACTATTGATGGTTATTGTGACTTGGATGCAGAGTCGGCTCCACTCAAAAATGGTGGTGATTTTGAGGCTCTGCGAAATAACTATAAGTTACGAAAAGAGTACTTTTAGCGTAAATTTTGCTACCTTTGTACTATGTTTACTCTGTTAAGATTTTTATCTCCGCTTCTTGGTGCGGAGCGTGTGCACGACATATCGGTTGCACTTTTGCACTATCTTGGTAAGGTGCCTGGGGCAAGGTGGCTGATGCGTAAATTGTATGCTGTTGAGGACCCTGCTTTGGAGCGAGAGGTCTTCGGCATCCATTTCCGCAATCCGATAGGAATGGCTGCCGGCTTTGATAGAAATGGCGAGATATTCAGCGAGCTGGATGCTCTCGGATTTGGTTTTGTTGAGATTGGTACGGTAACGGCTCAACCTCAGACGGGAAACCCAAAACCGCGCGTATTCAAACTCTCTGACGATATGGCTATAATGAACCGTGTAGGTCTGAGTAGCAAGGGTTTAGAGCGTGTTATATCGAATATTCGTCAGCGTAATAACGGAGTTGTGCTCGGCTGTAATATCGGCAAGAACTCCTCTACCGCTCCGGAGAATGCACCGCAGGACTATCTGCGTGTATTCCGCAATCTCTATCAGTATGTGGACTATTTTACGGTCAATGTGAGCTATAACACCTCATTTAAGCAGTATGTGCCGCGTACTCGTGAGAGTATTATCTCCATTCTTGAGCCTCTCTTCGATTTCCGCCGAGGTCAAAACCAGTATCGCCCGATACTGCTGAAAATATCGCCCGATTTGTCGAATGAGGATATTGATATGATGACCGATATTATGGTCGATACCCCTCTTGATGGCATTGTGGCGACAAATGGAACGGTGCGTCATACGGGTCTTGTGACCGATGCAGAGCAACTCAAGCGCTACGGTGCCGGAGCAGTGAGCGGAAAGCCGCTTACAAAGCGTTCGGTGGAGGTTGTGCGTCGTGTCTATGAGCGTTCAAATGGTACATATCCGATTATCGGTGTGGGTGGTGTGATGACCCCAGCAGATGCAAAGGCTATGCTTGAGGCGGGTGCAACACTTGTGCAGGTATATACGGGTTATGTCTATAACGGCCCGAACTTCGTTGGTAACATTTGCCGAGAACTTATAAATCGAAAATAGTATGAAATCTACAATCATTACTATAGGTGACGAGATTCTTATTGGTCAGATTCTCGACACCAATTCTCGCTATATTTCGCAGTCACTCAATCGCTTAGGTGTGGTTGTGGCAGAGCGGACATCTATTGGCGACAATGCCGAACAGATTGTATCGACCCTTGACAGAGCACTCGCCGCGACGGATATTGTCATTATTACGGGTGGCTTAGGCCCTACAAAAGACGATATTACAAAGCACACCTTGGCTCGATACTTTGACTCGGAACTTGTCTATAACGAGCAGGTTGCAGAGTTTGTGCGCGAGCTGCTTGGTAGGCGCGGAATAGCCTTTAACGACCTTAATCGAGGTCAGGCTATGGTGCCGGCGTGCTGCACGGTGCTCCATAATGCTCACGGAACAGCTCCGGGTATGTGGTTTGAGCGAGATGGTAAGGTTGTGGTATCGCTGCCTGGAGTCCCTTTTGAGATGGTGCATCTTATGGAGGATGCCGTAGAGCCGATGCTCAGCGAGCACTTTGACCTCAAGGCGATAGTTCACCGCACGATGATTACATCCGGTATTGCCGAGTCTATTCTTGCCGAGCGAATTGCTGCGTGGGAGGATGCACTGCCAAAGGTGTTGCATCTTGCCTATCTGCCTGCGCCAAATGTTGTGCGCCTGCGACTATCTGCCTATGAGGTGGATGGAGAGAGTGTTGCTCAGATGATTGATGAGCAGTTTGAACGACTGAGGGCTATTATCCCTGAGGCTGTTGTCGGCTTTGAGGGTGCGACGGTTGAGCAACTTCTGCATAATATCTTTATCTCCAACAATAAGACCCTCTCTGTTGCCGAGAGTTGCACGGGTGGAAATTTGGCGGCGAAGTTTACCGCTATGGCAGGAGCCTCTCAATATTTCCACGCCGGTGTTGTGAGCTACTCCAATGAGGCTAAGATTGATATTTTGGGTGTCAATGCTGATGATATAGCTCGCTATGGTGCTGTAAGTGAGAGTGTTGCAATTCAGATGGCGGAGGGCGTAAGACGTGTTGGTCAGAGTGACTATGCAATATCCACCACAGGTATTGCAGGCCCTGGCGGTGGCAGTGCCGCCAAGCCTGTTGGTACTGTTTGGATTGGTATTGCAACGCCGAAGGGCAGCTTTGCGGTGATGAAGAATTGTGGTACAGACCGCCAGCAGGTTATTGACCGCGCAACAGCTTACGCAATCAAGTTGCTGTACGATAATCTATGAGAGTACTATTTACCCTAATTTTTGCGTTGCTGTGGGCGGTCGTGCGATGTACGACTTGGGAAGGAAGTTTGTGGAGAAGGCCTACTATAAGCAGAACAAATCGACATACCTGAATAAGGATGTGGCTCGCAAGGCTCTGAAGGTGAATAACCACATTAAGACCCCAAAGAGTATGCCGGAGGATATCGCTAAGTTTAATGCAAAAATTGACCGTATATTTGAAAAACATTGCCGACAAATGATGCAAATCTTGCAGTAAATTACTATCTTTGTGGTCGTTAACTATCAAAACTATGCTTGAGACACTGAAATTTTACAAAAACTTCCCTAAAGAGGGTATCAACTTTATTGATATTATCCCATTCTTGCAGTCGCGCAAGGCGTTTGCAGAGGTGATAGAGGCTCTTAATAAGGCCACTACAGCTCCAAATGTGGCAGCCCCTGAGGCGCGTGCATTCCTCTTTGCAGCTCCACTGCTTACAGCAGAGGGTAATGTTGAGAATATTATCCCGATGCGTAAATCGGGCAAACTCCCATTCCATGAGGGCGACCTTGTTGAGGTGCAGATTGAGAAGGAGTATGGCTTTGACCGCCTCTTCTATCGCTTGAGCGATATCGCTGCAGGTGTTCCTACAGGCGACACCTTCGAGATTACTATCCTCGATGACGTCTTGGCTACCGGTGGCACTGCAGAGGGCGTAGCTCGCTCATTGGAGCAGCTTACCGTATATCGTGAGGGCAAGCCTTATAAAGTCAAGGTTAAGGAGTTCGTCTTCCTCGTGGGTATTCCTGAGATTGGTGGCCGTGAGAGGTTGGAGAAGATTGCGCCGGTTACGGTTCTTATGAACATCTAATTTTGTTGTGAAAACGCGGTATTAGTCGCACATCCCTAAAAGTAAACCCCTTTGGGCTGTAGGTTTTACTACTATCCCAAAGGGGTTTCTTTTGTGATGCACGCCCACTACCGCATTTTGACAACAAAATGGCATTTGCCGTGATAGCGGGGCATCTACTTCCGCTAACCCAAATAACCAGCAAAGGGCAGTACGTCTTGTACAGCCCTTCGCTCTTTTTAGTGCCGAGTGTTACTCCTTATTTTCGATGATTGGCGACCAGAAGTCGATAGTTCGTTTCTTGAACCAACCGTGGCAGCCGAATGGCAGCTTGTTTTTGCTCAGTTCGTAGCAGAGTTTCGGATTCACGTCAAACGAGAAACCGAGAGCTTTCTCGAAGCTCGGATAGTTGAACTCCGTAGGGATAAGTGCCCAAAACCAATCCTCGTTATATCGGGTGCCTGTGTGGCTCTTGAAGAGCTCGATACGCTCGGCGTAGGTGTCGCAAGCGGTGATAAATGCCTCGATACGGCGCAGTGAGAGGCCTCCGTTGCCCACCTTATTAAAGTAGTCCTGACGGAGCAGTTTGCCATCGCGCTTAAAGAGTTTTCGGCGTAACCAAAGGTAGTGACGAATAATCGGCAGAGAGTAGCGGCGACGCTTTGGCCACGGAGCACCGATATAGTCATATCCACCATCGCACCACTGCTCAAGCTCATCGCGGAATATCCACGCATCTGTCTGACAGATAAGTATATACTCGCAATCTGCGAAGAGTTGGTAGAACTCCTTGGACATCATCATATTGTTGTACCCCTCAATGCCCTTCTCTCCGAGCCAATCTCTCGATACGCGCATAATCTCTGCCTGTGGAGCAAGCGCAGCGATGGCGCCAATATCAAGGCCCTCTGGCGCGAGAAGCACCATAGGGTAGCGGCTCAATTTCTCTGCATTGTTAAGAAATGAGGCGAGCTCTCGGCCCTCCAAGCTATTTTTATATATAGGAACGACAACTTTTACTTTAGTCTGGGTCATATCTTACTGCTTATTTTTGGCTACATACTCGTCTGCTGTCTGCTTCATGCGTGCGGCACGGGTTGCGCTATCGGGGTGTGTCGAGAACATCTGAGCGACCTTTGAAGCAGAGCCGCTATTACCACCTGCAAGCTCTACAAGTTTATTGAGCGCGTTGTACATAGCGTATGGACTGTAGTTGTTGGCAATGCAGACATTGAATGACTCTTGGTCGGCTGCAAACTCCTGAGCCTGTGAGAATTGCGCATCCTTATAAGCCACAGCGATAGCCGCCAGCTGTGAGTTTGTCAGCTGCTCGAGTGTCGGGTTGATAGCACCAATAGCATCCTTAACGGCAGCAGTCTTATATGCCTGCTTCATCATATTCTTTGTATCGGCGTGCTTGAGGTGGCCAATCTCGTGACCGATAACGGCAAAAATCTCCTCGTCGGTCATCGCATCCATAAGGCCTGAATATACGCGGATGCTGCCATCGCCGCAAGCAAAGGCGTTAATCTCCTCATTTTGATAGACCTTGAAGTTGAGTTTCAGGTTATCTGTGCCCTTAATACCGCTCACCAACTTATTGAGGCGAATGGTGTATGGAGAGGTTGCAGCAGCGATAGTGCTCAGGCTATCCTGATAGGTCATATACTCTGCACACATTGCAGCGACCTGCTCGTCTGTAATAGAGTATGAGGTGGCAAGATTTACACCTGCGCTAAGTAGTTTGTTGGTGTTAAGTGTGCCACATGCAGCAAGCATAAGAGGGGTTAGTAGAATAAAGAGACGTTTCATAGTATTGTTGTATTAAGTTAGTTTACGCTTTTGGTAACTTCGGTATCAGTCGCAGAGTCCTTATTGATAGCGGATAGCGCTTGTAGAAGCGTTTGAGTTCGCCCAGCGCCTCTTTACGGCTCACCAAACCCAACTTGAAGAGCCGGCGCAGAGAGCAGTACTCCATTGCACACTGCTTTTTGGCTATCTCCTCGGCGGTGTGGCGTGAGGTGATGTAGAGAGGCATCAGACTCTCCCACTTCTTCAGATATACCAACTCACTCTCATACCAAGCTTGAGCAAAAGAGCCTGCGGATTGGTGCTCGATAAGTACCTCGTTGCATACATAGTTCTTAAACCCTGCAACAAAAACGGTGGTGGTAAAGTCGGTGTCGTATGAGTGGAAACCGGGGAAGGTCTGCTCATCAAAGCGACACTTGCTCCACACATCTTTTCGGGCAGAGAGGAACATGCCGTCGAGTGTTATCACCTCGGTAAATGGCTCGTCAGAGCTATCTTTAATCAGTCGGCTCTCGTTGTTGTCGAAGTCCTGTATGTAGTTTCGATGTACAAAACCCTTGATGCTGCCCCAACCGTATGGGAGTGGATATTTTGTTGTGCCGCCGGCAAAGCCGATAACGCCACAGTCTGCTTCGGAGAGCTTCTCTGCAAGTATCTTATCCCAGCCGTATGTGTGGAAGATAATATCCTCGTGAACAAAGAGCAGATTGTCATACTTCGCCTGCTCGGCCATCTTGTTATAGACGGCGCAGATACCCATTCCGACCTGTCGATTGTCGAAGATAAGCATCTGAAAAGGCATAGAGGCAGTATTCCCGATATTTCGTCTCAGGGCCTCCGCCTTGTGCGGAGATATGGAACAGACAATAATGGAAAACATACCTTAACTATTTAATATTTAGTGCAATAGCCTCGGCTATACGCTCTCCGTCAAGAGCTGCCGAGATAATACCTCCTGCATATCCCGCACCCTCGCCGGCAGGGTAGAGAGCGGCAATCTGAGGGTGTGTAAGAGTATCTTTGTCGCGCGGAATACGCACCGGGGTAGAGGTGCGCGACTCTACACCAACCACTACGGCCTCATTTGTCAGATAACCGCGCATTCTTCTGTCAAATACGCGAATAGCCTCACGCAGGCGCGTAGCGATAAACTCCGGCATCCACTTGTCGAGCCTTGAAGGGACTATGCCCGGAACATACGAGCAGAGCGGTAAAGTGGCCGATGGCCTACCCGCTACAAAGTCTGCAACACGCTGTGCAGGGGCTGTCTGGTGGCCATTTGCCTCGGCACGAGCCATAGTCTCAAACTGTCGCTGAAACTCCAAGCCCGCAAGCTGACCAAACTGTTCGGTCAGATGTGCATAATCCTCGGCACGAATCTCGGTTACAAAGCCCGAATTTGCAAATGGCGAGCCACGATGTGAAGGCGACATACCATTTACAACACTCTGACTCTCGTCGGTCATCGCCGGAACGATAAAACCGCCCGGACACATGCAGAACGAATATACTCCGCGACCGGCAATCTGCTCTACAAGCGAGTACGCAGCTGCCGGCAGATACTCCATCTGGTCGGAGTTGTGGTACTGTATCTTGTTTATCAAACTCTGCGGATGCTCGATGCGCACACCCATAGCAAATGGTTTCGCCTCCAAAAGCACTCCGCTATTGTGGAGCATCGTGTATATATCATGCGCCGAGTGACCTGTGGCAACAATTACCGCCGCACCACCTATGCGCTTATCGCCAACCTCAATGCCTACGGCACGACCATCCTTGATAGTTATGCCCGTTACGCGCGAGTTGAAGAAGATCTCTCCGCCGCATTCGATAATTTGACGACGCATATCGGCGATAATTCTCGGCAGACGATCCGAGCCGATGTGTGGGTGTGCCTCATAGAGAATCTCCTCCGTAGCTCCGTGATATACAAGACGTTGCAACGCTCTGTTGTAGTCGCCTCGCTTCTTGGAACGGGTGAAGAGCTTGCCATCCGAGAATGTTCCCGCACCACCCTCGCCAAAGGCGTAGTTTGAGTCGGGGTCGATAGCCCCTCCGCGCTGAATTTGGGCAATATCCTTGCCGCGCGCAACCACGTCACGACCACGCTCAAAAATCATAGGCTTGAATCCTAACTCAATGAGCCTGAGCGCTGCAAAAAGACCCGCAGGACCCGCTCCAATGATGATTATAGGGGTGGCGTTCTCTACATTCGGATAGTCGAAATGAATTGGCTCAGGCATCGGCTCAAAATCTAAAAATGCCTCTAAAGTCAGATTGACCTTCAGCGCACCGCGACGAGCGTCCACCGAACGCTTGACTATGCGTAACAGCGCAATATCGCTCTGCTTTATGCCCATCTGCCGAGCCACAGCAGCTGTGTAGAATTTACTATCCGACGCCTGTTTTGGCGTAAGTGTGAGAGTTATCTTCTGAGCCATAATACAAAGGTAGTAAAATTTTTATTTCCAGCCACTGCTGATAACTGTAAAATGGCGAAAAAGTCGTAATTATGTCCAAAATAGCCCTTTGATATGTAAAAATCGTGCCATTGTATCTCGTTTTTACCATAACCTGCCAGACCAACAAACAGATATTGCACCGAACTCGAACGACCGCTGCAGCCGAGAGATGACCAAACGATGCTGGCGCAACCGCAGGTTGGTGGAATTTGGGATACAGAGTCTGAAAACTTGTTTTCAAAGACTCTGTGGCACAAATTACGCAAAATTGCGAAGCAATTGCCAGCAGAGAGAAGACAAGTCATCCGAGGCGCCACAGGTTGTCGAGTCCCTTTAGACGCAAAAAACGCGACACCTTCGTAGAAGATTGTCGCGTTTGTGCCACATCGTGCCAGACTATCGAACTTTTATAGATGACTACTTGAAAATCCTTGACTTCATCGAGTGGTTAAAGGTCGCATATCCCGAAAAGGCAGAGTTTCTCACCGAAAAGTCTTGACTTCGTATCCCTATTACCTTACAATGTTAGTAGGGATACCCCTAACTGCGCCGATGGTGTCGGCGTGGTTCTTAATAACTATATATAAATATTCAAAAAATGTCTAAAATTAAAGACAATGGAAAGAACAGTTTTGTTTTTTATGACAGTTTTCTGTCTGCAATGAAGCACCTCAACGATAGCGAGTTTAGAGAGTGCGTGATGAGAATAAGAGATTATGCGTTGGAGGGTATTGACGAGGAGAGCCAAAGTCCGTATGTCAATATCATCCTTGCAATGGCAAAACCAAATCTCGACTCGGCAAGGCGGCGGTATATGGCGAGTGTTGAGAATGGTAAGAAAGGGGCTGAATACGGCAAGTTAGGCGGTGCGCCGAAGGGGAACCAGAACGCCCGCAAAAAACAACCCCAGAAACAACCCCTTGATGTAGATGCTAATGAGGATGTTGATGTAAATGAAGATGAAAATGATAATATGGATGTATATGATGCTGCCGATGGGACATCGGGTAAACATGGTTTTTCTTCTTCTTTTTCTAATTCTTCAAATAGTGTTTTAATTAACGAAGCGAACGATAGTGAGCTATTGAAGAAGAACGAAGAAAGGAAAGAGCCTCCTACGGAGGAGCAACCATCGTACTCCAACACTTCGGTAGTTGGTGTTGCGGACAAGGGGAAGGGTGAAACCCCATTATATTCCAAGGATAGTTCTATTAGTTCCGCTCCGCTTGGCACTGGTTCTGTTGGGGAGGCAGGGTGTTCCGCCGCCCGACCCCGCCGCCGTGAGGTGAAAACTGGCGTGTATGACCAAGGGGAATATTACAAGTTGTGCTTTGATAACTATATGCTCGACCTTGTTGATATGCGTTTAGGCAAGCTTCCCCAAGACGACAACTTATTTTGGCAAGCGGTCAATGTGTATCAAGCCATACTCGGCAATGACGATAAGAAAGAGGTAGCAAAAACCGTATCTTATATGCTTTCCGAGTTGGTCAAAGCCAACCAATAGGTGTATTCAAAAGCAAGGTGTATTCAGAAAAATCGGCAGCCACTTAATTGCGACTGCCGTTTTCCGTATTCGGATTATTCAAAGAATTATTTGCAGATTTGAAAAAAGGAATTACCTTTGTTAACAGATTTGTTAAATATAATTGTTAACACTACTCAAATAGCAGACCAGTAATGATAGGACAAGAGAAAATAAGCAAGGAACAACTTATCTTGGAGGCTGCCGAGCAAGAGTTCTTTATTAAAGGATATGATGGGGCGAGGACGACATCTATTGCACAGAGGGCAGGAGTGACACACGCAATGCTCCACTACTACTACCGCACCAAGGAGCAACTCTTCGAGCGCATCATCGAGAAGTATGCAAAGACCATTGCCGAGACGATGTTGGCGGCGATGGGCAACCCTACAATGCCCATTGTCGAGCGATTAAAGGATGGCGTAAGTGCCCACTTCGACCTTGTGGCTACAAATCCACTGTTGCCACGCTTCTTCCTAAATGAGATTATTGCCCGTCCCGAGCGATACAACCTATTGTACGATAAGATGAAGAGTATCGCTGGGGTATTATTCGCCTCGATGCAGTGCGAAATTGATGCCGCAGCGGAGCGTGGCGAGATGGAGCGTGTGGATATTCGGATGCTCCTTATGTCGATATTCTCGCTCAATATATTCCCATTTATTATTCACGACTTTGCTCAACCTGTTATGGGCGATTTGATGGCTAACAGAGAGCAGTTTATTCAACAGCGAAAGGCGGAGAATGTAGAAATTATAATGCGAAGAATCAAAAAGATGTAGAGCTATGAAAAGGATGTTATTAACGCTCCTACTCGCTATCGTAGCGTTGGGGGCAACAGCACAAACGCTCGACGAGTGTCGTCACTTGGCTCGTGAGCACTACCCCGAGATTAGGCAATACAACCTTATCTCTGAGACCGAGCAATACAACCTATCGAACGCTGCTCGTGCGTGGATTCCGCAGGTGGTAATATCGGGTCAGGCAACCTATCAATCGGCAACGCCAACATATCCCGATGCGTTGCAGGGTATGTTGTCGGCAAGTGGCGTGGAGATGTCGGGTATTCGCAAAGACCAATACAAAGTAGCCATAGATGTTCAGCAGAACATCTGGGATGGAGGTCAGTCGAAGGCAAACAAGGCTATTGCCGAGGCGGAGGCTCAGGAGCAGCGAAGTCGTGTTGATGTGTCGCTCTACGACCTGCAACAGAGGGTTGACAACCTCTATTTCGGCATCTTACTTTTGGATGAGCGTGTTGCGCAGACCGAGGCGCAGATTGGAGTATTGGAGAGTAATCTCGCCCGTATGCGTGCATATTACAACAATGGTGTAGCGATGCAGTCTGATGTAGATGCTGTTGAAGCGGAGGTTTTGACAGCTCGTCAGACACTCGGGCAGATAGAGGCATCACGAGCGAGTTATCGTCGTATGTTGGAGATTTTTATCGGACAGTCTCTTTCAAGTGATAGACTGCAACGCCCCGCATCAGTCGATGTTACAAGCCGCACCTCTGCACGCCCTGAGCTTGCTCTTTTTGATGCACAGGAGAGCAGATTAAATGCACAGCGCAGAGCAATAAATGCCTCCACTATGCCTCGATTTAGTGCTTTTGCACAAGGCTACTATGGCTATCCAGGATTGGATATGTTTCAGAGTATGGTTTCGGCGGAATGGAGACCAAATGCTATTGTTGGCGTGCGTATGTCGTGGAATATAGGAGCATTCTACACCAAGCGAAACAATCTCGAAAAGTTGAATGCAGCACAGCGACAGATAGATGTGCAACGAGATGTATTCCTCTTCAACAGCGAGATGCAGACCACACAGGATGATGGTGAGATTGCTCGACTTCGTCAGGCTGTGGCAGATGATGAGCGCATCGTGGAGTTGCGTCGTTCGGTGCGTATGGCAGCAGAGTCAAAGTTGGAGAATGGCGTAATAGACGCAACTGACCTGCTTCGAAAAATCACAGATGAAACAAACGCTATGCTCAACCGCAGTACTCACGAGATAGAATTACTACAAGCACAATATAGATTAAAACATACATTAAATCAATAGATTATGAAACGAATAGTATATATCGTCGCAGCGATGCTCGCAGTATCGTGCGGCACAGAGGCTGAGTTTGACGCACAAGGAACATTTGAGGCTACCGAGGTGATTATCTCTTCCGAGGCAGCAGGTCGCATCCTGAGTTTTGATATTGAGGAGGGAATGGCAATCAACGCAGATGAACCCCTTGCCGTAATAGACAGCGTACAACTTCATTTGCAGCGTAGCCAACTTGAAGCACAGCTCTCGGCTTTGCTCAACTCTCGTCCCGATGTGCAAATACAAGTAGCATCGCTTCGTGAGCAGATTGCAACATTGAAAGTTGAACAAAGACGCATCGAAAATATGTTGCGTGATGGTGCTGCCACCGAGAAACAGAAGGATGATGTTGATGCTCAGATTCGCATCTTGGAGAGCCAACTCTCTGCAACACTCTCAACGCTCAACACCAATACCTCAACCATAAATAGCAATGCAGAGGCTATTCGAGTTCAGATTTCGGCCTTGAATGACCGTATAGGAAAGTGTCGTGCCGTATCGCCAATTAGCGGAACTGTGCTTGTGAAGTATGCACAGGAGGGCGAATTGGCAACAGTAGGCAAACCACTTGTGAAGATTGCAGACCTTGGCAACATCTATCTTCGTGCCTACTTCACATCCGACCAACTTGCAAACATTAAACTTGGCAATGAGGTAACTGTTACTGCTGACTTCGGCGGTGAGGAGCGTTACGATTATGTAGGTCGTGTGGCGTGGATTTCAGCAGAGAGCGAGTTTACACCTAAGACAATTCAAACCAAAGACTCTCGTGCTAACTTGGTCTATGCCGTGAAGATTGCCGTAGAGAACGATGGTCGCTTGAAGATAGGATTGGCGGGCGAAGTAAAGTTGTAGTATGAGTGCCATTGAGATACATAACCTATCCAAGAGTTTCGGCAAGGTCAAGGCTCTCGACTCGGTATCTTTATCGGTCGAGCGTGGCGAGTTGTTTGGACTTATTGGTCCCGATGGAGCAGGAAAGAGTACGCTTTTTCGTCTGCTCACAACGCTGCTTAACCCCGATGATGGTAGTGCCTCGGTTGATGGCTATGACATAGTCAAGGATTACCTCTCTATTCGTTCACGAGTAGGTTATATGCCTGGGCGATTCTCTCTCTATCCCGATTTGTCGGTCGAGGAGAATCTAAACTTCTTTGCTGCGTTGTTTGGTGTAACTGTCGAGGAGTCATACGACCTTATTGCACCTATCTACTCGCAGATTGAGCCATTCCGCACTCGACGAGCAGGTAAACTATCGGGAGGTATGAAGCAGAAATTGGCTCTCTCGTGTGCGCTGATTCATCGCCCAAGTGTGCTCTTTTTGGACGAGCCTACTACGGGCGTGGATGCTGTTTCTCGCAGCGAGTTTTGGGATATGCTCGCAGGGTTGAAGGAGCGAGGGATTACGATTCTGGTCTCAACTCCATATATGGACGAGGCTTCTCGCTGTGATAGAATAGCTCTTTGCAACGAGGGTCGCATTTTGGGTATTGATACGCCGCAAAACATAGTCGAGAAATTCGACTCGCCGCTATATGCTGTGAGAGCCGATAATATGTTTACCCTGTTGGAGTCTTCTCGAAGGGTGCAGGGCGTTGTGGAGTGCTATCCCTTTGGTGAGGTGCACCACTTGGTAGCGAGCAACGATTTCGATGTTGAGCACTACAAAGAGGCATTGAGCCACATTGAAAATCTTGTCATCACACCCACACAACCAACCATTGAGGATATGTTTATTAAACTGATGAAACGATGAGCGACATAGTTATTTCGGTGCAAGAACTGACAAAGTGTTTTGGCGACTTTGCTGCCGTTGACCACATATCGTTTGATGTCCGCCGAGGCGAGATTTTCGGATTTCTCGGTGCCAATGGTGCGGGCAAGACTACCGCTATGCGTATGCTCTGCGGATTGAGTTATCCCACATCAGGTAGCGGCACGGTGGCGGGCTTCGACATCACCAAAGAGGGTGAGCAGATTAAACGCCACATAGGTTATATGAGTCAACGATTTTCGCTCTACAACGACCTTACGGTATGGGAGAATATCAATCTGTTTGCAGGTATATACGGGTTGTCGAAAGCCGATACTGAGAGTCGTGCAACAGAGCTGCTCGAAAGGCTAAACTTCACTTCGGAGCGCAATACTTTGGTTGGTTCGCTGCCTCTTGGATGGAAGCAGAAGTTGTCGTTTGCCATAGCTACTATTCATCGCCCCGAGGTTGTATTCTTGGACGAGCCTACGGGAGGCGTTGACCCCATAACACGCCGTCAGTTTTGGGAGATGATATACGAGGCTGCCGATGGAGGTACGACCATATTCGTAACGACCCACTATATGGACGAGGCGGAGTATTGTAGTCGAGTCTCGATAATGGTCGATGGCAAGGTGTGCGCCCTCGACACTCCTGCACGCCTAAAACAACAATTTGCCGCAGAGTCTATGGACGAGGTGTTCCGCACATTGGCTCGTGGCGCACAGAGAGGAGAGTAGTTTGCTATGAAGGGGAATTTTTTATCGTTCGTAAAAAAGGAGTCGCTGCACATCCTGCGAGATAAGCGCACGATGCTTGTCGTAATGCTTATCCCTGTTGTGTTGATGGTGCTCTTTGGCTTTGCCATATCTACGGAGGTTAACAATATCAATGTGGCTGTGGTCGCTCCTGGCCGCACCGATGGCGTTGAGGATGCTGTTAATCGTCTTGTAGCCAATGATTATTTCACTTTCAAAGGCTATATCTCGCAAGACCAAATAGATTCAAAGTTACGCTCAGGCGAGGTGGGTGCCGTGGTCTGCTTTACTTCGGACTATGACCGCCGTGTGGCACAGGTTGAGGCGGGGATTCAATCTAGCCCCGTTATTCAAGTTGTGGTCGATGCTGCAAATGTCAATACAGCAGGTGCGGCAACTGCGTACTTGCAGGGAGTTCTGCTTGGCTCGGCTTCACAACAGGCTATGTTTGAGAGTCGTATGCTCTTTAATCCGCAGATGAAGAGTGCCTACAACTTTGTGCCTGGCATTATGGGCTTGATATTTATCCTCGTATGTGCGATGATGACATCGGTGTCTATTGTGCGTGAGCGTGAGGTGGGTACAATGGAGGTGTTGCTCGTTTCGCCTGTGCGCCCCGTGAAGATTATCTTTGCGAAGATGATTCCCTACTTTGTCATCTCGTGCGTAGTCCTAACATCTACACTTCTGCTTGCCCGTTTTCTGCTTGGTGTGCCTATGTCGGGTGGCGTGAGTGGCATTGTTGCCATCTCGTTGCTCTACCTTGTATTGGCTCTGTCGTTAGGATTATTGGTTTCGACTATTGCCAAAACGCAAGTGGCAGCACTGCTTGTCTCGGCAGTGGTTATGATGATGCCTATCCTTATGCTCTCGGGAATGCTCTTCCCGATTGAAAACCTACCAAAGTTCTTTCAGGTGGTGTCAAACATTGTCCCTGCACGATGGTATATAGACGCTACTCGCAAGATGATGATTCAAGGTGTACCACTTGTTGCTGTATGGAAGGATTTTGTGATACTACTCGGTATGACGGTAATATTGATTATCGTGTCGCTCAAAAAGTTTAACGATAAGTTGGAGTAAGCGTATGAGAGGATTTATCGTATTGTTGCAAAAGGAGTTTTTGCAGATTCGCCGCAACCCATTTCTGCCTAAACTGATTATCGCCTTCCCCATAATGATTATGCTCATTATGCCACTCATTATGACTATGGATGTGCGTAATGTCAATGTGGCCGTTGTCGACCTCGACCGCTCAACAACATCTCGCCGTATTGTGTCGCATATCGAAGCATCGGAATACCTATCATTAGTCGGCACAACATCCGAATATAGCGTTGCTATGGAGGGCTTGGAACAGGGCGATATAGATGTTATCGTGCAGATTCCCGACGATTTCGAGCGTGATATGGCGGTAGCTTCGCCTCAAAAGATTAGCATTATAGCCAATGCTGTAAACGCCACCAAAGGCTCTATGGGTACGCAATATATCGTTCAGACCATTGCTCGCTCGTTGATGGAGATTCGTGGTGAGCGCAGCCCTAACGAACAATCGGAGTTGATAACGGTGCAGAATCGCTTTAACCCAACACTCAACTATCGCCACTATATGATTCCTGCGCTGATGATTATCCTCTTCATCCTTATTTGTGGTTTTCTTCCTGCGCTGAGCATCGTGGGCGAAAAGGAGAGTGGAACAATTGAGCAGATAAATGTAACTCCTGTCAGCCGCCTAACATTCACATTGGCAAAGCTGATACCCTATTGGATTATAGGAATGTTTGTGCTTACAGTTGCAATGATTGTTGCTCGATTGGTATATGGTCTTACACCAGTTGGCTCAATCGGTGTTATATATTTTGGTGCGATGCTTTTCATTCTCACCATCTCGGGATTAAGCCTGACGATAGCCAATTTCTCGGAGACAATGCAGCAGACGATGTTTGTGATGTTCTTCTTCGTAATGATTTTTATGCTTATGAGCGGACTACTCACCCCAATTGACTCTATGCCCGATTGGGCGCAGAAGTTTACCATTATTCTGCCACCACGCTACTTTATTGAGATTTTACGCTCGGTCTATTTGAAGGGCACAACCCTCGCCGAGTTATGGTCGAATTTCGCAGCATTGGGAGTGTTTGCCTTTGTCTTCAACATCCTCGCCGCTATAACATATAAGAAACAGGCATAAAAACTTTTTTTAATGATATAGGGGTAAGTCTTCGAACTTACCCCTCTTCATTTATATTGCCTCAATCTCGGCAACAAACCTCTTGACCGCATCGAGGCTATCAACCTTAATGATGCGACCATCGTGCTCTAAATAACCACTAATAGTCTTACCAGTTGATGTAGGCTTGAAGAGTTCAGCGACCTCAACATCGAGTATATTCGCCACCTCCGCAAGTCGTGAGAGGGTCGGATTTCCGTTGAGGCTATTCGATAAGTTCACACGACTGATGCCGACTTTTTTGGCAATGTCTGACATCGTTAGCCCTCGCTGGTGGGCTAATTCAACTACTCGTAATTCCATAATTGGTAATGTATTTCCATCAAAGGTAATATAATTAAAGAATAATTCCAAATTTTAGTAAAATAACATTACAAAAGTTTGGATATTTGGAAATTTATTACTAATTTTACATCAGAAATAAATGATAAACCATTACAGATATGACACAGTTAGTAGTAGTAAACTCAATGACGGCTCACAGAGCAAATGTAATCGCACGACGCACAGGCTCGGCAGCGATGGGCGTAGTTAAGGCGCAGATGATTGACTTGTTGAAGGCAAAGTTGCAGAGCGGCGTGGCTCACTTTGTCTATATGAAGAAGGACGGTACTATCCGAGAGGCGTGGGGAACTTGCGCTGGCAATCTGATGCGTGCGACCCAGAACGGTCGTGGCTTGTCTGGCGACCAAGTGAACACCGTCAAATACTGGGACACTATGTCTGGCGGTTATCGTTCATTGAGGTACGAAAATCTGGTGCAAGTGTTTTAATGTAGCAATCCTAATTTGGTAGTAAAATTATCACCAAAAGATGATAAAAATGAAGGCAGCAGTAATCTATGCAAGGGTTTCAAGCACTGGCGAGCGTCAATCGACCGCTCGTCAGCTCGCTGACCTAACCAATTATGCAAATCTCAACGGATTGTCGGTCGTTGGGGTTTATGAGGAGCATATATCGGGTGCAAAGCGCAACGAGGAGCGTGCGGTGCTGACCGAGTGTATCGACTATGCAGTTACCAGCGGCGTTGAGGTGGTGCTATTCTCGGAGTTGAGCCGTTGCGGTCGTGCTGTATGGGAGGTATTGGACACTATCCGCACCCTCAAAGACAATGGCATCAACGCTTATTTCCAAAAAGAGGGTTTGTCGTTATTCTCGGCAGATGGCAAAGAAAATCCATATCTGGCGGTGATGGTTAGCGTATTGGGAGTATGTGCCCAGCTCGAAAGGGAGAACATCACCTACCGCCTCAACAGTGGTCGTGCCAAGTACATCGCCGATGGCGGTAAGCTGGGTCGTAAGGTCGGCTCGGTCAAGTCGAGAGAGCGAAAGCAAGAGGAGTATGGCAAAGTCATTCGCTCACTCCGCGCGGGCAAAAGTATCCGAGATACGGCGGCGATTTGCGGGGTCAGCGTAAGCACCGTACAGCGAGTTAAGAAAGAGTTTGAGATATAGCAAGGTCGATTTTTTGAGGTCGAAATTTTTGGAGAAAATATTTGGAAGCAATAGATAGGGGGGATATGGGGGAAAGCCCCCCGCCATAAAAAAACATCGGGATAACGCATAGCCAAAAAAACTTTTTCCACCCACCTATACCCCCGCTTCCCGTCAAAAAACTACGATAAATTTTAATCCCCAAAAATGGTTGTAATATGCAGTAAGTCAGTTTGCTAATTTATTTATAGAAAATAAGCATTTGGGCTAATTAAATAGGAGCTTAATTTCGGTGTGTTTGAATGTAGATTTTTTGACCGATTTGGAAAATTCAAATAAAATTTGTAAATTAGTAGAGAAAGGTTGATTTGTTAATCGTAATCCGTCGTGTCCTTGCCGTTGTTTCAACGGAATAATAAGCCCTATCGGGCAATTCTAAATCACTTTACCAAACACACATTTGAACAATCAGGGTCGCTGCACACCTGCCGACCAGAAGTCCCACTCAATCAACCGTAGCGGGAGGCGCAGTGCAGCAATAACCCCTTCGAGGGGATTGAAAATCCTATTTATAAATGTCTAATTATAAGGATTATTATGATAATTTCAACATCAGTGAAAAAGAAGGAATAATTTTAACAAACTACTTTGAGGCATTAGCCTTAATCGGTATTGAATACCTTAATAATAAGAAGATAAACGAATTTAGTTATGACGAAAAATTGTTACATATGGAGTAGAGTAAGTACAAAGCACCAGGAGGAGAATGGCGGCAGCCTCGATGACCAGAAGTGCCGCTGTGAAAGGTTTGCCCGTGAAAACGGCTTCACCATCAAAGGTTATTTCGGCGGTAAGCACGAGAGTGCCAAAACCCCAGGTAAGCTCATCAAGGAGATGATTAAGGCGGTCAAAAAGGATAAGAGCGTCAAATATATCATCGTCAATCAGGCTGACCGTTTCAGTCGCAATGCGGGTCAAGCCATCAATATCATCAACGACCTCAATGCCCAGGGAGTTATTATCGTGGAGGCATTGTCGGGTACAGACACCTCAACACCCGAAGGTGTAATGATGATGCAAGTCAAGTTGTC
>JAFQFV010000028.1 GCA_017398555.1 Alistipes sp.
GCATCGATGTGAGCCATGATACCGATGTTTCTTGTGTATTTAAGATCTCTTGCAGCCATTGTCTGTCTCTCCTATAAATTAAAATCTGAAGTGTGCAAATGCCTTGTTTGCCTCTGCCATACGGTGCATCTCCTCCTTACGCTTGAAGGCAGCACCCATTGAGTTGTAGGCATCTACTATCTCGCCGGCAAGCTTCTCGGCCATAGTCTTTCCGGAACGCTTACGCGCATAGAGTACAAGGTTCTTCATCGAAATAGAAATCTTGCGCTCCGGACGAACCTCCATTGGAACCTGGAATGTCGCGCCACCGATACGCTTAGATTTTACCTCGACCTGCGGAGTGACATTCTCAAGGGCTTGTTTCCAAACCTCAATTGGAGATTTATCAGCATCCTTCATCTTCTTGCCCACCAACTCCAGAGAGTCATAGAAAATGGTGTAGGCAATACTCTTCTTGCCATCCAACATAAGGTTGTTCACGAAACGTGTTACTGCCACGTCGTTGAACTTTGGATCAGGAAGTAGAGTGTGCTTCTTTGGCTTAGCTTTTCTCATTTTGTTTTCTCTTTCTTAGAATAATTTTTAATCTTTCAAGGCTTATTTCTTAGCACCAGCCTTAGGGCGCTTTGCACCGTACTTAGAACGACGCTGACGACGACCATCTACGCCTGCAGAATCGAGAGCACCGCGAACGAGGTGGTAACGTACACCTGGAAGGTCCTTAACACGACCTCCACGAACAAGCACAATTGAGTGCTCCTGCAAGTTGTGGCCCTCTCCTGGGATATAGGCGTTGACCTCCTTGCCATTGGTCAATCTTACACGTGCAACCTTACGCATCGCTGAGTTCGGCTTCTTAGGGGTGGTGGTGTACACACGAGTACAAACGCCACGACGCTGAGGGCACGCTGCCAGAGCCGGAGACTTCGACTTGTCCTCCATCTTGACTCTGCCGTTTCTTACTAACTGTTGAATAGTAGGCATTTATTAAACCTTTAATTTGTTAAACTTGCGGGGGTTTGACGCCCCAATTTCTATTTCGTTTTGCCGTTAGGCGGGTGCAAAGTTAAACAAAATTTTTTATTTACACTATATATATGTCAAAATCGAACCCCCAAAACGCCCATTTTTCGCCCGTTTTGCCCACTTTGCTTATTCTTTTTTCTTATATTTTATTCAACAAAATAATTTTCGTTTATAATTAGTTTTTTAATATATTGATTTTCAGTAGTTTGCATATTACATACTTTGGACAAATCGCAGAGTTGTGAAAAATTTTGAAAAACTCGGAAAAATTTTCAAAAAATCTTCCAAAGGCACGATTTTTTAGGCAGTTACAGCACCGAAAACGCCCCAAAATCAGTTTTTCACAAACCGACTCTGGGGCGTCTGTTTATTATCGTTTTTCGATAAATAATTTACTCCTTTTTGAACGAGAAATTGAGGATTAGAGGCAGCGCTTCACGCCAGAATTTCCAGTCGTGCACACCGTCACGAATACGGAACTCTACAGGCACCTTTTCGCGCTTCATTTCAGTAAAGAAATCGAGGTTTGTCTGTATCAAACCGTCGTCATCTCCGCAATCCAACATCCAGCGCACAGTACGCAATTTTTCAATCTGCTCGGCTGTCGCGTGGCGCAAAAACTCCACAGGAGAGGTCTCTGCTACAGACCATCGCCACTCTATCTCATCGTGAGGGGTTTCGAGCAGCTTATAGCGGTGGTCAAGAAGGCCGCTTGTAGAGTAGCAGGCGTTGAACATCTCGGGGTGTCTTTGAGCATAGACAACAGAGCCTCCACCACCCATAGAGAGGCCCGCGATAGCACGACCCTCTTTAGTAGCTATAGTTCTGAAAGTCTGGTCTATATACGGGATAAACTCTTGAAAAAAGAAGTCCTCATAAGCCCAATCTTTAACATTGAAATATCCCATATTTTTGCCACCTCTTCGCTTGCCCAAACCGGTTGCATCAGGCATTACGACAATCATCTTCACAGCCTCGCCTTTAGCTATCTGCTCATCGGTAATTCGAGGCTGCTCGCCACCGCCATTACGGTTCCAAGATTTGTGATTTCCCCAAGCTCCGTGGAGCAGGTAGAGGACAGGATAACGCTCGGTCGAGTTATCATAGCCATCAGGCAGATAGACTGAGTAGTTCTTCTCCACGCCGAGAATCTTACTCTTTACGGTCAGGTGCTCAAGTCGGCTCTGTGCCTGAGCGGTTGCACCTACAGCGAGGCACAGCAGTGCAAAAACAATAAATCTCTTCATATAATCAGCATTTAAGTTATTTCTTATCGATAGCAATCTCCACCTTCGGATGCTTATAATCAGCCACCCACATATTATCAACTGTATATACAGGTCTTGTCGCCTCAACGCCCTCCTTATCCTTACCGAAGCTGACCAAAATCGGCTTAAAAGGTTCCAACTCATAGATAGTCTTACCACGGCGCAAGCGAAGTGGGATAGATGATTGATTTGTAAGCATATAGAGATGTTCATTCTTCTCCTTTACAGCCACCAGACAACAATCTACCGCAGCGTTAAGGAACTCGACGAGCCAAGACTCCTCGCCAATCAGACAGCCACCAGAGTAGGCAATAGTACGGTGCTTGAGAATTGCATCCTTGATAGCCTTTTCAGTAAGCTCCTTTGCAAAGATGATGGTCATCGTACGCAGGTTGCCGTTTTGGAGGAAACGGTGTGTTGTCATTGAATGCTCATCAGTATTGGCAAACATAGTCAGCCCCTCGTCAATGCAGCGGCGAACGATATGCGGATAGAATGTATATCCGTTTGCCACCTCTACACCATCGACCAACCCCTCGCTATATACTCTCTCGTGAAACTCTGTTTTGTCGCTTGTGTCGCGTCTCCACGCAGGATGGTTGTGGATAACAACTCCGCCCTGCTCCTTAACTCGCTGCAAAGCTACCTCCAAATCTGCATCGTAGAGGCCATTTATATCCTGAAGAAAGAGGGCGTTAAAGTGGCCGTGTGTCTGTGCATTACGCGCCATCTCACAGCCCTTGATAACAAGCATCGGGTAGCCGGACTTCGCAACCTGATCTACAGCCTCTTGGTGGATAGCGTTAAAGTCCGCCAAAACGCGCTTTGCCTTACCTGCCGATTGGTACTTCGGCGGCGTGCCACCCTCAAAATATGGAGCGACAACTTTTAAGAACTTTTTCTCGCCCGTACGACCCTCATAGTGGTCTGTAATGGCGATAACATCTAATCCATCTACCCACGCCTCGACAACTCGTCCCGAAGGATTTACACGACCATCAGAGTATGAGGTGTGTATGTGAAAATCGCCTTTGTAGCAGTTGTATCCCTTAACCTTTGGTAATACAATCTCCATGCGACGAGCAGTTGCCTCATTGTAGGTCTTAACAGCGTGCGGAATCTTCTTCTGTGCTACAGACGACAGCGCAACAAGCAATGCCGAGATTAAAAATAGTACTCTTTTCATATTTTTAGGTTGTTAGTTTTTACATATTGCCCACAATACGCATAATACAAAGATAGTCACGAAATGTCAAATTTGCAAATTGTATCGTCTGCCCGCAAAACCCCTGATGACTCTGCTTGTGCGAAATTCTTGTCACAGCATTGATATTTTCCGCTAAAATTTACTATCTTTGCAAATCAGACGCTCGCGTATGCGTGACGCGAACGCATAATGCACAGTGCACACGCGCAAGTAAAGAGTTGATTAGCAAACGAATAACAATAAAAATAGAACTATTATGGATTACAATTTTAGAGAGATTGAAGCCAAGTGGCAAAAGGAGTGGAAAGAGAGGGGCGTCTATCGCGTCGATGTAGATGAGAGCCGCCCTAAGTTTTATGTGCTTGATATGTTCCCTTATCCATCGGGAGCAGGTCTTCATGTAGGCCACCCTCTCGGCTACATCGCTTCAGATATCTATTCACGTTACAAGCGTCTCTGCGGCTTCAACGTTCTGCACCCAATGGGTTACGACGCCTTCGGTCTTCCTGCAGAGCAGTACGCTATTCAGACAGGTCAGCACCCTGCCGTAACTACAGAGAAAAATATTGCCCGCTATCGCGAGCAGCTCGACAAGATAGGTTTCTGCTACGATTGGGAGCGCGAGGTGCGCACATGTGAGCCTGAGTACTATAAGTGGACACAGTGGGCATTTCTCAAGATGTTCGCCCACTACTACGACCGCAAGCAGCAGAAGGCGTGCCCTATCGAGGAGCTTGTGGCACACTTTGCAGCACACGGTACAGAGGGTGTAGATGCAGCTTGCACTACAGAGCTCACATTTACCGCTGCCGAGTGGGCTACAAAGAGTGAGGAGGAGCGTGAGCAGGTGTTGCAGAACTATCGCCTCGCCTTCCGTGCAGACACTATGGTAAACTGGTGCCCTCAGCTCGGAACAGTGCTTGCCAATGATGAGGTTAAGGATGGACTCTCTGTTCGTGGTGGCTTCCCTGTGGAGCAGAAGCGAATGAAGCAGTGGCTGTTGCGCGTGACTGCCTATGCACAGCGTATGCTTGACGGCCTTGACAGCCTCGAGTGGAGCGACTCTCTGAAGGAGATTCAGCGTAACTGGATTGGCCGCTCGGAGGGTGCACAGGTCTTCTTCGACGCACAGATGGCCGATGGTTCTACACGCAAACTTGAGATATTTACAACACGCCCTGACACCATCTTCGGCGTAACCTTTATGGTTGTTGCTCCGGAGCACGAGTGGCTTGCTGATATGACCACAGCAGAGCAGAAGGCTGCTGTTGAGGAGTATATCGAGCAGACCAAGAAGCGTTCAGAGCGCGAGCGTATTGCCGAGACAAAGCGCGTGAGCGGTGTATTTACCGGCGCTTATGCAACAAATCCGTTTACCGGCAAGCAGATTCCTATCTACGCATCCGACTATGTGCTTGCAGGCTACGGTACAGGTGCTATTATGGCTGTTCCTGCCCACGACTCACGCGACTATGCATTTGCTCGCCACTTCGGTCTGGATATTGTCCCTGTAGTTGAGGGTGGAGACCTCTCTGTGGCATCTTACGACGCGAAGGAGGGTGCGATGATTAACTCCGACTTCCTCAATGGCACCGATGTTAAGGAGGCTATCTACAAGATGTTCGAGGAGGTTGAGCGCAGAGGTCTTGGTAAGCGCCTTGTAAACTACCGTCTGCGTGATGCTATCTTCTCTCGCCAGAGATATTGGGGCGAGCCATTCCCAATCCGCTATGAGGGTAATATTGCACGCCCTGTAGCTGAGAGCGAGCTGCCTATCACCCTGCCACCTATCGAGAACTTCGGCCCTACAGAGCAGGGCGAGCCACCATTGGCACGTGTTGAGGGCTGGGAGTATGAACTCTCGACTATGCCTGGCTTTGCAGGCTCTTCGGCATACTTCCTCCGCTATATGGACCCTCGCAATAGTGAGGCGTTGGTATCTAAGCGCGCAAATGAGTATTGGAGAAATGTCGATCTCTACATCGGCGGTATCGAGCACGCAACAGGCCACCTGATGTACTCTCGCTTCTGGAATATGTTCCTCTACGACTTGGGTTATGTTTGCGAGAGCGAGCCATTCAAGAAGCTGGTAAATCAGGGTATGATTCAGGGTCGCTCAAACTTCGTATATCGTGTAGTTGGCACAAATAAGTTCGTATCCCTCAACCTGAAGGGCGACTACCAGACTCAGGAGATTCACGTTGATGTAAATATCGTCAAGAATGACGTTCTCGACCTCGATGCCTTCCGTGCTTGGCGTCCTGAGTTCAAGGATGCAGAGTTTATCCTCGAAAATGGTCAGTACATCTGCGGCTGGGCTGTTGAGAAGATGTCTAAATCGATGTTCAACGTAGTAAACCCTGACTTTATCGTTGAGCAGTATGGCGCCGACACGCTGCGTATGTACGAGATGTTCCTCGGCCCGCTTGAGCAGTCAAAGCCTTGGGATACTAACGGTATTGATGGCGTACACAAGTTCCTGCGTCGTTTCTGGCGCCTCTTCTTCGACCGCAATGGAGAGTGGGCTGTAAATAACGAGCAACCGACAGAGAAGGAGCTCAAGACTCTGCACAAGACGATAAAGAAGATTCGTGAGGATATCGAAAACTTCTCATTCAACACCTCTGTTGCAGCCTTTATGATCTGCATCAACGAGCTGGGTGAGTGCCACAAACGCGAGATTATCGAGCCGCTGACTATTCTGCTCGCGCCATTTGCTCCACACATCACAGAGCAGCTTTGGAGTATGCTCGGCCACGAGGATACCATCTTCAATGCCGCTTACCCTGTATGTGAAGAGAAGTTCCTCGTTGAGAGCAGCTTTGAGTACCCGATTATGATTAACGGTAAGCTCCGCTGCAAGCAGGTATATCCACTCAGCGCAACCCCTGCCGAGCTTCAGGCAGATGTTGTGACAAAGGAGGAGGTACAGCGCTGGCTTGAGGGCGCAACGCCGAAGAAGATTATCGTTGTACCGGGTAAGATTATCAACATTGTAAAGTAATGAAACAGATACTCACCATACTCCTCTCTCTTGCCGTAGCTCTCACTGCTACGGCCCAGAAGAGGGTTGTCGCAACGCTTGAGCAGAGCGGAGCTGATGAGATTGTACACTATTGGGATAACTCGACCGCTCCGCACTCGAACGGCATTACCGACGACGAGACGATAAACGCGAGGCTCGATATGAGTCAGACCTCATCTACCGACTTCTACATCTACAAGGCCGACCCTAAGGTGGCGACAGGTCAGGGTGTGGTAGTTATCCCCGGTGGTGGCTACTACAAGCTCTCTATGCAGTACGATGGCTTTAAGATTGCCCAGTATCTGCGCTCTATAGGCGTTACAGCTATCGTTGTGAAGTATCGTCTGCCAAACGGAGTGCGTGAGGTGCCGATTGAGGATGCTATTGCCGGCCTGCGCTATATGCGCGAGCAAGCAGAGGTGTTCGGTATCGACCCACAGCAGGTGGGTATGCTCGGCTGTTCGGCAGGTGGACATCTAACATCGCTTGCAACTCACGCCCTTGCTGTTGCGGAGCGTCCGAAGTTCAACATCCTTATCTACCCATCTACCGGTGGCGATGTGTGGTCAAACTACCGCCTGCAGAACTGCTTTGAGCGCCTGCTTGGCAAGTGGCGCACACAGGTCGATATTGAGAACAACTCGTGTGAGAATTTAGTTACCCCGGATACTCCACCGACACTGCTGATGCACACCCACGAAGATACAACTGTGCCATCAACAATCACTACAAACTACTACAAGGCCCTTAAACGCCACGGCGTTCGCTCGGCGCTCTACCTCTACCCTGCCGGGGCTCACGGCTGGGCAGGTCACGACGAGTGGCACTATGCCGAGCCTGCAAAGCGAGCTATTGCTGATTGGCTTGAGATTGAGAAAAACCGAAAATAACCATATCCTATGAAGAGAGTTTTGACCTTGATGCTTATGGCGGGTATCATCTCCACCGCCGTAGCCCAAAAGAGGGTTGTCGTATCGCTTGAGGATAGCGGTGCAGATGAGATTGTTCACTATTGGGATAACTCTACAGCGCCACACTCGAACGAAATTACAGAGGATGAGCAGATGAATAAGCGTTTTGATATGACTCAGACCTCCTCTACCGACTTCTACATCTACAAGGCCGACCCTGCAAAGGCGACAGGTCAGGCTGTGGTGATTGTTCCGGGTGGAGGTTACTACAAACTCTCGATGAAGTATGACGGTTTTATGATTGGTCAATATCTCCGCTCTATCGGCGTTACGGCGATGGTTGTAAAGTATCGTCTGCCAAATGGACACCGCGAAGTACCGCTTGAGGATGCACAGGCTGGCCTGCGATATATGCGCACCGAGGGTGTAAAGTGGGGTGTAGATCCTAAGCAGGTGGGTATTTTGGGCAGCTCTGCAGGTGGATACCTTGCAGGTCACGCCTCAAATGTAACACCTGATGACGAGAAGCCGGCCTTTTCGATACTTATCTACTCTGTCGTGGATGGCACGAAGCGAAGCATTCAGCGTGGCACATTTGGACTTATGCTCGGCACAAACCGTACAGATGCCGAGCAACATAGCTACTCGCTGCACAACCTTGTAAGTCCATCTACACCACCGACACTGTTGCTGCTTGCGGATGACGATATAAGGGTAAAACCTGAGCACTCTATGGCCTACTACAAGGCTCTCAAGTACTACGGCATACCTGCAGCCGTGCATAGTTTCCCTTCGGGTGGTCACGGTTGGGCTGGTCACGATGAGTACAGATATGCCGAGCCTTGCAAGCGTGCTATCAAAGATTGGTTAGAGATAATGCGAGCCCCTAAAACCGAGTAACAATGAAGAGAGTTTTTCTATTAGCGTTCGCACTATGTGTGTTATTTGACACCTCTGCACAAAAGGTCGTTACGGTAAAGACTACGGCCGATGAGATTGTGCATCTGTGGAACAATAGCACTGCAAAATACTCCAACAATATGGAGAAGGATGAGGTTTTGAAGGGCAGGTCTAAACTCTACAACACCTCCTCAACAGAGCTCTATATCTTCACCCCAGAGAGGGAGAAGGCTACGGGCTACACGGTGGTTATCTACCCGGGTGGTGGCTACCGCTACCTCAGCTTCCCAATCACCTTCCCGGAGTGGTTGCGCGACAATGGCATTGCAGCCGTAGTGGTAAAGTACCGACTGCCAAACTACGGACATTCAGACGCAATGCTTGAGGATGCTATCGGGGCTATAGAGTATATGCGTGCAAACGCCGAGAAGTACAACATCGACCCACACAAGATTGGTGTATGTGGCAACTCGGCAGGTGGTCACCTTGCAGCGTGGGTATCAAATGTTATGGAGGATGGCAAGAAACCGCACTTTACAATCCTCGTTTATGGTTCAATGACTCGCGATATGTATCACAACAGCTACAATGCCAATACCATAATGCTGGGCGACAATCCTACCCCGGCCGTGGTAAGCGCAATGTCTAACCAAAACCTTGTGGGTCCGACAACACCACCTGCGCTGATGTTGCTCTCGGATGATGATACAAGAGTTCGACCTGCCGCCTCAACAGCCTACTACAAGGCGCTTAAGCACTATGGTATTCCGGCATCTATGCACATCTATCCGAGTGGTGGACACGGATGGTCTGGCAAACTTAATTGGGAGTATCGCAAGCAGTGGCTTGGCGCCGTTAAAGATTGGATTTATAACCTTGAAGATATCACTAACCGCAAATAACCTATACAAAGATGAAAAGAGCGTTTATCCTCTCAATGCTTCTCTGCGCGCTATGTTCCGCAGTTGCGCAGGACACGATTATCGTAACAGATTCGGATGCGGACGAGATTGTACACCTCTGGGATAACCAGACAGCCAAATACTCCAACGAGATGGAGAAAGATGAGGTTGTCAAGAAGAAGTTCAAGGTGTATAACACCTCCTCGGCAGACCTATACATCTTCAAGGCTCCTAAGGAGAAGGCTACAGGCTACTCTGTGGTTATCTACCCGGGTGGTGGCTATGGGTATTTGAGCTTTCCAAACTCATTCCCGGTATGGTTGCGCGAGAAGGGCATTACCGCCGTTGTGGTAAAGTACCGTCTGCCAAACTACGGACACAAAGAGGCGATGCTTGAGGATGCTGTAGGGGCTATTGACTACCTCAGAGCCAATGCCGAGAAGTATAACATCGACCCTGAGAAGGTTGGCGTGTATGGTAACTCAGCAGGCGGACACCTTGCTGCGTGGATATCCAACTATATGCCTGATGGCAAGAAACCTGCCTTTGCAATTCTTGTCTATGGAGCTATGGAGCGCAACCGCTACTACAACACCTATGCGGCAAATAGTCGTCTTGCAGGCAAGCAGATAACTACAGCTGATGCCGAGGCACTCTCTGCATCAAATATGGTTACACCATCAACACCTCCGACAATAATGTTCCTCTCGGATGATGACGATGTCGTAGCACCATATAGTTCAACAATCTACTACAAGGCACTCAAGCAGCACGGCGTAAAGTCCTCTATGCACATCTACCCAAGTGGTGGTCACGGATGGTCAGGCAGATTGAAGTGGCCATATCGTCAGCAGTGGCTCAGTGCTATTGAGGATTGGTTTGAAGTTCTCGACAATAACAACAAAAAATAATATATTATGAAAAAACTTCTAATTTTTGTTGCTACAGCGGCGTTAGCTATGGTAGCAACAGCACAAACTCCAAAGATTGAGAGTGGTGCAGATGAGGTAATCAACTATTGGGACAACGCCTCTGCTCCTCACTCAAACTGCGACAGCAAGCCTGAGAAGATTACTGTCAGCAAGGGTAAATACAAGGTCTCTCACACCACAGAGACCGTGTTCTACATCTTCAAGGCAGAGCAGAGCAAAGGTCACAGCCTTGTCATCTTCCCAGGTGGCGGCTACAAGAGTGTAAATCTCAACTTCGGACTCGGCAAGTGGCTGGCAAAGAACGGCATTACCACAATGATTGTCAAGTATCGTCTGCCAAATGGCCACGCAGAGGTACCGCTTGAGGATGCAGCTGCGGCTGTAGAGTATATGCGTACAAATGCCGACAGACTTGGTATCGACCCGCAGAAGATTGGTGTTAGCGGCAGCTCGGCAGGTGGTCACCTTGCAGCGTGGTCCTCTGTAGTGCTTGAGGGCAACCAGAAGCCTAACTTCGCTGTACTCTACTACCCTGTAATCAGCGGCCATATCTGGACAAACAAGCCTCAGTGGAGCACCTTTGAGGAGCTTTTGGGCAAGTGGCGCATCCCTGCAGAGGTGGATAACCACTCTGTAGATCTGCTTGTGAACGAGCAGACACCGCCAACCCTCATCCTCCACTGCTATGATGATGAATTGGCACCAACAAACAACTCCACCCTCTACTACAAGGCGCTCAAGCACCACGGCGTAAAGGCATCTTTCCACATCTACCCATCGGGAGGTCACAGCTGGAAGGACTACAAAAAACAGTGGCTTGAGGCTACAAAAGAGTGGGTTTTATCTTTCTAAGTTACTAATAATCAATAAAATATAATGCTATGAAAAAGTTTTTTATGATGTTTGCTGCGGCAGCAATCGCAGTTAGTGCTTCAGCACAGAAGACCATTACTCTCTCTCTTGAGCAGAGCGGTGCAGATGAGATTATCGAGAATTTCTGGAACAACGACAAGGCTCCACACTCAAACTTTGAGACTCGCGATGAGAAGCTTAACGATCGCCTGCACTTCTCGCAGACCTCACAGACCGACTTCTACATCTACAAGGCTGACCCTGCAAAGGCTACAGGTCAGGGTATTGTAGTGCTCCCTGGTGGTGGTTACAGCAAGGTTTGCATCGCCCATGAGGGTTTTGCCATTGCAAAGTTCTACCGCGACCTCGGTATCTCTTGCGTAGTTGTTAAGTACCGTCTGCCAAACCTCGGCCACAAGGAGGTACCACTTGAGGATGCACAGGCTGCACTGAAGTATCTGCGCACAAAGGGTAAGAAGTGGGGCGTAGATCCTAAGCAGGTAGGTATCTGCGGTAGCTCTGCAGGTGGTCACTTGGCTGCTTACACCTCAACCTTTACCGAGGATAAGGATAAGCCTGCCTTCTCAATCCTCTTCTACCCTGTTATCACAGGTACTACTTGGGCTACTCACCAGAACACCTTTATGTACCTTCTTGGCAAGAACCGTACACAGAACGAGCAGCACTACTACTCATTGGAGAACCGTGTAACTACAACCACTCCTCCAACAATCCTCCTGCTCTCTGATGACGACCTTACAGTGCCGCCAATCAGTTCAATCCTCTACTACGAGGCTCTGAAGGCTAACGGTGTCCCTGCAACAATGCACATCTACCCTTCAGGTGGTCACGGCTGGTGCGGTCACGACGAGTTTAAGTACAGCAACGAGTATAAGGATGCCCTTATCGACTTCCTCAAGATTCAGAGCAAGAGCGCTGAGGCAAAGTCAAAGAAGAAGTAATTGAGCGACTAACGGCTGGTCTATCCCATAGACCAGCCAATAACGCAAATATTTATCGTAATTTATAAAACATACCTAATGGCAGAAAGTTCAATTTTAATGCGCCTTGATGGTCTGAAAATCAAATATGAGGAGCTTGGTCAGAAGCTGACCGACCCTGAGGTGATTGCAGATGTAAAGGCGTTTGTACAGTACAACAAGGAGTATCGCGAGTTAGAGCCTATCATCGAGACCTCTGACCGCTATCGTAAGGCACTTGCCGACCTTGCAAATGCAAAGGATATTCTTGCAAACGAGAAGGATGAGGAGTTCCGTGAGATGGCTCGTATGGAGATCTCCGAGCTTGAGCCTGCAATAGTTCAGATGGAGGAGGATATCAAGCTGCTCCTTATCCCTAAAGATCCGCAGGATGCAAAGAATGCGGTGCTTGAGATTCGTGGCGGTACAGGTGGCGATGAGGCTGCGCTGTTTGCCGGCGATTTGATGCGTATGTACACAAAGTACATCGAGAGCAAGGGCTGGAAGTATGAGATTACCTCATTCTCCGAGGGTGCTGTAGGCGGTTACAAGGAGATTATTATGAAGGTTACCGGTAACAACGTCTATGGAACACTCAAGTATGAGTCAGGCGTACATCGTGTGCAGCGTGTGCCTCAGACCGAGACTCAGGGTCGTGTACACACCTCAGCTTCGTCTGTAGCGGTACTTCCGGAGGCCGACGAGTTCGATATCGAGGTATCATGGAACGATATTCGTAAGGATATCTTCTGTGCTTCGGGTCCCGGTGGTCAGAGTGTGAATACAACCTACTCGGCTATTCGACTCACCCACATCCCTACAGGTATTGTAGTGCAGTGTCAGGATCAGAAGTCACAGATTAAGAATACCGAGAAGGCCTTTGAGGAGCTGCGTACGCGTATCTTCAACCTTGAGTATCAGAAGTACCTCGATGAGATTGCATCAAAGCGTAAGACCCTCGTTTCGACAGGTGACCGCTCGGCGAAGATTCGTACATACAACTACCCTCAGGGTCGAATTACCGACCACCGTATCAACTATACAATCTACAACCTCAGTGCCTTTATGGACGGAGATATTCAGGATTGTATCGACCATCTGATTGTTGCCGAGAACGCTGAGCGTCTTAAGGAGCAGGAGCTGGGTTAAACTAATAGTATGAAACGTCTGCTGATAATAATATCGTTCGCTCTGCTGTACACATTCGCTACGGCAGAGCAGAACAACAGACCTCTCTACATTGTCAATGGGGAGGTTCGCAGCGACGTGTCCGATATTGCTGAAAAGAATATCGAGAATATTCAGACCCTACCCGCAAACGAGGAGACGGTAGCCAAGTATGGCGAGCAGGCAAACAATGGTGTAATACTTATCACACTCTGCTACGATGTTGCGGCGACCTTCCCGCTTGATGAGAGCTTCTCGAGCTACGTCGCCTCACAAGTTAAGTGGAAGCCGAGCGACCCTGTAGCGCGATTTGTGATGCGTTTTACCATTGAGGCAGATGGTTCTCTTACAGAAGGTAATATTCTGCAATCGACCGACAAACTCTTTGCCCGTCGCGTGCTGAGTGTTGTAAGGTCTGCACCAAAGTGGAGCCCCGCAACAAAACAAGGAACTCCCGTAGCAAGCGAGCACCTGCTGATTGTTCAACTACCAAAGGGTAAGAAGTTGCCCCGCGAGCCATATATCATTATGCTATGAGAGAGTCCTTCAGCCTCTATGAACTTCAGCGCATAATCGGTGCGGCTATCGAGCAATTTCTGGCAAAACCCGTCTGGGTGAGTGCCGAGATTGCCGAGATAAAGAGCAACGCCTCTGGGCACTGCTACCTTGAACTTGTTGAGCGCGATAAAGAGTCCGCATCGGGCAAGAGCGCCAAGGCTCAAGCCAGAGCAGTAATCTGGAAGAGCCATTATCCGCGACTTGCGGCGAAGTTCGAGGGTGCAACGGGCCGAAAACTCTCGACAAATATGAAGATACTTGTCGAGGTTGCCGTCTCTCACCACCCCGTATATGGGCTCAGTCTGCAGATTGTCGATATAGACCCGACATATACACTCGGAGATATTGAGCGTCAGCGTGAGGCGACCATCGCCCAACTCAAAGCAGATGGTGTGTGGGATATGAACCGAGAGGTCGCCGTGCCGATAGTTGTGCAGCGTGTAGCTGTCATATCGAGCGCAACGGCGGCGGGCTATCGGGACTTTATGCAGGAGCTTATTCACTCGCCATACCGCATAGATACCGAGCTTTTCGAGGCGACGATGCAGGGAGAGGGCAGTGAGCAGAGTGTTGTGGATGCGCTGACATCCATAGCTGCGCGGGAGGATGAGTTTGACGCCGTGGCGATTATTCGCGGCGGAGGCTCGACAACCGATTTGGAGTGTTTCAATGCCTATCTGACGGCACTTTGTGTTGCTCAATTCCCACTACCCGTATTGTCAGGTATTGGCCACGATAAGGATGTGAGCATTGTCGATATGGTTGCAGCCGTACCACTCAAGACCCCGACAGCCGTAGCGGCGTGGATTTGTGCTACTGCCGAGCGATTTGATGGCCAGTTAGAGTATGCGGCGTTGATGTTGCGCGAGAGTTGCCACAAGGTAACAATGGCGGCTACGGCACGATTAGAGCACTTCGCAGAGCAGCTTGGAGGCCTTACAAAGGTGGCTCTTGCTCGACAATCCGAGCGGTTGGAGAGCTATGCTCTGCTTGTAAGAAATTTCGCACCACAACGACTTCTTCGACTCGGTTTTGCCGTGGCACGTGGAGAGTGCGGTGTAATTCGCAGCACAGCCGATGTGAAAGTCGGAGATAGAGTAGTGATAGAGGTTGCTGATGGCAGTATATCTGCCGAAATAGTAGATAAAGATGGCAAAAAAGGTTGATATTTCATACTCGGAGGCGATGGCTGAGATAGAGAAGATTCTAGGCTCGCTACAGAGTAGCGACTGCGATGTCGAGACCCTTGCAAAGAGGGTTGAGCGTGCATCGGAGTTGATAGATTTGTGCCGCAAGAGGCTACGTAAGGCTGAAGCGGATGTGGATAAACTATTTGTAGAATGAGTTTTGTAGGCAAATCCATACGTCTGGTACTAAACACCATTCCACGCCCTGTACTTCAGCGCGTGGCGGGGTGGGCTGTGCCTGTATTGGGGCTCTTCTACGCAGGCAAGGGGCGAAAATGCCCGATTTGCGGTTGCGAGAAGCGCAAGTTTCTCCCCTACGGCTACGGCAAGGTGCGCGAAGATGCTCTGTGCCCGAGGTGTCTATCTCTTGAGCGCCACCGACTGTTGTGGCACTACCTTATGAACAACAACAGTGTGCGAGAGAGATTTGAGAGCCTACCTACAATACTCCACATTGCACCGGAGGTCTGTCTGATGAAGGAGTTTAAGAGGATGTATAAATCTGCTCCGTACAGCTACATCACCGCCGACCTTGAGAGTCCACTTGCCGATATGCACTTTGATGTGCAGAGTATCCCGATGGAGGAGAATAGTGTAGATATTATCATCTGCAACCACATTTTAGAGCACGTAGAGAGTGACCATAAGGCACTTACAGAGATGTACCGCATAATGCGCCCCGGAGGGTTAGGTATTATGCTTGCGCCGATAGACTATTCGCGCGAAACGACATTCGAGGATGATACCATCACCGACCCAAAGCAGCGAGCGGAGCTCTTTGGGCAGTATGACCATCGTCGAGTATATGGAAAGGATTACCTCAAACGCCTATCAGCTGCGGGCTTTGAGGCTGAAGAGATAGATTATGCAGCAGAGTTTTCTGTTTCAGACCGCACCAAATTCAGTTTTGGCAGCGACAAATTATATATAGTTAGAAAGTTATGAGCAATGTTTTAGAGAGATACAGCCGTCTGCGTACAAAAATCGCAGAGATGTTTTCGCCAACCACACAGGCGATGGTCGATAAGGCACTAACCTTTGCCGACAGCCACTTGAATGGTCTTTGCCGTTATGACGGAACGCCGATGCTTGACCACGCCGTAAATGTGGCATATATCGTGGCGACAGAGGTTGGCTTAGGTCGAAATTCGACCGTTGCGTCAATAATTCACGACGTTATCCGCATAGCTGCAAAGAGCGATGACGAGCAGGCGCTCGAACAGATGCTTGAGCAGTGCGAGGAGCTGTTTGGCGAGGAGGTGGTAGGTATTGTCAGCGGACTTGCCAATATCTCCGAACTGCAATTTAACACCCACAAGGAGCAGGCATCGTCATTCCGCGATATGATTGTGGCATATTCCGAGGATCCGCGAGTGATACTCATCAAGCTCGCCGATCGTCTGGAGGTTATGCGTTCGATTGCCATCTTCCCGAAGGATAAGCGCAAAAAGAAGAGTTGGGAGAGTCTGAACCTCTATGCTCAGATTGCCCACAAGCTCGGTCTATACAATATCAAGAGCGAGTTGGAGGACCTTGCCCTCAGTCAGCTTGAGCCTGAGAGTTACCGCCACATCGTAGATAAACTTGCCGAGAGTGAGAAGGAGCGTCTTGCCTTTATCGAGCGCTTTCTGGAGCCTATTCGCAAGGCCCTCGATGCCGCAGGCATAAAGTACCACATCAAGAGCCGCACAAAGTCCGTTTACTCTATCTGGAACAAGATGCGCAAGCAGCAGGTGCCATTTGAGGGTGTCTATGATATCTTCGCGTTGCGCATTATTATCGACTGTCCGAAGGAGCAGGAGAAGGCGCAGTGTTGGATTGTCTATTCGATTGTCAGTGACTTCTACACCCCAAATACCGACCGTATGCGTGACTGGATTACCATTCCGAAGTCTAACGGCTATGAGAGTCTGCACACAACTGTATCGGCAGGCGATGGCAAGTGGGTGGAGATTCAGATTCGCACAGAGCGTATGGATGATGTTGCCGAGCTGGGTATCGCTGCACATTGGCGCTACAAGGGTGTTAATCAAGGTGCACAGACCTCCGAGCAGTGGTTGCAGCGTCTGCGCGAGTTGATGGATGAGACAAAGGAAGATATTGCCGAGCGTTTCGATGCAAAGCCTGCATCGGGCGAGATATTTATCTTCACCCCGAATGGCGATATTCGCAAGTTGCCGGAGGGTGCAACAGTGCTCGACTTTGCCTTCGATATTCACACCAACCTCGGCTCGACATGTTCGGGCGGAAGGGTTAATGGTCGTGCAGTACCTATTCGTGAGCAGCTTAAAAATGGCGACATTGTCGAGATTATGTCGCAGAAGAACCAGCAGCCAAAGGCGGACTGGCTCAACTTCGTGGTAACGACAAAGGCTCGTCAGCGCATCAAGGCCTTTATCCGCGAGGAGGAGGCGAAGAATGCCAAACTCGGTCGCGAGGAGTTGGAGCGTAAGCTGAAGAATTGGAAGCTGACCTCAAAGAGCATTGATGAGGTGGTTGCCTACCTATGCAAATACTACAAGCAGCGCACAGGAACAGCTCTATACGAGCTTATTGCCACCGAGAAGATTGACCTTACAGCGGTTAAAGAGATTATCAGCCGTTGGCTCAGTGGCGAGGCAGACGAGGAGCGCCGTGCTGCGGAGGCGGCAGCAGAGCGTGCCCGCAAGGAGAGTCAGCAGCCAACAAAGCAGGCATCTTCCGACGCACTTATTATCGATGAGGGTATAAATAACATTGTCTATAAACTTGCCAAGTGTTGCAACCCGATTAAGGGTGATGATATCTTCGGTTTTGTGACAATCAATGCCGGCATTACCATCCACCGCTCAGACTGCCCGAATGCAAAGCATATCCGTAAAAACTACCCTTACCGCATTATGGAGGCCAAGTGGCGTGAGCAGGCACAGGGCTCCTTCCGTGTCACTATCGCAATTACGATAAACGACTCGGCAGGTGTGGCAAACCAGATTACAGAGGTAGTGAGCCGCGATTTGAAGCTCAACATCCGCACAATAAACCTCTCCTCACGCGGAGATGGAACGGGTGTGGGTACAATCAGCGTCGAGGTCCCTTCAACCTCAGTTGTAGATATGCTGCTGCACGCTATTATGCGAATAAAGGGTGTACAGCGAGCCGTGAGAGTAAATAACTAAACCTAACTATATGAAACGAACCTTAAACCTAATCATCCTGCTGCTCCTTGCCGTAACCGTGTCGGCACAGAGCACATTTACCTCTACTCTTAAGGCAAAACCGAAGAAGGGGGCTACAATCTATGGAACGGTTGAGTGTGACGGCAAGCCACTTGTCGGAGTACCCGTATCTGACGGTTATAAGATTGTCCTTACAAATAAGAAAGGTCAGTATGCCATCGCCTCCGAGAAGAGAAATGGCAATGTCTTTATCACCATTCCACGTGGTTATGAGGCGATAACAGAGGGTGCAGATGTTGTTCCGCAGTTCTGGGCAGCACTTACTGCCGATGCTGCTACAGCCGAGCGTCACGACTTTGCTCTGCGTGCAGTAGATAACGACCGCCATGTCATTGCAGCCGTTGCCGACATCCATATCGCCAACCACCACAACGATTTGGCCAACTTCCGCGACATATTTGTTCCGCAGCTTAAGGCAGAGCTTGAGCAGTATCGTAAGCAGGGTATTCCTGTATATACACTCTGTTTGGGAGATAGTACTCACGAGATATATTGGTATGACTACCTCTACGATATTAGCAATTTCCGCAAGACTCTTGCAGATGTGGGCTATCCGACACCGCTCTTCAACACTATGGGCAACCACGACAACGACGGAGCAACCCCGTGTGATGAAAATACCGACTTTAACGCCACAGCCAAGTACCGCAAAACATTCGGTCCAACCTACTACTCTATAAACATAGGTAAGGTGCACTATGTAATGCTTGATAATATCCACTACATCAACAAACCCGGTGGCAAGAAGGCGAAGGGTATTGTCGGCTCACGCAACTACAGCTACGACATCAGCCCGGAGCAGCTCGCTTGGCTTGAGCAGGATTTGGCACTTGTTACAGACAAGACAACCCCGATAGTTATCGGCGTACACAGCCCAATCTACCGCTACAAGAACGGCATGGATGGCAAGATTAACATCAACCTTGATGAGCAGAGCGGCAAGGCTCTTACAGCGCTTCTCCAGCCGTTTAGCAATGTTCACGTACTCTCCGGCCACGCTCACCGCAACCGCGTAACTTACGGAAAGACAGACACTTCGCAGCCTGAGCTTGCAAATATCATCGACCACAACATCGTAGCCGTATCGGGCTCGCTCTGGTACTCTTCGGGCTTTGGCGGCCCTATGCTCGGCTCTCTTGGAGAGCCTGCGGGTTGCAAGATTTTCACTATCGACAACACCGATATTAAGTGGTACTTCAAACCGACACAATTCTCGGCAGAGGAGCAGTTCCGCTGCTTTGATATGAACTCTGTACGCGACTACTTCGCAACAAATGGCGAGGTAAAGGTCTTCCTTGACCACTTCCCAAAGCGTACCAACTATGCCGAGTGGGAGCAGGAGAACAGCGTAATGATTCACGTTTGGGATTGGGCTCCCGATTGGAAAATTGAGGTTACCGAGAACGGCAAACCATTAGAGGTTGTTCGCAAAAAGGCTGAAAATCCGCAGATGATAGTGGGTCTGGACATCCCGAACACCGTCTGGTTAATCAAGTTTGACAAGAAGAACAATAAGCGCAAACTCCACCCGCATATGTTCCACGTAGTGGCCTCTGCGGCAGATACACCTATCGAGGTGACCGTGACCGACTCCTTCGGCAAGCAGTACCGACAGACAATGGAGCGACCAAAACCATTCTCAGTACATATGAAATAAAGCTAACCAAATATGAAAAAGATTCTAACCTTAACCTTCGTTCTGCTTTTTGCTCTATCCGCTTCGGCACAAAGCACCTTTACCTCAACTCTTGCAGCAAAACAGGCAAAGGGGGCGACAATATATGGTACTGTGGAGTGTAATGGCACACCGCTTCAGGGCGTCGTCGTTTCAGATGGATATGAGGTTGTAAAGACCGATAAGAAGGGCGTGTACAACATTGCATCCGAGAAGAAGACAGGATATGTATTTATCTCTATACCAAGTGGTTATGAGACTATGACTGAGGGTCGTGATGTTGTGCCGCAGCTCTGGGCTGTACTTACTGCCGAGCCGCAAACTGCCGAACGACACGACTTTGCCTTGCGCAAAGTAAGTAACGACAACCACGTCATCGTTGCCGTTGCCGACATCCACCTTGCAAATAAGCTTAATGATGTTGCAACATTTACCAACTCATTTATTCCGAGCCTTAAGGCCGAGATTGAGCAGTACCAAAAGGCGGGTATCCCCGTATATACCGTCTGCATGGGTGACAGCAGTTTTGACACATATTGGTACGACTACCTCTACGACATTACCGACTTCCGCAAGACACTTGCCGATGTAGCCTACCCGACACAATTCTTCAACACTATGGGTAACCACGACAACGACGGTGCAACACCTTGTGACGAGAATACCGATTGGAACGCCTCGGCGAAGTATCGCAAGGCCTTTGGCCCGACATATTACTCCTTTAATTTGGGTAAGGTGCACTACATAATGCTTGACGACCAAATCTACCACAATGAGCCACTACCAAATGCAAAAAAAGGTAAGGGTCTTGTCGGCGCACGTAACCACACCACAGCCCTTACACGCGCGCAGCTCGATTGGCTTGCTAAGGATTTGGCAACCGTAGAGGATAAGAGCACCCCGATTGTCATTGGTGTTCACAGCCCGATTTTCCGCTATAAGGACTATATGTACGCCCCTGTGGATTGTCGTCTGCCTGCCGAGCAGCGCGATGAATTTGTGGCTCTGTTTAAGGATTTTCCGACTGTTCACATCCTCTCAGGTCACACACATCGCAACCGTTGCTGTTATGGTCGTGATGATGTTGCACAGCCCGATATTGCTAACATTACAGAGCACACCGTTGCTGCCGTTTCGGGTACTCGCTGGCACACCTCAGCTATGGGAGGCCCGCAGATTGCCGTTACAGGCGAGCCCGCAGGTTGCAAGATATTTACAATTAACGACAAGGATATCAAGTGGTACTTCAAGGCGACAGAGTTCTCTGCCGATGAGCAGTTCCGCTGCTTCGATATGAACGGCGTGAGCGACTTCTACCGCAACTCTGGCGAGATGCGCGTATTCCTCGACCACTTCCCAAAGCGTACAGACTATGGCAAGGAGAAGTTCCGTGGCAAGGTGATGATTCACGTCTGGGATTGGGCAAACGATTGGAAGATTGAGGTTACCGAGAACGGCACTCCGTTGGAGGTTACACGTCAGAAGGCCGAGAACCCGCAGTATGTGCTTGCATACGAGATTCCGAAGCGCCTGTGGTGGTTTGACCTCAACTCGGCATCAAGCCGCAAGAAGATTCGCCATCCGCACATGTTCCACGTAACGCCATCTTCAGCCACTTCTACCCTTGAGGTGACCGTTACCGACTGCTTTGGCAATAAGTATCACCAGACTATGGAGCGACCAAAGGCGTTCCATCTACACATGAAATAGTAAGAGCTATGAAGAAGATACTATCAACACTACTTGCCCTTGCCGTATGCTGCAACCTCTCGGCACAGAGCACCTTTACATCTACACTCAAAGCAAAACCGGCAAAGGGTGCAACCATCTATGGAACGGTAGAGTGCGACGGTCGCCCACTTGAGGGTGTGGCGGTATCTGACGGATTCTCAATTGTAAAGACCGACAAAAAGGGAGTCTATAACCTCATCTCGGCAAAAAGGAATGGCAATGTATTTATAACCATTCCAAGCGGATATGAGGCCCCTGTGGCAGAGGGGGATGTTCAACCTCAATATTGGGCAGTCCTTACTGCCGATAGCAAAACGGCTGAGCGTCACGACTTTACACTTAAGGCTGTAGATAACGACAAACATGTAATGCTTGCTATTACCGACATCCACCTATCCAACCAACTGGGGGATATCGAGCAGCTTGAGAGAATCGTTATGCCGCGCATCAGAAGCGAGGTAGAGAGGTACCGTAAGCAGGGCATCCCTGTATATACTATGTGTATGGGTGATAGCAGTTTTGACCTATTCTGGTACGACTTCCTCTTTGACATCAAGGATTTCCGCAACACTATCGGCAGAATTGGCTACCCAACCCCAATCTTCCATACTATGGGAAACCACGACAACGACGGTGCGACAGAGCCAAATGCCGATACCGACTTCAACGCAACAAAGAGGTACCGCGACACCTTCGGCCCGACATACTACTCATTCAACATCGGCGGGGTGCACTACATTATGCTCGACAACCTGCGCTACCGTAACGAAAAGCGCGAGAATATGAAGCCGGGTAAGAATATGGCAGGTGCACGCAACTACGACCACATAGTAGTTGAGGAGCAGATGGAGTGGCTGCGTAAAGATTTGGCGATGATTGAGGACAAAACCACGCCGATTGTGGTTGGTATGCACTGCCCTGTTTACCGCATGCAGAGCGAGCATAACTCTACAGAGCTGTATAGCTACTTCACTGATGAGAATGGTAAGCGCACACTGCCACCTGCGCTCTACTTCTCGGAGGCCTTCAAGGAGTTCAAGGATGTGCACTACCTTACAGGTCACACCCATAAACTCATCACCACACACTGCAAGTACGACACCAACTATCCGCAACTTGCCAACACCATAGACCACAATGTAAGCGCCATTTGCGGTGCGTGGTGGTTTACGGCGGCTCACGGAGGCCCACATCTGGCTCCGGATGGAGCTCCTGCGGGATTTTCGGTACTTTCTATGAACGGCAAGGATATCGAGTGGTACTTCACCTCTGCCGACTGCGGCGCAGAGCGTCAGTTCCGAGCATTTGACCTCAACACCGTGCGCGACTACTACCGCACGAATGGCGAGATGCGCGTATTTCTTGAGAACAACCCACAGAAAACAGATTTTGCAACGGTTGAGGATAACCGCGTAGCTATTCACATCTGGGATTGGGCGCCCGATTGGAAGATTTCGGTCAAGGAGGGCGGCAAGGAGCTCAAGGTTGTTCACGAGCCTATGGAGAATCCGCAATATACTGTCGCCTACTGCATTCCAAAGTCCGTATGGCGTCGTGACCTAACTAAAAACAAATATAAGGCCGAGCCAACAGCACACATGTTCCACGTTGTCGCCTCTGCGCCAGATACAACCCTTGAGATAACCGTTACCGATAGTTTCGGCAGAAGATATACAGAGACTATGGTGCGTCCAAAAGAATTTTCAAAAAATATGAGGTAATATGAAAGATTTTGTAATTGGTCTGGACTACGGTACCGATTCGGCTCGTGCCGTACTTGTCAATGCTCACACAGGCGAGCAGATTGCCGAGGCTGTACACAACTACGCCCGCTGGTCACGCGGCGAGTTTTGTGATGCCCTTGAGAGCCGTTTCCGTCAGCACCCACTCGACTATATCGAGGCTCTGAAGAGCGTTCTGCACGGCATTTTGGATAATAACAAGGATATTGCCCCATATATTCGCGCAATATCTGTCGATACCACTGCAAGTACCCCTTGTCTTACAGATGAGCACCTGCAACCGCTCTCTCTCAAAGAGGAGTACAAGGATAATCCCGACGCGATGTTTGTCCTTTGGAAGGACCACACAGGCGTTGCTGAGGCTGCAGCTATCGAGGAGGCGTGCCACAAAAGCGAGGTGGACTATACACAGGTTTCGGGCTACCACTACTCGGCCGAGTGTTTCTGGGCAAAGATAATGCACCTGCTCGGCACAAATACCGATATGCGTCAGAGTGCCCGCTCGGTAATCGAGTGTAGCGACTTTATCTGTGCAACTCTTGCTGGTGTTACAGACCCTGCCGCATCACGTATGGGTCACTGCAACGCTGCACAGAAGATGTTCTGGAGTGAGGATTGGGGCGGTTTCCCACCTGAGAGTTTCTTTGAGTCACTCGACCCTGCACTTGTACCTATTCTACGCACACTCAACGCAAATAAATATACTTGCGACAAGCCATACGGCACAATTAGCGAGCAGTGGGCAGCAGAGCTTGGACTGAACCGTGATGTGATTATCGGCTGCGGTAATGTCGATTCACACCAGGGTGCTATCGGTGCAGGCGTAGCCTATAAGCGCGCAATGATTAACCTCGGAACATCAGGTTGCTGCATGTTTGTCATTCCGAATGAGGTTTTGGGTGGCAGAATTATCGACGGTGTATTTGGTCAGGCAGAGAGCTGTATCATCCCTGGTCTTGTCGGCTTTGAGGTTGGTCTGTCTGCCTTTGGTGATGCATACGCTTGGCTTCGTCGCACACTCGCCTATCCAACCGTAGAGATACTTGCAAAGAGTGAGAAAATCGACCCTGCAACTCGCAAGGAGCTTGTAGAAGAGGTGCTTGACAACATTCTTGTAAAGCTTGGCGAGGATGCAGCGAAGATTACTCCGCGCCTCGATGCTCCATTTGCAACCGATTGGTTTAATGGTCGTCGCTCGCCGGAGCCAAACCAGTTGCTCTGGGGCTCACTGATGTGTCTGCGTCTATCTACAAGCGCCCCTGAACTCTACTACGCTATCGTTGAGGCTACAGCACTTGCAATGAAGACCATTGTCGATCACCTTGCCGAGCGAGATATTGTCTTTGACTCATTTATCGGTGTAGGCGGCATTTCGCAGAAGTCACCGTTTGTGATGCAGATGCTTGCCGATGCTATCGGTAAGGATATTCACGTTTCGGAGTGCAAGCAGTCTTGTGCATTGGGCTCTGCTATCTGCGCATCTGTTGTGGCGGGTATCTACCCTACTATCGAGGCGGCGCAGGCAGCACTTTGTCGCCCTATCATTCGTACATACAGCCCTAATGCCGAGCGTCGTGCACTGCTTGAGCAGCGCCATCAGCTCTACCGTGCAGCGGGCAAATTTACCGAGAGTTTATTATAATTTCAAAAACAAAATAGGCTATGAAAACTATTATGGAACCGGCACGCGAGCTTAAGGTGCGTGCAGAAGTAGATGTACTCGTTGTTGGTGGAGGCCCTGCCGGCATGATGGCGGCTGAGGCTGCGGCAAGAGACAAGAATTTGAAGGTTATGCTCATTGAGCAGCGTGGCTACATGGGAGGAAACCTAACTATCGGACTGCCTATCCTCTCTTTCCTCGGCCCTAAGGGTAATCAGGTTGTTAAGGGTGCTGCGCAGAAGTTTATCGACCGTATGGCAGCAAAGGGTGCGTCAAGCGAGCATTGGCCATGCAAGAACCACATGTCATTCACAATTATCGACCCTGACCAGGTTAAGACCGTGGCTTGGGAGATTATGGATGATGCCGGTGTAGAGGTGCTCCTCTATGTCTTTGTTGCTGACACTATTGTCGAGAATGGCAAGGTTAAGGGCGTTGTTATCGAGAGCAAGGCGGGTCGTGAGGTTATCCTGGCAAAGACCGTTATCGACTGTACAGGTGATGGCGATGTTGCCTTCCGTGCAGGTGTAGAGTGCAATAAGGGCGATGAGAATGGCGGTATGCAGCCACCAACCCTTATGTTCCTTATGCGCGGTGTGGAGGTGCAGAAGCTCCGTGATGCTATCTGCAACGAGCCTGAGAAGTACGATATGGACGTTATGCCTACATCGCAGTTCCGCAAGGAGAAGTTTATCACCGTAGGTCTGCGTGGCAGAATCCTTGAGGCGCAGCAGAAGGGTTACAAGGTGCCTGTATCTCGCACAATCCTCATTACAGGTCTTGGTGCGGATGAGATTTGGGTGAATATGACCCGTGTATCGGGCGTAGATTCTACCGACCCTGTAAGCTACACAAAGGGCGAGCACGATGCACGACAGCAGATGTACGAGGTTATTGCATATCTCCGTGACTTTGTTCCGGGCTTTGAGAGTGCTTGGCTTGAGCGTAGTGCAGCCTTTATGGGTATTCGTGAGAGCCGCGTAATTGTGGGTAAGTATGTTATGACAGCACAGGATATCCTTGAGCAGAAGCAGTTTGAGGATGTTATTGCCGTTGCCGGCTACCCTGTAGATATTCACCACGCAAAGGGTGGTGACTGTACTATGCTCTTCTGCGAGGATGCATATCCTATTCCTTACGGTGTGCTTGTTCCTGAGAAGATTGAGGGTCTGCTTGTTGCGGGTCGTTGCTCGGCTATGGACCATGAGGCTATGGCTGCAACCCGTGTAATGAGTACATGTATGGCTCTTGGTGAGGCGGCAGGTAATGCTGCACGTATTGCTATTGCTGACGGTGTTGAGGTTAGCGCAGTAGATGTAACAAAAGTTCAACAGGCTCTGCTTGAGAATGGAGCATTTTTAGGATAAGATTATGAAGAGATATTTTGAGCCGGCACGCGAGGTAAAAGTTCGTGCTGAAGTAGATATACTCGTTGTAGGTGGTGGCCCTGCCGGCATTATGGCTGCTGAGGCGGCTGCAAAGGGTGGCAAGGCAAAGGTTATGCTACTTGAGCAGCGCGGATTTTTGGGCGGAAACCTCACTCTTGGTCTGCCAATCCTCTCGATGCTCGACAAGGATGGCAACCAGATTATCAAGGGTGCTACAGGTAAGTTTGTAGAGCGTCTGCAACAGCGCGGAATGGCTACAGGTCACAAGCGTTGCAAACTCCATATCTCACTTACAATGGTCGATCCGGAGGCTGTAAAGACCCTCTGCTGGGAGATTATGGATGAGAATGGCGTTGAGGTGCTGATGTACATCAATGTTGTCGATACGCTTGTTGAGAATGGCAAGGTTGTAGGCGTAATTATCGAGAGCAAGGCGGGTCGTGAGGCTATTTTGGCAAAGACAGTTATCGACTGCTCAGGCGATGGCGATGTTGCCTTCCGCGCAGGTGTTGAGTGCAATAAGGGTGACGAGAAGGGCCGTATGCAGCCACCGACACTTATGTTCTCTATGCGCGGCGTGAATATCGACCAGGTGCGCGACAATGTTGTAAACCACTCGGACAAGTATGGTATGGATATTATGCCACCAGAGCAGTTCCGCACAGGCAACTTTACAATGGTGGGCTACCGTGACCAGCTTAGCGATGCTATCTCGCGCGGTTTTAATATCACCGTTGCCCGCACAATCTTTATGACAGGTCTTAAGGATGACGAGCTGTGGGTAAATATGACCCGTGTATCGGGTGGTGATGCTACTGACCCTGCAAGCTATACAGCCGTTGAGCATGAGTGCCGCCGTCAGATGTACGACGTGGCTCGCTACCTTATTGAGTATATCCCAGGCTTTGAGAATGCGTGGATTGAGACCGTACCTCCATTTACAGGTATCCGCGAGACACGTGTTATTGTCGGCAAGTACGTTATGACCTCTGACGACCTTCTTGAGGCTCGACAGTTTGACGACGCTATTGCTGTTGCCAGCTACCCTATCGACCTGCATCACGAGGAGGGTGGCGACTGCACCCTTATCTACGGTAAGGGGTCATACGACATCCCATATCGCACACTTGTTCCACAGACTATTGAGGGTCTGTTAGTTGCCGGTCGCTGCTCATCTATGGACCACGGGGCTATGGCCGCTACACGCGTAATGTCAACCGTTATGGCTATGGGCGAGGCGGCAGGAACAGCAGCACGCATTGCCCTTGAGTGCGGTGTAGAGCCATCACAGGTTGATGTTAAGCTCGTTCAGCAGGCTCTACTTGAGAATGGCGGTTACTTGCGTTAGGATATGAAAAAGATTCTATTACTAATCCTTACACTCATTACATTCGGTGCTACGGAGGCGAAAAATCCCCCTGTGCACCGAGTGATGAGTGCCAATATCCGCATTACAGGCCTTGAGGCAGATAATGTGGCAAATCGCCATTGGGATGACCGCAAGGAGTATATGGTCGATGTTATCCGCAGCTATAAACCTGACGTGGTGATGATGCAGGAGGTTATCTACGACTCCTACAACTACTGCAAAAAGGAGCTGAAGGGCTACTTCGCCTTCGGTTTTGAGGGGCCTGAGATGGATCCATATACCGAGGGTTACCACTTTATCGGCAAGAATGTCATTTTCTTCAGCAAGAAGCGCTATGAGCTTATCGCTTCGGGCTGTTATTGGCTCTCGGAGGAGCCGACTATTGCAGGCAGTATCAGTTGGCAGACCAACCGCGCCCGCCATGCAAATTGGGTGCGAGTGCTCGACCGCAAGACCGGCAAGCAGATGCGTTTTATAGATGTTCATCTCGACCACAAGTCACCACTTGCCAAGGTCAATCAGGCGAAGCTTATCGTACAAGAGGCTGCGCAGTATCAGCAGCCCTTCCCGCAAATTCTCTGCGGAGATTTCAACTCAGGCAAAACCGAGGAGCAGGTTCTCCACTTTACCGAGAATGGTTGGACAGATTGGTACGATGTTCTGCATAATGGCGTAGAGTTTGGCCGTACAGCACACGGTTTTATGGGTGAAAATCATCCGAGAAAGGGTCGCCGTATAGACTATATTCTCACAAAGGGTGGAGCGAAAGCACTTAGTTGTGAGGTAATTACAGACCATCGCGGCGAGCTATATCCGTCTGATCACTACTTTATGCTTGCTGAGATTGTTGTTGAATAATGGCACGTAAAATAGTCATATCTCTCTGCTTGCTGTTGCTCTACACAGGGGTAACAGCACAGCAGATTGATGACTATCGCTACTTCAAACTCTTCGAGCCCGAAGATGTCGATATCCCTCTTATCGAGGATGAGGAGGTTATTACCTCTCCTCAACCAAACCTGCTGTGGTACCGTTCTCTATTCGATAACGCACCTATTGTTATAAACAATCGTCATGGTGTAGGTTATTATGAGCGAAAAGAGCTTCTTAACGGTATCGCACTCCCAAAGATAGGTCAGAGCCGCCTCTCAAGGCTCTCTTTTCTCCAGACCGAGCCTCTTGCCACAGAGGATAGCCACTACACATTGGACACTCTATCCCGCGAGCAGAGCGCTGTGGGAATAAACTTCACAACTCGCAACTATTTAGGTGGTGTTTCTGCTACAACATCACACAGACTATCCCCAAGGTGGTCACTTGTAGCCGATGCCTACTTCCATAGCGGCAGGGATTTGCACGTAGATGGAGTATTTACCTCCGAGGCATCCATTGCACTATCTGCACTTGGGAAAATCGACTCTACGAGCAACATATCGCTCGCCCTACTCTTTACCCCATCAATGCGTGCAGGGCGTAAAGCTGCCGTGGCCGAAACCTTTGACCTTACAGGTAACAAGTTCTACAACCCCTCGTGGGGCTATCAAGATGGCAAGGTGCGCAGTGCCAATATCTCTCGCAAATATCTGCCCACAGCCGTTGCCTCATACAGCCGTCAGTTGAGTGACAAGAACTCTCTATTGGTCAGCCTCGGCATAACCACAGGCGAACGCTCCCAAAGTGGTATAGATTGGCTCAATGCCTCCACACCACTGCCCGATAACTACAGAAAACTACCGAGCTACTTCTACGATGAGCAGGTAAATACCGCTGTTGCTGCTGCTTGGGCTGCCTGTGACAGCCGATATACGCAGATTAACTTCGATGAACTGTATCGTCGCAATGCACTGCAAGATGAGGCTATCTATCTTATGAGCGAGCGGGTGAGCAAAGTGACCGATTTGCAGCTTTGTGCCGCGATGACAACGCAGCTCAACGACAAGAGCCGAGTGCACTATGGCGCAAGACTGACATATTTGCGCCACCGTAACTTCAAGCGCGCATCTGACCTGCTTGGCGGTGGTGAGTTTAGAGATATTGACTACTTCTTGGTCGATGATGACACCTTCTCCAATATGCTCCAGAACGATTTGGAGAACCCCGACAGGAAGATTGGCACCTCTGACCGTTATGGATATCACTATGCAATAAATAGCCTCCACGCATCACTCTTCGCCGCCTTTGACTACAACCTTGAGCAGGTAGAGCTACACGCAACAGCTGAGGTTGGTGCACAACAGATATCCAGAAGGGGATACTTCCGTAAGGAGCTCTTTGCCGACAACTCACTCGGTCGCTCAAGGCGTCTAAACTTCACACCGTGGAGATTCAGCGCTGCAGCAAGGTGGAATATTGCCACAGCACACTCTATTTATGGCGACCTACGCGCCGAGGCGGTAGCTGCCGATGGGGAGGATATGTTTCTACAGACGCAGTACAACAATCGAATTATCGAGGCACCACAGCTTGCAAATATCTACTCGGCAAACGTTGGATATCGACTGCACAACCATAAACTTGCAGTCGATGCATCCCTATTCTTGCGCTACAACAGCAACCAGACCACCGTCTCGCACCTCTATTACGATGCGGCGGCAGAGTTTGCCGATGTCGTTACAAGCGGAATAAACACCCTCTGCTACGGTCTTGAGGCTGAGGCGCACTACAACTTCGCAAAGCATTGGACAGCAGCCGCAGCTATCTCTGTGGGTCGCTATAGATACGCTGGCGTTCCAAATATCAAGGTCTATGCCGACAACGACAACCGTCTGCTTGCCGATGATAATATCGATACTGCCGATGGTCTGCACTTGGGTCAGACTCCGCAAATATCGACCTACGGGCAGATTAGCTACCACTCGCACGGCTGGAGAGCTACTGCCGAGGTGCAATATCACGCACTGCGATATATCTCTCCATCGCTTATTCGTCGTAGCGAAACGATACTATCGCACACAGAGAGTGAGCAGATTAGAGCAGAGTTTATCTCTCAAGAGCGACTTAATGACGCCTTTACCGCAAATCTGACACTCTCAAAGAGCATCTATCTAAGTCGCTTTGACCGCCGCATCTACTCTACAGCTGTCGCTCCACGATTTATTGACCGACATCCATACGCCCGCATTACCATCTTCGCCGCTGTAAATAATCTGCTGGGCAGCAGCAACATATATCGCGGATATGAGAGCTCTCGCATCCGAAAACGCTACCTTTGGGAGGATTTTACCGCAACCCCGATGCCGTCATACCTGCTCTACGCCTACCCACGTACGTATTATATAGGTATAAAGTTTATCTTCTAATTTTTTGCTACTTAGAAAAATATTTCTTATCTTTGTTCAAGGTGCAGGATGCCACCTGACCACGCCATAGAGTCAAAAGCCTATGATTGACCGTTTTATCGCACATATCGAGTCTGAGAAGCGTTATTCTGGGCTTACCGTGCGCAACTACCGACGAGATATCGAGGCCTTTGCCGAGTGGTTCAAGTGCAGGGTGGCAACAGATAGTTTTGACGCATCAAAGGTGGAGCAGGAGGATATCCGCGACTGGATAATCTACCGCCTTGATACCGCAAAACTTAAGCCCCAATCGATGAATAGGGAGCTCTCGTCACTTAAGAGTTTCTTCCGTTACCTTCGCAAGATGAAGGTCGTAGAGGAGGACCCGTTCAAGCGTATCGGTTCTTTGAAAACAGAAAAACCACTACCTCAATACGTTACCGAGAGCCGTACAAAACCGTTACTGCTAAATCTGCGTGAACTTAGTCGAAGTCCAGTGCTAAAAGAGCAGAGAGATGGGCTGATTATCTCGCTTCTCTACGGTTGCGGCATACGACTTGCGGAGTTACTATCTATCCGACTGTGCGACATTACTAACGGAGCTGTAAAGATTCACGGAAAGGGAGATAAAGAGCGACTTGTTCCGCTTGTAAAGGAGCTGGAAGAGCGCATTGAGGTATATATTGATACTTGTCGTACAAACGGTATCGAGTTGCAGGGTGAGGATAGGCTTATTGTTGGCAGCACGGGCAAACCCCTCTCACGAAGTACAGTACAGAGGGTTGTTGCCGAGTATATGGCTCAGGCAAATGTTCAGGGGCGTAAGTCGCCACACGTACTGCGTCACACCTTCGCAACACATCTGCTGGGCAGGGGCGCCGATATGCGCGAGATACAGGAGCTGATGGGTCATAGTTCGCTCAAGACTACGCAGCAATATACCCACAACTCTATCAGCCAGCTGCAAGATATATACGACAAGGCACATCCACACAAGTAGGTGTGGATAGAGGAGGAATATCGGGGTAAATTCGTAACGAAGCGAACCCCCTTAACCATAAAACTTTGAGTTATGGATATTAAGATTCAATCGTTGAAATTCGATGCAAGCAAGCAGCTTATCGAGTTTATTGAGAAAAAGATGTCGCGTTTAGAGCGCTTTGCCGAGAATCCAACCGGCGTAGATGTTGTTCTGCGACTCGAAAAAGATGATGAGAAGGGAAACAAAGTTGCACTTGTAACACTCCATGTTGCAGGCGGAGATATACTTACAGAGCAGCGCGCTCGCACATTCGAAGAGGCTATAGATAATGCTCTGGATGTTGTAAAACGCCAAATTGAAAAACGTAAAGACAAGTAGTTAAAAAGAGGGTGTCCAAGATTTTGGACACCCTCTTTTTTATGTGCTGTAGTGTAAAGGATTACTCAAGCACTACACCACCCTCTGCAATCTGGAATGCAGAAGTTGCACGGTCCTCAGTCTTCTGGTCACGACCAAGGAGGAAGAGGTGATTTGCCACATCCTCAGCAGTTACAGCAACGCCATTAACTGTTGTTGTAGCCTTAACCTTGATTGGAGCTGTTGCACCAACGGTTGTTACGTTTGTGCTACCCCAATAGTCAGCCTGAAGAAGACCAAAGATAGCTGAGCTTGTTGCATCGTAAGTGATATTGCAATCCAAAATACAGTTATCCCAAGTTGTTGCTGTATTGTTCAAACGAGCACCAAAACCGCCGATAAGAACCAACTTTGTAGCATCGTCAGACATAATGCTCAAATCGCCATAGCTCTCACAGTTTGCAAGGCTCAAGTCGTTTGTACCCATAATACCACCAACGCAAGCGTTGTCGTTCAGATTACCTGACAGCGAAACATTTCCGTAGTTTACAAGGCCGTCTGCAACAGCATTACTCTTCTCTGCCTGACCTACAATACCTCCAACGCAGATGCTGGATACCTGATCAGCATTGTGGTTAACAACAGTAACCGCACCCTTATTTATAAGGTTATTAAATGCTACCGAGCCACCCTTTTGATCAGCATATGGGCTTGAGTGTGGAACATCACCAATCAGACCACCAGCAAAGTGGAATTTTGTGCTCTGTGCATAGTAATCAATAGTAATATTACCGCTATTAGAGCAGTTCTCAACAGTAATAAACTGTGATGGAGTGCCAGTATAGTTACCATTCTGGCTGATACCGCCAATACCACCTACAAACATATATCCATTTGGCTTAATGTTGTCAAGAGTTACATCGCCATTGTTGTGAACATTGTTAATATTACCAGAGAACCAACCAGTAACACCACCAATCTGGATAGGCTGTGCAGTAGCATCAGGAACAGAGTATTTTACAGCACCATTATTAGTTGTATTTGTCATATCACCAGCGCAGTAACCAGAGATACCTCCGAAGAAGAACAGTGAGTTATTGACAGTTGTACCGCTATATGTTACATTACCATTGTTGATACAGTTATCAACGTAGCTGAAGATATACCTGTTATCGTTTGCCTTGTTATATACCTTACCAACGCAACCGATAATACCACCGATAGAGGCAAGCTTGTTGAGTGTAGTGATGTTGATTGTAATCTCTCCATTATTCACACAGCTATAAACACCACCAAGGTATGAAGCAGCGAGCTTCTCCTCTGTGTCGAGGTTGTTGTGTGGGTAGTAGCTACCAACCATACCACCGATAAAGAGCCAACCACTTGTGTAGTCATCCATTGTGATAGTCAGATTACCGTTGTTGATACAGTTCTCAACGCGTGCAGAGATACCCTTAAGAAGTGTATTTGAGAGGTTGAAGTCTGTAGAGCCAGAGATACCAACGATAGTACCGATAGAGCGGTCCTTAGTAATATTGCCACCTACAGCAGTTACATCTGCATTGTTGATACAGCCACTTACAAGACCCATATTTGAATTTACAAATACAGCGTGTGGAGTAGATGCATCGGTATTTGTAAGGTCATAAGCCCAAGTAGAGCTGCTATCAACTGTTACATTCTTCACAGTTCCCCAGTTCTCGTTGATAAGGGCGTGAGTTGCAGTCATATTCTTAATTGCGAAGCCCTGGCCATCGAATACAGCCTCCTCAAGAAGAGAGAAGTAAGGGAGCTCAACGCCTGTCATATCGATATCGTTACCGAGCAGAGCAACGCCATCAAAGCCGTTGTTATAAATTGTAGCGAAATCTACAAACTCGGCAGCGTTTGTAATAACTATCTCATTGCGAGCAACGCCTGCATAGGTAAACTCAGGCATATTTAACAGATAACCTGCAGGAACTGTTGTAATCTTAGACGCGCTCTTAGTCATCGCCTTATTCTCTGCATCAATTACTGTCAGTTCAAAGCCCTGGCTATACTTACCTGCAGGAACAGCGATATATACAACTGCCTTACCATCAGCACCATAAGGTACATCCATAATACGGATAACGCTCTGACCGGCAACAGCAGAGATGGCTGCATTCTGATAATCTACAGCAAATACACCGGAGATAGCCTCGCCACCTACAGCCTTAAGAACAACACTCTTCAGAGTCTCGTTACCGGCCTTTGCGATAGTAACCTTAACAAAGCTATAGAGGTTTTTCAATGCGAGGTTTGTACCCTCAGAATAACCTACAGCGACAGCGCTACCTGGAGCAAAAGAGCCCTCAGTATAGGTCTGAACTGTAGGAACTGTAATTGAGCCATCAGCATTAAGAGCCTCTGCAGGATAGAGTACAGAGTATGGAGCAGTGACATCTGCTACAGAGAACTGTGCGCTTGCACTACCTACTGAAGCGGCAGCGACAGCATCTGAAGCAGTTCCATTTACTGCAATCTTATCGCCCTCAGACCATACTACACTATACTTGCTGCTTGCAGCGTCAAATGAGCCAAGAGCAGTACGAGTAGCATCCTCGATAGTTACACCAAGAACAACCTTACCGGCAGCCGGTGTCAAATCTACATCCTGTGAACAAGATACGGTCAGCATAGCTACTGCCAAACCGATAAATGCAAAAATCTTTTTCATCTTCTTCATCATTAATTAGGTTAAACTACTCGTCCCACTCTCCATCAATAGAGGTGATACCATCAAGGGTTGTGTCAGCACTTACTGCAAAACCCTGCTCGCAAGCAATTGCTACATCTACGAGCATCGGCGCATCGTATGCACCAAAAAGATTCTTTTTTGTCATAGTTTTTATGTTTAGTTGGTTTAATTACTTCTTCTTTATGTATGAAACCTTGCCATCATACCTCTTCTCCGAGTTGCCCGGATATACCTTTACAAGCACAACACCATGTGCAGGGACAAGGGCTGTATAACGCTCGCCACGGTCGTCAGTAAGTGTACCAACATCCTTCTGACGCCACAGGTCACGAACTGTGCGGTTACCGTCATAAAGGCCGAGCATACGCGGATTGATGCTGATATTGGCAGGCTTATTGCCGCGGTTAAACATACCCACAGCAAGTGAGCCATCCTCAAGATGCTTTACATAGATTACCTGACTGTTATCACTCTTGCGCCATACAGGTACTGCATGGTAGCCCAGAGGGTCCTGATTAACCTCAATAACCTCATCATTTGTAAGCAGTGAGAGTGTAAAGTCATCCAAACGAGCCATATCACAACCAATAAGCAGAGGCGAAGCGAAGAGTGCCCAGAGGCTCATGTGTGTATATTGCTCATCTGCAGTAAGCTTTGTATAGTGGAGTTTAGGACCCCAACCTACAAGGCCGACAACAAGCATATCTGCATCCGGCCAAGCACCAGGACGGCAGAATGGAATCCACTTATCCTGAGAGAAGCCGATAGAGTTGATACTCTTCCAAGTGTCGCGGATATCGCCTGTAGTACGCCAGCACTCTGCATGATCCATAAAGAATGGGGCATCAGCAAGTGGAGCGGAGTTTGAGAGGCTCAAGACGATATCGCGGTCGAGCTTACGCAGAGCGTCGAACATCTCTTTAGTGTGGTAGCGGGTATTTGGGCTCCAATCGTACTTGAGGTAGTCAATCTCCCACTCCTCCCACTGCTTTACATCCGCCTCAACGAATGAGTATTTGCCGTGGTGGTAGTACTCCTTACGGTCCTGCCAATAGTTGGCATCAGGGCCACTCTTCTGGTAACGGTAGTGCTCATTGTGCAGGCCATCCTTAATCCATTGGTTCTCACCATCAGGATTGTCCGAATAGCTACCGATATGTGCTGCATAAGTTCCTACCCAAGGCACTGAGTAGATACCGAGCTTAAGACCCATATCGTGCACCTCGCGAGTCAGAGCCTTCATATCCGGGAACTTTGTATTTGGCTGAATAGCGTTGTACTTACCGCCACGCTTACCCTGCCAGCCATCGTCGATATTGATATAGGTCCAGCCGTGATTTACAAGGCCAGAGCTCACCATAGCACGTGCAGAAGAGAGCACCTGCTCCTGTGTCACATCTCTTGCCCAGCAGTTCCACGAGTTCCAACCCATAGGAGGAGTAAGGGCAATATTGTCGCCGACAACAATACGAAGTTCACGAGAGTAGCTACCCAAAGCATTGGTTGCAGTAACCATAACGTGGTAAGTACCTCTCTTCTTCACAGAGCCTGTAATCTGACCCTTCTCGGCATCAAACTTAAGGCCTTTTGGCAGGTTCTTAACCTCAAACTCCATCGGACGATCACCTGTCGCAGCGATAGTATAGAGGCACTTCGAGCCCGGACGAAGACCGAAGACCTTTGCGCCGTTAATACGCGGAGTCTTTGCAGGCTTCGGTGTAAGGATATACGCCGACAAGTCGGGAATCTCCACCTCAGCCGGCTGTTGCGCCGCTACGGGCAGGGTATTCACTGCCATAGCAAAAGCGAGTAATGCAATAATTTTTTTCATATTCATAATAGTTAGTTTCTGTTTTTACCACTCGTTTTCAGGTAGGCTGAGGGTGCTTGCAGCAGCCTCCTCCTGAGTAATGAAGTCACCAAAGACAGCACTGTAGTCGGTAGTAAGCTCTGTACACGTCATAGTTTTACGCTTGCCACTCTTATCTATTGCTCGAATAGTAAATGGAGCATTTGGATCGGCAAGCTTTCCCTTATAGAGGTGGACAGAATCGCCTCGGTAACCCTCATTGAGTGTGCAATAGACCTCCATATACCAATAGGCTACCCACCAATCACGAGAATTAAGTTTCTCCATAGTACAAACCCTCTTACCATTCTGCCACAGAGTAACCTCCCAGTTACCATGCTCGATATTCCAGATATTGGCGATAATATAGCCATCCAGGCCCCAAGTATAGTCAGGGAATGTATGCCTCTTCGACGGCTGATTTTTACTAAAGCGAGGGTCGTAGTAGTGCTGGCCACCATCGTATGCGCGAATCTGCATATCGACACTGCAATTTGTGCCCTTGTAGTACCAATTCTTGATGGTATTGCCCTCAATCTCATAGACGCCATAGCCATTTGGCGTGCCATCTACGTTGGTTATAGAGTGCCACATACCACCGCAAACTGCGCCGTGGATATGCTCGTAAATCTTCTTACCATTAACTGTATGAATCCAGTTGCGGTTTCTATGCGTATGGCCAATCATCAGATGCGCCTCCTCAAACTCCGACAACAGGTCAAGAACCTGCTGACGATAGCGAGCATCTGAGTGGTTGCCGCCCGTACCATCTCTGAATGGAATGTGACAGCAGAGCAGCACCATCTTATCCTTTGGCACATACGACAAATCCTGCTTAAGCCACTCAACCTGCCAATCAAAGAAGCCTGCGGCATATTCATACGTACCGTCAGGTGGGGTCTCGCCGTGCAGGGCGTTATCCATAACAACGATGTGGGTATCACTACGGTCAAAAGAGTAGTTCTGCGGGCCAAAATACTTCTGGAAGTTCTCAACACTCTTCCAGAATGTAGTCACCTTGCTATGGTCGTTAGGCGAAAACTCGTTCAGGTGGTCGTGGTTACCCATACACTGCATAAAGACCATGCTGCGATTTGCCATAGCACCCTTAACCTTTGTCCACATCACCGAGGCGTTCTTATTTGTCACATCACCAAGTGTCACTCCATACGGATTGACAAGCGTAGGCGCCAAAGCGTCGATATCGGGCATTGTCTCATCGCGGAAACGGGCTACATCCTCATTGTCATTCACCTGAATATCTGCAAGGGTGAGCAGCGTAAATGTGCTCTCCTTGCCACCAGGCAGCAGATTAAGGGTAAAGTCGTGACGGAACTTCTCATCCGCAGCTATTGTAAATCGCTTATAGAAGTTCGGATGGTTGCCATTATCTACAGGAATCTGATACTCGGCGGGAATAGTTATAAAGACCACCGTAGCATTCGGGTTGCGGACAATCTGATAGACACCATTGCTATCGGTACGCACACAGACAAAGCCGTCACTGACAACGATATTCTCAATGCCCATGCCGCTCTGTCCGTCTGTAACAACACCAAAAAGGGTGGTTGCACTATCTATCTCCGTGCCATTGACAATGACTATATCGGGATTATTCTCTCCCTCATCATCGTCGCCCTTATTATCCTCGCCACTATCGCCACCGGGATTGTCATCACCGGTATTGTCCCCACCGGTGTTATCATCGCCATTATCCTCACCCTGCTCTGTATCAGGCGGAGTTGGGGTTGGCAAGCCCTCACTACATCCCCAAAGGGAGAGGGCGCAAATGATAGACAATATTAGTAGTACTCTTTTCATTTTTTTGCGAGAAATGGCGACACTACCCCATAGCATGGGGAGTGTCACCACAATTATACTTGATTACTCTTCAGCGCTAACTGTCGCCTCCAGAACGTTGAACTCAGCGATATTTGCATATGTAGCCACTGCGGTACCACGCTGACAATTAGTCACGCATACACGAACATACTGAACATTTGCATCTCCGTTGAACTCATAACGATATGGACCTACCAAAGTCTCATTGCCACCACACTCTGCAATGTGGTCAAATGTAGCAATCTTGCTCCATGTATAGCCATCCTCAGAGACCTCGAAGTAACCTGCAATATAGTCCTTGTAGCTACGACGAGTAAGCTCTACAGCCACGAGGTTGTGTGGAGCCTCCAAATTCCAAGCGACGATATATGGATTATCGGCAGAGCAGCTGATATTATCGTTGATAAATGAGCTTGTGTTGTAACCGGAGTGCCAGAAGGTTGTCGCATCACCATCAATCATATGGAAATAGTTGTTGGTAGTAGCGGTCATATTACCATGGCAGGAGTTACACTCAAGCAAAGACCACTTCTGACGGCGATCACCGGCATCTACAATAGTCGGAACAATGCCATCCTGCTGAAGGTGAAGCAGGTAGTAGAAGTTACTCTGATTGATTGCAAAGTTCTCAGAGTTTGCAGTCAAAACTACCGGGATAGAGCAACGATACACGCTTGGCAACTTTGTAAAGTCCACCTCAAGAGTGAGTGTCAGCTCTGAAGAGCCTGCAGGCAAAACAGTGTCACCTACAATCTGGAAGGCATCTGCCGGTGCGAGGTTATACCATGAAGTTGCACCTTGGCTAATTAGATCAAAGGCACTCTTTGAGGTATCAAAGGTGATAGCTACATCTGTAGGATTTACAAACGGAACAGATACGGTGAGTTTTCTTGACCAGCTACCTGTTGACTCCTTGCTCCATCTTACGGTCTCAACCTTATTAGGGGCGAAGAATATCTCTGCAGGGAGCATCTTAGGACTGAGCAGCACAACCTCCTTACCCTCGGTAACGGCCAAGTTTGAAGAGATGAGCAGCGGCACTACGAACTTATGGCCCTCTTCAAGAGTAGCTACGGCGTCGTAGTTAAACTGAACCTCGAAGTTGCCTCCTCGCTCATCCTTACTGATGGCGATGCTCTCGGTGCTGAGCTGATAGTTCTGAGCATCCAACATCTGATAATCGGTGCCGTTAGCCGCATTATAGTCAATCAGAGCCTGCTCTGAAACCTCAACATTCACTGTTGCATTCTCACTGAAGTAGCCACTACGGTGGATTGCCACAGAGGCTGTCGGCTCGGTGTCAAGGTCATAGAACTCTACGCTCTGCAGACCGCTATTGACAATATAGATATGTGCCTCGGTAAGATTATTATCGCGGTTGTTCTGACAAGAGAGTGTCAGAGCCAACGCTACACATAGTATGATATATAACTTTTTCATAGTCTTCCATTATTTAATTACCAACCCCAGTTCTGTGTCAGATTATTCAGACGATCTACCTCACTCTGATAGAACGGCAACAGATACTGACGCTTTGTAAATACGCGAGTAGAAGGACGGTTACCGCCATCGTGAGGGATAACTGTACGCTGCCAGAAGTCGCTTGTAGAGCTATCATTAGTTGCCTCTACGTTCATACCATAGACATTACCTGCATCCTCAATCTCTGAAAGGAGGTTTGTACGGGTATCGAAGAAGCGGTGGTTCTCGAAGTTGAGCTCAATCTGACGCTCACGCAGAATCATCTTTGCCAGCAACTCCATATCTGTAGCAACTGCAGGATATACGCTCTCCAAAGCAGGAACGCCTGCGCGGGTACGAATACGATTTACAGCGGCAAGTGCATCCTGTGCTGTATAGCCACCAATACCAGCCTCAACGCAGTGTGCTACCGCCTCGGCATAGTTGAGAAGAGTCTCGGCATAGCGGAACAGAGGCCATGTGATAGGCTCCCAATTGGTTGTACCTGCAGCCTTTGTGTTGTATGTAGTCGAGGTGAACTTAAATGGCAGATAACCTGTTGTTGTATAGTTATCCGATGAGCCTGTGTATGAGTTACCACCCTTATAGAGCTGAATATCATTGATAACATTCTCACCACCAATCCAGTTTAGGCCGCTCCAGAATACAGACATATAGAAACGTGGCTCACGACCGATATACATCTTATAGGTCTGGCGAGTTGCACCGAGAATTGGGTGCTTAAATGCAGCAAAACCAACCTCCGAGTAGCCCGAAGTCGGGTCAATTACAGGCGAACCATCACTCTCGTAGCCGGTGATAGGATAGACACCATTCTCCATTGCAAAGGCATCAACCAACTTCTGTGTTACACCTACACCACCGTAAGCACGACCACCTACGCCCTCAGGAGTAGTTGCTACGCGCCAGTTATAAGAGGTGTTCTGACGAGCAAAGATAAGCTCTGAATTCCAACGCTCAAGGAAGACCTTACGCCAGCTCTCGTATGGCAGACCGGCATTCTCGCCAATAATCTGATAGATACCCAAATCCATCACATCCTCTGCCGCTTGTGCAGCCTCAAGCCACTTCTGAGCATCGTATTGTTGCGGGAACAGATCGTTGCCATAGTAGTTCTTCATACCCTGATAAGTAGGGTTGCCGTTAAAGAGCGGACGAGCTGAATAGAGCAACACGCGTGACTTAAGTGCAAGAGCTGCACCCTTTGTAGCACGGCCCAACCAAGTGCTTGACTGCTCTGTAAGCAGGTCAGCTGCTGCAAGGTCACACTGCTCACAAACCCAATCCACACACTCATCCCAAGTGTTACGGTCAAGATCACGAACCTCCTCACCTGAGTAATCTACAGGCGACTCACCCAAGATAGGCACCGGACCCCACATACGCATAAGGCAGAAGTAGTAGTATGCACGGAGGAATCGAGCCTCTGCAATCCACTCCTTAACCTCCTGCTCTGTCAGTTCAGGGCAACGGTGAACATTCTCCATAAAGTAGCTTGCCTCACGGATACCCTTCCAATTCAGAGAGTAGCACTTTGTAAGGAAGTTGCTTGGGTTACTTGACACCTGCCAAGTACCATTATTGAAGAGGCGGAACCAACGGTTACCGAAAGATACAGAACACTCATCAGATGATGGTGTAAAGATATTGTTCTGACCTGATGGGTCAGTCTCGTTGTTTATCCACGTATATACATTTGCAAGGTACTGGAATGTAGTAGTACGTTTCTCAAAGATGTTCTCAGAAGTCTTTGGCTCATCCGGCTGACGATTAAGCCACGCATCGCAGCTTACAAGGCCCAGAGAGAGAACTGATACCAATATTATAATATACTTATTCATCGTTGCTTAGAATACAAGAGTTACACCTATGTTATAAATTCTGTTGTTAGGATAGTTTGCCGCACCTGTCTGCAGATCCGGATCCCACAACTTGAATGGAGAGAATGTGAGCAGGTTCATACCTGACAGATAGATTCTCAGTCGATCGATATGAGCCTTCTGCATAATACGACTTGGAAGGGTATAACCTATCTCGGCATTCTTGAGACGGATATATCGGCCATCAACCATCCAATAGGTAGAGGTCTGACTGTTATTGCTATTGGCACCGATTGTCAGTCGTGGATACTTCGCATCGCGGTTATCCTCTGTCCAATAGTTACCATACAGGTCTGAGAATACGTTTGAGTGACGTGACTTAGTTGCGCTGAATGGCTGTGTATAGGTGTTGTTGATAAAGAAGTTACAATTATCTACACCCTGGAAGAATACCGACACATCAAAGCCCTTGTAGCGAACAGATGCGCCAAAACCGTAAGAGATTTCAGGAACGTTCGGGAATCCGATAGGCTTTTTATCGTAGTCATTAACCACGCCGTCACCGTTGATATCAATATAGCGGATATCACCCGGCTTAACCTCACCGAACTGCTGCTGTGGCCAAGCGTCAATCTCCTCCTGGCTCTGGAACAGACCATCTGCTACAAGACCGAAGGTCTGCCAGTTGCTCTGGCCGATACGGTTCTGATAGAGGTACTCCCAATCAGGCTGGTCGTTATCCAAAATAGTGTTGTGTGCATAGGTGAAGTTTGCTCGTGCAGTAACATCTACCTGACCAAACTTCTGGTGGTACTCGATAGAGGCATCAAAACCCTCATTATGCATCTTACCTACGTTGATATAAGGCTTGTTGGTAAGACCGGCAATCTCAGGAATAGATGTTGCCTGGAGGAAGATACCGCTACGATAGTCATTAAAGTAGTCTGCCTGAATCTTGAGCTTTCCAAAGAGCGAGAAGTCCAGACCGACATTGAACTTACGTACAGTCTCCCAACCCACATTCGGATTTGGATAGTCTCCCAGGCGGATACCTGTGTATGCTGTATTTGCGCTACCGAAGTAGTAGGTATATCCATTCTCGATAGTCTCAAGGTAGATAAATCGGCGATCACCACCAATCTGGTCGTTACCTACAAGACCGTAAGAGACCTTAAACTTGAGCAGATCGACAACATCCTTCGCCTTCTCGAAGAATGGCTCCTCCGAGAGTGCCCAACCGGCAGCTACAGATGGGAAGAAACCGAAACGATTACCCGGCGAGAAGTTCTCTGAACCGTTGTAACCGAAGTTTGCCTCGATAAAGTAGCGGTTGTCATAGTCATAAGTTACACGACCTGCAATACCCTGGTTACGGTATGGGAGGAACTTATCAGGGTCGGTCTCTGATGTATTAATATAGTTCTTCTGAGAGTGCTGATAGAGGAACAGAGCACCCACAGAGTGGCGACCGAATGTGCGAGCATAGTTAATCGAAGCCTCAAGGTATGAGGTACGACGGCTGTTGCTTGACTTGCTCAGCGAGAGGCTCTCCTCACCAACTACAGTCTCGGTCTTAATCAGATTACCCTCCTCATCACGACCGGAAGCAATCCACTGCTGAGGGGTCTTGATACGGGCAACATGCTGGTAGTTCATAGCATCGAATGCAAACTTGAGGTTTGCAGTAAGGCCCTTGGTAATCCAATTGCTGAAATCCTGCTGGAGGTTAATTGTAGAGGTTGCAGTATTCCAGAACTTCTCACGATAACCCTTCTGTGTAAGGAGCACGTATGGGTTGGCACCATCATTATCTGCAGGGCCTGAGAGTGTTCCATCAGAGTAGAAGAGCGGATATGCAATCGGAGTGGTGTTGAGTGTATAGCTCCAGATGCTGCTTGCATCACCACCCGGCTCATTCTTGCGCTCGAAAGAGGTTGCAAGGTTGATGTTGAGCTTGGTGTACTTGAATACCTGAACATCCACATTTGAGCGGAAGTTATAACGACGATAGTAGAGAGAGGTGTCGTAGTTCTTCATATTATCTACGGCAAACAGACCCGCCTCGTTATAGAAAGCACCTGAGATGTAGTACTTTGCAATATCACCACCACCACTTACAGAGACATTAATCTTCTCATTCCAAGTCTGGTCCTTATAGAGTGTATTGAGCCAATCTACATTCGGATAGAGGTCAGTATCCTCACCTGAGCGGAACTTCTCGATGGTCTCTGGAGAGTAGTGCATAGAGCCTGTAGCCTCATTCCACATCTCGGCAAACTGAACGCCGTCGAGCATCTGCGGAGTCTTTGTAGGGCTTACAAGGCCCGCCTCCATAGAGAGTGATACCTTTGGTTTGCCATTCTCACCACTGCGGGTAGTAATCATTACAACACCATTTGCACCACGCACACCATAGATTGCTGTTGCAGATGCATCCTTAAGGATACTCATCTCCTTGATATCATCGACATTGACAAGGTCCATATCGCGCTCGATACCATCCACCAGAATAAGCGGAGTCTTACTCTCACCGAAGGTTGAGATACCACGAATCCAGAATGTAGAACCTGCACCGGGCTCACCTGAACGCTGAACAGATACCACACCGGCGAGCTGACCTGCAATATTTCCTGACAACTTAGCCACAGGAGCCTTCAAATCGTCAAGAGATACAGATGAGATAGCACCGACGATACTTGCCTTCTTCTGTGTACCATAACCCACGATGACAACATCCTCCACCTGAGTAGTTGCCTGCTTGAGGCGGATAGTTGTATTGGTTGTAAAATCTCTTACAGCCATCTCAACATCCTGATAACCGATAAATGACACTGCCAAAACGGCCAGAGCGTTGTCGCACTTGAGTGTAAAGTTACCATCAAGGTCGGCAGAGGTACCGATAGTCGAGTTCTTAATCCAAACAGATGCTCCGATAACAGGCTCGCCTGTTACATCATCAATAATACGACCTGAGATGGTCTTATCCTTGCTCGGAGCAGCAGCGGTCTGCTGTACCTCTCTCTTCTGAGGCAACAGCACGATGTCATTCTGACTGATGACATAAGTTACACTCTTACCCTCAAGAGCAGTGTTGAGCAGCTTCTCTACGCTCTGCTGACCGGCAGGAACAGAGATAGAGATGTCATTTGGCAGATCTCCCGACCACGAGAAGCGGTAAGAGGTGCCTGCTTCAATCTTCTCAATGAGCTGTTTTAATGTCTTTGCACCTGTAGCATCAATCTTTGCTGCACTCTGTGCGCTTGCCACTGACACCGAGATGCTTAACATTAGGCATACGACAACAAGTCGCAGCGCCAATTTAAGTAGATTTCGTTTCATAAGCATTTTATTATAGTAGTTTAAGTTATGACTATCTGTCGATGATTATTGCATCACCCTCTCGGCGGAATGAGGTACCGGTAGAGAGTGTGACAATCTTCAGTGTATGGTCAAGGGCATTTGAACGGTCGATAGTTCCTGTAAACTTAATGCTCTCCATACGCGCATCGGTGAATGAGATGCGGCAATTATATATCTGCTCCAAAGAGTTGATAACCGAACCGAGTGGCTCTGTCTGGAAGTAACGCTGACCGAATACCTCCAACTCGGCATCAACCTCCACGATATTGACACGACGAGTACCCTTGTCATATACAACCTTCTGATTTGGTTTAATGGCAACATTGTGGTTTGAGGTCGAGAAGTCGATAGCGCCCTGAATGAGCACCGCCTCGATATTAGAGCTATCTGAATATGCCTTAAAGTTGAACTTTGTACCCTTCACGACAATATCCGCACCCTTTGCCTTTACCACAAACGGCACTCCGTTCATCTTCACAACATCGAACAATGCCTCTCCGTCAAGATTTACCTGACGTGACTTTGAGAAGTTGGAGTTAAAGCAGATTGTTGTATTGGCCTTCAGCACCACTGTCGAGCGGTCAGGCAGCACGATAGTCTTATCCTCCATATCGCCTGCACATATCTCACACATCTGCTCACGCGGATATGTGTAATATAGTGCCGCACCGCCAACCATAGCACAGAGCGCTACAACTGCTGCATAGCGCAATACGGTACGTATCAAGCGAGATTTTCTGCTGCTACACTCCCTCTTAGCTACACGCTCCTTGAACTGAGCCAAACTCTTGTCAGGGTTAATTCCCTTTACCGCCGCATTGATATCATAGAGCTTGACAACATAATAGAGTTGCTCCAGCTGCTGACGATTCTGCTCGGAGGCATTATACCAACTCTCTACTGCCGAGTTCTCCTCTGCCGAGAGTTTTCCGTCGATAAAATCGACCAACATAGCCTCTGTAATTTCAATCATTTCTTTCATAATAACACCTTAGTTATATATTAATACAACTTTACACCACAATCTCCTACCTAACTGGCAACTTTTATTTTTTTTACTGTTTTTATACTCCTTTTGTTTGATAAATAGTGAAAAATCCCATATCTTTGTGGATATGCACGACAAAAAGAAGCAAAGTTTACATAACGATTTAATCGATAACAGTCAGAGTCGGTACTGCGCAGATGCCGATTTTGATTTCGATTCTATCTACCTGAACAGCTATCGCGGATTGTGCGCGTATGCCTGCAGATATGTAGATATTGCTACTGCCGAGGAGATTGTGCAGGATACGATGATGTGGCTGTGGGATAATCGCCAGACCATAATCCCCGGCAAGAGCGTAGGTGCTCTGTTGCTACGCATTGTCCACAATAAGGCTGTAAATCAGATTAAGCATAACGCCGTCTTTACGAAGGTTCACAAGCAGATTGAGAATAATCTGCGCGAGCAGTTCGAGAACCCCGACGTATATCTCTCGACAGAGCTGTCAGAGCTGCTTGAGAGGGCTTTGGCAAAACTCCCGGAGAATCTGAGGGAGGTATTTATCCTCAGCCGCATAGAGAAGTTGAGCTACAAGGAGATTGCCGATCGTCTTGGCATAAATGTAAAGGCTGTGGATAATCGTCTTGCCCGCACGATGAAGATTCTCAAAGAGGAGCTGAAGGACTATCTGCCGTTGCTGTTACTCTTCTTAGATCTATAAAAAATAGACCCCGAGGCGATGCTTCGGGGTCTATTTTGTTATGGCGTTGCTGTTACAATCTCTCCAACTTAACGGTGAAGTGACGCATCAGCTCAGTCTCCCAAACAATCTTCACACCGCGAGTAATCTCGTGACGGCGATCAAATACATTCTTCAGAGCCACAGCGATAACATCCATATGGTTGTTTGTATATACTCGACGAGCTACGCAAAGACGGAGCAGGTCAAGACCACCAAAGCGGTTCTCACGAGTTACAGGGTCACGGTCAGCAAGGATGTAACCAATCTCGCAACCACGAACGCCCGCCTCAAGGTAGAGCTCGACAGCAAGTGTCTGTGCAGGGAACTCCTCCTTTGGAACAGATGTAAGCACCTTTGACGCATCTACGAAGATAGCGTGACCACCTGCAGGGCGCTGGTAAGGGATACCGAACTCATCAAGGCGAGCAGCGAGGTACTGCACCTGACGGATACGTGTATCGAGGTTATCAAACTCTGTATTCTCATCAAGACCAACTGCGAGAGCCTCCATATCGCGGCCATTCATACCACCATAAGTGAGGTAACCCTCAAATGGGATACAGAAACGCTTTGCACCCTCGTACCAATCCTCGTGGCGAGTAGCGATAAAACCACCCATATTCACGATACCGTCCTTCTTTGCAGACATTGTCATCGCATCAGCAAGTGAGTAGATCTCGGCAACAATCTCCTTGATGCTCTTATCGGCATAACCCTCCTCACGAGTCTTGATGAAGTATGCATTCTCAGCAAAACGAGCAGAGTCGAGCACCACACGCTTACCATACTTATCAGCAATAGCTCGTACCTCACGCAGGTTCTGCATAGATACAGGCTGACCACCTGCAGTATTGTTTGTAATGGTTACGATGATGAACGGCACCTTCTCATGGTGCTCAGCCAGAGCAGCCTCAAGCTTCTTAGGATCAACGTTACCCTTGAATGGAATCTCAAGCTGTGTATCCTTAGCCTCATCGATAGTGCAATCGAGAGCTGTCGCCTTACGTGACTCAATATGACCCTTAGTAGTGTCAAAGTGAGAGTTTCCAGAGACAATATCGCCCTGCTTTACAAGGTGGCTGAACAGAACGTTCTCTGCTGCACGACCCTGGTGTGTAGGGATAACATACTCAAAACCTGTCAGGCGGGTGATAGTCTCCTTGAGGTGGAAGAATGATGTTGAGCCGGCATAGCTCTCATCGCCCATCATCATTGCTGCCCACTGGCGATCAGACATCGCACCTGTACCAGAGTCGGTGAGGCAGTCGATATATACCTGATCTGCACGAAGTTGGAAGAGGTTGTAGTGTGCCTCTTTCATCCACTGCTCACGCTCCTCACGTGTGCTCTTACGAATTGGCTCTACCATCTTGATACGCCATGATTCTGCAAAAGGTAATTCCATAATTTTTTAATATTTTATTAGTATTTAAGTTATAATTTTTTCAACATCCACAAAGGTAACACTTATTTTCTAAATCTGCGCTCCTAAATCCCTTAATTTTTTGACAAGAGCCTCAATATCGACATCTTTCACGCCACAACCACTCTCTGCGCACATCGCCGCAGCCACACCTGCCGCCTGACCTGTACCCATACAGCTCGCCTGAACGCGCATAGATGCAAAGGCCTTGCGATCTGCCGAGAGAGATCGACCCGCAACAAGCAGATTAGGATACTGTTCTGCTATCAGCGCACGATATGGCACATAGGCAGCCTGCTCAAGGAAGTGTGCAATCTGACTGCTGCCCTTTGTGGCATGAATATCTATCGGATGGGCACCACGAGAGATGCTATCCTCATATCTATAACCGGAGATATACTCCTCTGCCGTCATAGTATGTACACCCTTTATTCTACGAGTCTCTCGAACACCTGCCTGTGTTGCCACAGATGCCACATAGCAGTTCTCAAACTCCTTGAAGTTGTTTCGAAGAATATCTGCCATACGATAGACATCCTCCCTTAGGCGGCACTCGGCAGCGGTATAGTCACGATTATCGCACGCATTGCCAGCCGTGCGGGTCATATTGACAGCCACGCAACCCTCATGCAGCGTTGTACAGAACCACGGGCCACCGAACTCAGGGATATCGAGTTGCTCGGCGTGCTCGAGCAGATACTCTCTAATTGGCAGGCAGTGGCAATTCTCGCCCTGCTTATTGTGGTGCATCGCCTCAAAGACAAGTGGCGAGGCTGTATCCACTCCCGCAAGGACAAAGTAGGTCGAGAGCGGTTGCAACGGCTCGCCATTCTGCTCCTGCATCGGCACACCCGCCATAGCTGCCAGGTCAGCATCGCCCGTACAGTCGATAAAAATCTTTGCTGTAAGTGCCTCTGTGCCATTTTTATTCTCAAAGAGGATAGAGTCAATCTTGCCATCATCACCCATAGTGCAACCCGACAGATAGCTGTTCATATAGAGCTCTATACCGGCCTCCAAGACCATTCGCTGCATACAGAGCTTGTATAGTTCGGGGTCGAAGGCTACATTGCCGAGCGGTTTTTCGATATATCCGCCACCCATAGCCTCAAGGCGCTCCAAAAACTCATAAGGGATACCGCCTATCACCCTCTTATTTTGGTACGTAAAGACGCTTAGCGGCATAACAAGGCCTGCCGTGGCCATACCTCCCAAAAATCCAAATCTCTCGACAAGGGCTACCTTCGCACCCTCACGCGCAGCCGCAATAGCTGCAAAAACACCTGCAGGGCCGCCGCCAACAACGACAACATCGTAGCTACCGACCACTGCCACCTGCTTTGTAATGGTTATCTCTCTCATATCAGAATAGTGATAATTGGTCTATCTCGTGGTTAAATGTCTTTCTATGGTGGGGTGAGAGGCCATACTCAAGCACCGCCAAACGATGCTCCTTGGTTGGATAGCCCTTATTTTTTGCCCACCCGTACATCGGATACTCCTCGGCAATGCGGAGCATATACTCATCGCGAAAGGTCTTTGCAAGCACCGACGCTGCCGCAATATCGGCATACTTACCATCACCTTTTATTATACATTGGTAAGGCAGTGTAAGATGTGTTCTGAAGCGATTGCCATCTATCACCAGAAACTCCGGCGACGGATTGAGCCTCTCGGCTGCCAAAGACATACCCTCAAATGAGGCGTTGAGGATATTTATCTCATCTATCCTCTCGGCACTCACCGCCTCAACAGCCCACGCCACAGCCTCACGGCAGATAATCTCACGCAACAGATTGCGATTCTTCTCCGACATCTGCTTGGAGTCGTTCAGTAGCGGATGGTGAAAATCGGGCGGAAGAATTACCGCCGCAGCAAAGACAGGGCCGGCAAGACAACCTCGTCCCGCCTCATCGCACCCCGCCTCAAGGAGCTCTGTTTGATAAAAATTTGGTAACATATATACAAAGGTATCTATTTTTTCACAAATTTTCGGTAACTTTACCACAAAATAATAGTTACTAATTAACAGAATTGCACTCCATATATGATTTCGGTTACCAGACAAGCGACAGCTTTTGCCATAGTTCTTCTGCTGACAACAATACTCTTATGCACCGTCAGAGTCTATATCAATCCCTTTGCAATAGAGGTTGCAGAGTCGGAGTTTATGCCCCGCTGGTGGGATGCTCTGCTGTCGGGTCTGATGCTCTTTGTGGCGGCAATTATCATCAATCGAACAACCGTCAAAATCGGACTTTTCGGTGGTTTTAGCGCTCTGCCCGTATCGGTCTTCGGATTTCTCGCCTGCGGAGTTCTCATCTCGCCAAATATGCTCACAGCTACCGCTACGGCACTTGTTATGGCCTTTGGAGTGCTCTTTCTGCTCCGCTCGATGCAGTTTGTCGGCGAGAAGGAGTCGCTCTTTACCGGTGCGCTGATGTTCGGTCTGCTGCCGATAATCTATCCGCCGGCAATAACCTTTGCACTGATTATTCCGATAGCGATGTTTATCGCTCCGCTCAACCTGCGACAAGCGATAATAATTACCACCGGATATCTGCTGCCAATTCTCGGCGCAAGCTACCTGAATTGGTACTTGGGCGGGGATATTACTGACCTGCCAATCTCTATCTGGGAGCATCTGTTTGCGCCATCTGCAACATTTAGTTTTGAGAGTCTGCCGATAGTTACAATGGCTATTGTTGCGGTAATTATCCCTCTGCTACTCTACGGTACTATGCTCGGCATCTACAGCCGCTATGCTATGCTTGTCCCCGTTCGTAAGACCATGCAGATTGCCATTTGGTTATTGGTTATAGGTATCGCTACCCTACTTTTTGTTCCGGGATGCGGCATTACAATCATCCCGACCATTGCAGTACCGGCAACCGTCATCGCCTCCTTTGCACTCGACAGAATGGAGGGTAAGTGGGCTAATTGGTTCTATATTGCCATCGTTGTACTAATCCTTATTCACTTAGTATTTTATTAGAGACTGATTACAATTTATTTATTCCCTCTCTGTACGACTCTGTTTCTTAAAAAATAGAAATTTTAGCCCGTTTTTGAGGCAACTTTTATTACAAAATCGAACTTTTTCGCCTTTTTTAACAAAAATTTTTGCTAAAAAGTTTGCATTTTAATAAAAAGATAGTACTTTTGTGGAACATTTGTGGGAATCATCCCACTGCTCATTAACCTAACTAACCTAATATCGGAGTCCTGACTGTTGCCCAACACTCAGGACTTATCTTTTTTACCCTTCACCCCACATAAAGTGACAAATGCAACACTCGACAGTTTGTTTCGTTGGAGATTTTTTCGAGTTCGTGGATAAAAGTCGGGGGTTTGTTGAATTTATTTTTTTGTGTCGCCTATCTTCACTATCTTTGTTACTGAAGATGAATTCTCAACATCGCCAATCCGTTTCCACATCTCACCAATCTTTCAGGCGATTTGCACATCTTTAACAACTAATTTATAGAGTGGGCGTCATCCAAGGCGCCCACTTTTCGTTCAATCGCTCTGTTCTAAACCTCTTTTAGTCTGCTTTATGGAGCACACCTTATGACTTTGTCATACTCTTTATGGCTATTTCAGGCAAATCTTCATTGTTTTTCCGCGAGTTCTTTGTATATTTGTAGGATGAAAGAGCAAAAAGTGACAATTATTGGTAGCGGAAATGTTGCCGAGGCCTTTGCCGGGGCTCTGCACGACAACTCTGTCGAGGTTGTGCAGGTATATGCCCGCAATCGTGAGCGAGGGGAGGCGGTAGCAGCCCTTGCAGGCGCTCAGTACTGCTCCGAGCCACAGCAGTTGAAGACGGCAGATATATACCTAATCTGCGTCAGCGACCGCGCCATTGCACAAGTAGCAGCATCGCTCCCATTTGCCGAGGGGTCAATAGTTGCTCATACGGCAGGATGTGGCACATTGGATATGCTGCCAGAGGGTGTGCATAGGGCGATTATCTATCCTTTCCAGACCTTCTCCATTGGGCGCAAGGTCGATTTTAGGGAGCTATATCTCTTTATCGAGGCGGAGGATAAGGCGACGCACCGCACAGCTACCGAGTTTGCAAAGCGGCTGACCGATAAGGTGGCAGATGCAGATGCGCAGTTACGCAGTAAGATTCACTTGGTGGGCGTTTTGGCGTCAAACTTTGTGAATAATATGTACGCAACGGCAGCGGAGGTTCTTGAGGGTGCCGGGCTGAGTTTTGATGTCGTTGCACCGCTTATTACCGAGGTGGCAGCAAAGGCTGTGGCGAGTGCTGACCCTGCAAAAGTGCAGACAGGCCCTGCCGTGCGTGGTGATAAGGCGACAATGGAGCGCCACCGCGAGCTGATTGGCGACGATGAGTTACTGAAAACTATTTACGACAAGATAAGCGAAAATATATGGAGAGTAAAAGAAACTTCAAAGAGATAATTGCCGATGTAGAGGCGCTGATATTCGATGTTGACGGAGTGATGACCGACGGCAAGATTATCCCGATTGAGGGTGGCGACTTTATCCGTTGCTACTACGCAAAAGATGGTTATGCCCTCGCTTACGCAGTAAAGCACGGCTGTAATGTCTGCGTCATTTCGGGCGGTTTTGGAGCTAACCTTGAGTCACGTATGCGCCGACTCGGTATTGAGCACTACTACCTTGGATGTATGGATAAGATTGCCGCGCTCAACGACTTTGCAGTTAAAACGGGAGTCAATCTAAAAAATGCTATCTATATGGGCGATGATATTCCTGACCTTGAGTGTATGCAGCACGTGGGTGTCCCTGTAGCTCCGGCAGATGCTTGCTCCGAGGTGCTTGATGCAGCATTATATGTCTCCGAGTACAATGGTGGCGCAGGTGCTGTACGTGATATTATCGAGCAGGTGTTGCGCGTACAGGGCAAGTGGGCTCTCGATTGTCAGGGTGTGGTTGCAGCAGATGCAAACGAAACAGCCTCACGATGAGGGAGATTGAGCGTAAATATTTGGTAAATGACGACGCCTTTATCGCTCAGGCTCACACCTCAACCCGCATAGCGCAGGGTTATCTGTGTGCCCGTAAGGTTACCGCCCGCATCAGGATATATGGCGATGTGGGGTATCTAACCTTCAAAGGCAAGAGCCACGATGGGGGATTGAGCCGTTTTGAGTTTGAGAGGCAGATACCACTCCGCTGTGCCGAGCAGCTATTACGTCGCTGCGGGGGTATTGTAGAGAAGATTCGCCACCTTGTTGAGCATAAGGGTTACACTTGGGAGGTGGATGAGTTTAAGGGGGATAACGAGGGGCTTGTTGTGGCAGAGGTAGAGCTACCCGATACCAATAGCACCCCGCCACTACCAGAGTGGATTTGGAAGGAGGTCACCTCGGACTACCACTACCGCAACTCCTACTTGGCACAAAAGCCTTATAAAGAGTGGTTTAAGTAATTGACAAATAATATAAAAGATATAGACTATGTTTTTGGAAAATGCCAGCCAGAAGGGTTGGATTGAGGTTATCTGCGGCTCGATGTTCTCGGGTAAGACCGAGGAGCTTATTCGCCGCCTGCGTCGCGCAGAGTTTGCACACCTGAAGGTGGAGATTTTTAAGCCTTGCATTGATGTTCGCTACTCGGAGGATGAGGTTGTATCGCACAACGCCACAACTATCCGCTCTACACCTGTTGAGTCGTCACAGAATATTCTGCTGCTCGCATCGGATGTAGATGTGGTGGGTATTGACGAGGCTCAGTTCTTCGACCGCGGCATTATAGATGTCTGCCGACAGTTGGCAAACAGCGGTATTCGCGTAATTGTCGCGGGTCTGGATATGGACTACTTGGGGCAGCCATTCGGCCCTATGCCCGATTTGATGGCTACAGCAGAGTATGTAACCAAAGTTCACGCTATCTGTGTTCGTTGCGGTAATTTGGCACACCATTCGCACCGACTCACTGCCGACAACGCCCTGGTGATGCTCGGCGAGAAGGATACATACGAGCCTATCTGTCGCCACTGCTTTGCAGAGCTTACAAAAAATGAACAATAAAACAGAATTTTCTACGTTTATAGTAAAAATATCAATATATGAGCGAAGTAATAAACATCAAAGAACTCAATGAGCGCATCGAGAGAGAGTCGCTCTTTGTAGATACCCTGCGTCAGGAGATGGGTAAGGTTATCGTTGGTCAGAGCCACCTTATTGACACACTGCTGATTGGTCTGCTCTCTAACGGCCATATCCTGCTTGAGGGTGTTCCGGGTCTTGCAAAGACCCTTGCCATTACAACCCTTGCAAAGGCTGTAGATGCAGATTTTTCGAGAATACAGTTTACCCCGGACCTGCTCCCTGCCGATGTTGTGGGTACACTTATCTACTCACAGAAGAGTGAGGAGTTTACAGTGCGTAAAGGTCCCGTTTTTGCAAACTTCGTGCTTGCCGATGAGATCAACCGTTCTCCGGCAAAGGTGCAATCTGCACTGCTTGAGGCTATGCAGGAGCGTCAGGTGACTATCGGCGAGAATACATACTCTCTGCCGGAGCCATTCCTCGTACTTGCGACACAAAACCCATTAGAGCAGGAGGGTACATATCCTCTGCCAGAGGCACAGGTGGACCGTTTTATGCTCAAGGTCAAAATCTCCTATCCGAAGCGATCTGAGGAGCGCGACATCGTTCGCATGAACCTCAGCGGTGCCGGTATGCCGCAGCCAAATAAGATTATCACACCGCAGGATATTGTCCGTGCACGCCGCGTAGTGGAGGATGTATATATGGACGAGAAGATTGAGAAGTATATCGTCGATATCATCTTCGCCACCCGTGAGCCTGCCGAGTACAACCTTCAGAAGTTGCAGTCACTTATCGCCTACGGAGGCTCTCCACGTGCAAGTATCTCGTTGGCAAAGGCTGCCCGCGCTTACGCATTTATCCGTCGTCGCGGCTATGTTATTCCGGAGGATGTGCGTGCCGTATGTCACGACGTATTGCGCCACCGTATCGGCCTTACATACGAGGCAGAGGCGGAGAATATCACCACCGAGGAGATTATTACCGAGATTCTCAATAACGTCATCGTACCATAATGGCTCAAAGCGAAAGCGATATTCTAAAGCGGGTTCGCAAAATCGAAATCAAGACCCGAGGGCTGTCGAATGAGATCTTTGCAGGAAAGTATCATACGGCATTCAAGGGACGCGGTATGTCCTTCTCGGAGGTGCGTGAGTACCGTCTTGGCGATGATGTGAGAGATATCGATTGGAATGTTACAGCTCGTTCTCGCACCCCTCATATCAAGATTTATGAGGAGGAGCGTGAGCTGACGATGATGCTGATGGTCGATGTGAGTGGTTCGCGCAAATTCGGCTCTACAGAGCAGACAAAGCAGAATATCATCACCGAGATTGCCGCCGTGCTCGCCTTCTCGGCAGCTCAGACGGGCGATAAGGTGGGTTGTATATTCTTCTCCGACAAGGTGGAGAAGTTCATTCCGCCGAAGAAGGGGCGCAGCCATATTCTGATGATTATTCGCTCGCTAATCGAGTTCACACCACAGTCCGAGGGCACAGCTCTCTCTGAGGCGGTGCGTTATATGACCAATGTGAACAAGAAGCGCTGCACAACCTTCATCCTCTCCGACTTTATCAACCCAAAGAGCGATATGGCCCCATTAGAGGATGCTCTGAAGATTGCCACCTCGCGCCACGACCTGGTAGCTATTCGTGTCAGCGACCCGCGTGACAAGGAGCTCCCAAATGTGGGTATTATCGAGATGCGTGATGCCGAGAGCGGCGAGAAGTTGTGGGTAGATAGTTCATCGCCCGCTGTAAGAGAGTACTTCGCTCAGCAGTGGGATAGTCGCAACCAGACCATTGAGAATCTGCTCAAGCACAACCGCATAGATACTGCCGAGGTTTCGACCGATGCCGACTACGTTGCAGAATTGATAAAACTCTTCAAACAGAGATGATTAGACCACTTAAACAGTTAGCTCTATTTCTCCTTGCCTTTGTGGCAATATCTGCCTCTGCGCAGAGTATTCCACCAAAGGTGAGGGCCTATATTGAGCCTGATAGCATACTTATCGGTGACCGATTTACCCTTACCATTGATGTTGAGAAGGATCAGGTGCAAAACCTCTTCTTCCCCGCCTTTGCTATGGGTGAGACTAAGGGTGAGAAGCCTCAGTTTGGTATTATCGAGTGCATCGAGGACCACCCGACCGACACACTTGAGCACAAGGGTCGTAAGGTACTGCTGCGCAAGCGTTACACGCTGACAGCATTTGATGAGGGTGTATATAACCTCGGCCGTCCGAGTGTGCTCTATGCCGATAAAAATATTGTCGATACACTCTACGGCTCTGTAGATTCGTTGCACATCGTTGTTTCGACCTTCAAAATCGACTCTACATCGATGCTAAACGACATCAAACCTGTAAAGAAGATGCCTTTCCGCTTTGGCGAGATTTCGGGCTATCTATCTATCGCTCTGGTAGTTATCGCTCTAATTGCCTTTGCCATATATCTCTTGGCACGCCACCTTGCAAAGCGAGGCAAGAGCATTGCCGACCTATTCAAGCCGGAGCCGCCACTGCCACCGCACATCGTCGCTATTGCCGCGTTAGAGCAGTTGCAGAGCCAGAAGTTGTGGCAGAATAATAAGCACAAAGAGTACTACTCGGCACTGACAGATATTCTGAGAACATACATCGACGGTCGATTTGGCGTGGGTGCTATGGAGATGACCACAGATGAGATTATTGATGCAATAAAGGATTTGGGTCTGTCGCAGAAACTCTCGATGGATGTTTTGAGCCTGCTGCGCGATGCCGACCTTGTCAAGTTCGCAAAGGCGATGCCTGAGGCGGCCGAAAACGAGAGTGCATTTAGCAAGGTGTACTACTTTGTCGAGGAGACAAAACCGATAGAGCAAACCGAAGAGAATGAGGAGGATAAGTAGATGAATTACAGAGCTTTAACTATCATACTTACTATTGCTGCCTCACTTGTTTTCGGCGAGGCGCTATCTCAGAAGATGCCCGAAAGACGTCTTGTGCGCAAGGGTAATCGCCAATATGAGCGTGGCGATTTCGATGCGAGCCTTGACAGCTATGCTCGCGCGTTGCAGCACGATCCTACCTCTTTTGAGGCGAAGTTTAATACAGCCAATGGTCAGTTCCGCAAGGAGCTTATCGACAAGTCGGAGCAGACCCTGCGCAAGCTTGCACAGGACTCTACACGCACCGACATTGAGCGCAGCGAGGTGGCCTACAACTTAGGCAACACCCTCTTTGTGCAGCAGCGATTAGAGGAGGCTTTAGATTGTTTCCGCAACGCCATGCGCCTTAATCCTGATGATAAGGAGGCTAAATACAACTATGCCCTGACAAAGGAGTTGCTCAAGCAGCAGCAAAATCAGCAGCAGCAGCAACAACAGAATCAGGATCAAAACCAGAACCAAGACCAAAATCAGGAGCAGCAGGAGCAAGAGCAGGAGCAAAATCAAGATCAGAAGGAGCAGAATCAGCAACCTGATGAGCAACAGATATCCGAGCAGGAGCAGCAGGCTATGCTTGAGGCTATACAGGCTCAGGAGGACAAAACACAGGATAAACTTAAAGAGAAGAAGGGAGTTCTTATCCGCGGAGGTAAGAATTGGTAAATATTATGGAGTTTGCATCACCAAAAATATTGTGGTTTTTACTGCTGCTTGTACCCCTTGTGGCATACTACATCTATCGTGCACGCCAGGGTGGAGCGGCCGTAACAGTATCTACTATCGACACCGTTAAGCGGGCACCAAAGACGCTCCGCTACTATCTGCGACACATCCCATTTGTGCTGCGATGTGCTGCGCTCTCGCTTATTATCGTGGCTATAGCCCGTCCGCAGAGTGCCGAGCACTACACAAACACCACAACAGAGGGTATCGATATTGTCCTTGCTGTCGATGTATCAACCTCAATGCTTGCCAAGGACTTCACACCCGACCGTCTGAGCGTGGCAAAGGAGGTTGCCTCAGAGTTTATCAGTGACCGCACGGGCGACCGTATAGGCTTAGTGGTTTTTGCCGGCGAGTCATTCACACAGTCACCACTTACAACCGACCAGAGTTCGCTCCAGACTATGCTTGGACGCATCTCAAGCGGCATTATCGAGGATGGAACGGCTATCGGTAACGGTCTTGCCACCTCTATCAACCGTCTGCGCGAATCGGATGCCAAGAGTAAGGTTGTCATTCTGCTGACCGATGGTGTAAACAATCGAGGCGAGATATCTCCACTCACAGCGGCAAAGATTGCCAAAGATTTGGGCATTAAGGTCTATACTATCGGTATCGGTCGTCGCGGAACGGCTCCATATCCGATTTTTGACGATCGCGGCCGCGAGGTAGATGTGGTCAATATGAAGGTTGAGATTGACGAGAAGATACTGCGCAACATCGCCGAGCAGACAGGTGGCGAGTACTTCCGTGCCACCGATAAGCAGACCCTTGAGGCTGTATATGAGCGCATTAACCAGCTTGAGAAGAGCCGCGTAGAGGTTGAAAATCGCACAACACTCCACGAAGAGTTCCTCCTCTTTGTACTTTGGGCTTTGGCAGCTCTGTTGCTTGAGTTTATTATAGAGAAAGTTCTCCTTAAACGAATACCATAATGTTTCAGTTCGCAAATCCAAATATACTCTACCTGCTGCTTGTCATACCCGTTATGATAGCGGTGCTGGTCGTCTTGTCGCATATCCGCCGTCGTAATATTGCCAAGTTTGGTAATCCATCGACGCTCTATGCGCTTATGCCCGACCTTTCGAGCGTGAGAACAAAGATAAAGAGCTCTCTGTTCCTGCTCGCCACAACGGCAGTAATCTTCGCCGCGGCACGCCCGCAGTTCGGCTCGAAGCTCAAGGAGCAGACAAGTGAGGGTATAGAGATGATGTTGGTAGTCGATATCTCCAACTCTATGCTTGCCGAGGACTTTGCACCAAATCGTCTTGACCGTACCCGCTATGCCATCGATAAGCTCTTTGCATCCCTTAATCAGGACCGCGTAGGTATGGTTGTCTTTGCCGGCGAGGCGAAGGTGCAGCTGCCTATTACCACAGATTATCGTATGGCCCGCAGCTTCACAAAGCGTATATCTCCATCGCTTGTCTCGGTACAGGGAACAGAGATTGGTCAGGCGCTCAATCTCGCATCGCTCTCCTTCTCGCAAAATCGTGAGGCGGGCCGTGTGATGATTCTCATTACCGATGGTGAGACCCACGACTCGGCAGCACTCGATGCAGCAAAACGAGCCGCAGAGCAGGGCATTAAGATATTCGCCATAGGTATCGGAACACCTGAAGGAGCACCTGTCAAGGTTGATGGAGAGTTTATCAAGGATGAGAATGATGAGATGGTCGTAAGCCGTCTGAATGAGGAGCTGCTGCAACAGATTGCCGCCGCAACGGGTGGTGGTTATATTCGCGCAACCAATGCCGCATTCGGTCTTGAGCAGATTGTTGAGCAGATAGAGAAACTCGAGAAGGGCGAGCTTACTTCGCTCCGTTTTGAGGAGTATAACGAGCAGTTCCAATGGATACTCGCCATTGCAGCCGTTCTGCTACTGCTTGAGGCGTTGATGTTACCTCGTCGCAACCCTCGACTGAAGAAGTTTAATATATTTAGGTAAGCGTATATGAACTCTAACAGCACGAAGAGCATCGACTATCGCTCATTAATTACCGAACTTGGTAATAATGAGCAGTTTAGCGGATTTATGGAGCTCTTTTGTAAATATACAGACGAGCCGTACAGCTACACAGCATCGCCGCTCTACAAATACGCACTAAAGTTTTTTACTCCCAGAGAATATTGCCATCCGACATTTGTCGAGTGCGACCAGAGCTGTTGGGATATGCTCTTGCAGCTACTCTTTGTCAGCAGAGAGGCCGATTGCAAATTTGTCCAGACAGAGGGTATTGCTCCGGAGTTGGTATTGAGCTATTTATCGCTGAAAGATGTTGCCGTTTCGACACTCTCACTGCAAGAGCTTAAATCGTTACTGCTCTGTCTGCTGACAGATGCCTTTGCCGAGCTGTTACCACATATTATCGGCAGTTGTATCGACCAAGAGTATGCCGAGCAACTTACTGATTATCAATCGCTGACACGCGAAGAGCTGTTGCGTATGTATGGCTGCTCCGAGCATAGTTCAGCCGAGCAAATCAAGATGATTGACCACCTCTATTCACGCCTGAGCAACTACTATTTGCAGGTAAAATAGAGGAAGATATATCGCAAAAAGCGGGAAAGGTTTTGTTTTTCGAAAATTTATTTCTACTTTTGCGGTCGCAATCAGGCGGTTATGGGGGTTGCACTAAGGGTGCAGACTGAGTGCCGCCGTAGGTACTAACAACTTAATTTTTACAAAACAATGAAAACAATTGCTATTTCAGCAGCGCCTCGTGCCGAGTATGGTAAGAAGGCAACCAAGGCAGTTCGCCGTCAGGGTCTTATCCCATGTGTTATCTATGGTGGTGGTGAGACTGTATCTTTCGCAATCGATGAGAAGGCTGTAAAGCCGCTTATCTACACTCCTAACTCTTACATCGTTGAGCTTGATATCGATGGTCAGAAGGAGCTCGCAGTTCTTCGTGATGTTCAGTATCACCCAATCCGTGAGCAGATTCTCCACATCGACTTCTACCGTGTTCAGGAGGGTAAGCCGGTATCTATCGCTATTCCTGTACGTCTTACAGGTACTGCTGAGGGTGTTAAGATCGGTGGTAAGCTCGCTCTGTCAGCTCGTAAGCTCGTTGTTAAGGCTATGGTTGAGAACCTTCCAGATGAGCTCGTTGTTGACGTTACTCCACTCAAGGTTGGTCAGACTATCTTCGTTGGCGATCTTCAGTTCGAGGGTCTTCAGTTTGTATCTCCTGCAACTCAGGCAGTTTGTGCAGTTCGTGTAACTCGTGCATCTCGTGGTGCAGCTGCTCAGCAGTAGTAAACTGACGATAGATGAAATATCTTGTTGTAGGTCTTGGAAATATTGGCGCCGAGTACGCCGAGACAAGACACAACATCGGTTTCAAAGTGTTGGATGCCCTTGCTGAGGCATCCGACACTTCTTTTATGTCGGCACGTTATGGCTCTGTGGCAACTATTCGCCACCGCGGCCATATCGTTACGCTTCTCAAGCCCGCAACTTATATGAACCTCTCTGGTAAGGCTGTAAGATATTGGATGCAGGAGTTGAAGATAGAGAAGCAAAACCTGCTTGTTGTTGTCGATGATATTGCCCTGCCATTTGGCGAGCTTCGTATGCGCACAAAGGGTAGCGATGGCGGTCACAACGGTCTGAAAAATATCGCCGAACTGCTCCAGACAACCGACTATGCCCGCCTGCGCTTCGGCATCGGTGGCGATTTCAGCCGCGGACACCAGGTCGATTATGTGCTTGGCGAGTGGACGGCTGAGGAGCGCGAGAATATGCCTCCGCGCCTCAAGGTCTTTGGCGATGCTATTCTCTCGTTTGTAGCCGTAGGATTGGAACGCACGATGAACAACTTTAATAAGAGATAAAAATACCGGCCAGTTGGTCGGTATTTTTATTTGCTTTAACCCTCCGCGATGTAAACTCGCGTAGGGATTGCTTCGTTAATCATCTGGCGGTAGTCGGGGCCGAGCTTATCGTATGACTTGTTATAGACGCGGCGGGAGAGGCTTTGGCGCAGCTCGTCATAGGCAAGTTTGATAATATCTAAAACCTCGCCAACTGTACCTGAGGCGGCATTACTATCGCTACTGACAGATACTATACCGTTACTTACAGGACAACAGACCTTTCGCCCGTTAGGCATTGTAAGAGAGGTCGTCGAGAAGTCCGAGTACTCCTTATTGTACTGATTACCGATATGCAGACGGCGAGTGTTCATTGCGTAGATGTGGTAGTTCTGCACAAAGTGTTTCACCTCGCGTTTCAGCTCGTTTTTACGGCACTCCTTGCCTCGCAGAAGGATTGTCCCATCGGCAGTGACCTTCACCTGAAGAAGATTGCAGGCCTTAACAGTTTTGCTCTGCGCCTCGGGCTTGATATGGTTCACCTTCAGAGTATTTGCCCCACTGCGAAGAGTGCTCTTAATCTCTGCCCACATCTGTTCAGGAACATCGCTACCTACGTGTAGTATAACTGCATGCGGTTTTACCTGCGGCAGAGTCTTAAGTAGCTGCTCGTACGACATCGGAGCGCCACAGAAGAGGATAGTTTTACCACCATCCATCACCTCAATTTTGATCTCCGGGCCATTACGACCAGGAGCACTCTCGGTTGTTTCAGAGGCTGTCTGTGGCTCTACATCATCAGATTTAGCATAGTTAATTCGCAGATTCTCAACGCCTCGCAGAGCCTCCTTGACATCCGCAACTTTCCCCATTGATACGCCATCCTCTGCAGCGATAGTAACAACATTATCCTCTGATTGCTTTACAAGTTCAGGAAGGCTCTCTATCGTTACCGATTTCTCATTGAGCAGAATCTCATCTCCGCCCTTGCGAATCTCAATCACATTCTTAGGTTCCGGGCTATCCACAACTGTCGGCTCAGCCTTTGCAGCAACAGCGCCGAAAGCAAAAATCATAGCCACCACAATCGGAATTACTGCCAAGATACGCAGCAGAGGGAATCTACCCCTCTTAAATGTAGTCATCATAATAAATCGTTTTTTGGTTAAACTTTTATTCAACCCGCAGGTAATATCCGGACTATACCCGAAGAGTTGGTGGAAAATGATTTGTCTGTATTCGTTAATATCGAAGCCTGCGCTGATAACATCGCTATCTGCCTGCCACTCATGTACTTGCGAGGCAGAGTTACCCATAAGATGCACAAACGGATTAAACCACATCAGGCAACGGGCAAGCTCGAAAAATAGTCGTTCAAGGGTGTGACCGTGTACTATATGGCTATACTCGTGCAGCAGCACCTGCTCCCGCTTTTCGCCTGTCTGAACAAATATTGTCCGAATAAAGCTGAACGGCTCAAAAACACTCTTATGCTCTGCCACAGCGACACGGCGATAACTACCTAACTTGCTCTGTCTGCGCAACTTACAAATCTTTGCAGCACTCACGCCAAATCGAACAATAGAGAGCAAAACAACCGCAATATAGACCATCTGTAGCGCAAAATACCAATCAAATGTATGCTCTACAGCCATCTCTGTATCCACCTCGACAACCGTCTCTGCTATCTCTAAAGGCATTACGGCCACATTAACAGTCGGCTCTGGTGGCAGTATCGGCAGTTCAAGTAACGGAACCACTACCGAGAGCACCACAGATAACAGCAGATATACCCTGGCTATACTGTGTGCCACCCTACCCTCTAACAGTATCCGATAGAGGGCATAGAGTAGAGCACTGCATATAATCGTTTCGACAACGTACATACTACTTCTCCTTTAACATCTTAATAATCTCATCCGCCTCGCTTACAGTTATACCCCTATCACGCGAGAGGAAGCTGACCATATTGCCAATAGAGCCACCGAAGAAGTTGTTTACAACGCTCGTCATAAAACTACTTGTGTACTCCGTGCGCGAGATAAGCGGGTAGTACTCGTGGCTCTTGCCATAGGCACGATGTGCCACAAAACCCTTCTTCTCAAGTATGCGAACAATGGTCGAGACGGTATTGTAGGCAGGTTTCGGCGTTGGTATCGCCTCAAGGATGTCATTCACAAAACCCTTCTCAAGTTGCCAAAGTATCTGCATAATCTCAAGCTCTGCACGTGTAAGTTCCTGTGTTTTGGTACTATTCATAGTTAAAAGTAGTCTGTTTTCAAATCATTTTCCGATGACAAAGATATAACTAAACATTTAGTTTTCCAACTAAAACATTAGTTATTTGTGAAAATATTTTTTTAGCATATATAGGCTTATATATGCTACGACGAGTAAGAAATTTGTGTTTTTATTTCAGAGCAGCAACAAGTGCCGACAAAAAGTCGGGGTATAACGATAGTGCCGGTTCTGCTCGCAGATATAGCTCGCGCGCAAGGGCGACGCGTGACGGGTGCTCGGAGGATATATCTCGCAGGTATGCCTCGTCGGTCGGGTGGTCAGCTCTCTTCAATTCTGCCGTAAAGTCCTTAAAACGAGCAAGTTCCGCAACGGCTGCATTCTCAATCTTGCCCGATGTAACAAACTGATAGAGCGCACGCAGCAGTGGGCGAATTGCGCTCTTATCGCCCAAATCGGTATCGATATCCTCAAGGCACTCCCACTCGCCAATCATAGCGTAGCACAGTGCAAGGATAGGTGTTGCCTCTAACGGATCCTCTTCATCGCTATCAAGCAGCAACTCTATCTGTGCAGCAGCCATCTCACCATCCCCTGCAAGGTAGTTATCAACCGCCGAGGCGAGCATAATCTCCATAGCGGCAAGGGTATTTGGATGGTTACGGTCCAACGCAACTGCGCCATCTTCATCATCAGGCAGAGTGGAGATAATATCCTGAAAGGCCTCATATCGGAGCTGACAGGCGCCCTGATAATCACCACTTTGCTCAACCTTATACGACTGCTCAAGGCGAGCTGCAAGATTGCCACGGCTACCATATCCCATCAATCTAAAGGTCTGATTTGCTGTCGGTTGCAACTCTAAGAACTGCTTCATAACTGCTTGATTATATTATATGTCTTCTGTAACATTGTCTTGCCCGTAACAACATCCTCGTTGGAGCTGTTCTCGGATATAATCTGCTCTGTAGTACAGTCATAAATGGTTGCACCAGAGCTATTTACAACGCCAAAACCATTATTGAATGTGTAGTAACCGAACTGCTCGGCAGCAGGCGCAAAGATATTACGGCTCATCGCAAAGTTGCTATAATCAATTCCCAACTGCGAGAGCAGAGTTGCTGCAAGGTCGCTCTGTGAACAGTAGGTATCAATTACTGCAGCCTCCTTGACCGCTCCACCAAGCCAAAGCATCGGAATTCTATGGCGCTGAACGGCACTTGCCGAGATGCCGTGCGGATAGAGGTAGGCGTGGTCGGCAATGACGATAACAAGGGTATTGTTCCACTGCTCACTCTGCCGTAAAGCATTGATTACCTTTGCGATACAGATATCTGCGAAGTGCATAGAGTTGAGCATCTTATCCTCAAACTCCGCTATCGGCACATCAAATGGTTCATGGCTTGAGAGGGTCTGCCAAACGGCAAAGAATGGTCGATTTTCCCCCTCCTTCTGCTTGATAAAGTCGATAAAGTAGTCGGCAAGAACATCGTCGGCATAACCCCACTTAGAGGTTGGCGCATCGAATGATAAATCCCTGAAAGCCACCAACTTATCAAAGCCTGTCGCATAGAGGTAGCCCGCCATATCGGTAAAATTCAAATCGCCACCGTGGATATACGATGTCGAATATCCGTTATCCCTCAACGAGCCGGCAATAGACGGCAGGCGTGACGCCTTTTGTGGATATTTCATCAGCGACATTGTCGGCTGGGCACAGAAGCCACTCAGCGTAGCAAGCACTCCACGATCCGTACGGAACGAAGAGGCAATCATATTCTCAAACCAAACGCCCTCGCCCTTAAGTCGTTGAAACTCAGGAGCAACACTCCTACCACCGACAATCTCATCTATTGTTGAGCGGCCGAAGCTCTCGGCGATAATCATAACGATATTTGGGCGTGAAGTGTTGAATAGTTTGGCGGTCGGCTCAACGCTATTTTGTGCCATTATCTGCGCAAACTCACTCTCTAATGTCTGCTGGTCAAGGTAGTCATAGCGCGACAGGTCATCCCCACCGGAGATTGACGAGATAAAGGAGAATGTAGGATTTACCGCCGCGTGATTAAGAGCAATCTTATCGCTAAAATAGACCTTCGATACATTCGCCACAGCCGTGGTAACGCCACCGCGAACAGCGAGAAAGTCGAGTCCTGCAATAACAAAGAGCAGCAACGATTGGATTAAACGTCTGCCCCATTTATAGCGGCGCTGCGGGTCGAAAATATCGACAATCTTCCAGCAGACAAACGCCATAAGGGTATAGTAAACAATCGCCACAACGCTCTGAACGACAAACATTTGCAGCGTTACGCTCGCCATAGCCTCCTTTGGAGTTGCAAGGTACTGCAATATCGAGCCGTCAAGCGGAAAACGCCAATACTCATAGAGCCCCAGATTAACAGCAAAGCAGAGCGCAATAAGTACCGAGGCGACAATAACCCACCCCTGGCAAAGGCGCTTCCAAATCTTATGAGGAGCCCAGACAGAGCAGAGAACAAAGAGTATAGGAAGAGCGCAAACATACCCCGCCATAGTCATATCAAGACTAAGACCGCTAATTATCACCTGTAGTAGCTCCGCAGGCTCGGCATCGGCCATAAGCTCGGCGTACCAAAGCATAAATATAGGCTTCTGGAGCGCTGAGAGCGTAACTACACAGGCAAAGAGCAGCAGTATAAAGAGTATGTTGCGACCCATTCTATTTCCTATCTTTTCTCAATCTATAGCACATATAGGCGGTAAGGATTGCTGTAAGCACACCTCCCAAAATGTATGCAAGAGCTGTTGAGCCCATGCCGACAAATTGGTTCGACACAAATACAAACGACGAACAGATATAGGTCATAAATACTGCCGGTGGCAGTGCAACCCATATATTACGTTTCTGCTGATTGAGATAGACAACAATAGACCAAAGCACGATTGTCGCAAGTGCCTGATTTGTCCACGAGAAGTAACGCCAAACAACATCAAAGTTCACAAATGTTATGGCAATACCGACAGCAAAGATTACCGCGCTGACAGCCAAACGCTTAGCTATATTCTTCTGATCGATACCGAAGATATCGGCAATAATGAGTCGTGCCGAACGGAAAGCGGTATCTCCTGAGGTTATAGGAGCAGCCACAACGCCAAGGATAGCAAGAATGGCACCAAACTTACCCAGAGTGGTCTGTGCGATATGATTTACTGCCCATGCAGCATTATTCCCATGCTCGGCAAGAGCCGCTGTAAGCTCACCGGCACCACCAAAGAATGCCATTGCAATCGCCGCCCAAATAAGCGCGATAATAGACTCTGAAATCATCGCCCCATAGAATACCATACGGCACTCGCTCTCATTGTTCACACAACGAGCCATCATCGGTGACTGCGTAGCGTGGAAACCTGAGATAGCACCACAAGCAATAGTAATAAAGAGGGTCGGGATAATCGGCATAGCCTCCTTGTTTGCCTGGAAGTTCTCAAAAGTCATCGCAGGGATGGTATAATCTCCCACAAAGAGTACCACACAGAGGGCAACTGCCATAAAGAGCAGCGCAAATCCGAAGAGAGGATAGAACTTTCCGATAATCTTATCTATCGGCAACAGAGTTGCCACAAAATAGTAGACGATAATGACAGCAATCCAAACTCCATACGACACACTCGGTACCATCTGTCCCAAGATACTTGCCGGGCTGCGCAAAAACACAACACCTACAAGGATGAGCAGAATCATCGAGAATACTCGCATAAACTGCTTCATACCACCACCAAGGTATCTGCCGACAATCTCAGGGATACTCAGTCCATCATTACGTACCAACATCACTCCGGAGATAAAATCGTGCATCGCACCCATCAGGATACCTCCTGCGGTAATCCAAATGAATGCCACAGGACCAAAGCAGGCACCCAGGACAGCTCCAAAAATAGGGCCGATACCTGCAATATTAAGAAGTTGAATCAGGAATGTGCGCCAACGAGGCATAGGCACATAATCCACACCATCATAGTGGGTTGCACTTGGCACTGTAGCGCTCTTGTCAATCTTACATACATGCTCCAGATAGCGGCCATAAGTGAAGTAGGCCACAATGAGCAAAACAAGACAAATTACAAAGGTTAGCATAGTATAGATTTTTAGTTTTGGTCGCTTTTTCTCTGCGAAGTTACTAAAAATCTACTATTTTATGCAAAAATCTTTGATTTTTACGCCTCTGTTTTGCAACTCATTAAAACTTAATGCCTAAGAATATCTGAAAATTGATGCCCGGCATTGGGCGGGAGAGAACGGAGAGGTACTGCTCATTGAAGAGGTTATTTATCACACCCTTTGCAGATAACTCGATATGTTTCAGCGGGATAGTCTTCTCAAGCGAGATATTGCTCATAAAGTATGGCGGCAATTTACCCGACAGAGATATATCGTTTGATGACATTGTATATCGCTCCGAGTAGTAGCACCACTTATAGGTAAATGCCCATCTGCGCCACGAGAGCCTTCCAGTCACGGAAGATGAAAATTCGGGCACATATGGCAACTGCTTGCCCACCGACTTATCGGCAGGGGTGCGCGGCTCGCCCTCATTGATGGATGGCGTCCACGAGAAGGAGCCATCGAGCCCCAACTGCCACTCCTTTGTCAGTGCCACATCAAGGTCTGCCTGCAGTTCAACACCGTAGGCGTGCACATCCTTTATATTTGCAGGGGAGAAGAAGCCCTTTGTCGTCGGCAGCCAGATAATCCAATCCTTAACAAAGGACTCGAACCAATTTGCCGAGCCACTGAGCGAATATACCCCACTCTTACCAACGGCAAACGAGAGCCCTGCATCGTATGTCCAACCGCTCTCCCTCTTCAGGTCGGGATTTCCTCCTGGCAGGAAATATAGGTCATTGAGTGTCGGAAAGCGGAAGTTACGCGAAACGGATGCCTTGGCGACGATATTGCCACGCTCCGAGAGTACGCCATCGATAAAGAATGCGGGGATAATCGGAGTCCACTCCTTACCGAACATCTCCTCACGAAGAACAACCGAGAGCCCCAATCGCTCTATTGGTCGCCACTTGGCAGAGATTGACCCCGACAGTTCAGGGCGCGCCTTACGATAGCCCAAAATGCCGTTACCCCCCTGCTGCAGAACGATATTCTTATCGCGACTCTCGACAAAGTGTTGATGCAGAGAGAGATTTGCCGTAAAGAGCCACTTATTACCAATATAGTACTCCCCCTCCGCCTGACCATAGAGAGTATTTATCGTGCTGCGGGAGCGGGTCATGTGTGCCATAACTCCATTACCCAAATCACGCTTGTAGTCGTACGCCATCCAGGTATAGATATAGCCCGCCTTAGCCGCCACCTTCCAATTTTTACGCAGGTGATCCCACGACAAAATTCCGCGAAATGTCTGCTCTCGCTGGCGATTATCAAAGTCTGTGTCGGCACCATGATCGACCGTCAGCATCGCCAACTCGCGATTTGAGTTTATGTACCACGCATTGAGCCCAAGTCGGTCGCCCTTGCCCGTATTGTAATAGACCTCCTGCAGAATATGCAAATCCTTATACGAACCGCTACGGTTACGCTCAACGGGGTAATATTGGTCTATGATGTTCATATTTTCATCATAAACATTCTCCTTTTTGTCGTGATTTAGATACTTGTAATCATTTGGAGATGAGGAATATACGGCGCGAGTTGAAACTTGCCAATGGTCGTTGCCGTATGTGAGGCGCAGAAACTCGTCAAAGCTCTTGAAAGAGCCCACTCCCTGAATAAATTGCACGCCAAAACCTTGCGCATTTGCAGGCTGTGTAGATAGCTTTACCGCGCCACCAAGGCCACCTCCCGTCTCGCCCACAGAGGATGTGCCGTGCAGCAACGAGGCGTCATCAATAAAGTACGACGGGATAGTCGAAAAGTCGGTCATTCCGAGCATCGGGTTATTGAGCTTCATACCATTCCACGACACCTGCGTATGCGAGGGGGATGTTCCACGAAAAGCGACCGTAGAGAGGGTTGCACGGCCGAAACTCTTAACAAAAATCGAGGAGTTGAAGGCGAGCACATCTGCCATCGAGAGCGAGATATTCTCCTTGAGGGCAACCGAGTCGAGCTTTGTCTGCTGCGTGCCTATCTCCTTCATCGGCCTACGACCGACAACCGTAATCTCACGGATAGCCACAGTGCGCTCCTCTGCCATAGCCGAAAAGGCAAGGCAAAGAGCAACCACTATGTAGCATAACCTTCTCATCTCCAACAAAATGCGCCGGGGATAATACCCACATAAAAACTATCCAACTCTTCGCCCGTAGCCGAGTAGCGATATATCATACCCTGCTGCGAGTAATCGACAGCATCGGCAACATATATATCCCCATTCTCAGGGCTTACCGTAAGACCGTAATATATCGTTCCTCGCGAAGATATTACAGGGGCTGCAGGCAGACGCTCTGCCGTAACATCCATAGCCCAAATGTCATCGTTTATCCAATACAGAGTATCTCCTGCACGGTTTATCTGCACCTCTGACGGGTCATCGCCAAGGCGGAAATCAAACTTTTTCTCGATTTCAAATCGCTCAGCATCAATACGATATAGCGCCGGAGCCTCATAACCGTATGGCGAGCCCTCAAAACCGCCATCGGTCACTGTCCATAGCTTACCGTGACAATCCAAGGCTAAAGAGGTCGGCTGAATACCGACTACAAGTTCATCTACAACGCTATCTGTGCGGGTATCAATCTTGAGAATCCTATTCTGATATGACCAACAATTCACATAGAGATAGTCGCCCAACTGCACCATCTGTTCAGTTGAGCCACTCTCCATAGTCATATTCGGCACCTCGATATATCCCGTAATCTGATAGCGTTTAGGATTGACGATAAAGATACGATTATCCCAAAGTTGGGTGATATATGCCTTCTCGTCAGATACAAAGTGGATATAGCGCGGCGAGGTGATATTGGTAATTCGCCCCACCTCCTTAAATGTCTCAATATCAATCGCAAAGACCACGTGAGAGTTATTTACCACAATCCAACCTATGCCGTTGCGGATGGTCATACTCTGCGCCACATCGCCGAGTTTCATTCCGTTTGCGCGGTAAAAAATCTCATTTTCGACCTGCTTGGTCTGCGGGTCATAATAGGAGAGGGTCGCGTTTCCGTATTGAAAATTACCCTCATTGGAGATGAACAGTCCCGACCCCGTTACCCTAAACTGCTCCACAAGACCATACTCCCACTTCATACAGCCACAAAGTGCTGCAGATGTAGCAACTATGGCAACAACCATGGAGAATATACGTCGAAGACTGTTCATAGCAATATTACAAATCGTAGATATCACACACCTCGGTCGAAATCTCGCCCAGATGTCCACTCTTGCCGTTGCAAGCAGTAACGACCTTAACAAAGTCGATATACTCCAACTCTACTGCACGACCATCTGCATCCACCGCCTGCGAAATATCGAAGCAATTGACAGCCTTGAATGTCGGCAGCCAATCGCTCTGGCTATAGTTATCGACATAACCCCAGCCATACGCCGGCAGAATCCACATCAAGCCGTTGCCATACTTGTCGTAGTTCTGTGTCTTAAGGCGAGTGCCTGTCAGCGTATAGCTATCCTCAGCAATCCAAGTAGGATAGTACGACGGCTGCGGATGGTAGCTCTTCAGATAGTCAATCTCTCCCTCAACACCCTCACTATCAACCCATTTCACAGGCTGCTCATCGGCTGTCGGGCGGAAATATGTCACCGAGTAACCCCTGATAGTCCCCTCGGCAGTCATATCACTTCCTGCAAGCTCATACCAGGTATCATCGGCCTCGCCATTACCATCCTCATCCTGCATAACCCAGACAACTCCAGGCTCGGAAGAGCCGTCAAAGGCATTACCCTGAATAGCGAAGTCATAGCCCTCGTTGTTGTCAATGCTATGATCAAAGCCGACAGCAATATAGCCACCAAAGCCGCCAAGCGAGACAAAGCTCTTCTTGCCCAATCGCATCTCTGCATAGGCAATAGCCTCAGCCATGCTCGCCTCAGTGCCTGTAAAGCCGCTGGTCTTGGTATCGCCGATAAACTGCCCCGGAGCAGGTCGGTACTCGACCACCTTGCTCCACTGCATCGAAGAGTCTGCACTCTGCGGACGATAGTATCCTTCCTTATCGGGCGCAGTGAATGTCTCGTCTATGTTACAAGACGAGGCAAACACCGCTAAAGTAGTTGTAATCAACAATTTGTATATCTTCATATCCTAAAATATTACCGCCACATCATCATAAGCGAAGTATGCCGGTGTATTCATTCCGTAATCTCCAACAAGGTCGCTGCTCGGCTCAAAATTGAAGAGCACCTTTGCTACCTTACCCAGCGACTTAAGCTCCCACTTCTGCCAATCGGTTACCGGATTTGTACCCTCACAGAGGATAAATTCACAACTGCCTGTCAGATTATCCGCCGCATCATAACCATAAGCGACAACCTTAAAGAGCGTCTGCTCTGTTGCCGGAGGGGCAAAACCATCACCAATAGTGAGCGAGTTGAGCACATAACAGGTGTTTGTTATGTACATGTGGTCAATCACTCGTTCCACACCATCTGCAAACTCAAAACCCTTGAGCGAGGCGTCATAAATCTGCGAATTAAAGAAGTCGCTATAGCCATTATGCACGCAGAAGTTCGCCGAGCCGTTATGTCCGCCAATAGGGTTGGAGAACTGTAACTCATACCAACCATAGTAGCCCTCAGGAAGGGTTGTGTAGTCCGCTATAACATAGTTCGACACTGCATGTCCACCTGTCCAATAAGGTGTTGTAAATGAGTGGAATAGCTCTGTATTACCCTCATCATACCAATAGTAAGTGCTGCTATTGCTGTCATAGGTCATCGTACCCATATACTGCGCATCATCAACAAGGTCACTCCAAGTGGCAATGCTCTTTGAACAGTAGTCCAAAGTGTATGGAGTAAACTTCGCATCGGCATCCTCAAAAGAGAGAATACGCATCTGCGGCTCATCACTGCCACTGCCCTCTGTAGCCTTTGGCAAGACAATCACGCGACCGTCAGCAAGGGTAATGGTCACGGTACTCTCGTCCTCCTCAACAGATACAAAGAACGAATCGCCGTCAGCGCCATCCTTGCCATCCTTACCATCTGCACCATTCAGACCATCCTTGCCATCTGCGCCATCTTGACCGTCTTTGCCATCCTTACCGTCGGCACCATCTTTGCCATTAGCTCCGTTTTTCACCACAACCGAACTACCATCAGTAAAGTGAAGGATAACGCCCTCTGCAGTCTGCTCGGTCGATAGAATCAGTTTGCCCCTATCGAGCGCCTCTACAAGTGCCGACAGCGTGGCAATATCCTCGCTGTTCTGATTGACCTCCTCGCGCAACTTACCAATCTCTCCCCAAATCTCGGAGTCGTCATACTCACAGCCCACACACAAAAACATCGCTAAGGCTGCCAAAAAAAGTTTTTTCATCTCTAATACTCTGTTAGAATGTTAAACAAAAAAGAACGCTGTAACCCTTAGGATTACAGCGTTTTGTCAAAACTTATTCTTGTCAGCCCTATTTGCGCGCCAATGTAGCCTCTGAAACCGTTTTGATTTTGACCCGTTATCCTGCAGGTTGAAAAATCTATGTCTGTAGAGGCAGGTCTTCTGACTTATTCCGTTCGTGGCGCCTTCTCGGTTTCCCAATGGCTGTTGCCTGAACATAATATCCTGTAGGATAGGAACTTACAGCAGCAGGTACTGTTTCGGATTCTCACCGAATTTCCTTTTCATCTTGTTGTTTTTTGTACACCAAGACACCTTCTACACTGCAAAGGTATATATTTTTTTGTTACGTTGTTCGCCTATCTGCGATTTTTTTGCAACAACCTTATTTAGTAAAGCCTAACGCAGCCCAGCCGTTGGTATGGCGCTCATACTTTAGTTTCAGTCCGCGCGCAGCACAAGCCGTTGTCATCGCCTCAACATCGCTATCGAGGAAGCCGCTGAAGAATATCTCGCCACCATCATTTAGGCTCTTAAGATAGTTATCCATATCGCCCAACAGGATGTTGCGGTTGATATTTGCCAAGATAAAGTCATACTTGCGACCTGCTATAGCGCGCACATCTCCCATTATCGGGGTGATACGGTCAGCAACGCCGTTAGTGACGATATTTTCGCCACAATTTTCGTATGCAAAGTCGTCAATATCCACCGCATCGAGTCGCTCGGCACCACACTTGCAAGCGGCAATAGCCAGCACACCCGTACCGCTACCCATATCAAGACCCGATTTACCCTTCAAGTCGGCATCGAGAATCATCTCAACCATCATCTTTGTCGTTGCGTGGTGACCCGTACCAAACGACATCTTCGGCATAATGACCACCTCAAACTGAGCTGTCGGGCTCGGCTCATGGAACGGCGCACGAATAAGCACACGACCATCCACATCCACAGGCTCGAAGTTACTCTCCCAGAGGGCATTCCAATTCTGCGCCTCAATCTGCACATAGCGGCAGTCGGTGATGTTGTAGTCGGCAAGTATCGCATCCGCCTCCTCTTTACAATCCACAAGGGCATCCTGCGGGATATAGGCCTTCAGTCTATCCCTCTCTGTCACGAAACTATCAAACGGCAACTCCGACAACTCGGCAGTCAAAATCTCGGCAATTTCTGCACTCGGAACAGAAATATTTAACTCAACATAGTTCATATTATGTAAAATTTTGTATCTTCGTTCCGCAAATTTAATAAATATATGGCACAAAACAGCGAAAAGTGGGATAAAACCATTCAAGCCTACAAAACATATATCCGTCTGGAGAAGAATCTATCGGCAAACAGCGTCGAGGCCTATATTCGTGATGTCACAATATTTGAAAACTTTGTGCTCAGGATGTACGACGTTCCACCCACAGCTGTCGAGGAGTATATGGTTGAGCGCTTTTTGACCCATCTTTTGGAGCGAAAGCACAAGAAGAGTTCACAGGCCCGCGAACTGAGCGGCGTGAAGAGCTTTTTCAACTATCTGCTCCTTACAGATAAGATTGAGAGCTCTCCGGCGGAGTTTATATCGGCACCAAAGAGTAGCAGAACGCTCCCCGATGTGCTATCTGTCGCGGAGGTGGAGCGAATAATCAGATGCACCGACACCACAACAGCCAAAGGACGTCGCGACAGAGCGATGTTGGAGCTGATGTACTCCTGCGGACTGCGTGTCTCGGAGCTTATCTCACTCAAACTCGGCGACCTCTTCTTCGGCGAGGGGTATATCCGCGTACTTGGCAAGGGTGGCAAGCAACGACTTGTCCCTATTGGCAGAGTGGCGCAGGAGTATGTTATGCAGTACTTGGATGACCGCAAAGAGAGGAGCAGCAAGGAGTCCGGCAGTGCAACCACTCGCAGCGAAGAGATACTCTTTTTGAGCAACCGCCAATCGAAGCTCTCACGTGTGATGGTCTTCAACATCATTCGCCAGGCGACCGATGCTGCCGGAATTACAAAGAGTGTCAGCCCACACACCTTCCGCCACTCCTTTGCCACACATCTGCTTGCCGGTGGCGCGAGTATCCGACAGGTGCAGGAGCTGCTCGGCCACGAAAATATCACTACAACCGAGATATATACACACCTCAACCCTGAGCACTTGAGAGGAGCAATAGACAAGATTAAGTTATGAGAAGTTACAAGGCACGAGGCATTGTGCTAAATAGTGTCAAATACGGAGATAAAGCGGTAATCGTACATCTGCTGACCGACACCCTCGGTCGTCAGAGCTATATCGTGCAGGGTATAGGCTCCGGTAAGGGTCGTGGCTCTAAATTGGCACTACTGCAGCCGATGTTTGCGCTTGAGTTCGAGGGACTTATATCCGACAAGACCGAGCTGCACCGTATGAGGGATGTACATAGCGGCACACTGCTGCAGAGCGTTCCTTACGATATTCGCAAATCGACCATCGCTCTCTTTATGGCCGAGGTGCTCTATCGCCTTATCGGGGAGAGTGAGGCAAATCAACAGCTCTTCGACTTTATCTGGGGCAGCATCGTCGCCCTCGATGCTATGGAGGAGGGTGTAGCCAACTTCCACCTCTGGTTTTTGGCGCACATAAGCCGCTTTTTGGGCTTTGCTCCGGGAAATGAGTATATAGAGGATAGTTATTTCGATATGCGCGAGGGTGAATACACCCCTATTCGCCCGTTGCACGACAAGTTTCTCAATGCCGAGTATGCCCGCCTGCTCAACGACCTTATTGAGTGTGATGTGGAGTATCTCGGAGAGATTGGCCTTAATCGAAATCAGCGCGTAGATATGCTTGTGGGGCTTGTCGATTACTACACGGTGCACCTTGACTCTATCCGCCGCGTACAGTCTATACAGATACTGCAAGAGGTCTTTTAACCCTCAATATCGGCAACTACAGCACCGACAAAGGCTATCAAATCCTTCGGGTCTATCTTTATCTGCAAACCTCTCACGCCCGCGCTTATAAATATATGGTCAAAGGCTGTGCAGGTCGAATCTATAAATGTCGGGAAGCGCTTTTTCATACCGATAGAGGTGCATCCTCCACGAATATAGCCCGTTGTCGGCAGCAGCTCCTTCATCGGAATCATCTCGGCAGACTTATTGCCCGACACCTTCGCCGCCGCCTTCAAATCGACCTCCTTATCCCCCTGTACAATGCAGACGAAGTGTCCATTTCTATCACCCTTGAGCACAAGGGTCTTATATACACGCTCTATAGGCTCACCCAAAGACTCAGCCACGTGGGTCGCTGCGAGGTTATTCTCATCAACCTCGTATGGCACAAGCTCATAAGCAATCTTCGCCCTGTCAAGTAGTCGGGCAGCATTAGTCTTCTCTATCTTTTTTGCCATATCTCCAATTCAATAGTGGTAGCAGGAACGATATTACCGAGGCTGTTATCCAGAATATCGTCGCCCAAGTAAAGTCATACTCGCGCGTTCCGTCGGCAAGGGTTGTCGTGCCACTCTCAATAAGCCAGCCGCTGATAACATCCTGCAATCCCGCTGCAATATATGACGCCACACCGACAATACCTAACGCCGCACCCGTAGCCCTTCGTGGAACAATATCGACAGCCATAAGTCCGCCAAGAAAACATATCAGCACACCCATTGCCACACCAAAGAGTGACATTGCCAACACATTGACCCACAGAGCATTACCGCCATATACAAAGAGCACCAAAGCGACTGTATTCATAACGCCGAATATCAGCGCAGGCACCCTTCTGTCACCCCCGAACAGGCTATCCGAGAACCAACCCGACAGCACCGTACCAAATATTCCGAGCAGCGCATTTATCGACACTATCCATACTGCCGTCTCGCTATCAAAGCCCTTCACCTCCTCAAGGAAGAGTATGCCCCAGCCATTAATTGCATAGCGGCTGATATACATAAATGCACTTGCACCTGCAAGCACCCACACTGCCGGCGAGAGGAGCACCTGTCGTTGTATCTCTCTGGTACTCAAGTTACTCTGCGCCTTCTCATGGGCAATGGTTTCGATAGCCGGCAGCCCTTTTGATTGTGGTGTATCGTGGAGCAGCAGTATCACTAACGCAACACCTAACGCCCCTGCCACAGCCGAGCCGACAAAGCCCCACTGCCAACCTGCCGCAAGCACCACATTCCCCACAAAGAGGAACGAGAAGAACTCGCCCAGGTTATGACTTGCCGAAAATATACCGTAGAACGTTCCTCTGCGAGAGAGTGGGAACCAACGCGAGAGCGAGATAATTGCCGGTGGCGAACCCATACTCTGCGACCAGCCGTTTATCGCCCACAGAACAATGAAAATTCCGAAGATTACCGCCGTCGGCACTGCGCTATCCACAAAACCGAGCAGACCCATCGTAAGATTTACCGCAAGCGAAACAGCAAGACCCGTCGCCATAAATCGCTTGATGTTGCAGTAGTCGCAGATAAAGCCATTGACAGCCTTACCGATAGCGTAGGCAAAGAGGAGTGCCGAGCCGATAACGCCCAGCTCCGCCGCATCTAAAAAACCGCTGTCAATAATCGGTTTCTTCATCACATTGAGGCTCGTGCGGCAGACATAGTAGAGACTGTAGCCCACCGTAGCTGCCACAAACGACTCAAAGGCCAAGCGGCGATAGCGTTTATCGCCCTTAGGCGTACCTACATCATCGCCCTGCAGGATAGGGGCGCTGATTGTGTAGAAGTTTCGTATCTTTGACAACAGTCCCATATTATGGTAATGTGTGTCGTCCCTTGCTCTCAAGGTAGTCGAGGAGTAGCTGTGGACGGTCTGTCTGAATCATCGTTACGCCATACTTAAGCAGCGTGCCATAAATCTTATGTTCGTTGCCATTCAGCGCATTATTATCTGCAAAACTACGCTCCTTGCCACCGCAGATAGAGTCCCAGAGGGTATTTACCCAGAGTTTTGCTCCGCTCTTTATCACGCGGTTGAAGATTTTTCGCTCCCCCTTCAGGCTGCTATCCCAACATATCTCATAGGCGATAGTCGGAATATCAGAGGCCAAGTAGCTCTCGAAGAGCGGGCCATGCTTCTCCCAATTCTTCGCACGGTAGTTGATAATGGGCATATAGAGCATATTTTGGCTATGCTTTGCAAAATATTTGGCAACCGTCGTCGGCTTTTTACTACTCTTGATAACCACCTGCTCGACCATATCTCGCTCGGCGAGCATCTGCTGTATCTGGTCGTAGTAGTTCATACCCTTATCGATGTTTATCAGCACCCTATCTTTACATAGGTCGAGCGCCTGAGCAAGGGTCGGCATACCATACTCTGTAACACCCTGCTTGGTCTTGAGCTTGAGGGTGGCGATATAGTCAGAGGTCAAATCCTTCACCTTGCCGCTGCCCGTTGTTGTACGATCTACAGAGTTGTCGTGACAGCAGACAAGAACACCATCCTTTGTGCGCTGAACATCTATCTCAACCATATCCACGCCCATAGCTATTGCACCCTCCATAGCGGCGAGTGAATTTTCGGGATAGTGGCGCCAATCGCTACGATGAGCAATGACCACAACATACTTCGATTTTGGGTCACGAATCTGGGCAATAATACGCTCTGCGCGTGTTTGAGCGGCAGCTGTCACCGCCACCAACGCCATTACAAGGGAGAGAAAAATCCTATTCATACTATCTCTGCTCGCTTAAAGACTTCAACTTTGCAATCTCCTCCGGCCAACGCGCCTCATCCGGAGTCTCAAGAATCAACGGAATATTGTCAAAGGCAGGGTTTGTGGCGATATACTTAAAGCACTCCCAGCCGATTGTTCCATCTCCAAGCGGTGCATGGCGATCTACACGGCTACCAAGCGGCTTGAGGGCATCGTTAAGGTGCATACCGCGCAGATATTTGAGGCTTACAATACTATCCAACTCGGCAAAGGTCTTTGCGCACGCCTCGGCACTACTCAAATCGTGCCCCGCAGCAAAACTATGGCAGGTATCGATGCAGTAACCCACACGGCTCTTATCCTCCACACGCTCGATGATATGCGCAAGGTGCTCCCACGCAAAACCGAGGTTTGAGCCCTGACCCGCAGTATTCTCGATAACGGCAGTAACGCCCTCTGTGCGCTCTAAGGCCATATTTATAGAGTCGGCAATGCGATTAAGGCTCATCAACGATGTTATCTTATTCAGATGGCTGCCGGGGTGGAAGTTGAGTCGATCAAGGCCTAACGCCTGACAACGAGCCATCTCCTCAAAAAATGACTCACGCGACTTCTCAAGCCCCTCCAACTCCGGATGTCCGAGATTAATCAGATAGCTATCGTGCGGAAGTATCTGATGCGGTGCGTAACCACACTCGGCACAGGCCGCCTTAAAGCGCTCGCACTGCTCAACAGTCAGCGCCGGAGCCACCCATTGACGCTGATTCTTTGTAAAGAGGGCGAAAGCTGTCGCCCCGATAGCCTTGGCATTGTACGGAGCATTCTCCACTCCGCCTGCCGCACTAACATGTGCTCCAAAGTATTTCATACTTTTACTCCTTTTGTATTATTTTTCTACAAAGGTAATATTTTCTTGAAAATAAAGCATATCTTTGTGGTAAATAAGAACCTATTTATGAAAAAGATTTTTCTATTTACACTTGCTGCAACCCTGCTTCTGTGTGTTGCGCCTACAGCCTCTGCTCAACTTCTCAAGGGCGCAAAGCCCTACCTCACCTCCGATGAACTGCCAAATATGGTAAATTGGTTGCCCGAGCCACCGGCAGAGGGCAGTGCCGCCTTCGACTACGACATCAGCCGCTATGGCTGGGGCAAGGAGCAGCGCAAGGATACAAAGCGCGCTCAGAGGGCTATTCGCCACGCAAGTATCGACCCTGTGGTTGTCTGCGACCACTTCAGCGAGGCGATGGGTATCAAGATATCCCCGGAGAATACTCCGCAAATCTACCGCCTGCTGGTCGATGGTATGGAGACTGCAAACAATATCTCCCTCAAACCGAAGAAGCACTATAGCCGTCAGCGCCCATTCAGCCGCTTTAATGAGCCAACATTGGTGCCAAAGGCGGAGGCAGTGTTACGTAACAACGGCTCTTACCCATCGGGCCACACCATTATCGGCTTCTCGGCGGCACTTCTGCTCTCGGAGATTAACCCAGCAGCTGCCGATGCTCTGCTCAAGGAGGGTTATGAGTGCGGACAGAGCCGAATAATCACAGGCTACCATTGGCAGAGCGATGTAGATGCAGCACGCATCGCCGCATCTGTGGCTGTGGTTGCTATGCACAACTCAAAGGATTTCTGCAAGCAGATGAAGCGCGCCAAAAAGGAGTTTTCTAAAATTAGCAAGTAGTACCTATGAAACGATTCTCAGTTTTTGCACTACTCCTTCTCGGAGCTATATTTACCCTCTCTGCACAGGAGGATTACAAAGATGCCGAGCTCTACTTCCAGCCGGAGCAGATGCCCGATATGAAGCAGTTTTTGCCGGGCCCACCTGCTGAGGATAGCCAGGCTTTTAAGTATGACCTTGCCGTCTATGAGCTTGGCAAGACTATTCGTGCTACAGACAAAGAGGCTGCAAAGGCTGCACAGGCGCAGTCCGACAACCGTTTGGGCAACCTCTGCAAGCAGTTTAGCGAGGCCTTCGGTATGGAGATATCTCAAGAGAAGACCCCGCAAATATATCTGCTGCTGCGCGATGGCGTTATTACCTGCGTCAAGAGCATTATCGGTCCGAAGGAGTACTACCATCGCACACGCCCCTTCGCATATCACAAGGAGGGTACGCTTATGCCTGACCGCGAGGGTATGCTCCACCAAAACGGCTCATTCCCATCGGGTCATACACTCCGTGGTTGGGCAACAGCCCTACTGCTGTTAGAGGTAAATCCCGACAGAGCTGAGGAGTTATTGGCACTTGGCTACCAATATGGCCAGAGCCGCGTCATTTCGGGTTACCATTGGCAGAGTGATGTAGATGCATCTCGCCTTGTTGCAGCGGCAGCGGTGGCAAAGCTCCACACCTCCGACCGCTTTCAGAAGCAGATGAAGCGCGCAAAACGAGAGTTTAACAGACTGACAAAATAGCGGATATGAGATTTTTAGTCACATTACTTATCCTCACAACACTCTGTTGGGGAGATGTTGCTGTAGCCGGAAACTCAAGCACATGCAAGGGCGATAAGCAACAGACTATCGCCACCTCTCCCAAGCAGGTGCCTCTCCCTGCACAGGGCATTAAACCTTTGAGTATCAAAATCAAAGGCTCTAAGGAGATACTTGACATCACCTCTTCGGATGCGTGGTTTGGCATTGTTCAGGGTAAAAACACCATTGCGGCAAAAAAGTCTCAAAATATCTCTATCTGGTTCGAGCCGAACTTTTCGACAACAGAGCGTCGCGGAGAGATTATCATCACAGGGCGTAAAAGCGGAAAACGAGAGTATATACCTGTCGTGCAGCCACCATATTTGTCACAGATTGCAGATGCCTTTCCCGCTCGCTTAAGGACAAAACGTTATACGGGCGAGAAGTGGGCGTATGATGGCATCTGTTCGCCAAATAAAAATAGTTCGATGCTCTGTGTTGTAAGCACAAACGGCTATGACATCCTCTGCGAAGATAACCACGGAGCGATGCTGTCAGGCTTAGGTGTGGGCGACTATCTACTCTATGCCGTACCTGTCAAAGATTTGAGAGCGGGCGAGCAGATTGACTTTATGTGCACTATCGCGGCAAATGACGACAACTCTCCTAAGTATTGGATTTTCGAGTATTGGGATGGCGGTCGTTGGAATGCTATCGAGAGTGAGCTGCGAGAGGCTAAAGAGGACCCTGCTATCAAGTACTCTCTCTACATTAAAAAGTTCGACTCTTCTCACTATACGACCTATGCACAATCTTTTATCCTCAATGAGCCGATTGCGGAGGGGGTTGTCAAGGTTCGTCTGCGTCTGCTGTCAAAGGGTGATGGCAGGGTCAGAATCCCCGACGCAACGGGCTACGAAGGTATGTGGATGGTTCGCTATAAGGGGGCTCCGGCCGTAACCGATACAAAAAAGATACTCTTTATCGGCAACTCTTTCACCTACTACTTCGGCACTCCGTTTATGTTCAAGGAGATTGCCCGCTCGGAGGGTCATCAGGTCGATGCCGTTATCAGCGTCAAGGGCGGTCAGGAGTTCTCGGAGCACCTACAGCGTGAACGTAGTCTGGAGGCGATATGTCGCGGAGGTTTTGACTATGCGTTTCTTCAGGACACCTCTCCAAATGCCGCTATCTATGCAGACAAGGGGACAAAATATATCCTCTCCGAGTCCCGCAAGATTAACGAGCTTACATTGCAACACTCTCCAAATTGCCAAATTGTCTATGAACACACCTGGGCGTGCCCATATGGTAATTATCGTGGCTATGGCAGCTATGAACGTCTGGACTATCTGCTTGAGCAGGGCTCCAAGATGCTTGCAGAGCAGTTGAGCGGTGTAGTAGTGTCGCCAATCGGTATCGGTTTTAAGATGGCACGCGAGCAGAATATCAACCTCTTGTACCGTGACAATCGCCACCAAAACAGCGCAGGTGCCTATATGAAGGCGTGCATCAACTACCTCTTTATCTATAAAACCCGCTTTACGAGTACGGTATCCGATTGCGGATTGGATAGAGATTTGGCAAAACGAATTAGAGCCATTGCCGAGGAGGTTGTCTTTGGCAGAGAGTAACCGAGCGGAAAGAGATGGTGCTAAAATATACTAAAACAGAGGGTTGGAACGCCGCTTTTTTCAACTTTTTTTGAAAAATGTTTGCTCTTTTCAAATTTAGTTGTACCTTTGCACCTCGCAAGGGAGCATTATGCGCCCAAATGAACACGATAATTAGAACAAAAACAATAAAAACGATACGACTATGGCAATGAAGAGAACTTATCAGCCTTCTCGTCGCAAGAGAATCAACAAGCATGGTTTCCGTGCGAGAATGGCAACTGCTAATGGCCGCAAGGTTTTGGCAGCACGTCGCGCAAAGGGACGTAAGAAGTTGACTGTATCTGACGAGGCTACATTCAAGTACAACTAAGAGAGATCTTATGTAACAGCATAAACCCGACTCCATACGAGTCGGGTTTGCTGTTTTTTTGCAGTAACGAGAAAAATATATACCTTTGCAGTGCAGATTCGGTTCATCGCTGCTCGAAAGAGGGGAGGAAAGTCCGAGCAACACAGAGCGCCACACAAGTTAACGGCTTGATATTCGAGAGGGTATAGTAGCGTAACAGAGAATAACCGCCCGAAAGGGTAAGGGTGAAAAGGCGGGGTAAGAGCCCACCGCGGGGGCAGTGATGTCATCCGGCAGTACGTCTTGTGGGTTGCAAGGTTATGTATATCGGCAATTAAGGGTTGCTCGCCCGATGCCGAGGGGTAAACCGCTAGAGGCGACAGGTGACTGCCGTCGTAGATAAATGATGAACTGGGGGGCTTATGCCTCTGACACAGAACTCGGCTTACAGAATCTGCTATTACGCCCTGCGCAAATCGCGTGGGGCTTTTTGTTTGGGCATATTTATACCTATTACGGTCAGAAAGGCAGAAGCAACAGAGAAATTTGGCTAACATTACCCCGTTTTACAGCCGTTGCTATGTCCATAAAGGTCAATTTTGCCTATAGAAGTCTGATAGTTGTCTCATTCTATCTGATGAGTTTTATCTCATTCCCATACATCTCGCGCATATTCGGTGTTGCGAATTTGGGGTTGGTAAACTTTGTGGATAATACTGTAAACTACTTTCTCCTCTTTGCCACAATGGGTATCAATGTATTGGGTGTCAGGGAGATAGCCGCCACAAAGAGTGACCTGAAGTTGTGCAGTCAAGTCTTTGCAAACGTTCTCGGCATAAATCTACTCTTTACGGCAATTACCATTATTATATACCTTATAATTGTTGTAAATGTTCCGAAACTGAGCCAATACAGCGAGCTGTTTTACATCGGCTCGGCGAAGATAGTAATGACCGCCTTTATGGTTGAGTGGTTCTTCACGGGCATAGAGAATTTTCGCTACATAGCCATTCGCAGCATAGCCATTCGCGCCTGTTACATCGCCGCAATATTCATCTTTATCCGCCAACCTGAGCAGTATCGGCTCTATTGGTGGATGAGCGTGGCGGTGGTAGTTATCAATGCCGTAGTCAATATGGCGTATGCTCAAAAATATATAGATTTCAAGTGGCGACAGCTCTTCAGTTTACGCTATATGAGGAGTAATATCACACTCGGAATATACGCCATTATGACCTCTATGTACTTGACATTCAACGTGATGTATCTCGGTCTTGTCTCGGACAACACAGAGGTTGGCTACTACACAACCGCCTTCAAACTATACTCTGTCGTTCTGGGATTTTTCACCGCCTTTGCCAATGTTATGCTGCCGCGAATGAGTGCCCTTATTGCCGAGGGGGATGGCGAGCGGTTTGAGCAACTTATCGACAAATCTTTTGCCGCCGTGGCGACATTTTCCACCCCGATAATCCTATGCAGTATCATCCTTGCACCACAAATTATCTTCGCCTTGGCGGGCAAGGGTTATGAAGGGGCTATTCTGCCGATGCAGATAATTATGCCGGCAATAGTCCTTGTCGGAGCCTCACAAGTAATGACCCTACAGGTGCTTATGCCGATGAAAAAGGATAGGGTTTTACTCTACATCTCAATTATCGGGGCTGCCGTAAGTCTGATGCTCAACTTACTTATAATCAAACGATTGCAGAGTGTCGGTTCGGCCATAGTTCTGCTTAGCGCCGAGGTTATTGTAACGCTTCTCTACATCATATATCTACGAAAAAATCTCGGCATACGAATACCTGTAATGATATTTTTTAGAGAATTTGCCCTCTGCATACCATCAACAATTATCTGCATCGCAGCATCGGCACTTGTCACAAATCCATTCATCTCGCTCGCTGTTGGAGGGGCCTTGGCTATTGCAGTATGGTGCGCACTACACCCTAAAGAGCTCAAAATGTTAAGACCGTAACCCTATGCTGATATATGCCGTTCTGATAGTCGTCTATCTTGTTTGCTCTGTGGCGAGTTTAGAAAATCGCCGCACAGCAAAAGTTGTCTATATCGCCGTAGGGGTCACTCTGACCCTGCTTGCCGTCCTTCGCCCTGAGGGTGTTGATAACGACTATGCCGAGTATGTAAGCCACTTCAACAACTACGACCAGATTGCACTACTTGAGCCGACATTTAAGGCTATTGCGTGGTTTTCGCACACATTTCTCGGCTCAAACTACATATTCCTCTTTGCTGTTTATGCCGTTCTCGGCGTGACGCTAAAGTTTATCGCCATACGCGAGCTGTCGAATTTTGCGCTGCTCTCGGTAGCGATATATATCGGCCAATTTTTCATCCTTCACGAGATGACACAGATTCGTGCAGGAATAGCCTCTTCGTTTCTGCTGCTATCCATAAAACCCCTCTTTGAACGCAACTGGAGGCGGTTTTTACTCTACGCGTTGTGTGCCACTGCATTTCATCTGTCGGGTGTAATTATCCTTGCACTATGGTTTATCAACCCACACCGCAGGCTGAAGATATATCTGCTCCTTATCCCTGCCGCCATACTTATATACCTGCTCGGTGTGGATATTTTAGGAATCATCCCTATCCCATACCTCTCAGCGAAGATTGCCATCTATCAGAATCTCCGCGAGTACACCGACAGCGTTCATAACCATATAAACCTCTTCAACAGCCTCTATTTAGTCCGTTTGGGGCTCTGCTACCTCCTCTTTTGGGCAGCACCGACACTTAGAAAACACAACAGATACTTCACCCTGCTGCTCAAAATATATACCATCTCTCTTGCCGCAATGCCGCTCTTTGCTCCGATACCCGTCGTGGCCTTTAGAACTCACGAACTGCTGGGCATTGTAGAGATTATTCTTGTGCCGACACTCGTCTTTCTCTTTCGCCCGACAAATATCGCCTACCTCGTGGTTATCCTCTATGGATTTTGCCTGCTGATGATATCACTTTTTTATAACCGACTACTCACTGCCTGATATGAAATTAGCAATACTTTTAGCAACATATAATAGCGCCCGCTACCTTGCGGAGTTGTTGGACTCGCTTGAAAATCAGACATATAGAGATTTTACGCTCTATATTCGGGATGATGGCTCGACAGACTCGACAATGCAGATTGTAGCGCAATATCAGACTCTGCATAACAATATTGTGGTGATGCGTGACCCGACAACCGCTCGCCGAGCGATGGGGAGTTTCCTATGGATGGCAGAGCATGTGGAGGCCGACTACTATATGTTCTGCGACCACGACGACGTCTGGCTACCCCGCAAAGTGGAGCTCTCGCTGTCAAAAATTCGGGATATTGAACACCCTAATCGCCCCGCGCTTGTCTGCACCGACCTTATGGTGGTCGATAGCAACCTCAACCCTATCGCACAATCGCTTTGGGGGTATATGAAGCTACGCCCTGAGCTGCTCACCGATATAAAATACGCCGTTTCGTGCAACCTCTTTACCGGATGTACGATGATTATAAACCGTGCTGCGCGGGATATTTCGCTACCTGCAAGCCCCCAAGCGGTGATGCACGATAGTTGGATTGGGCTGAGAGTCTTAGCCGCCAAAGGGGATATCGGTTGGATATCGGAGCCGCAGATACTCTACCGACAGCACTCCGATAACCTCTTCGGAGCACACAGGGTAAGCTGTTCAAGGGGGTACTATCTCCATAAGCTGCGAACGGCAAAGAGCGTTGTGGCCACCTATCGGCAAAACTTTCGTACGGCAAAGGATGCTGTCGGTGGTCAGTTATCGCCACTCAGCTTCCTCTTTTACCGCATTTTATACCTTATCAAAAGATAGATATGGAGAAGTTTGAGCTACTTATCGAGCTACTGCTGGAGTTGTTCGGCCTAAAGCGGCTGAATGTCGGCTACAAGGGGATTTCACCGCGAAATCGGACTGCTGTATTTAGCCGTACGCTATATGTCTGCCTCCACGAATGGGGAGGCTATGCCCCCGTGCGCCACAAACATATCAACAATACAATCCGCGATTGGGAGTGCGGGCTGAGGTATCAGTTAGAGCGTTTCGGAGGTCACAAAGAGGGGGTCAATCTGACCGTCACCATCTCCGACGCCCACCTATGCAGATATATCGATCAGATAGTGAAGTGTTGCGACCACCTTATCCCCACCACAAACGAGGGGATGGACTTTGCAGGCTATGCGGCATTTTACGAGCGACTGAAGGGCTGTGACAACCGCTATATACTACTTACAAACAGCTCTGTAAATAGTTTTCAGTGCGACTTTATAGAGCCCTATATCGACTATATGGAGCACAATTTGGATGTCGGCATGCTCGGTATCTCCTGCTGCTCAAAGTGCTATCAGTCACTGATTTTCAACAACTTCACGCCCCACTTGCAGAGCTTTTTTCTGCTTACGACCCTCGCAGTTCTTGAGGAGATTGTGGCTCTGAACGGCAACCGCTTTCCGGGCATTGGCATACGCAACAAGCAACTGCTTATTCGCTACGGAGAGATTAAAATCTCGCAGTTGGCACTCCAACTCGGCTACAAGTTGGCTGTCGTAACAGAGGAGGGGGTCAAGAAGTTCGACAACAACCCCGAAAATTGGACTCTGCCAATAGGAGATTTGCGCGCCTACACAGATAGACCGAATAGTATAAATCCGATAAGATAGATAACCACTATGATTACCGCCTCGCTTGTCATCTACCACAACTCGCGGAGGGAGATTAACACCCTGCTTGACTCTGTTCTTCGCAGCCCTATCGACAAACTATACATCATCGACAACTCTCGCCACGACCTCTATCGCGCGTTAGAGCAGCGCTCGCCGCGAATCTGCTATATCCACAACATCAACGACGGATACGGTGCGGCGCACAATATCGCTATGCGTGAGGCTATACGCCTGAGGGCGAAATATCATATAGTCATCAACCCCGACATCTACTTCTCTGAAGGGACTATCGAGTCCCTGATAAAGTATATGGACAACCACAAAGATATCGGCTGGGTGATGCCCAAAATCCTCTATCCGAGTGGCGAGGTGCAGCACCTATGCAAGTTGCTACCCACACCTTATGACCTGATAATTCGTCGTTTTTTGCCAAGCAGACTCCTTGGCAGAGTACGAGATAAATTTAACCCAAAAATTTCAGACAGAGAGGTCAATATGCCATACCTGTCAGGCTGCTTTATGTTTTTGAGAGTCAGCGCATTACGAAAGGTCGGGCTCTTTGACGAACGCTTCTTTATGTATGGCGAGGATCTCGACCTCTCGCGCCGTATGCACCGACAATACAAGACCATCTACTACCCCGGCGCTGCCGTTGTCCACGCCCATCGGGCAGAGTCATACCACAGCGGCAGAATGCTATGGGTACACATCGAAAATATCGCGATATACTTCAACAAATGGGGTTGGTTCTTCGACCCCGAACGCCGAAAGGTCAATAAAAAAGTCAGACGAGAAATATTAAAAAGATAGATATGAAAAAGTTTTTACCAATTCTACTATTTATCGGCAGTGCATCAGCACAAGACATTACAGACCAAAGAGTTAGCGAATATATAAAAGGGGCTGTGGCGGAGAGTGGATACAGGCAACTTGACACTTTGAGCAGCAAGACGCCTCAACCTCGACTACGCCAAAATCCCGAAGAGACAACCAAAAAAGATATAGCGCAACCCGCAGAGCGTCACAAAATCTTCGGCCACGAGATATTTGGCACTCGCGACCTCACTTTTACCCCCAATCAGAACATCGCCACCCCTGCAAACTACACTCTCGGCGCGGGCGATGAGGTGATAATCGACATCTGGGGAGCCAACCAGACGACCATCCGCGAGGTAATCTCCCCCGACGGATATATCAACATTGACGGGTTGGGGTTGGTCTATCTGAATGGCAAGAGCATTGCCGAGGCGGAGCGCTATCTGCAGAGAGCCCTTGCGGCAATCTATTCGAGCGTTGCAGATAGCAATGGTGATGAAAAATCCCACCTCAAGCTCACTCTGGGCAAGATTCGCACTATCGAAGTACACGTTATGGGAGAGGTGGCAAAGCCCGGCAGTTACTCCCTCTCCTCCCTTGCAACAGCCTTCTATGCCCTCTATCGCGCTGGTGGCGTTAGTGATTTGGGCTCTGTGCGCGATATTCGGATAGTTCGCAACGGCAGAGAGGTGGCAACGATAGATATCTACGACTTTATTATGAAGGGCAAGAGCGAGGGAAACATTCACCTGCAAGATGGGGATATGATTATCGTGCCGCCCTACAGAGTGCTAATTGATGCACAAGGGGCTATCAAGCGCCCGCTGAAGTACGAGCTTGCAGATGGCGAAACGCTCTCGGCTCTGCTCGACTATGCAGGTGGTTTTACTGGCGATGCCTACCAAAAAAGTGTAACCGTAACACGCCGAAATGGGCGTGAGTATCAGATATATACGGTCGATAACACTGCCTTTGACAACTTCCGTATGATGGATGGCGATATAGTCGATGTAGGGCCGATGATAGATCGTTTTGAGAACCGCTTGGAGGTCAAAGGGGCGGTCTATCGTCAGGGGGTCTATCAACTGAACGACCAGATAAATACCATCTCAAAGTTGATTGCAAAGGCCGAGGGGCTTAGGGGCGATGCGCTGCTATCGCGCGCCATTCTGCAACGCGAAAAGGAGGATTTAACCCGACAAACCATTCAGGTAGATTTAGGGAATATCCTCAACGGAGCGGCCGAGGATATCGAGCTCAAGCGCGGCGATATTCTCTACATCCCAAGTATTCACGACCTGCAAAGGTCGCCGACTATCGAGATTTTTGGCCACGTCGCACGCCCCGGAGTGCTCCCCTACTCCGAGAACAGCACCCTTGAGGATGTGATTATTCAGGCCGGCGGTCTGCTCCCCTCAGCCTCCACAGTTCGGGTGGATATAAGCCGCCAAAGTGCCGACAGCTCAAGTACGGAGCATAGCGAGGTGATAGGCGAGCAATTTTCGTTTGCCATCAAAGATGGTTTTGTGGTTGGTGGCGATGACAATTTTATCCTCAAACCATACGACCGCATCTACGTACGCAAAAGCCCCGCCTACCAAGAGCCGCAGAGTGTAAAGATTGCGGGCGAGGTGCTCTACAGCGGCGAATATGCCCTCTCCAAGAAGAGCGAGCGGCTGAGTGACCTGATAAAGAAGGCTGGCGGAGTAACCCCCTTTGCATATATAAAAGGTGCTCGGCTGACTCGCAAAATGAATAGAGAGGAGAGGGAGCGACAACAGAGTGTGCTCACCCTCGCAGCTCGCAATATCAAGGACTCGATAGATATACAATCGCTGCCCATTACCGACCACTTCAACATCGGCATTGACCTTGAGCGGGCACTATCCGAGCCGGGATCGGATGCCGATTTGGTATTGCGCGCGGATGATGAGTTGCAAATCCCGCAATACAACAACACTGTCCGCATCAGTGGTTGTGTAATGAGCCCAAATACAGTGAGTTACACTGCGGGCAAGAGGGTTAAGTACTATATCGGTCAGGCGGGAGGTTTTGCACAACACGCCCGCAAAAAGAGCTCTTACATCGTCTATATGAACGGACAGATTAGGCGTGTAAAATCAAACAGCAGAGATATTGTTGAACCCGGTTGCCATATAGTCGTGCCAACAAAGGAGAGGAGCACCGACGCACTGCAAAGCATACTATCCGTAGCCACCACAAGCGCCTCGCTTGCCACAATGATTGCAACAATCGGAAACATTCTGAAGTAGAGATGAAAAGAGAGATTAGAGAAGATTCTACCGAGCCTACAATCGATCTTGCTCTGTGGGCTCGTACGATATGGGAGTCGAGGGTGTTGATTATAAAGATTGTGGCTATCTCGATAGCTTTTGGGGTTATCTTCGCCTTAATAACGCCGAGAAGATATACCGCAAAGGTCATCTTAGCCCCCGAAAGCTCGAATTCGAGTAGCGACATCGCCTCTGCCGCATCGATGTTGGGGTTAAGCCCATTGAACTTACCGAGAGATAACGACGCGCTGAGCGTTGCAATCTACCCCGATATTGTCGCCTCAACACCCTTTATGATAGAGCTGCTCAAAACGCCTGTACAAAAAGTTGATAGTGGGCAAACTATGACCCTTTTCGACTACTTGCAGTCGGTGTCAAAGGTGCAGGCAGAGGGGGAAATCGACCCTCTCTATCTAACCAAGGGGCAGGCGAAGATAGTCGAGTTTCTGCGTCGCGCGCTTGCCACCTCGATAGACAAAAAGAGCGGCGTTACGACCATCTCGGCGACCTTTCAAGACCCTAAAGTGGCGGCAATAGTCGCCCGACAAGCTACCGATAAACTGCGACGTTATGTGACCGACTACCGCACCTCAAAGGCGGAGCAGGAGTTAAAATATTGGCAGCAGCTCTACAAGAGGCGACAGCAGGAGTACTATGAGGCTCAACGGAGCTATGCCGACTATGTTGATGCCAACCACAAAGTGACCCGCCAGAGCATTATCAACGAGCGCGAGCGGTTGCAAAACGAGAAACTCCTCGCCTTGCAGCTCTATACCACCGTGGCAACGCAGATGCAGATGGCGCGGGCAAAGGTGGAGGAGGCAAAACCCGTTTTTACCATTATCGAACCCGCAACCATCCCCCTTACACCGTCAAGCATAGGACGAGTGGCGATGGTTATACGTTTTCTTATCGTGGGGTTGGCTGTGGCTATCCTTTGGGTGCTTTTCGGTCGTGATTTTTTGAAGAGTATGAGAAAATAGTTATCTTTGTAGAGCAAACCTAAAACTATGAAACGAGCTCTACTTGCAATTCTACTGCTTACTTTAGCCCCAAGCACCCACATCTCTGCCCGCAACTATGCAAAGCAGAGGGCTGCTGTAGTGGAAAATAATCGCGGATATTACAAAGATCTGTTTATGGATGGAGGCATCGCCCTCACTTCACGTAAAACTCTACCCGCAGCGGATAATTTAGGGCTCAAGATGGAGTTTTTTGCCTCTGCCCTCAACAGCAAACTGACGGCCACCGATACGCTGAGGCAGAGAGATATATTCTGCGGCAGTAGAGAGGATAGCAATGGTTGGCTGCTCTACCCCGATGGCGCTCCGCGATACCGAGTGATATACCTCAATGGTGGTAGCGCAGGTAAGCACGCTATATCCCTCACAGAGGTCGGTCGAGAGAATATTCGCGCCTTTATTGCAGCTGGAGGCTCTTATGTAGGCACCTGCGCTGGCGCTTTTATCGCCTCGATAGGTAGCAAACAGACCAACAAAAGTGTAAAAAATACCAAAACCTACCTCCGCCTATGGCCGGGCATTATGCACTCTACACACCTTAGAAAGAGTAATACTCCGCTTCGTATAGAGCGCAAATCCCCACTGCTCCGTTACTACGACTTCGGCAAGGACTACACTGTCGATTCTGTGCGTCACAACGGCGGTGGATATGCTTTGGGCGACCTGAAGGGCAACCTGCCTGAGAAGACGGAGATTTTGGCTCGCTACATCTTTACGGATAACCAAAAGGTGAAGATTAATAACCACGCAGCGATGTGGGCATACAAAGATAGCGAGGATAACGGTCGCGCGATACTTATCGGCTCACACCCTGAGGGGGTAAAGAGCGGCGAGAGGCTTGACCTTATGTCTGCCGCCCTGCTCTACGCTATGGATGGCAATGCCAAGCCGCAGGTTAAGGGTACGCTTACCTCCAATCAGGAGCGTGCTATGTGCTTGAAGACCGGCGATAAACAGCCTGAATTTACCCGTATCGGCGATAGACAGTACCACCACTTCAAAATCTCTGTTCCAAAAGGGTGTCAGCGACTTGTTGTTGTGCTTAAGGGGTATGCAGGCGAGGATAATTTCGACCTTACCCTCTGCGCCAAAGAGCGAGAGTTTGCCTATACAGACAACTCGCAGTGGAAAACAGATGATAAGGGTTGTTACAAAGAACTTGTAATCGAGCGTCCGAAGGCGGGAGAGTGGTTTATATCTGTCTTCTGCAACACCACCGTAAGCAGTTTTGTCGATGAATATGGCACCATATACACCGGTCGCACCGATGTTTTGAACGGCGTACCATACTCAATCAAGGCCACTACCCTCTAATTTCTGATAATCGTCAGCCTCTCCCAAAGCCAGCGCGGGATAATATTCCAAAAGAGGACAAGCAGTCGAAAACGCCAATCGAAAATCACTATGCGACGGCGACGCTTCAGCCCTCGCATAATGTGGCGTGTAGCCTGCTCAAGGCTCATAAGCATCGGGTAGTGTTTATTGGGGTTGAGGATTGGTGTTGCAACAAAACCGGGTCTTATATCTGTAAAATCTATCGCCACCTTATACATTCGGCAGTGTTGCACCAGAGCGGTTATATATGTACTCTGCATACTCTTCGATGCCGAATATGCCGGTGCAGGCCCCATACCCGTCGTGCCGGCAACAGAGGTCACCACAGCTATATGAGCACGGTTTTTAGCGGTATAGCACGGCTGGCGCTTGACATAATTTACAAAGTGATCCACCACGCGCACCATACCCTCGCAGTTTGTGGTTACAATATCCAGCTCCAACTGCTCATCAAGGTCGGGGTTCTGTCCGCCCTTGCCCGAGACATATAGAAACAGGTCGGGAGCACCCAACTGCTCAAGCAGAGTATCCAATGCCGCCGTAGCACTCTGCTCGACAACATCCATCTCCGCCACAACTACATTCTGAGCACCAAACTCCGCCTGCAACTGCTCCAACGACTCTCGACGACGTGCCGCCACGCCTATTTTGTAACCACCCCTTGCAAGTCTTTCGGCCAACGCGCGACCAATACCCGAACTTGCACCAATAATAACTGCCTTCTTCTGCATTTTATAGAGAATCTTTTTCAACAAAAAGGTGGGTATCCACCCCTGAACACCCACCATAAACTTGGAGTTGTTATGCTACTCCAAAATCTTGTCAAGACGTGAGAATATCGACTCGCGAAGCTCACGAAGCTCTGACACTGCAGCCTTGTTTCTTCTGGCAACAAAGCGACAAGAGCCGACAAACTTCAGGAACATACGCATATAGTTCCACGCCAAGATAAACATCAGCGGGAAGGCGATAAAGTAGCCCAATGCCCACCAGAATCCTGCAAATATCCAGAGCAGAATAATTGGTATAATAAGGCACAAAGGCACTGAAATAAAGACACTTACACCGATATTGAAGGAGCTGATGAACATCTGATCCTTAATGAGTTTCTTGAGGAAAATCTTCGGAATAAGGAACAGCAGCAGAGTCGGAATTGCCGATACCAAAGCCAAAGGAGAGAGCAACAGCAGGCCCAAACCTCTCAAAATCGGAGCTCCGATGCCCGGATTGTGAATAAAGAGCCAATCACGAATCTTGAGTTTTTTCTGACCCTCAATAAGACGTGCTGTGTCGCTATATATCTGCTCCATCTGCTCAGGGTGCTCCTTATGGGCAGTCTGCAACGCATTTACCAACTTCTGGTCTGAAAGCAGACGCGATGGCAGGTATCGGAACTTGAAGCCGTGCTCGATAGCGTACTTGCGACCATAACCATTGTCACGCAAGAAGTCAATCTGGTCGTAGTGCTCCAAATCGTCAATATGCAGCATCATCTCCTGAATCTGGTCACGAACAATCTGGTTAATCTTAACCATCGTCTCGCGCGGAGACTCCTTATACTCCTCATAGTATGGTTTGAGCGAGAGAGGCTTGCCGAACTTGATAAGCATATCTGTTCGAGCGTGGAAGTAGTTTGAGTAGTGGTTGCAAGATGGCAAAATCATCACATCCTGCTCAAAATTCATCTTCTCGGCAGCATCAAACGCCATCTTGAGGTATGTCACCTTGAACACACCCAACCAACGCTTATCTTGGTGTCCCGCCTCAGGGTAGAGCATCACCGTCTCGCCATTTGCCAAAGCCTCGCCTGCCGCATCGAGCGTCATTCGATTCTTGGCAACAGCAGAGTAACCTTCGTGACTCAGACGATATGCCGGAAGCAGACCCATTGCTCGCAGAGCCTTGTTAAATATCGGATTGTTGAAGACATTGGCACGGGCAAGGAAGTTCATTCGCCTATCTGTGAGCATTAAACACACACACAACGGGTCATTAAGACAGTTCTGGTGGTTTGACACAACCACTACAGGTGTTCCGTCTGCCGGCACGTTCTCCAATCCAATAATATGCTCCTTACGAAAATAGAGTCCAGAATTGACATATTGCAGATAGCCTCTGAAGGCCTTTAGAAAGAGTGAATGGTCCCTGGGAGTTCTCTGTTTTTTCATTGTGCAATAGTTTTTAACTGGTGAATAATCAATCAAAAGTAGTAAAAATATTCCAAAATCCTACATTCTGCACACCTTTTTTGCTATTTCGAGCGATTTTACGCCTTATCAATGAGCCTGTTTACACTATTTTGTCGGGAGCTAAAAAGGCAATCTTCGCCACATTTGCCCAACCCGAGCACTCTGCGAGTGAAAAAAGTTGCAAGTTTTTTCGTTTTCTATAGTTTTTTTCATATCTTTGTGCCAATTGGGAAAATAATGAACTTAAGATGCCGAAGTTGTATGACAACGGTTGCGTTTCGCGTAAACCATCTTGGCTGAAAATACGACTCCACAAGAGCGATGCTTTTGCGGAGGTGGACCGTATAGTTGCCGAGCACGGATTGCATACAATTTGCAGCAGCGGACGATGTCCGAACAAAGCAGAGTGCTGGAGCAGAAGGACTGCGACATTTATGATTTTGGGCGATATCTGCACACGTAATTGTCGTTTCTGTGCCACCAGAACAGGACATCCGTTACCACCGGATGGTGACGAGCCGCAAAAGGTTGCGCACAGCGTTGCGCTTATGAATCTTCGGCATGTTGTCGTAACATCTGTTACACGCGACGATCTACCGGATCACGGTGCAGCCCATTGGGCAGCTACTGTTGAGGCTATCAGGCAGAGTAGTCCACAAGCAACAATTGAGCTCCTTATTTCCGATTTGGACGCAGTACCGTCAAGACTTGATACGGTAATTGCATCCAAGCCCGATATTATCGGGCACAACATCGAGACCGTCAGACGTCTTACCCCGGCACTGCGCTCAAAGGCTACTTACGAAAAGTCTTTGGCAACGTTGAGCTACCTCGCTTCACAGGGTGTTGTGGTTAAGAGCGGTCTTATGGTCGGACTTGGAGAGACTGAGGATGAGGTCGAGAAGACTATGCACGAGTTGTACGATGCAGGCGTGAGGATTCTTACCATCGGTCAGTACCTTCAACCAACTGCGGAGCACTACCCTGTTGCTGAGTACATCACCCCGCAGTTGTTTGAGCAGTACAAGCGGAAGGCTCTCCAGATTGGCTTTGATTACTGCGCAAGTGCGCCACTTGTGCGCTCTTCTTACCTGGCTGACGAGGCTGCGAAGGCTACAATCAATCGCTAAACTCCGACACTCGATGTTGTGACGAACCTGCAAAGGCTTCGTCTTTATGTATTTGTAACGATAGGTGAAAACCTTGCTGAGAATATATGAAAGTCGGGTACAAGGATCTGGGCACAATGCCCTACAAAGAGTGCTGGCAGTTGCAGCAAACTCTCTTTGATTGTCGCCTTGAGCAGAGAAGAGGCGGCATTCAGGGTGAGGATTGTGGCACAATTCTTACTGTAGAACATCCACCCGTATATACCCTCGGCAAGAGCGGCAAGCAGAGCAATATGCTCATACCGCAATCCTATCTTGAGAGCCTGGGGGCAGAGTTTTTCCATATTGACCGTGGTGGAGATATTACCTTTCACGGACCCGGACAGATTGTCTGCTATCCCATTTTGGACATTGAGCAGTTGGGCATAGGCCTGCGCCGCTACATCGAGATACTTGAGGAGGCGGTCATTGCAACAGTTGCGCACTACGGCATCAATGCAGAGCGTCTTGCAGGCGCTACGGGCGTATGGATTTGCGACCGTGAGGGTGATGGCGAGCCAAAAAATTGGCGAAAAATTTGCGCCATAGGCGTCAGAGCCTCACACTTTGTCACTATGCACGGGTTGGCTCTCAATGTATCGACAGACCTTAAGTGGTTTACGATGATAAACCCTTGCGGATTTGTCGATAAGGGTGTCACTTCAATCTCTAAGGAGGTTGGACACATTGTTGATTTTGAGGAGGTTAAGCAGCTGCTTGTTGCAAATCTCACAAAACTTTTGACGGATGAAAAATAATACGAAAAAATATATAAAACAGTACAATTATGCCTATAGACAAGAGATGGGAGGTCAAGGCACAGGGTGATCCGACAGCGGTTGCACAAATTGCAACACACATCGGAATCTCGCCTGTACTTGCCAACCTATTAGTACAACGAGGCATAGACACAGTAGAGAAGGCAAAGAAATTTTTTGACCCGCAGCTTGCAGATCTGCACAACCCATTCCTGATGAAGGATATGGATAAGGCGGTAAAGCGAGTAGAGCAGGCTATTGAGCGTAACGAGCGCATTATGGTCTATGGTGACTATGATGTTGACGGAACGACAGCCGTAGCGTTGGTTTACAAATTTTTGCGCCAAATCGGGCACACAAACCTGATGTTCTACATCCCGGATCGTTATACCGAGGGTTACGGTATCTCGCGTAAGGGTATCGACATTGCAGCCAAGAAGGGCGTAAAGCTCGTTATCGCACTCGATTGCGGTATCAAGGCTGTCGAGAAAGTGGACTATGCAAAAGAGAAAGGGGTAGATTTTATCATCTGCGACCATCACCTTCCGGCAGATCAGATACCTGCTGCCGTAGCTGTTCTCGATCCTAAACGAGTGGACTGCACCTATCCGTTTGATGAACTTTCGGGTTGCGGTGTAGGCTTTAAGCTCGTTCAGGCCTATGCTCAGACACACAACATTCCGTTTGAGAAGATTGTTTGGCTGCTCGATTTGTTGGTAGTAAGCATCGCCTCGGATATTGTTCCGTTGGTTGATGAGAACCGCATCCTTGCACACTACGGTCTGCGTTGCCTTAACGCCACACCGAGCGAGGGTCTGCTCTCGATTATCAACATCTGCAAGCTCGACCGAGCAAATATCACTATTGACGACATCGTCTTCAAGATTGGCCCTCGCATCAATGCCGCAGGTCGTATGCGCATGGATGAGTACGACGAGAATGACACCCCGTCGGGTGGATATGCTGCCGTGAAGCTGCTCGTAGAGGGTGATGAGAAGGCTGCTGCCGACTTTGGTGGTGTGATAGATAACTTTAATCAGGATCGTAAGAGCATTGACCGCTCTGTAACACAGGAGGCTCACGACTATATCGAGTCGCACCCTGAGCTGAAGGCTCGCAAGAGCACGGTCATCTATAATCCTAAGTGGATGAAGGGCATTGTCGGTATCGTGGCATCACGCCTTATCGAGACCTACTACCGCCCAACCGTAGTCCTTACACAGAGTAACGGTTTTGTGACCGGCTCGGCACGCTCAATTCCGGGCTTTGACCTCTATCAGGCGGTTGAGTCTTGCTCTGATTTGTTGGAAAACTTCGGTGGACACATGTACGCCGCAGGCCTTACTATGCGCCCTGAGAATGTTGAGGAGTTCACCCGCCGCTTCAACGACTATGTCGAGGCGACTATCGACCCTAAGATTCTTGTGCCACAGGTGGAGATTGACTCAATGTTGCTCTTCTCGGATATCACTCCGTCGTTCCACAACGAGTTGAACCGTTTCCAGCCATTCGGCCCGGGAAATAACGCTCCTGTATTTGCAACAAAGTGCGTAATCAACGAGAAGGGGGATGCGAAACTTGTTGGAGCAGAGGCGGAGCACCTGCGTATGGATCTTACACAGACCCAGAAGCCGAACACTACCATTCAGACCATAGCCTTCTCGCAGCCTACCCACTACGAGTGGATTCGCTCGGGAAGACCTATTGATGTCTGCTATCAGATTGTCGAGAACCACTACCGCGGTTCGGTGACAACACAGCTGCGTATTAGAGATATTAAACGAAACACATCTAAGTAGGTGTAGAAGATGAAGCGATTTTTTAGCTGGGCAGTAATTTGCGCCACAGCTCTTTTTGCCGCTTGTACAGGCGGCGAGGGGACCGAAGATGAGGGTCCCGATTGGCAGATTCCGGGAGGCGGAACTATATCTATCTCAAATGTGGTAGGTAGCTACAATTCAGCCACCGTAACTGTAAAGAGTGTCGGAACTGAGACTCTGGCATATATCGTCGAGCAGAGAGCCAAGGAGTATAGTGCGGAGGAGCTATTCACTGCGGGCACAACCGTAAGCTGTAACAAGTCGGGCTCAACAACCTTCACACTCCAAAAATTGGATGATAACACTCTCTACACCCTCTATGTGGCTGGCAAGGATAAGGATAACATCTATAGCGATGTCATCTCCCATGAGTTTACGACCAAAACGCTGCCGGAGTTTTCGGTAATTTCAAGGAGCCACGATGGCTTTAGAGCCATTGGTCGTATTCCTCAAGCTGTCCCTGCGGCAAATGTTGTGAAGTGGGCCGTTACCGACTTGGCATCATTCAACTTCAACGGCGGAGAGCAGAGCTATAACTATTGGCTCAATCGTGATGAGTCTATCTACAAAAACCACCTCTCACAGCAGTATGAGCTCGATATTATCCCCGAAAAGCGCACATTTACAAAGGATGGCTTGACATACTCTTGGTATGAGCCTATCCTGCCTGGTCAGCCGATTGTTCTGCTGCTGGCGGAGTATGCAGAGGGTAGCCACAGCGAGTGGGGCGCGGGTCATTACACCCCTAACTTCGGCACATATAACCCTTCGGGTTACTTCCGCAAGGAGGTTATTGTTGCCTCACAGCCAACAACGCACTCCACAAAGGCGAGTGTTAAGCTTGACCTTAGACCATCAGGCAAGGGTAGCATCACTATCTCTGCCACATCGGATATTACGAAGTATAACTATCTGATTCTCAGCCCTGAGAAGTATAATGAGGTGCTTACATTGCTTGATAACAATACATCTTATCTGCAATGGTTCACCACATCAACACTCGCAAAGGAGCTCTTTGGTGCCGTTGAGACCAAAGGTGTTACCAACATCGACGCCTCTACACTTGGTCTTCAGGCCGATAAGGAGTATCATCTGCTCATTACTGCACATGGAAACAGCTACGGCACAAAGCAGTCGTTCGTAAATCAGACCTTCTCCCTGCCACCGGCAGCACCTTTGGCTGCGGACAATATCATCATTGCCCACCGTGGAGGCTCTGCCGAAGCAGGCAAGAGCGCTACGCCGGATAACTCTATCGCATCGCTCAAGTACGCTATGAGCTTGGGCTGCTACGCCGCTGAGACCGATATCTATTGGACAAAGGACAACAAGATTGTCGTGGCACATGCAAATAGCGAGTGCAAAATCAATGGTCTATACCCTTGGGAGAGCACTTTGGCAGAGATTCAGGCGGCAGGTCGCCTCTCAAATGGTGAGATAGTGCCATCTTTGGAGGACTATATCCGTGCCGTAATGGTCAAGGGCAGCAAGACAAAGCTCTGCCTCGATATTAAGGCCATCACAAAGCCTACATACCACCACCCGGAGTCTGTCAAGGCGTGCCAGCGCGCTTGCGAGATTATCGAGGAGATGGAGGCGCAGAACTTCTGCGAGTTTATCTGCTCTGGTTGGGAAGATATTGTCAAACATTGCGCAACCTATGCCAATGAGGCCGGTATTGCTATCGGCGCAATGGGTAAGTTTACCGCAAGTCAGTACAAGGGCTGGGGATATACATGGCATAACCGCGATAAGAGCTATGACATCTCACAGAGTAAGCTGAAGAGCTATTTCGATGCAGGCATGGAGGTTTCGGTATTCACCATTGACTCTGATGCCGATTGGGCGCTGATAAGTTCACATTGGCAACAGCTGCGCGGTATTACCACCAACTATCCTAAAAAGATTATGGCAAAGACCAAATAGTTGGTCAATAAGCGATAAGAGATGCGAGGTAAACCCTCGCATTTTTTATTTGACTATCAGATTGCTGTGTTAATTTTATATTAACTTTTTGCGAGGCTATATTTTGTTAGCAAAAAGCTATTACCTTTGTGTAGATATAAACCCTAAATTCTATGACAGGAATCTATATTTGTGTAGTGGCAATTCTTGCCATACTTGCAGTTTCCGGACTCTATGTCGGCGTTACTAATGACGCAGTGAACTTTCTAAACTCAGCAATCGGTTCTAAAGCAGCCAAGATGCGCACAATTCTCATTGTTGCGTCTGTCGGTATCGTTATCGGTGCTATGACCTCCAGCGGTATGATGGAGGTGGCTCGCAGTGGTATGTTCAACCCATCGCTCTTTACATTTAAGGAGGTTATGCTCCTCTACGTCGGCGTTATGATTGCCAATGTGGTGCTGCTTGACCTCTACAACAGTCTTGGTCTGCCAACATCTACCACCGTATCGCTCATCTTCTGTCTCTTAGGCTCGGCTGTTGCCGTTTCGCTCTACAAAATCACTACAGATGAGGCTATTACATTCTCTATGCTCAGCCAATTTATCAACACCTCACGAGCAATGGGTATCGTATCGGCAATTCTGCTTTCGGTGGTTCTCGCCTTTGTCTGCGGTACTATTGTGATGTATATTTCACGTGTGATTTTCTCTTTCCGCTACGTAAAGATGCTCCGCAAAGTGGGTGCTGTTTGGTGCGGTGCATCGCTGACATCTATCGTATATTTCGCACTCTTCAAGGGTCTGAAGAATGTACTGAGCCAAAGCGCATTTATCGCGTGGATAAACGACAATCTACTTGTAGCACTGCTTATCTGCTGGGTAATTTGCTCGCTGATACTCTTCTTCCTGCAACTGTTCAAGATAAATATTCTTCGTGTAAATATCCTCGCAGGTACATTCGCACTCGCACTCGCCTTTGCAGGTAACGACCTTGTAAACTTTATCGGTGTACCTATCGCCGGCTTTGATGCCTTCGCCGAGGCAAAGACCGCGACAGGCATGAACGAGGGTATGATGATGAGCTCACTGCTCAACGCAGAGCAGGCAAATACCTTCTACATCCTTGCAGCGGGAGTTATTATGATTGTCACCCTTTGGACCTCAAGTAAGTCTATGCACGTATCGGAGACCGAGTTGTCACTCTCTGCCGCAGGTGATGATGTGAGCCCACAGCACTCATCTTCCCTCTTCTCTCGTACGCTCGTGCGCGGTATTATCAATGTAGTGCACTTCTTCGACCGCCTAATGCCAAAGAAGAGTAAGGACTTTGTTGAGAGCCGTTTTGAGTATGCAGATATTGAGCATAGTGGTGCTCCGTACGATATGATTCGTGCGACTGTAAACCTTACTACAGCATCTCTGCTCATCGCCCTTGCAACATCGCTCAAGCTGCCACTTTCAACTACCTACGTCTGCTTTATGGTGGCTATGGGTTCATCCCTTGCCGATAGAGCGTGGGGTCGTGAGAGTGCAGTATATCGTATCACAGGCGTTATGACCGTAATTATGGGTTGGTTCGTAACTGCTATCGGCGGCTTTTTGATTGCTCTGATTGTTGGTGCTCTGCTTATGTGGGGCGGTTGGATTGCCTTCGGAGTGCTCTCTGTGCTGTGTATCTATATGCTTATCCATAGCAATATCAAGGGCTCAAAGAAGAAGGATGATAAGAAGGATGACAAACTCCAGACCGTTAAGCTCTCACAGAGCGACTCTGTCTCTGAGACCGTTATGTCACTGGTTAAGAGTACCATTACCAACTCAACACGCATCTATAACCGCACACTGATTGCCCTGATGAAGGAGAATCGCCGTGCTCTGAAGGATTTGATGACCGAGGCGGAAGATATGTATAACCGCATCCATGGCCTGAAGTACTCTATCGCTTCAACTCTTCGCCGCACATACGATAGCGATATGAACCTCTCTCTCTACTATGTGCAGGTTGTGGACTACCTCAATGAGATGACCAAGTCACTTGTTCACATCACTCGCCCATCTTTCGACCATATCGACAATAACCACGAGGGTCTTACTCGCACTCAGACCGAGGATTTGATTGGCGTAAATACAGATGTGGATGTAATCTACCAGCGTATCCTCTATATGCTCTCAAGTGGCGATTATAGCGATATTGACCAGGTACTTGATATGCGTGACCAGCTCTTTACACGCATTGCCGAGCTTACAAAGATTGAGCTTGTCCGCATCCACGAGGGTAAGTCGAACTCGAAGGCTGGTATGCTCTACCTCAACATCCTTGCCGAGACTAAGACTATGGTGCTCCAGTCACGTAACCTGCTCAAGTCGCAGCGTTACTATATGGAGGAGGAGGGTAAGCCTATGCGTCGCCCTATCGCAAGAATGTAAAGCGTTTAGACGATACTTCACAAAAATAAATGCCTGACTTTCGGTCAGGCATTTATTGTAAGTGACTCACTGAGGATGGCATCGAGCATCAGCAGATCGGGCTCGTTACATATTACATACTCCATCAACAGATCCTCGTCACTAAGTGTCAAAAGGTCGATTTGTTGCATAGGCTGTGCATTTTTTGTGAGTGTTCACATCTATAACGCACAGCCTTGCCGTTTTAGTATTAGCAGAGAGAAATTTTTTTCTCCTGAATCATCCTTCTAAGATTTATCAGCGCGTAACGCATACGTCCCAACGCAGTATTGATACTTACACCTGTCTGCTCTGCAATCTCCTTAAACGAGAGATCTGAGTAGTAACGAAGCTTTACAACCTCACGCTGCTCCTCTGGCAACAGCTCTACCAAAGCACGTACATCGGCGCTAATCTGCTCGGATATCATACTATCCTCAACACTCTTGTCGGCATATCGCATAGTTCCAAGTACATTGTATCCGGCACTCGACTCGCTAACAAAGTTATTGTTCTTCTGAGCGCGGAAGTAGTCCAACGCCTTATTGTGAGCAATGCGCAGTATCCAAGACAAGAACTTACCGCTATCGGTATAACGCCCCTCATCTATCACGCGAACAGCCTTAATAAAGGTCTCCTGCGCAATATCGGCAGCTACATCTGCATCACCTACCATCATTCGGATATAATCACGAACACGGCGGTTATACTTCTCTATCAGAGTGGAAATTGCACTCTTATTGCCCTGCAGATAAAGATTAAGCAACTCTCGATCGCTCAAAATCTGTGCATTCATATTCTTCTCCTTTCTTCTAAAAGTTGTTCAGAGTAGAATTTTTCCTATAGGCAATAAGTGTTTTAAGAGTTAAACTTTTGTGCTTCTTTTTTGTTTCTATTGCAAAGATATGAAGGTTTTTTCTATTCTCCAAATCGCTGCAAGGTCGCTAATTTTGTATTTTCCGACGCCATTTTGGGCAAATATCGTGCCGAAACTGCTCTCTAACGCCGATTTTCTAAAAAATATTCACCGCAAGACTTTGCGGTGAATTGACCATACTTCGGGGTGAATCGACGCAATATTTTTTGTAAAGTATGCTTTACACCCAAAAAACTACCTAATCGTCATCCTCAAGAGTAAAGACCTCCTCTACCGGTTTGCCGAAGAGTTGCGCCACCTTCAATGCCAAGACCGTCGATGGGATAAATCGTCCGCTCTCGATGGCATTGACCGTCTGGCGGCTCACCTTGACAGCGTCGGCAAGCTGCTGCTGCGTCATACGGCGCTCGGCACGAAATACTCTGATACTATTCTTCATCCTCGCCTCCACTATTTAAGCGCCACATCTTAATCTTGAATGTCACAAGAAAGATAAGCGGCAGAATGAACATATGATATATCAGAAACTCGTAGAAGTTGTTACCATAGAGGCAGAGCACCGCCACGATAAGCAAAATCGACGAGATATAGAGAGCTATGAGCAACGAGTCAAGACGTATTGCCGAAATCATCTCATCCTCACTCTTCTCACGCGAGCAAGCTGCAAAGATAAGGCCGACAATCAGGCCGATAATCGTAATATTATTGAGAATCTGCGACTCCAACTCGCGATAGTTACCTGTCGCCGAGAAGAATCGACCAAAGGCCACCTCCGAGCCACCTGTGAACATAATAAACAGACCAAGCAGCGTAAACGGCACAAGGATAGCCAGACCAATCTTACCAAAGATATGCGGCAGTAAAAAACCTCTGTTCTTCATAGGGACAAAAAAATGATTTGTACAAAAATACAAAATTTTTCTACAAATCCCAAAAAGAGTACTCCATCTTTTCCGAAAGCGGGCGTGCTATATCAGCAGATCACTCACCATTTATATTGCACATTGCACTTTGAAAATCCAGAGTAGCCGGAAAGTGCCACCGAACCACTCCAAGTCTGTCGCTTAACACGCCACACATTCGGGAAATAGAGTCTGTCAAACACTGTGATTATCAATCACACTGCAAATGTAAAGAATGTTTTACATTTTAGCAAGAAAACACGACATTTTTTTGCGAAAAAAATTTACCGAGGAGATGCTCGGTAAATTTTGGCTCTTAGTTTGGGCGGATGTACATCACCCAATTTTCAAAGTCGAAGATAACATCAAAGCGGGCAAATAACGCATTACCCACAAGGCCGTCGTAGC
>JAFQFV010000029.1 GCA_017398555.1 Alistipes sp.
ACTCACTCAAGCTTGCTTGAAAGTGAAGTGCTATTTTTGTTTTTCTATTGTCGCAGACAACGTTATTCTCGCAACAGCCACAAACGAAACGGAGTTTCGCAGAAAGTTTTTGTCAGGAGTGGCTTTAATCTCTCTTTCAATGTTATTTGTGCGATGTTTTTAGGAGTTTGTTGCGCAAGCTATGCAGCCACATAGCGCGGCCTATTTGGCAAAGAGATTGTGCGACAAGAACTAAAAACAGCCACAAAGAACGCAGGAAGAGGGGTTAAAACTACTCCTATGCTTTTTCTCGAAAAAGCGGGCAGTACTTTGGGCGGTACTGCCCTTTGTTGGTTTATGGGTTAGCGGAAGTAGATGCCCCGCTATCACAACAAAATTTAGAAGTGTGCGACGCTCTTGCCAACAATAGCCGACAGCAGGTTATTTGCTGCTGAAGAGGCACCGATGCGGAAGAGGTCGGTGGTGAGCCACTGCTCGCCCAAAATCTGTTCGACGATAGTGTAGTAGAGGGCTGCATCCTGTGGAGTCTTTACGCCACCTGCGGCCTTGAAGCCCACCTTAACGCCTGTCTTGTCGTAGTAGTCCTTGATAGCCTGGCACATAACCACAGCAGCCTCAGGGGTTGCGGCAACGTCAATCTTACCTGTAGAGGTCTTGATAAAGTCGGCACCTGCAGCCATAGAGATAAGGGATGCCTTGCGGATAAGTTCAGGGCTCTTCAGTGCGCCGGTCTCAAGAATAACCTTAAGAACGATATCTGAATCCATCTCCGAGCGAATCATTTCAACCTCATTTGCCGCCTCATCATAAGCTCCTGTGAGCATCTTGCCGACATTGAGCACGATATCCACCTCATCAGCACCATTTTCGACTGCCATAGCCACCTCGAGCATCTTCACCTCAAGGAAGGTCTGTGAGGCAGGGAAGCCGCCACCAACGCTTGTAATGCGCATAGGTGTTCCGTCAATAGCCAAGCCTACGGTCTCTACAAAAGCAGGATAGACGCAGATAGATGCCACATTTGGCACATCGGGATACGCCTCGCCGAAGGTTACGGTCTTATTTGCAAACTCGGTCACAGACTCGACAGAGTCGTTGCATGTGAGGGTTGTAAGGTCGATAGCCGAGAGGCAGAATTTATAGACCTCGACATTCTCATTCTTCGCAGCTGCGGCCTTTGCCTGAGCAACCACCTCTGCTACCTGCTCCGCTGACATTGCGGGAGCGTACTGATTAAGGATGTTACTATACTCCATAGTTATACTGTTTTACTCTATATTTCTTACTCGTTTCTCCCACGCCCAAGCAGCCTGCAGGGTCTGCTCCAAAGTGCGCTCGGCGTGCCAATTAAGCTCTCTGTTGGCAAGAGCGGTATCTGCCCAAACTGCCACCACATCGCCTGCACGGCGAGGGGCAACCTTGTAGTTGAGCTTCAGATTGTTCACTCTCTCAAAGGTCTTAACAAGCTCAAAGACCGACACTGCGCGACCTGTGCCGACATTGAAAATCTTATAACTCTCTGTGCTCTTCTGCTCCACCATACGGTTTATAGCCGCCACGTGGGCCTTCGCCAAATCGACAATGTCGATATAATCTCTCAGGCAGCTGCCATCCTCGGTAGGGTAGTCATCGCCAAATATCGAGAGACACTCACGCACACCTGCGGCGGTCTGTGTGATGTATGGGACAAGGTTCTGTGGCACTCCGCGAGGCAATTCGCCGATAAGAGCCGATGGATGTGCACCGATAGGGTTGAAGTAACGCAGGGCGATACCCTTAATCTCCGGATATGCAGCCACTGCATCACGCAGAATATCCTCGCACATCTGCTTCGTATTTCCGTAGGCGCTGGTCGCCGCCTTACGCTCGGTAGCCTCGGTTACAGGGAGCTCCTCCGCCTCTCCATAGACCGTAGCCGAAGAGGAGAAGACGATATTCTGCCTGCCATACTCGCGCATAAGGTCGATGACATTCATAAAAGAGAGCAGGTTGTTGCGATAGTACTTCATCGGGTCGGCAACAGACTCACCAACAGCCTTAAATGCAGCGAAATGGATTACAGAGTCAAAATCGTACTGCTTGAACACCTCTGCAAAAGCGACCTTATCACAACAATCGACATTGATAAACGGAACATCAACACCTGTAATGGCACTAACACCCTCAACGCCCGACATATCTGAGTTTGAGAGATTGTCGGCAATAACCACATCGTATCCGGCAGCAATAAGCTCTACGGCTGTATGCGAACCGATGTAGCCGGCACCACCTGAAACCAAGACTGATTTTTTATTCATTTTTCGCACAATTTGGTACAAATATAATAAAAAAATTTTACCTTTGTTACTAGGTTATTATTATTTAGTGTATTATGAGCAATATAATTACTGCACAGAACATCACCAAGCGTTTTACCGAGCATACTGCATTGGATGATGTTTCGGTAGAGATTCCTGCCGGCTCGGTCTATGGACTGCTCGGGCCTAATGGCGCAGGAAAGACTACGCTAATCCGTGTAATCAATCGAATAACCGTGCCTGATGAGGGCCGTGTGCTATTCGAGGATAAACCAATCACACAGCAAGATATATACCGTATTGGATATTTGCCTGAAGAGCGAGGCCTCTACAAGAAGATGAAGGTGGGTGAGCAGGCGCTCTTCCTTGCCCGTCTGAAGGGTCTGTCGCGCTATGAGGCGTTGGTGCGCCTCAAAAAGTGGTTTGTCCGCTTCGGTATTGAGGATTGGTGGGATAGAAAGGTTGAGGAGTTGTCAAAGGGTATGGCACAGAAGATTCAGTTTATCGTAACGGTGCTCCATCAGCCGAAGTTGCTCATCTTTGACGAGCCATTTTCAGGTTTTGACCCTATCAATGCCAACCTGCTTAAGGAGGAGATTCTCCGCCTGAGGGATGAGGGCGCGACGGTAATCTTTTCGACTCATAATATGTCGAGCGTGGAGGAGATTTGTGACCATATCACGCTGATTAACAAGTCGAAGAATATACTCTCGGGCCGCGTGGATGATATTCGCCGCAGCCACGGTAATAACATATTTGCAGTAAACTATCGCGGTGAGCAGGATCTATTCTCTGCCGCTGCAGATATCTGTCAGGTGCTTGAGTGCGACTATGACAAGCTGTCGGGTATGACCTCTGCCAAGATTCACATAGATCAGGATGAGGATGTGCGCAGCGTAATCTCGGCGATAAATGAGCAGGTGGAGCTGCGTAGCTTTACCGAGATTATTCCGAGTATGAACAATATTTTTATTCGTGCCGTAGGTGGCAATCTAAAGTAGGAGAGGTTATGAGAAATATTGGTTTGATTATAATGCGCGAGTTCAAGGAGCGCGTATATAAGAGGTCATTTATCATCACAACGCTGCTTATGCCGCTGCTGTTGGCACTTGTCAGTGTTGCGCCAACGCTGATAATGATATATGCCAAGGGCGATACGAAGTCTATCTCTGTGATTGACAATAGCGGTATTGTCGCCCAGCGTCTTGAGAGTAATGAGGATGTGGAGTTCGTAGCAATCCCGAATGGCGATTTGCAGGAGGAGTTGAAAAGGTCGCTTGAGAGTGATAATTTCGGCCTGCTCTACATCGGGGAGGATATTGTAAAAAATCCGAATAACATACAGCTCTACACCAATAGCTCCTCGTCAATGCTCATTGAGGATGCTATCACCGACCAGATTGAGGAGATTATCGAGGCGGAGCGTCTGAAGGAGTATAACATCAGCGATTTGAAGCAGATTTTGGAGAGTATTGAGGTCAATATCTCCCTCTCAACCTTCCGCAACGATAGTCAGGAGCAGACTGCCTCTTCATCAGCAGCCTCAAGTCTTATCGGTATTATTTTGGGATTTGTGCTCTACTTCTTCCTGGTTATCTATGGTTCGATAGTTATGCAGAGCATTATTGAGGAGAAGAGTTCGCGTATCCTTGAGGTGCTTGTCTCGACTGTTCGCCCGTTTGAGATGATGATGGGTAAGATTTTGGGTGTGGCACTTGTTGCAGCGACCCAGATTGTGGTTTGGGGCGTGCTTATTGTGTTGATGAGTGCGGTACTTGTACCGGCGCTGATGCCTGATGATATCCTTGCAAGCGTTGAGGCTGTAAAGGGTGGCGCCGATGTTATGGCGATGGCCTCAAGTGGTGTCGATGTGGAGATGGTGGCGGCAATATCGTCAATAACCAACACAGGATATATCGCCAAACTCGTGGTGCTGATGCTCGTCTTTATGGTTGGCGGATTTCTGCTCTACGCAGCGATGTATGCAGCCGTTGGTGCGAGTGTAGATACTGCACAGGATGCACAGCAGCTCACAACACCGATAACAATACCGATTATCCTCGCCTTTATCATCCTTACGATGGTGATGAATGACCCGAATAGCCCGCTTGTCGTCTGGTGCTCGATGATTCCGTTTACCTCGCCGATTGTGATGATGGGACGTATTCCGAGTGGCATACCTGCGTGGGAGATTGCACTGTCAATAGCCCTGCTCTATGCAACATTTATCGTTATGGTGTGGTTCGCCGGCAAGATATATCGCGTGGGTATCTTTATGCACGGCAAGAAGCCGACATTTAAGGAGCTCTATAAGTGGCTGAAATATTAATCTTTGTTGTGATAGGAGGCTATCTACTGCCGCTAACGATATCTGCCGAGCGTGGTAATGTCTTAAAAAATTCCGCTAAATAGTAGAGGCTGGCATTTGCCAGCCTCTACTATTCTATTTTCGAGCCGCCAAGAACTCTTTGGTCACCACAACGCGAATGGCTTGCGGAACGACATGAATATCGACATCTGTGCCGCCCATCAGCTCGCCGTCGCACTCCAATCTAATCGGAGGAGTGGACTCGATATGGATATGCTTGCCCTGAAAGTGCTTGACGTGGCCGATAGAGTATATACCGCCGTTGAAGAAGCGTTGCAGGCGGAAAACGACATGCCACCAGTGTACGGGCTTGATGAGTGTAATATCGAGCAATCCGTCATCGGCAACCGCCTTTGGGAGTTGCTGCACGCCACCTCCGTTATACTTACAGATACCTACAGCGATACTGAAGAGCAGGTTGTTGAATATCTGCTCGCCATCTATCGAAATCTTCACGCCCGAAGATTTGTACTTGAAGTAGGCCTTGAGGATGCTTGCAATATAGAGCCAGCGACCCTTAAAGCCCTTTGCTTTCCAGTGGTTGAAGATTGATATGACAAAGGCGTCAAATCCCAAACCCGCCACATTGACCATATAGCGAGTTTGAGAGAATTTGGACTCTGTGTATGTTACGGCACCTACATCCTGCAAGAAGGTCTTACCCTCCTTAATGGCGCGGATAGCCTCGGAGTAGTGCGTCGGAATACCAAAGGTTCTACCCCAGTCGTTTCCCGTACCAACGGTGATAACGGCAAGGCGAATATCCTTTGGTTCACAGACCTGTTGGATAAACAGACCATTAACCACCTCATTCAGAGTACCGTCGCCACCGATAACGATAATCTTTCGATACCCCTTGTTTACAGCCTCGACCGTCAGCTCGGCAGCGTGGTGCGGATGCTCGGTAAAGACCGCGTCGTGGTATATCTGATTGTCGCGCAGCAGTTTTGCAATCTGCGGGTAGTCCTTCAGACCGTGTCCTGCACCCGAGATAGGGTTTACAATGACAAACCAATGGTCGGGTATTATCTGCTCACTCTTCATACTACTTCAGCGGAGCGTTGGCAAGGGTGTGGAGCAGGAATGAGTAGAACTTCTCGACAGAGGCAATCTCAACCTTCTCATCCGGAGAGTGTGGGAAGCAGATAGTCGGGCCAAATGAGATCATATCCAGACCCTCGTACTTACCACCGATAATTCCGCACTCCAGACCTGCGTGGATAGCCATCACAGCAGGCTTAACGCCGTAAAGTGACTCGTAAGAGGCGAGCATTGTGTGCAGAATTGGTGACTCCATATTTGGTTTCCAACCATCATAGTCGCCTGTAAGCTCAACGGTTGCACCTGCAAGCTCAAATACGCCCTTGATAGCCTCGCCAAGTGCATGCTTCTCCGAATTTACAGAGCTACGGAGCAGACACTGAACCTTCACACAGCTACCATCGCTCACTACGCGGGCAAGGTTAGATGAGGTCTGGACAAGACCCTCCATCTCAACAGACATCTTGATAACGCCATTAGGTGCGCCGATAACTGCCTTTGCCAACTTTGCCGCCACACAAGCAGGGATAACCTCGGCAGGAGCTACTGTAGGGGTAGCCTTAACGGAGATGCTATCCTCAATATTTGCAAACTCGGCAATCAGTGTCTTCTCAAAAGCTGCAACCTCAGCCTCGAAAGCCGCTGCATCGCCATTTGCAACGAGCACAACAGCAGTAGCCTCACGTGGAATAGCGTTTCTCAAACCTCCACCATCAACCGCCGCCAAGCGAACATCACAAGCGGTGTGGTTGAGCAGACGGAACAGCTCGCGGTTTGCATTTGCTCGCTGGTAGCCAATCTGAATACCTGAGTGGCCACCCTTAAGACCCTTAACCTCAAGGGCATAAGCTGTATAGCCGGCAGGAGCCGCCTCGGCAGTGTAAGGGAGGGTGATGTTTGCATCCAGGCCACCTGCACAACCTACATAGAGCTCGCCCTCGGTCTCAGAGTCGAGGTTGAGCAGGATATCGCCCTGCAATAGACCACTCTTAAGGCCGAAAGCACCATCCATACCTGTCTCCTCTGTTGCGGTAAAGAGTGCCTCTACAGGGCCGTGAACGAGTGTATTGTCCTCAAGTACTGCAAGGATAGCAGCTGCGCCGATACCGTTGTCAGCACCGAGTGTAGTGCCATTGGCAGTCACCCAATCACCGTCGATATATGCCTCGATAGCATCGTTCTCAAAGTCAAAAAACTTGTCATTATTCTTCTGCGGAACCATATCGAGGTGTGCCTGAATAACGATACCCTTGCGGTTCTCCATACCTGCAGTGGCAGGCTTGCGAATATAGACATTGTTTGCCTCATCTACGCAGTACTCAAGGCCCTGAGCCTGAGCAAAATCTACGATATACTGACGAATCTTCTCCTCATGGTGAGATGGGTGCGGGATGTTGCAAATCGCCGCAAAGTGTTTCCAAACGAGCGCCGGACGGAGCGCACTAAAATCTTTGTTCATAGTTAAGTGTTTTTAAGTTTTTATCTATTTTGTTATCTCTTTTTCACTCTCCTTCTGCTCACGAGCCTCACGGCGGCGCTGCTCCTCAATCTTATCCTGACGGTCAAAGGCATCGACAATATGCTTGACAAGCTCGTGGCGGACAATGTCCGAACGGTCAAACTCGACAAAACCGATACCCTGAATATCCTTAACCGTATTCATAGCGCGTACAAGACCGCTGTCGGATTTATGCGGCAAATCGACCTGTGTAACGTCACCTGTAACGATAAACTTGGCGTTGCGACCCATACGAGTCAGAAACATCTTTATCTGTGAGCGGGTGGTATTCTGCGCCTCGTCAAGGATAACAAAGGCGTTGTCGAGCGTACGACCGCGCATATATGCAAGCGGAGCAATCTGCACGGTGCCATCCTCGATAAACTTCTGCAACTTGAGCGGCGGAATCATATCGTTCAACGCATCATAGAGCGGCTGCAAATATGGATCGAGCTTCTCCTTCATATCGCCGGGCAGAAAACCGAGCTTTTCGCCAGCTTCTACAGCAGGTCGGGTGAGGATTACACGGCGTACCTGACGGTCACGCAGAGCACGCACGGCAAGGGCGATGGCTGTATAGGTCTTACCCGTACCCGCAGGGCCTGTGGCGAAGATAAGGTCGCACTTGTCGTAGAGATTTACCAACTTGCGCTGGTTCTCTGTGCGCGCCTTGACCACAATGCCGTTGTTGCCATAGACTATCGCCTCATTGTCACGGATAGGCGTGCTACCCTCTTTTGGCGCATCCCCCGTGGTGAAACCGGCCGCAAAAGATTGATCTACAACCTCCTTTGAGATATGCCCGTAGCGGTCATAGTAGTCGATAAGCGACTGCATACGGCGCTCAAAACGCTCAATATCGCCCTTTGCGCCGAGCACCTTGAGGGTGTGTCCGCGTGCGATAATCTTCAGCTTCGGATGCAGAGCCTTTATCTGCTCAAGATAGACATTCTTGGCGCCATATAGCTCTCGGGTGTCGATATTCTCGACCGATATAACCTTATCTACTGTTTCACTCATACTCTTAAAATAGCACACCTACCTTGAGCTGTGCGTTAATCATTGTTGTCTTTATATACTCCCCTTCGCTCTTGGCGTCGTAGGATATGCAGTTCTCCATGGCCTTAAAGCCGCTTGATACCCTCGCATCGATAAGCAGTCGCTGCAACAGACAGACACTCACGCCTGCCGCGTAAGATAGTGTAGGACGGAGCGGCCCAAAGAGCACCTTTTCGCTGTTTCGGTCGAGGTAGGTCGGGTTATCCACCACATTAAACACAGGGCCGATGTTTAATCGCACAAGACCTAAACGCAGCGAAACGAGCACGGGAATTTGCACGGTATTGCACTTTATATCTGTCGAAAAGCCCCTCTTATCATCATTGAGCGCAATTTTGTTGTATGAATAGAGCACCTCCGGCTGAATGGCAAGTATGCCTGCAATCCTCAGACCCATGTGTACGCCGACGGTAAAACCGGTGTTAGCCTTCAGTGTCGCCGAACTGCTTGCCATATCAAACTTGGCAACGGGATGATCCACACCCGCCACCACACCAAACTCGGTCTTCACGCCCGGAACGCCACCTTGCGCCACACCGCATAACAACACCGCAGCAATCAATATGAAAAGAGTCCTCTTCATAATGCCAAAAATAGTAAAATTTTATCAAACTATCGCCCTTTTTCTTCGAAACTTGCCGAAAATTTTGTTGTCCCGATGGTTTTCACTACCTTTGCACCGAAATTGGGCCTTTAGCCGCTGATTATTGGCTATTAACATAACTCAGTCGGCTTGCCGACACCGCTTAAAGTTCAATGGCTAATAATAGCCAATGGCGTAAATATTATAAACTGCAAAAAGGGACATTTCATTTGGCACCCGTTTCGCTTGCGAAACAAAGCCTCCCTTTGCCAAAGGGAGGTTTGGAGGGAATGTCAATATGGCAGCATTCTCAGAATGCTTGTTTTTTGGAACAAATGTTCCGAACACATTATAAACTGTAAAAAGGGACATTTGTCCCAAAAAACACTATGAGTTTAGTTGCAATCGTAGGTCGCCCGAATGTGGGCAAAAGTACACTCTTCAACCGCCTTGTGGGTCAGCGTCAGGCTATTGTCGATGCTACGGCAGGTACAACGCGTGATCGTCACTATGGAAAGACCGACTGGTGTGGTCGCGAGTTTTCGATTATCGACACGGGTGGTTATACTGTAAATAGCGAGGATATCTTCGAGGATGAGATTCGCCGACAGGTGCTGCTCGCAATTGAGGAGGCGGATGTAATTCTCTTCCTTGTTGAGGTTGGCACAGGCGTTACCGATCTTGATATGATGATGGCGGAGATTTTGCGCCGTGCAAAGAAGCGTGTGATTCTTGTCTGCAATAAGGTGGATAACTACGACCTGATATACAACTCGCACGAGTTCTACACACTCGGCCTGGGCGATCCGTTCTGCATCAGTTCTATGTCCGGCAGCGGTACAGGTGAGTTGATGGATGAGATTCTCAAGCTGCTGCCTGAGGACTGCTCGGCAAATGAGCTGGAGGATCTGCCACGCATCACTATCGTAGGTCGTCCGAATGTGGGTAAGTCATCTATGACAAACGCGCTGCTGGGTCAGGATAGAAATATCGTCACCAACATCGCAGGTACTACCCGTGACTCTATCCATACCCGCTATAACAAGTACGGCATGGATTTCTACCTTGTCGATACAGCAGGTATGCGTAAGAAGGGTAAGACTATGGAGGATTTGGAGTTCTACTCTGTTATGCGCTCTATTCGAGCTATCGAGGCGTCGGATGTCTGTATCCTTATGCTCGATGCACAGCAGGGTATCGAGTCGCAAGACCTTAATATTCACAACCTTATCGTGCGTAACCGCAAGGGCTGCGTGATTGTTGTCAATAAGTGGGACCTTGTCGAGAAGGAGAATAACACCATGAAGGAGTGGAAGGAGTTTTTGGAGAAGAAACTCGCCCCATTTAGCGATATCCCAATCATCTTCACCTCGGCACTGCACAAGCAGCGTATCCTCGATGTGCTCCAGACCGCTATCCGCGTCTGCAACTCACGCTCACGCCGCATCCCGACCTCGGAGCTTAACGACTTTATCCTGCCAATTATCGAGACAACCCCTCCACCAACCGTGAAGGGTAAGTATATCCGCATCAAGTATGCAATGCAGCTGCCAACCCCAACTCCGCAGTTCGCATTCTTCTGCAACCTCCCGCAGTATATCCGCGAGAACTATCGCCGCTTCCTGGAGAACCATATCCGCGAGCAGTATGATTTTTCGGGAGTGCCTATTCAGATATACTTCCGCCAAAAATAAATTTGTCGTGATAGCGGGGCATCTACTTCCGCTAACCCAAATAACCAGCAAAGGGCAGTACGTTTTGTACAGCCCTTCGCTGTTTTTTGTGCCGAGCGTTGTACCTGCCCCACTCTGACGACAAATGCGTGCACATATTGAGTAAAGTGCAAATATTTTTGACGGCAAATGAGTGCATAGAGTAATCGGTGTGCAAATTTGCTGTACATCCCTAAAAGCCCTGCAATGGTTGTACATTTAAGTACTATTCATCGTAGGGTTTTCTACACGATGTACCACTTTGCCGACAAAAGGATGTGCGAATATGGTTAGAGAAGAGCTTGGCATAGAGATTGATATTTTGCTTGTCGTAAACAAAAACATCAAAGCTATGAGAAAATTTTTACTTTCATTATCGACCGTAGTGGTTGTATTGGGTGGCTTTTTTGGCTGCTCGCAGCAGAAACAGTGGAATCGAGAGCAGCGACAGGCACTTCGTCAGATGTTGCGCGAGTATAGAGATATAGTCTATCTCGAAAATCTCACTGAGGCGGAGTATATGCTCTTTGCCGATGAGGTTGCCGCAGCTATCGAGCAGAGCTATCCTGTATATACGACCTTTATAGAGATGCCTGCCGTAAATGATACCGTGCAGGTCTATGTCGTAACGACGATAGTCGATCAGCTCAACGCCGATGTGCGCAATATGCGCCATCTGTTCCCGTATAACTCGTTAGTGCAGGCAAATGTTCTGCCGTCGGGACTCGACAGAGTGCAGCAAAATGCCTTCTACAAGTGCCTTGCGCAGAAGGTGAACTACACCTACCCCGATGTCGAGAGTTTTGTAAATGCTATGCTCTCGGATACAACCTCGATGTCCACTATCAACCAACTGCAACAGCAGTGCGCAGCCGACCTCTTCGGTTGGGAGATTGATATTATCGAGATTGCAGAGTAAAACAAAGGCGTACCAATCGGTACGCCTTTTGTCTATTCTTAAATCTCTTTGCGAAGTCGGGCAACGGGTATTCCGAGCATTTCGCGGTATTTTGCCACCGTGCGGCGAGCGATGCGGTAACCCTTCTCATTGAGGATATTCATCAACTGCTCGTCCGTAAGAGGGTGGCGTTTATTCTCTTGCTCGATGCACTTCTCAAGTAGATTTTTAATCTCGTAGCTCGACACCTCCTCGCCCGATGTGGTCTGCATAGCCTCCGAGAAGAGCGACTTGAGAAGTATAATGCCGAAAGAGGTCTGCACATACTTGCTGTTTGCCACGCGGGATACGGTCGATACGTCAAGACCTGTGCGGTCGGCTATATCCTTGAGAATCATCGGTTTAAGATGACTTCGGTCGCCATCCTTGAAGTACTCCTGCTGATAGTCGAGAATCGTCTGCATAGTACGCATCAGGGTATCGTGGCGCTGCTTTATTGCCGACATAAACCACTTTGCGGCATCGATTTTACTCTTGACAAACTGCACCGCCTCCCTCTCCTGCTCGCTCATACGGCTGTCGCTCTTGCCCTGCATCTGGCGAATGACATCCATATAGTGACGGTTGATTTTGAGCTCAGGGATGTTGTAAGAGTTGAGCTGTAGGTCAAAGACTCCGTCGTGGTAGTCGAGGATAAAGTCGGGGATAATATATGGTGCGCTATCGCTATCCTCGGCAAAGAGGTTGCCCGGCTTTGGTGACAGGTGCTGAATCTCCTGCACAGCTGCACGGAACTGCTCCTCAGTGACGCCAAGGCGTGCGAGCATACGCTCATAGTGTTTCTTTACGAACTCCTCAAAGTGGTTTTCGAGAATCTCAAAGGCGAGCTTTTTTGCCGGAGTATCAAGCGGCTGACCGCTCAGTTGCAACAGCAAAGACTCTCTTAAGTCGCGGGCGCCAACACCCACAGGCTCAAGGTGTTGGATGATGCCCAGCAGTCGCTCAAGCTCGTCGATGCTCACCTCGATACCTAAAGTAAAGGCGATGTCGTCAGATAGTGATTGTAAATCGCGACGCAGGTAGCCATCGCTGTCGATACTGCCGACGATAAACTCGGCGAGCTGTCGCTCGATGTCGTTCAGATTTTTGAAACCGAGCTGTTCGATAAGTGACTCTTGCAAAGAACGACCGCCCGAAATCTGAAAATTTCGGGGGCGGTCGTCTTTTGAGTAGTGGTTCAGACGAGTCTTGTACGAAGGGGTATCATCCTCCTTCAGATACTCGTCCATAGATATCTCTTTTGGCTCCTCGCCCTCGTTCTCGGAGTGGTCCTCCTCAAGGACGATGTTCTGCTCAATCTCCTGTTTGATTCGCTGCTCAAGCATAGCTGCAGGCAGCTCCAGCAGTTTTATCATCTGTATCTGCTGGGGCGAAAGTTTCTGCTGTTGCAGAAGTTGTTGTCTTTGTGAAAGTGCCATAAATTAACAAATTTTTCGCCTCAAACCGGAGCGCAGCAGGTTTTAGAACTCTGCGTTCTTCGGTGTACGTGGGAATGGGATAACGTCACGGATGTTACCCATACCTGTTACAAAGAGCAGCAGACGCTCGAAGCCCAGACCGAAGCCTGAGTGAGGTGCTGAGCCCCAACGACGTGTGTCGAGGTACCACCACATATCCTTCTCCGGAATTTGAAGCTCCTCAATGCGTGCACGAAGCTTGCCATAGTCAGCCTCACGCTCTGATCCGCCGATAATCTCGCCGATTTTCGGGAACAAAACATCCATAGCGCGTACAGTCTTGCCATCCTCGTTCTGCTTCATATAGAAGGCCTTAATCTCCTTCGGATAGTTGATAAGGATTACAGGACGCTTGAAGTGCTCCTCAACAAGGTAGCGCTCGTGCTCTGACTGCAGATCTGCACCCCAGTGGCAAGGGAACTCGAACTTGCGACCTGACTCCTGAAGGATGCGGATACCCTCGGTGTAGTCGAGGCGGACAAAGTCGTTCTCAAGGACGAAGTTCAGACGCTCGATAAGCTCCTTGTCCCACATCTTGTTCATAAACTCAAGATCCTCGCGGCAGTTCTCAAGGGCGTAACGGATAAGGTACTTGAGGAACTCCTCTGCAAGGTTCATATTGTCCTCCAGCTCGTAGAATGCCATCTCAGGCTCAATCATCCAGAACTCTGCGAGGTGGCGTGGAGTGTTTGAATTCTCTGCGCGGAAAGTAGGGCCAAAGGTGTAAATCTGACCGAGTGACAACGCACCGAGCTCGCCCTCAAGCTGACCTGAAACGGTAAGAGAGCAAGGCTTGCCAAAGAAGTCCTGGTTGTAGTCGATAGCACCATCCTCACCCTTTGGCAGGTTGTTCATATCCATTGTAGTCACCTGGAACATCGCACCTGCACCCTCGCAGTCAGAGGCTGTGATAAGTGGGGTGTGGAAGTAGTAGAAGCCCTTGTCGTTGAAGAACTTATGGATAGCATAAGCCATAGCGTGACGGATACGAAGCACAGCACCAAAGGTGTTTGTGCGCGGACGAAGATAGGCAATATCTCGCAAGAACTCGAGCGAGTGACCCTTCTTCTGAAGTGGGTATGTCTCAGGGTCCGCAGTGCCGTAAACCTCGATGCTCGCAGCCTGTACCTCTACGCCCTGACCTGCGCCAAGACTCTCAACAAGAGTACCCTTTACACAGATGCAGGCACCTGTAGTGACGCTCTTGAGCTCCTCCTCGGCAATCTTCTGCAGATCGACAACAATCTGAATGTTGGCAACGCAACTACCATCGTTGAGTGCGATGAAAGCTACATTTTTGTTGCCACGCTTTGTTCTAACCCAACCCTTGACAACAACCTCGGTGTTGTAAGCAGTTGATTTCAATAATTCGGCAATACGCATAGTTATTTTTCGTTTTGTTATTGTATTCTTCTATTCTAACCTGCAAAGTTACAAAAAATCAGTGGAATAACAATAATAAGAGGGTAGAATAATTGATTATTATTCTATTCGCCATTGATTACGTGGGATAAAAGATCTTATTGTGACTCTTTAAGTTTATTGAGTCGCATTACAATGGAGGTTTGACTACGACCCATTTTTGAAGATATATATTTAATACTTTTCCCTTCGTTATGAAGACTTAATAAGAACTGGTCTGCTGCTTGTGTCCACCTCTTATTTGCATTCGGATGTTTTGCATAACTATCCTCTGTTATTTTTTCTGGGTGCAAGAACTCGCTAACAAAGATTGAAGGAAAACGTTTATCATACAATACAATTGTTTTAACTTTCGCTCTTGTTATTGCAACATAAAATAATCTTCTCTCTTCTCCAAATGGATATTGGTCGCTTTTTGTTAGTACATAGTTCAGTACGGGGTCATCGTTAATCATAGATGGGAAACCATAAGTATCTTTGTTGCATTGTAAAAGAATTACATAGTCTGCCTCTAGACCTTTTGACTTGTGAACAGTTAAAAATTCAATCTTGCGTCCGTTAATTATGTAGTAAAATCTGTTGCCGTCATTAGTTGAACGATATGTAAATGACAGATAATAATCATCAAAAGAATAGCGACCTAACAGGAAAATAGATTTGTTAGCAGGGATGGATGCTATGAGCTTCTCAATTTCGTTGCAATATTCGTTTCTGTCATAGGCGCAGAACTCCAATTCGGTTTTGGTGTTACGGTTGAATGGATGAATGTTCTTTTTGAGTTGAGTACTATTGCGCTGTATAAACGCAGAAGACATTGATATTAAAGGTTCTCCAAATCGATATGTAGTTTCAATCCTATTTACTTCCGTTGCTCCGAAATAGATAGGGAATTGGTTGAAAAGAGCCATGTCACTTCCTGAAAAACGATATATGGATTGCCAATCATCGCCAACGCAATATAGTTTTGCAGGGGGATTGCCCTCTCTTAAAACTTTTAGAAAATTGTAACGATCAATAGAAATGTCTTGAAATTCGTCTACAATAATGTAATCAAATTCAACAGGATGAGAGGAACGACATATTTCAGTTGCTTGAAGTATAGCATCTGTAAAGTCTATCTGATTTCTATCTTGTAGGGCTTGAATATAGTGTTTGTAAACAGGTAGAAAAATATGTTTTATTATAAATTCACTACGATCGTCATTGGCGATTTCTACTTGCCTGATTATTTCTTGGATCGGCTCGCAACTCGATTTGGCTAATGTGATAAATGTAGCTACAAGTCTTATAAACGACTTTTCTTGTTTGCTATTCTTTGGTAAGATTAAGTCATACAATTCCTCTTCTGATTTCTGGCAGATGGGCACACCTGCATCGGTAAGTAATAGCTTCAGTTTTTCTTTAATGTCTGTGTGATAAAAGTCGGCGCTTGATGTGGTTAATAGCTTTGTGCCAAACTTATTATGTGCAGTACGCTTCCATGTAATGCCGTCATTGTACTTCTTATTAGCCTCCTCATAAGACATGTTTTTATCTTTGGCAAACCATTCAGGGACAAGACTATGTTCATCTACGCCGAAATGTTCCAAATATATACGTCTGGTTTTACCATCTTGCTTGAAGTAGATGGAAAAATCAGGGCGATATTGGGAATACATAGCATCTGCTACAGGGTGCTCGTATTCCTCTTCGTATCTAAATTTTATACCTAAAGATGAGAGTATAAAACATATCTTTTGTTCTTGTGCACTTCGGACATATATTACATTGCCATCCATGTCAGGGAACATTGCCTTGAGTTGTATATTTTTAAGCTCGGATAATTGCTCTCGTCTTTCGCTCTTTTTTCGTTCCCAATCAGTTTCCTCAATCTGAAATTCTGTAAAATAACGCAAAACTCCTTTTTTGAAATCTGGGTTATTTAGAAGCTTATGATAGATGGATATGAATAGAGTGTCAGTGTTGTCACAAATAGATGGTTTAATTCCTGTAGTTCGACCGATAATATCAAGAGCTAATTTATGGAACGTATATCCATTCAAGCCTTTGGTTCCCATCCTCTCTGTAAGCTCGGCTGCGGCTTTGTTCGTGTAGCTTATAAGAAGAATCCGTTTGGGATCGATGCCTTGAATCTCGGTTAGATATTTTACTTTGCCTACGATAGAAGATGTCTTTCCGCTACCAGCACTGCTAACTACTAGGCAATTTTCTTCTAATGAGACAATAGAGCGTCGTTGTTGTGGGTCTAATGGATATGTAAGACAGGTGTTGAAGAATACTTTATGTATCTCCAATAGATGATGAATTACTTCGTCATTGTGCTGTTTGATGAATGGACTTAGATTCCTAAAGTCATTGATAAATTTGGTAATAATTGCAGGAGGCTGAAGCTCGAAAAAAGAGATCTTTTCTACAAGATCAGAGGCCTTTTGAAAATATCGAGAATAATGATCCTTTAATGCCTTCTCTTGAACTGACGAGATATACTTGCCGGCAAAATTATTGAAAATGTCGGAGGGAATGTCCGTAAATGGGGTTGAACTTTTAGTAGGTACCTGTTCAAGAGGATGGCTGTTGTATGAAATTTTTTCAATTTGTTCCGAAAATGCTTTGATTTGCGCTTTGAGCCGTTTGCGTCTAGTAGCCATGACTGCAAGTGCAATGATAATTACACCAATAACTATAATCGGGAAAAGATTCATATGCCATACATCAATATGACTGCGAATTTACAAAAAATAATCGTATCTTTGCAAAGTAATAGGACAAACAATGAGAAAACTTGCAATATTTACCATTTTGTTGGCGCTTTGTGGTGCTGTTTCGGCGCAGAGAGTGTTGCGTAGCGAATTTACACTATACGATACTCGAGAGGATGCGCTGGCTTCAAATCACACACAGACCGTAAATCATATCCCATTTGCTCCCAAGAGTGCCGGTGCGTTAGGCGCAATAGAGATGGTGGCGATGGAGGTGGATGTGCCTGCGTCGTGGAACGATTATAACACATATCTCCACCTTGAGAATACATTTTCAAGCTACGATGTGGCGATAAATGGCACGGTGGCCTTCTCTTCGGAGGATAGCACAACGCCCGCCGACTACTTTATCTCGCCATATCTCAAGCAGGGGGCAAATAAGGTTACGCTTTTGTTGCGCCCATCCGCCTGCGCAGAGCTTGATGAGGGAACGCAAAGGTCTAAGGCTGAGCGATTTGCAAACTGCTATATCTTCGCACAGCATCGCACGGCAATCTACGATTTTGATGCGGCGATAGTTGTTGGTGAGGATAAAAAACTCCACCTCGAACTCGACCTTATTGCCGATAACAGCTTTAATTTCGAGGAGACCGTTACGCTCGGTTATGACATCTACACCCCTGAGAATAAGTTGGTCGATTATGCCGTTCGTGAGCTGATTGTCCCAGGCAGAAGCCGCGATACCCTCAAGGTGCGTGTCGATTTGGGTGCGGAACTGCGATACCTCTGGAGCGCAGCAAAACCACACCTCTATCGCTCGACCCTCTACGTCAAGCGAGGCAATAAACCTGTCGAGTATATTCCACTCTATATCGGTGCGGGGAAGACCACCTTCAAAGATGGTAAAATATATCGCAACGGAACAGCTATAACCATCAAGAGCGCCCCATATAACGCAGCGAAAAATCGCACCGAGACTCGCAAGGAGATTCTCGCCCTTAAGTCAAAGGGTATCAACACCTTAAAGCCCGACTCGCCGCAGCCGATATGGTTCTATGAACTCTGCGATAAGCTCGGAATTTATGTTGTTGAGCGCGCTGCAATAAACCCCGTTTCAAAGAGCTCCGATCGCACCGTCGGCGGCACTCCATCGAATAATCCGCAACTGCTCGGAGAGTATCTCGACCGCATAAAGGGTATGTACTACCGCACCCGTAACCACTCCTGCATCATCGCCTATACCCTCGGTGGCGAAAAGGCGGGTAACGGCTATTGTATGTATAAGGCCTTCCAGTGGCTTAAGTCCGTGGAGAAGGAGCGACCCGTCATTTGCTTGTCGGCGGAGGGGGAGTGGAATACGGACGATGTTCTCTTCTAACTAACATTTGTCGTGAAAATACGGCATTAGCTGCACATCCCTCATAGTCACGAATGGGAAATACCAAAGTATGTCCCATCCGCTCCTATTTCACGATGTGCACCTACTACCGAATTTTGACGACAAATGAGTGCGAAGATTGAACGGAGTACAAGTTTGCTACACATCCCTTAAAACCAACGGTGGCTGTACGTTTTAGTACTATCCATCGCTGGGTTTTCTACGCGATGCACCATTTCTAACACATTTTGACGACAAATGTGGTTTTATTGTGAAAAGTACGCACCTGTGGCATATCCCTCATAGTCACGAATGGGAAATACGCTTAGTATGTCCCATCCGCTCCTATTTCACGATATGCACCGACCGACGCTGCTCGTGAGGGCAGAGACTGCTTGCTGACTATGCCGAGGCGAGCTAACAGCTCTTAAATCTCCTAATAGGAATAAAAATTTTATTTTTATTCGCATAATCTTGTAAAGATTGTCAAAAATCATTAAATTCGCAGATTAGAAATAATACAAACAGGATATGAATCTGAAAAAGATAAAAGAGGAGCTGTTGAGGGCTGCGGAACTTGTGGAGGATTTCGAGAAAAATGGTAGAACGATTGACCGTGATGCGGCTATCAACAAGATACGTAATGTCTATGAGGAGCTGCGTTTTATGGCGCCACCGGTAGTTGTGGATGAGCCGTCAGCGGAGCCTCTTGTCCCTTTTGAGCCCGAGCAGGAGGATGAACCCGAGGTTGAGGTGGAGTTTATTATGCCCGAGCAGGATGAGGATGAGGCTGAAGATGAGGTAGAGTCTGCTGTTGAAGAGTCTGAAGAGGAGCCAGCCGAGGCAGAGTCCGAAGAGTCTGAAGAGCCCGAAGAGGTGGTCTATGTAGCCGAGGAGGATGAGCCTGAAGCCGAAGAGCCTGCTGCGGAGGTTGAGCCGGAGGTGGATGAGGAGTCCGACTCTGTAGAGGTTGTTGAGGATATTGACCCCGACAGCGCATTTGAGCCAGAAGAGGACGAGGAGCCAACCCCAGAACCTGCTCCAGAGTCCGAGCCAACACCCGAGCCAATTTCAGAGCCAACCCCTGAACCAGAGCCGAAGAAGGTGGTAGTTGAACCGTCGCTCTTTGGTGATTATGAGCCGATAAGCAGAAAGAGCACTCACGCGCGCCGTAAGATAATGGCGCTCTACGAGGAGGAGCCAGCTGTAGCACCTAAACCAGAGCCAAAACCAGAGCCAAAGGTTGAGGTCGAGCCAACACCTGCACCTGCACCAGCACCAACCCCTGCGCCAACCCCTGCGCCAGCGCCTAAAGTAGAGCCTGCGGTAGATACAGAGAATAAGGTATTGGGGGAGGTTATCACGCCGAAGACCACTATCGCCGATACGATTACCCCTGTTGTCAGTGTGGCGGAGGATAGACCTGTGGCGACGCTGCGTGGTGCGATAAATGTAGTGGATAGGTTTATGCTTATGCGAGATCTGTTTGATGATGATGCGCAGCTCTATGAGCAGACTATTGATGCCCTTGAGGCGATGGACAACCTTGACGACTGCATAATCTACATTGCCGAGAATTTTGCATGGCGCCCATCTTCTGAGGGTGCGAAGTTGATGATGGACTTGTTACAGCGTAAACTTGGTTAGAATGGCTAAATTGTATATTGTTCCTACTCCGATAGGAAACCTTGAAGATATTACGCTCCGTGCGATACGCGTCTTGGAAGAGGTCGATTTTATCCTTGCCGAGGATACTCGCACCTCGTCGGTGCTCCTTAAGCACCTCAATATCGAGAAGCCGTTGCGCTCGCACCATAAGTTTAATGAGCACGCTACGGTGCGCGCCGTTGCCGAGGCTATTGAGGCTGGCAAGAATGTGGCGCTTATATCCGATGCGGGTACGCCGGGCATCTCTGACCCCGGTTTTCTGCTTGTGCGCACCTGCGTTGAGGAGGGTATTGAGGTAGAGACACTCCCTGGTGCTACGGCTTGTATTCCGGCTCTTGTGCAGAGTGGATTTCCGTGCGACCGCTTCTGCTTTGAGGGCTTTTTGCCGCAGAAGAAGGGTCGAATGAAGCGATTGGCGGAGCTTGCTGAGGAGAGCAGAACAATAATATTTTACGAATCTCCGTTTCGTGTTGTAAAGTGCCTTGAGCAGCTTGCCGAGGTCTTTGGCCCTGAGCGCAGGGTGGCAGTGTCGCGTGAGCTGACAAAGAAGTTTGAGCAGACCGTGCGTGGTACGCTTGCCGAGGTTATTGCACACTTTAAGTCACAGCAACCCAAGGGCGAGTTTGTCATTGTGCTTGCAGGTAAGGGGCTTAAGAGCAGAACAACTGATTCAGAGGAGGAGATAGAGGAGAATGAGTAGCTATAAAGATACCAAGATGAGTTTTGGTGCACGACTGCTGTGGATACTGTGTCGTGCTGTGGCTATTACGCCTCATTGGTTTCAGTATGGCTGTTTGGGCAATCTTATCTACTTTTTGTTGAGATATGTGGCGCGCTATCGTCGCTCGCTGATTATCCACCAACTTGAGGGCTCATTCCCCGACAAGAGAGAGGAGGAGATTGCAAAAATCTGCAACGACTACTACCACTTCCTTGCCCAGACCTTTATAGGAACGGCAACCCTTGCGGGTATGAAGAGCAGCCAACGCCTTGAGGCGCTTGAACTGACAGTTCCTGAGCATATTAAAAAGGTTGTGGAGGGTCGAGATTTTGTATATCTCTCGTCGCACCATAACTTCTGGGAGTATGCACAATTTTCGGGACTGCCGTTTGATGGGCATAAGATGCTCTTTGCCTACCATCCGCTATCGAGCAAGGTGTGGGATGAACTATACTACCATCTGCGCTATAGCGAGGATGGACTGCCCGTGCCGAGTAGTCAGCTGATACGTTTCTACTTGGAGCATCGTCAGAGTGGGATAGATGGCAAGCGAATGTTGATGGGGCTTATTGCCGACCAAAATGCCGCTCCAAAGGGGGATGTGCATTGGTATAACTTCCTTAACCGCCCGACACTCTTCTTTGAGGGTGGCGAGCAGCTGGCACTGAAGTTTCACCTTCCCGTGCTCTATTTGGGTATGAGTTACATCAGCCCCGGGAGGTATAAGGGAGAGGTGACGTTGCTCTATGATGGCGATGAAAAGGTAGAGAAACATGAGATAACCGAGCGATATGTACGACAGCTGGAGCGCGATATAGAGCGTGAGCCTGCACACTGGATGTGGTCGCATCGTCGCTGGAAATATTATCCTGACCCCGTGACGGGCGAGCCGATATATAGACAAAAATAGGATATAGATACCATAAACTAACTACTGACTCTAAAATACTATGAAGAACACAAAGCCTGAATTGGGTTTGGGTGCGAGGTGCTTGTGGCTGTTGTGTCGTTCGATAGCAATTTTGCCCTATTGGGCCCAATATGGATGTATCGCTCCATTTATATACGTCGTTGTGCGCTATTTGGTGGGGTATCGTCGAGGTTTGATACTCAAGCAACTCTCTGACTCTTTCCCTGAAAAGAGTCGTGAGGAGATTGAGGGTATCTGTAATGAGTTTTACCGCCACTTTGCGGAGATTATCATTACGACGATGTCTATGGCTGGCATTACAGAGGAGCAGCGACGCGATGCTGTAAAGTTTAACATTGCAGACCATGTGCGCCAGACGTTGAAGGATAGACACGTCGTCATCCTCGCCTCGCATTACGGGGTGTGGGAGTATGCGCAGTTTGTCTGCCTCCATCTGCCGGGCTATTGTGAGATTGGAGCATATCATCCGCTGTCAAATAAGGCGTGGGATGAGCTGTTTCTGCATCTGCGCACATTTGAGGATGTTATCCCTGTGCCGAGTAGCCGCTACTTGCGCTACTTTATCGAGCACAAAGAGTCGGGAGTGAATGGCAAGCCGATGTTGCTCGGTATGGCATCCGACCAGAATGCGCCGCCAAAGGGGGATGTGCATTGGTATAACTTCCTCAACCGTCCGACCCTCTTCTTTGAGGGTGGCGAGCAGTTGGCGACAAAGTTTTCGTTGCCGGTTGTCTATTTCAGTATGAAGCGAAAGGGTGCCGGTCGTTATGAGTGTGATGTTATTTTAGTGCACGATGGCCAGGAGCCTGTGGAGAAGCACGAGATTACCGAGCGCTATGTTCGATTGTTGGAGCAGGATATAGAGCGCGACCCGGCACGTTGGATGTGGTCGCATCGTCGTTGGAAGTATAGACCTGACCCTGTAACGGGCGAGGCGGTTTACTATAGAAAAGGTGTGTAGAGAATGAGAACGGCTGTAGTTATACTCAATTATAACGGAGAGGAGCATCTGCGTCGCTTTTTGCCGTCAGTTATTGATGGTACAGAGGGGGCAGATATTGTCGTTGCCGATAATGGCTCGACAGATGGCTCATTGGCTCTGTTGGATAGAGAGTTTGCTACGGTAAAAAAGATAGTTCTTGGTAAAAACTACGGCTTTGCCGAGGGGTATAACAGGGCACTTGCAGCCCTTGCGGACTATGACTGTTGCGTGCTGCTTAACTCGGATGTCAAGACGCCGAAGGGGTGGCTTGCCCCGCTTGTTCAGGTGCTTGAGAGGGATAGCTCTGTGGCGGTTGTGGGCCCGAAGATTTTGAGCGTTGAGGAGCCAACGAAGTTTGAGTATGCAGGGGCTGCGGGTGGCTTTATCGACTACTTGGGTTACCCGTTCTGTCGCGGTCGCATACTATCTACAACAGAGGTTGATAGGGGGCAGTATGATGACTGCCGAGAGGTCTTTTGGGTCAGTGGTGCGGCATTTTGCGTAAGGCGAGAAGTCTATCAGTCGCTTGGGGGGCTTTGCGGTGAGTTCTTTGCCCATATGGAGGAGATTGACCTGTGCTGGCGTATGCAGCTTGCTGGGTGGAAGGTTATGGTCGAGCCGCGTAGTGCGGTCTATCACTTGGGCGGCGGGACTTTGCAGACAAATTCGCCGAGGAAGATATTTTTTAACCACCGAAATAACTTGGCTATGCTCTTCCGCTGTGCAACGCCTATGCAGCGGTTGGTTGTTGCTCTTGTTCGCCCCGCGCTTGACCTTGCAGCGGCGTTGAGTTATGCTCTGAAGGGCGATAAAGAGGGGACAAGGGCACTCTTTGCGGCGTGGAGAGATTTTATCCGTTGGCACCATCGCCTTGCAGCGGAGCGAAGGCAGATTCGTAGCGGAGCAAAGTGCGAGTCGCGTTATATATATAAAGGTATGATAGTGCTGCGCTATCTGCTTGGTAAGAGAGAATTTGAAAAAATGATGTGATATGAGAAAACTTGTAATTATTCCGACCTATAACGAGAAGGAGAATGTCTCGGCGATGATTGACAAGGTGCTCTCGCTCGATGGCGAGTTCAATATGCTCTTTGTCGATGATGGCTCGCCCGACGGTACGGCAGATATTATCCGCGAGCGCCAGAAGAGCTGCCCGGAGCGTATCAATCTGATATGTCGTAGCGGTAAGCTCGGCTTGGGAACGGCATATATCGCAGGCTTTAAGTGGGCACTTGATGCGGGCTACGACCTTATCTTCGAGATGGATTGCGACTTTTCGCATAACCCTGATGATTTGTTGCGCCTTGCATCGCGCCTTGAGAGTGATGCCGATGTGGTTATCGGTTCGAGATATGTGCGCGGTGTGAATGTGGTGAATTGGCCACTCTCGCGCCTGCTGATGAGCTACTTTGCATCAAAATATGTGAAGATTGTAACGGGTATGCCTGTCTGTGATGCCACCGCGGGTTTTGTGGGCTATAAGGCGGAGGTGCTCAAGAGAATTAACCTTGACCGCGTGCAGATGGTTGGCTACGGTTTTCAGATAGAGATGAAATATACCGCATGGAAGCACGGCTTTAAGATTGCCGAGGAGTCGATTATCTTTATCGACCGCTTCGCCGGCACATCGAAGATGTCAAGCGGAATCTTTGGCGAGGCCTTCTTCGGGGTGCTCAAGTTACCGTTCCGTAATGTAACGAAGTAAAAAAGGGAGGCAATCGCCTCCCTTTTTTTGCTTTATGTCAGTCTTGGACTACTCCTCCTCAACCTCAGCCATAGTGTGGTAAACGTTTACCACATCGTCATCCTCCTCAAGCTTCTCAACGAGCTTCTCAACAGCCTCGCGAGCCTCTGCATCGAGCTCCTTGGTGTCGGTTGGTATGCGTACGCTCTCACCTGAAACAATCTCATAGCCCTGATCGTCAAGCCACTTCTGAATAGCACCGAATGACTCGTATGCAGCATATACAGTAATGCCGTCCTCCTCAGCGTAGAACTCATCTACACCTAAGTCGATCATCTCGAGCTCGAGCTCCTCCGGATCTACACCCTCAGTAGCCTTGAACTTGAATACACACTTGTGCTCAAACATAAATGCCACGCTACCTGAGTTACCGAGGCTACCGCCGCACTTGTTGAAATACATACGAACGCTCGCTACAGTACGGTTTGTATTGTCAGTAGCAGTCTCTACGAGGAATGCTACGCCGTGAGGACCATAACCCTCATATACAACCTCCTTGTAATCAGCTGCATCCTTATCGGTTGCACGCTTAATTGCACGCTCAACATTCTCCTTAGGCATATTCTCAGCCTTTGCATTCTGCATAAGGATACGCAGACGAGTGTTTGCTGATGGATCTGCACCACCTGCCTTAACTGCAATCTCAATCTCCTTACCAATCTTAGTGAAGACGCGAGCCATGTGACCCCAACGCTTCATCTTACGCGCTTTACGATACTCAAAAGCTCTTCCCATAATATTATTGTTTTTGTTTTTTGATTTCTAATCGGCAAAGTTATGAAAAAATTTGGATTTTTTATTTAGTTTTTATAAATTTGTAACAGATGTAGCCAATTCTTTATAGTGTAATTAGAAAAATGTTGATGTCATGAAGAGATTTTTACTTCTGTTTTTAATGTTTGCAGCGTGTTTGACGTCTTGTACAAAAGAGTATTGTGCAGTCATAGAAATGCCAATAGAACGAAAAAATCAAACAACTTGTGGAATAGAAGAGTGTGCTAAGAGAGTTGTACAGGATGTATTGAAGAGGATTGATCCTATCACAAGGGGTAGTATCAGAGAAATTGAAAATGTAGGAGTAGTGACATTTCAAGAGTTGTTTGGGTCGCAATTTTCACGTGTGAATGATTCTCTTTTTATTCATCCAGACTCTTTGGGACTTGTTTTTGTTAATTTCAAGGATAGTTTAGGTTATTCTCTACTTATCCCACGCTTTGATGAAGATGATAATAAATTGGATGAGGATATTGATGGGGATAGTAATACTCCACTTCAACTATTGGCAATAACAGATAGTGGTACAATTTCTACAGAACAGATAATGTCTGATGGTACAGGAGGATGGCAGTCTACATTACCTGATGATAGCACAGAAACAACTTGTGATGAAAATTGGGAAGGATGGAGTGTTGGTAATGCTAATCAAAATACATTCGCAAATAATTTATTGTGTTCATACTTGTATAATAAAACATACCAACCAGAACTTTATGTAGATACTACAGAGGATTTGAATGATATGAATGTAGTTAATAATGTAGCTCTTGATCAAAAAGGTCCTCTTATTTTTACGACATGGGATCAGTTGGAACCATTTAATAATTTAGTAACGACACAATCCAAAAATGGCGGGAATTGCCCTATTGGGTGTACTGTTATTGCATCTGCTCAGATTCTTGCATATTTTGCGAATAGAGACCTTGTGTGGTTTTTCGGAGTTAATGATATATATTGGAGGCATATTAGGTCGTATAGGAGTAGTAGTGTAGAAGAGAATTCCAATGATATAAGCATTAGTACTATCGAAAAAGACATTGCAATATTTGCAAAAGATATAGCAGATGGCATAGGTGTATCATATAGGGAAAAAGACAATGGAAGCGGAGTAGCCTTGCCATCTGAGGTACAATCATACCTTAAGAAAGATTTGCTATATAATGTTAGTGCGTGGAAGTTATGGGGTAGCAAAGCTAAACGATTGAAAGAGATAGTAAATAGCATAAATGCGAATAAACCTGTATTTATATCTGCAGCAGATGGTCTCGAGGGACATTCTTGGGTTGTTGATGGCTATATGAAAAATGAAGACTCAACAAAAAATAAACATGATTATTATATACACTGCAACTTCGGGTGGGGAGGAACAAGTGATGGCTGGTATTTAATAGATATGATTCATAGCGGTAAAAGTTTTAATTATAACTATATGTTTAGTTATATTTTCTTTGAATAAAAGAGGACGTTATGAAAAGATCGATAAGTTTATTATTATTAATACTCTGCGCGCACTTTTCATTCGCATCAAATCCTAAACTGCAGAAAGAGCATCGCTATGGTGATCGTGGTCGTTTTGGAACTATCAAGACGAGTTTTGTGATGTGGAATCCAGATGCAGGGAGTCCATATTCGGAATATGGAGTCGAAATTGATTTGATAAATGGCTTTGCATTCAATCCATATTTTATGCTTGGTGGTGGCGTTGGTGTTGATTTTAAGTGGGAAAAACTAGCAGCTGACCAAAAAACAGACTTAAAGACCTTCATTCCTATATATGCACATATAAGATGTAATATCCTCGATCGCAGACTTACACCAGTCATTGCACTAAATATAGGCGGTGCAGCTTTGGTCGATGATGATAAGGTGCAATGGGGTGGATGGTGTGTCGAACCTTTAGCAGGTATTGCTGTGCGACTAAAAAATGGCAAATCGATAGACCTTACCGCATCGCTACACGTTCAAGGCGGAATATTTTTGGGCTGGGATATAGGTCATAAAATCGGTGTCAGTTATACCTGGTAGTATAAGTCCTGCTAAGGCGGGACTTTTTTTGTTTTAATTGGTGATAATAGCTATATTTGCAGTGAATAATTACTGACTAATACTATGGATCGAGAAATAGCTCTTGCACTTGAGGTGCTGCGTAGTGGCGGAATAATATTGTACCCCACAGATACCGTTTGGGGCATTGGTTGCGATGCGACAAATGCCGAGGCGGTGCAGAAGATTTATGACCTTAAGAGGAGTGCCGACAAAAAGTCGATGCTTGTCCTCTGTAAGGATGCCGATATGGTTGTCCGCTATGTCAATAAAGCTCCGGGTATCGCCTTTGAGGTGATGGAGATGGCGACAAAACCACTCACCCTTATCCTTCCGGGGGCATCGGGCGTGGCGGCAAACCTTATCCCGGAGGAGGGAACCCTCGGTGTGCGTGTGCCTAACCACGAGTTTTGCCAAAAACTGCTCTACAAGTTCGGCAAACCTATCGTCTCAACCTCGGCAAACATCTCCGGCGAGAAGACCCCGAAGAAGGTCGCCGAAATCTCTAAAGAGATTCTTGAGGGTGTCGATTTTGTCGTAAATCCTCGCTTTCAGGGTCGCCCAACCGGGCAGCCGAGCTCGATTATTGCCTTTGGAGAGGGGTGTGAGGTTAATATTATTCGTCCTTGATTTTATCGTGAAAAGCACGCATCTGCGGCACATCCCTCATATCCCCGAATGGGAAATACCGCAGTATGTCCCATCCGTGTATATATCACGATGCACCACAGCTACGCACTTTTGACGATAAAATAGTGCATAGATTGAACGTAGTACAAACTTGCGGCACATCGCTCATATCCCCGAATGGGAAATACAGGAGTATGTCCCATCCGTGTATATATCACGATGCACCACAGCTACGCACTTTTGACGATAAAATAGTGCATAGATTGAACGTAGTACAAACTTGCGGCATATCGCTCATATCCCCGAATGGGAAATACAGGAGTATGTCCCATCCGTGTATATATCACGATGTACCATCTCTAACACGCTCTGACGCCAAAATTGTGTAACTTTAACCTTGTCAAAATCAAAAAAATAGTATCTTTGTGTAAATTTTAGCAACAATGAAGAGACTACTTGCACTCCTTTCCATACTATTTGTATCTTTTTCTGTCGCGGCGCAGGCGGAGAAGAGCATTGTTATTGACCAAAAATCTTTCCGCCCGGTGCAGGTTGATATGCTTACAGGAGTTGGTGTGGATGAGATTATGGTCGATAGCTCACGTCGCCCTTGTGCCCGAATTAAGATGAAGATTAACCGTATGACAAGGGCGGAGATTGACCAGATTGAGGTCAAGATTGCCACCAACAATCAGCTGACAAAGTGCAGAACGGCCGATTATGACACGGGATTGATTATCGAGATGACGGCAAAGGCGCAGAGTCGTTTCTACCTCTACCACCCAGAGTTTGGCGAGTCGAATGAGGTGTCGCTAAACCTTGAGCCGAACAAGGAGTACTACATTGAGGCCTATCTGAATCAGAGCTTCTCGATAGTTGTAAATAGCAATGTTGCGGGTGCGGATGTCTATCTTGATAACAACTATAAAGGTCAGACAAACAATAACTTATCGCTTACAATCGCAGAGGTTATGGTTGGCGACCACACGCTGCGTTTGGAGTATGGCAACCAGCGATACGAGCAGAAAATTGCGGTCAATAAGAGCAATATTTTCTTCCGTCAGAATGTCAATGTTGAGGCGTCAAAGCCGCAGTTTGTGGTCTTTGTGGTCGAGCCGAAGAGTGCCGTTGTGCTTATCGACGGCAAACTCTACACTCCGCAGGATGGCGTGGTGACGACGGTGCTTGAGAGTGGCGGTTACAGCTACTCGATATCGGCAAAGGATTACCACGATGCGACGGGAACATTTACTGTCGCAGGTGCGAAGGTCGAAAAGAGCATCAATCTTGACCCTGCCTACGGCTGGTTGGAGGTCAAAAGTTCGCAGCTTGAGGGTGCGGCGGTGTTTGTTGATAACCAGCTTATCGGCACAGCACCCGTAAAGAGTGGCAAACTCTCAAGCGGAGAGCATACGGTAAAGATTGTCAAGGAGTTATACGATGCCCATACAGCTGTGGTAACAATCTCTGACAATAAAATTACATCTTACAATCCGACCCTCTCGGCAGACTTTGCCAATGTTACAATCAACGCCTTTAATGGCGCAGAGATTTGGGTTAATGGCGAGAAAAAGGGGACAACAAAGTGGAGTGGTCGCCTCGCAACAGGTGCCTATATCTTCGAGGCTCGCAAGGCGGGACATCGTACAACAACTCTGGCCAAGAGTATCTCGGCAACCCCTGCATATCAGGTCTATAACCTCGAAGCACCAACTGCGATTATGGGCGGTGTAGTGGTGACAACAACCCCCGCTATGGCGGATGTTGCGGTGGATGGCAAATTGGTCGGAAGAACACCGATTTCGCTCGATAATCTGATTATCGGTCAGCATACAATTACCATCACCAAAGAGGGCTATAGTACACATACAGAGCAGATTACGGTCGTACAAGATAAGAGCGTAAATCTCGACATTGTTCTGCATAAGGGTACCAAAGGCCCATATAAAGTTGGCGACTTCTACGACGTTGATGGGGTCAAAGGCGTGGTTATGGAGGTCGATAAGACGGGCTATCGCGGAGAAATCGCAGTGCTGACATCAACAGTAACCACCGCTGATGTCAAACCGTACAAAGTTGGCGATATAGTTACCATCAACGGCGTGAAGGGCGTTGTCTTTGAGGTTGGAGAGGATGGCTATAGCGGCAAGGCGGTGAGTGTTGCGCAGTCAAAGAGTAAACTTATCCACTCTACAAAAACTACCCATCCGGCAAGTGCATGGTGTATGGCGCTTGGAGATAGTTGGTATTTACCGACAAAAGATGAGCTTGCTACTATCTATAAGAATAAAGCTACGATAGATAAAAGACTCTCGACAAAGTTGGGCTCAAATCTCTATTGGTCTTCAAACCAAGATAGATATGTGAATACTTCATATAATGCATATGTCGTTGGGATGGGACATGGCCAAGCAATATGGCGAAATCTCAATGATTGTAACTACGTTCGTGCAGTAGCCTCGTTCTCTAAATCGGTAGAGCTGAGAGAGTTTAATAATTTGCCACAGACCTGTTCTCCATACAAAGTCGGTGATTTCTACAATGAGAATGGCAAGCAAGGTGTCGTCTTCTATGTTGATAAGAGTGGTCGTAATGGAGGTATAGTGAGTCTGACCGAGTCAAAGGAGAGTTTACCTTCTAAGTTGTCTTCTTGGTGTCAAAGTCTTGGTGCTGGCTGGGAGTTGCCAAGTTCGTCGGCTCTTAAGCTACTTGCCGTGAAAGGTACAGTAAAGGATGCAATTAACACAACCCTTAAAACTTATGGTGTAGAGATTGGCTCTGGTTATTATGCTGGCTCTGGGAGAAAAGGGTATGTTAGTTCGGAGGAGTATAAAAACTATGAATGTGGGAACAACTCAATATTTCGCGCACGCGCTGTTTGTCGATTTGGAGATCAGATAGAGACAACTCAAGGCCCGTATGCAGTAGGCGACTACTACTGTGAGAATGGCAAGCAGGGCGTAGTCTTTGAGGTTAGTGCAGATGGTATGCACGGTAAGATTGTCTATCTAACGAAGATTTTTGATAACGACTATTGGTTGCGACCAAAGTCTAAAATGAAGTTTGTCGGGGCTACAAATGAGGATGACGGCGAGATGAATATGCAGATAATCCAAGGCGTTGAGGGTTGGCGTACAAGTTATCCTCTCTTTGCTGCTTGCGGAGCGTTGGGTAGCGGTTGGTATCTTCCTGCAATCAATGAGTTGAAGAGAATATGGATGCATAGAGATAAAATCAATGTCGCGATAGAGTCAAGAAATATTTTGGACAATCGTGAATATAAATACCAGACAGTCAAGGCAGAAGAGTTTTACGGTTCTTCGACCGAAGTAGATAAAAAGAGTTTCAAGTACTGGGCCACTTATAGAGAAGGGTGGGTCGGCTCGGGGAAAAAGAATAAGTACTCTTTTTACGAGATTCTCCCTGTAGCAAAATTCTAAGGTAGGTTTTATAAAATCAAAGGCGATCGAAAAGAATCTATCAACAGCGAATAACTTTTTACTAATTTATAGAACATCCCTAAACCTGGCTTAATTCTTGCCCGCAGAGGGTTGTGGGCAAGGTGAAGTACAATATGGCGTTGGTGGCATCGAATATTCTGTTCGGTGCCAACTTTTCGTTCTACGTCTCGCTGACGGAGTACTATCTTAGCTTTCAGCAGATTTTTATGCTTCAGGTGGCGGTTGCGGCAGCCTTTTTTATCCCCTTTGCACTCTTCTCACGCCGCTCATACAGAATTACGGTTGAGGATTTCGGAACGATATTTATCGTGGCACTGCTTGTCATCTACGGCTGGATGTATATGCTGCTGTGGGGAGCATCAAAGACAAGCCCGATAGATGCCTCGACAATCGCCACGCTCGGGCCTGTCTTTACGCTGATAGTTGCCCACATTGTTGCGCCGCAGAGGGTGTCGAAGGTAAAGGCGATTGGTGCAATCGTTGCAATGAGTGGCGCGTTGGTGTTACTGATGGATAGAGGTAAAAACCTGCTCGGCACGGCAGATGAGGCGTTTGGAAATGCCCTTGTCCTCTGTGCGGTGGTGGCGATAGCGGCAAATACGGTGCTGATACGCAGTCAGTTGCGCAAGTATGGCGAGCTGACGATAATGGGGTGGTACTACATCATCGGCTTTGTTATGGCAGCACCATTCTTCTGGAGTGAAATTGCGGGGATAAATCCGTTGAAACTACCACTTATTCCGCTCTTGGAGCTGCTCTATGTCATCTTTTTGGGTACGGTGCTGCCGATGTGGTTGCTCTATGTCGGCTCGTCACATCTGACGGCTCTCCATACGGCCCTCTATCGCTATCTGCAACCCGTTGTGGCGGCCGGACTGTCGCTACTACGAGGGCAGGATATAATAGACCGCACCAATATCATTGGCGCGGCCTTAATATTTACAGGTGTAGTCTTTGTTGTGGCGGGGAGTATAATCGGTCGTAGGATTATCTCTGCCACAAGGCGTAAGGCTACTTAAATATGTCGTTCAGTAGGGCAGCGAGGCGATAACCTGCGCGGGCCATTGTCTTGTCATTCATAGGCTCAAGGCGGTTGTGCTGCTCGCGCGACATAATCATATCCGGCTGTGCCCACTTGTAGAGCGGAGCAGCAAGACGAGCCATATCTGCCGCCCAATGGCGAACATCACCCTTGCTAAATCGCTCCTTATCAGCGCCGTAGCAGGTCTGAAGGTCGTCAGCAAAGAGCTGTGGCGTGTATGTCGCGTGGCGGTTGATGATATTTGAATCCCAGAACTTGCGCCAAGAGGATGTTGCAAGGGCCGCCTTCTTACCCGAAAAACCGTTCGATATTTGGAACTGGAAGTTGCGGCGAGAGTGAGGAATGTTCTCGATGCGCACGTGGGCGAGATTGTGCATATCGGCCACAAGGTGGATAACGCTCTTCAGTGCTGCCACAACCGTAGAATCGCTATGCTCAGCGCGGTTTGTCAGGATGTCTATGCACCTCTCAATCTGCACTACGCCATCATTTTGAGAGTCGGTCTTTGATTTAAGGTCGGCAGTAACCTTGATATAGTGCCAATGTGCAGTATGCTTTGTAGCCTCATCCTTTGCTATTGTCTGGAGCCACCACGCACCTGAAGCAAGGTCGCCACCGAGAATCTTTGTTGTCTCACTCTTTGCCTTTTCGGTTAGATTTTGCTCTGCGAGTGTGGCGATGCACTGCTGTGCAAACTTATTCCACGCAGAGGCGGTACTGATACCTAACAGACAGATCATCAATACTATATATCGTTTCATAATAGCCTATTTTGAGAAAATTTCGTTCAACACTTTTGCTAATCTGTATCCTCCACGCAGAGCCTGCTGCATGGCAATCTCCTTCATGCGGGCGTGGTTCTGCTCCGACACCTCAGTAACCTCGCTGTGCATAGGCAGCAGGGTATAAATTTCGCGCATCTCAACCGCATTGACAGCCGCCCAATCGTTCGCATTGCCTTCGCAAATCGCAGCAATCTCTGCGCCACAGAGGGTGTCGTACTTCTCGGCAATCTGGTCGCACTTAAGACCCTTGTTGTAGTAGCCTACAGAGGCATCCCAGAAGGAGTGGAAGCCCATCTTCTTGCCCTTCATCTTTACAGAGCGCTGCTTGAGGTCCGGCTCATTGACGCTATACTTTGTGTGTACAGGGCAGTGCATATCGCCCACCATGTGAATTAGATATTTGAGGTTGTCGGCGACAATGGAGTCCTTGAGTTTGTGGTACTTACGCATCTGCTTGCAGATACGGTTAATCTGATAAGCTGCATTGCGGGTCTCGCCCTTAACCTGCTTGTTCTTCTCATCTACAGGTACGCCGTGCCAATAGTGAGTCTCCTCAAAGCCGGGGCAGTTACGCCAATAGTCCATCCACGAGGCGTAGTATGGCAGGTTGTGCTTAAGGTAGGCGCGACACTTCTCCTTCGCCTCATCGGTCAGGTGCCTCTCGGCAATAACAGCAATAGTGGCATGGCCGATGTTGTTCCACGCCCTTGCGGTCTGTGTGGCTGCGAAAGATAGTACTACAGCCACTAAGGTTAGAAAGCGTTTCATATAGGTTACTCTTTGTTTTTGGTATCTATACAGATTGTTACAGGCCCATCATTTACGAGTGATACCTGCATATCGGCACCAAACTCACCGGTAGGGACTCTTGAGCCGAGAGCCTGCGATAACTTCTCTACAAACTGCTCATACATCGGGCGCGAAATAGGCTCGGGAGCAGAACGGATATAGGATGGGCGGTTACCTTTTTTTGTTGAGGCGTAGAGGGTAAATTGACTCACCACAAGCGCACGACCACCTACTTGGTTGATGTCGAGATTCATCACGCCATTTTGGTCGTCAAATATTCTCAGACGCGAGATTTTACCCACAAGCCACTCGATATCCTCCGCCGTATCAGCTGCCTCCACACCGAGCAGAATGAGCACTCCGTGTTCAATCTCCGCCACCCTCTGCCCTGCAATATCGACAGAGGCGCTCTTCACTCGCTGAACTACCGCCCTCATACTACAGTCCTGCTTGAGATTGTGCGAAGAAGAGCCAGAGGTTGTCATCTGTAGGCACAGGTGCCTCGATAGTTATGCTCTCTTTGCGTACAGGGTGGATAAATGACATGCTGCGCGAGTGGAGCGATATGCCACCATTCGGATTTGAACGCTTTGCACCATACTTAAGATCGCCCTTTATCGGACAGCCAATCTTTGAGAGCTGTGCGCGTATCTGGTGGTGACGACCTGTCAGCAGCTCCACCTCCACAAGGGTATAGCGGTCAGAGCAGCCGAGGACAGCATAGCGCAATACGGCACGCTTGGCATCACCCTTTGGGGTGTTGTAGCAGTATGAACGGTTGCTCTTGCCGTCACGCAGAATGTAGTGCACAAGCTCGCCACTCTCTGTCTGAGGACGATTTTCAACCACTGCCCAATACTTTTTAGAGATCTCGCCACGGCGAATCATCTCATTCATACGCGAGAGAGCCTTTGAGGTCTTGGCAAAGAGTACCACGCCACTTACGGGGCGGTCTATACGGTGCACCACACCCAAAAAGACATCAAAAGGTTTGTTGTCGCGCACCTTGATAAATGCCTTTATCTCATTCTCAAGCGCCGAATCGCCATTTGGGTCGGGCTGTACAAGGTCGCCGCAACGCTTATTTACCACAATCAGGTGGTTGTCTTCAAATAGTATATCGTTTGGATTAAACATATTCTATAATTGGAATGTAAATGGCAGCAGTGCCTCGGCATTATCGACAATAGACGCCGTGCCGTTGCCGCTCATAATCAGACGTATAGGTGTGCCTTGGCGACGCTGCACATCGAGAATAACCTGACGGCAGGCACCACAAGGGTAGCACTCGCGCTCAGATGGGTCTGAGGCTATGGCAAGGGCCACAATGGGGTCGGAAGCGTGTATCGCCTCGGCATAGTAGAGCACGCTGCGCTCGGCACAGATGCCCGAAGGGAATACCTCGCTCTCGGAGTTGGCACCGTGGAGGATTTTCCCGCTGGCAAGGCGTACGGCGGCACCTACGCTGAAGCCCGAATATTTGGGATAAGCCTTCTTTAAGGCCTCTTGTGCCTCTGCAACGAGCTCTCTGTCGGCAGCTGGCAACTGGTCGATAGTGTACTTGTAGTAACCGATTTCGAGTTTTTTCTCCATAGCGAAAGAGTGTTTAGCACACAAATATACAAATTTGTTGCAAAAATTACAAAAAACTACCTACTTTTGTACTATGTACGTTTGGGGAGATGATAGACCATACAACAGCTACGCTGCATATTTCAGGCGATTGTTCGGCAGTCGTGTGCAGAAGGTTGCGGTCAATGCGGGCTTTACCTGCCCCAATCGTGACGGGTCAATATCTACGGGTGGTTGCACATTCTGCAATAACTCCGCCTTTACCCCCTCCTACTGCCAGCCGACAAAGAGCGTTACGGAGCAGATTGCCGAGGGCATAGAGTTTCACCGTCGTCGCTATCGTACAGCGACCCGCTATCTGGCATATTTCCAGTCATTTTCAAATACTTACGCACCACTTGAGCAGCTACGTGCGCTCTATGATGAGGCGCTTGCCAATCCGCTTGTTGCAGGTATTGTTGTCGGCACTCGCCCCGATTGTGTGGATGAGCAGAAACTCGACTACTTCGCTTCGCTGGCACAGAACCACTATGTTACCCTTGAGTATGGCATTGAGAGTTGTAACGACGCTGTGCTCGCCTCGGTCAATCGTGGACACGACTTCGCTACGGCCGAGCGCGCTGTGCGAATGACCGCCGAGCGCGGTATCCATTGTGGCGCCCACTTTATCCTCGGTCTGCCCGGTCAGAGTGATGAGGAGCTGATAGCCCAGACGGATATTATCAACACTCTGCCGCTGACAACGGTTAAGTTTCACCAGCTGCAGGTCTTTCGTGGAACGACTATGGCGGAGCAGTACGACAGAGCACCTGAACAGTTCCGTTTTTGGACAGTCGAGCAGTATATCGAGCTCTTCTCGGAGATACTCTCCCGCCTGCGCCCCGATATTGTTGTGGAGCGCTTTGCCAGCGAGGCGCCACCGCGTTATCACTACGGCAGAAACTGGGGTTTGGTGCGAAATGAGACCCTATGGATGATGCTTGAGAAAAGATTATTGGAAAAAAGTGTATATCAAGGCAAAAAATTTGTACCTTTGCAACATTAGTAATCCCATTTTGATATGATTGAGTTAGGCAAATCAAGCGTTTTTACAGTCGCTAAGGAGTATCTGCTGATGACTGTCGGTATGTTTTGTTACGCCTTTGGTTGGATCGGTTGTATCCTGCCGGCAAAGTGTATGGGTGGCGGAGCATCAGGACTCTCACTGCTTATCTACTACGCTACAGACGGAGCAATTAGTATCGGTGTTATGGTCTTCATTATCAATGCTATACTGCTGCTTATTGCGGGCTTTATAGTGGGTTGGAAGTTCGGTATTAAGACCATATTTTGCGTCTGTATGCTCTCCTTTGCAATGTCCACAATGCAGGCTCTGTTTACCCAAGCTGACGGAACAATAATCGATATCTTTAACCTCGATAACCGCCTGCTCTCAACAATCCTCGGCGGTATCTTCTCCGGCGTGGGTGTGGCAATGAGCTTCGCACAGGGCGGAAGTACAGGTGGCGTAGATATCGTTGCGATGATTATAAATAAGTATCGCACAGTCTCTTACGGTAAGATTGTCCGCTCTATCGACTCTGTAATTATCGGCTCGGCAATCCTGCTCCCTGCCTCTGCAAATATCGGTATCGATGGCGTTATCTACGGTTTTGTTATGACCGCCGTATTTAGCTATGTCGTGGATATGCTGATGACAGGTAACCAGCAGTCAAACCAGATTATGATTGTCTGCCAGGACTATCAGGCTATGGCAGATGCTATGAATAATATCGCACATCGTGGTGCAACCGTCCTCGATGCCAAGGGCTGGTACACCAAGCATAGCCATAATATCGTAATGGTCGTTTGCCGTAAGCGCGACACCCCAACCATCCTCAAAATCGCCCAGACCGTAGATCCTGATGCCTTTATTACTATTGGGTCGGTTATGGGTGTGTATGGTAAGGGATTTGATGCACTTAATAAAATTTAGTCGTGCATTTGTCGTGATAGCGTGTCATATATGGCACATCCCTTAAAAATTAGTGGTGGCTGTACGTTTTGTACTATCCGCCACTAATTTTTTTGCACGATGCACCATCTCTAACACGCTCTGACGACAAATTTGCCGTGAAAATACGGCATTAGCTGCACATCCCTTAAAAACCAACGGCGGCTGTACGTTTTAGTACTATCCGCCGTTGCTTTTTTGCACGATGCACACCTACTACTACCTTTTGACGACAAAATGGGTTTTATCGTGAAAAGCACGCACCTGTGCCACATCCATCATAGTCCCGAATGGGAAATACAGAAGTATGTCCCATCCGTGTCTATTTCAGGATGCATCGCACTTGCATACTTTTGACAATCAATAGTGCAAAGAACTATCATTTTACAGACAAAAAAATAACCGGAGTGCTGTTGCGCTCCGGTTATTTGTTGTACTTGTGACCGTTATTTGGTGCTCCAAACGCCATTGGCATTATTCCACTCGCCGTCATTTACGGTAAAGAGGTTTTTGCCGTCGGTAGGGATAGTAAGGTCGATAGTCTGATCCCACTTATTGGTCCAATTATTGGCAGTTGTGCTTGGGTTCATACGGCAGAAGATGATGTTTGTGCCGTAGCCTGTAGGGATATAAATCTCGTAAATTCCGTCGCCATCCTTATCGGTTGCGCTCACCCAACTATTACCGCCATCATTCCAGAAGTAGGCAGCAAAACGTGCATTATCTGCCATCCAGTTGCTGTTAGGCTTCAGATAGACAACATTGTCGGTAACCTCAGGCTCAACCACCTCAGGCTCCTTGCCATTCTCTGTTTGCAGAGGGGCTGTGGTGTAGTCAGTACCTGTAGCGACAACATAGAGGAGCAGGTTTGCGTGGTCAAAATAGACATCGTAAGTACCTGCCTCGGTAATAGAGATATTGTTGCCGCCCTCGGCAACAACGATATGGTTGCCAGGGTTCATATAGGCAACAGTTGCAGCACCGAAGCTCAAATCCCAACTTGCAGCATCCTTAACCTTCAGCTCGGCGTATGCCTCCATAGCCACGCCCTTTGCCGAGTAGATGCCGTTATTGTTCTCCATAGCCACATTGCCCCACTCGCTGAACGAGCCTGCAAGGGCAAAGTCGCTACCTGACGGAGTTACAGGGGTGTCAGGAACAACATAACCCGCCTCGTGCCACTCTCCTGCATCCCAAGTGGTGATGTAGAAGTAATTTGCAGGGGCAGTACCGACAACGGTGTCGGTGGTCTGATTCCATACGTGGTCGGTCTCGGTCTCCGAGTTCCACGCAAACTCTGTGTATGCAGGGTTCATGCGGCAGAAGAGCATACCTGTCATGCCTGTAGGCATTTCGCACTCATAGATGCCGTCTGCATTGTCGTCAGCCATCTTGATTGCGCCTGATGAAGAGTCATTCCAGAAATATGCCGCAAACCAAGCACCGTCAGCACTCCAACCACTATTTGGAACGAGGTAGATAGTCTGCTTTGGTGTCTCTGGAACAACATAGCCCGCCTCGTGCCACTCGCCTGCATCCCAAGCGGTGATGTAGAAGTAGTTTGCAGGGACAGTGCCGACAACGGTATCGGTGGTCTGATTCCATACGTGGTCGGTCTCGGTCTCCGAGTTCCAAGCAAACTCTGTATATGCAGGGTTCATGCGGCAGAAGAGCATACCTGTCATACCTGCAGGAGCCTCGCACTCGTAGATGCCGTCAGAGTTCTCATCAGTGAGCTTTATTGCAGCAGTTGTTGCCTCATTCCAGAAGTATGCCGCAAACCAAGCACCATCAGCCATCCATCCCTCATTTGGAACGAGGTAGATAGTGGTCGAGGTAGGCTCGCCAGGGGTTGGGTCCTCAGGATTCTCCGACTCTGTCGGTGTGAGAACGCCCAAATCGTTAATGGTGTTGTAAGATGGGTTGATAGTAACATTAACAGCCTCGCTGCTGCCCAAAGTGTAGCTCAACTCACACTCCGCAGCCTCCGCAGATGCCGCTACAATCGGCACAAAGACGGAGTTTCCTGCGGGGAGGGTCATACTGCTCTTTAGCTCGCCACCTTCACAGAAGAGCTCGCTCTGTGCGGTAAAGGTAACCTCAACAGATGAAGAGTAGAGCAAAAATGCACAAGCGACATCGAGCTTATACTCGCCCTCATTCTCAAGAGTAACCACAGCCGAGAGCTTTATGCCCGCAGCACCGGCACCACTCTCTACATCTCCGTCTGCCTCGCCACTCTTTGTATAAACAATCTCAACACTCTTACCCACAAGCTCAGAAACGCCCTCGGCATTGCAAGTAAATTTGTTTGGCGCAGCAAAAGAGTTGGCAAACTTAAAAGAGTTTGACTCCGAAACTACAGTAAGGCTCTCATTACCAACCCACTTGGTGTGATAAATCTCGCCATCGGCCTCGAGATATGTACGGGTCAAATCCTCGGCAGATGCAAAGAAGCAGAGCTCATCTACACTTGGTGTAGGGATGGTGTTCTCGTCATCAATCTTGTTGTCACTACACGCCATCGCCACTAAAGCAATGGTGAAAATTGTCCAAAACTTTTTCATCGTTATCTTTTCATTTTTAGGTCAGAACTTAAAAAGGCGTGTCCAATAACTCTTTGGAACACGCCTTCTTTTGAGGAGTTGATAACAGGGTTAATCCTCTTGTGGAGAGATCTGCGGTAAAATACTTTTTTCTTTCACCCTTTTTTCTCCCCCCCCCTGTTATACAGTCTCTTATAGTGATGTGCCACAAGGCACACTATTGACAAAGATTACTCCTTGTGTGGACGACGCTCACGACGCTCGCCATCCTTACCACCCTTACGCTCAGGACGGTCACCACGAGGCTTACGCTCTGGCTCTACCCAACCCTCAGGCTTTGGAAGAAGTGCCTTGTGTGAGAGCTTAAGCTTGCCGGTCTTTGAGTCAAGACCAATCAGCTTAACGTCAATCTTATCACCCTCCTTCAGACCGGTCTCCTCCATAGTCTCGAAGCGCTTGTAGTCGATCTCAGAGATGTGGAGCAGAGCCTCCTTGCCAGGAAGAATCTCTACGAATGCACCGAAAGCAACGATAGACTTGATAGTACCGTTGTACTGCTCGCCAACCTCAGGAACAGCAACAATACCCTTAATACGAGCCATAGCTGCGTCGATAGCTGCCTTATCAGGACCGAATACATCAACAATACCGTTCTTCTCAGTCTCGGTAATGGTGATAGTAGTACCTGTAGTCTTCTGAATCTCCTGAATAACCTTACCACCAGGACCGATAACAGCACCGATGAAGTCCTTGTCAATCAGAATCTGCTCGATACGTGGAACGAATGGCTTGTAGTCCTCACGTGGCTCTGCGATAGTCTGGCAAATCTTGTCAAGGATGTGAAGGCGACCCAAACGAGCCTGCTCCAGAGCCTTTGCAAGTACCTCGTATGAAAGACCATCAACCTTGATATCCATCTGAGTTGCGGTGATACCGTCACGAGTACCTGTAACCTTGAAGTCCATATCGCCGAGGTGGTCCTCATCGCCGAGGATATCTGAAAGCACTGCCCAACGACCTGTTGCGCTATCAGAGATAAGACCCATAGCGATACCTGATACAGGCTTCTTAATCTTAACACCTGCATCCATCAGAGCCATACAGCCTGCGCAAACAGTTGCCATAGAAGATGAGCCGTTAGACTCGAGAATATCAGAAACTACACGTACAGTGTATGGATTCTGCTCACCTACCGGAACCATAGGCTTCAGCGCACGCCAAGCCAGGTTACCGTGACCAATCTCACGACGGCTTACACCACGAGATGGGCGAGCCTCGCCTGTTGAGAATGGAGGGAAGTTGTAGTGGAGAGTAAACTGCTCAGAGCCCTGAATGAGTACCTCGTCGTACATCTTCTCATCGAGCTTTGTACCGAGAGTTACAGTAGAGAGTGACTGAGTCTCACCACGAGTAAAGATAGCTGAACCGTGAGCGCAAGGCAGGTAGTTAGTCTCACACCAGATAGGACGAATCTCGTCTGTCTTACGGCCATCAAGGCGCAGACCCTCATCGAGAATCATATTACGCATAGCCATCTTCTGTACATCGTCGTGGAAGTACTTGTGAATAAGTGGAGCCTTCTCCTCAAGCTCCTCCTCAGTGTAACGAGCGGCAAACTCAGCCTCAAGAGCCTCGAAAGCCTCGCTACGCTCGTGCTTCATAGTACCGCTTGTAGCGATAGCATAAGCCTTGTCATAGAGCTCGGTGATAATAGTCTGACGCAGCTCCTCGTCGTTAGTCTCGTGGCAGTACTCACGCTTAACATCCTTACCCAGCTCCTTTGAGAGCTCAATCTGAGCAGCACAGTGGGTCTTGATAGCCTCGTGAGCGTACTTGATAGCGCCGAGCATAACCTCCTCAGAGACCTCGTTCATCTCACCCTCAACCATCAGGATATTGTCGATAGTACCTGCAACGATAAGGTCGAGGTCGCAATCAGACATCTGTGAGAATGTAGGGTTGATGCAGTACTGACCACCGATGCGAGCTACGCGCACCTCTGAGATAGGGCCACCGAACGGAATATCCGAAACGGCGAGTGCAGCTGAAGCAGCAAGACCAGCAAGTGCATCAGCCTGAATATCTTTATCTGCCGAGATAAGGTTTACGGTAACAAAAACCTCGGCGTGGTAATCTGCAGGGAAGAGTGGACGAAGCGCACGGTCGATAAGACGAGCAACGAGAATCTCGTTGTCTGAAGCCTTACCCTCACGCTTCATAAAACCGCCAGGGATACGACCTGCAGCGGCAAATTTCTCCTTATACTCCACCTGCAAAGGCATAAAGTCTGTTCCCTCTTTTGCATCCTTTGCGGCAACAACAGTAGCGAGCAGCATAGTGTCGCCCTGCTTAACAACAACCGAACCGTCAGCCTGCTTAGCCAGCTTACCGGTCTCGATCATAATCTCGCGTCCACCCTCCAGTGGGATGAACTTCTGTACAGCATTGTACAACTTGTTTTCCATAATCGTCAAATATAATCGTCAAAAAAATCGTCCAAATAAAACAAAGAAAATGAAGGCAACGTGCTGTTGCCTCCATTTCCTGACCTTCTTACTTACGAAGGTTGAGGGTCTTAACGATAGCGCGGTAACGCTCGATATCAACCTCCTTCAAGTACTCAAGCAGCTGACGACGCTTACCTACCAAGCGGAGCAGTGCTCGCTGGGTACCAAAGTCGTGACGGTTGCTCTTAAGGTGCTCTGTAAGGTGGCTGATACGGTACGAAAACAGTGCGATCTGGCTCTCTGGAGAACCAGTGTCCTTGTTAGACTTGCCGTACTGACCGAAAATCTCCTCCTTTTTCTCTGCTGTTAAATAAGCCATTGTGAAAAAATTTAGAAGTTTGTAAATAAATTATTAAAACACTTCATCCACATCCCCCTTACTTGAGATTGTGTTAAAGCGGTGCAAAGATATGCATAATTTCTTGATTTAGAAACAAAAACGCCAATTTTTACACCAAATAAATAACGTATGCGCGCGAGAAGTGACTCTGAAGGGCTTTTATTTTGATTTTTTCTAAAGAAAAGTTATCTTTGCGTTATCAAAGATGTTTTGCTGATGAGAGGATTTCTAAAAGCGATATTTGCGACATTCGTATTGTTGGCTGCTGTGAGTTGTGCTCCACGTAGTAAGTACGTTGTTGTTGAGGGTTATATGCTCGGCACAACATTCCGCGTGGTGGCAAATACTGCGGTAGCGCAGAGTGATATATACGCTGCGGCTATGGAGATTGATAGTGTTGCAAAGTCCTCAATGTCAATATTTAACCCCAATTCGCTAATAAGTCGTATAAATGATAACAGAGAGTGCGAACTCGATGTGCATCTGCTGCGAAATATAGCCGTTGCGGCGCGTGTGAATAAGTTGAGCGGGGGTGCTTACGATATTACGATAAAGCCTCTGACGGATGCTTATGGATTTGCAGCAAAGGGAAAAATCGAACATCCGAATATCGACTCGCTGCTTACATTTGTCGGCTTTGAGAAGTTTCGAGTAAATGGTCGTCAGGTGGTTAAGGAGGATAGCCGTCTGCAGTTTGACCTCAACTCGCTGGCGAAGGGCTATACGGTCGATATGTTTGCCGAGTATATGCAGCAGATAGCCTGTCACGACTATATCATCGAGATTGGCGGTGAGATTAGAGCATCGGGTGTCAATGCTCACGGCAAGCCGTGGCGTATAGGTGTTGATAGCCCGTTTGAGGGTAATCAGAGTCCGGGTGAGTATCAGCAGACGGTGATAAATATCAGCGACAAGGCAGTTGCTACGTCGGGCAACTATCGCCGCTACTACACTGATAGTGAGGGGAATAAGATTACGCACACTATAAATCCCAAGACGGGTAGAAGCGTAACTTCGCGCCTGCTCTCGGCGACTGTTGTGGCTCCGTTGTGTGTTGAGGCTGATGCTATGGCGACGATGTTTATGGCTATGGGCGATAGTGTTGCCATAGCTTTAGCAGAGGAGTTGAAGTCGGAGGGTGTGCAGGTCTATTTTGTGCTTGCGGATGGGGAGGATTATAAAATATTCTCGACGCTCGAAAATTAGTAGTTTATGGATAGGAGAGTCTTGATACTTTACAACGTAAAGGCGGGTCGCGGTAGGATTCGTCGCAAGATGGATGCTATTGAGAACCTGTTTGTCTCGGCGGGGTGGCAGCCTGTGCCGCAGATGTTGCGCTTTGGTAAAAATCCGTTTGAGGGGGTTGTGGAGCGCTACGATTTGGTGGTGGTCTGCGGTGGCGACGGAACTATCAACTATGTTGTCAATGCCATGCGCGAGAAGGGGGTGGACTATCCTATCGGTATTATCCCTGTCGGCACGGCGAATGACTTTGCCGGTGCTGTGGGTATGCATCGAAACCCTGTCAAGGCGGCACAGCAGATTATCGACGGCAAGGAGGAACTACTCGATTGCGGCAGGGTTAATGGACTCTACTTTGTCAATATCTTCAGCTTCGGACTCTTTACCACCACCTCGCAACATACCCCTGATAATCTAAAACATCATATCGGCAAGGCTGCATACCTTATCGAGGGCTCAAAGGAGCTGCATCACCGCGAGTATATCCCGCTGCATATCGTCTATGACGATGGCGAGTTGGATGTTGAGTCTGTGATGACTCTTATCTTCAATGGCGAGACGGCAGGTCGCTTCCCGCTTGCCCGCAATGCCTCGGTGCGTGATGGCAAGCTCGACTGTGTGCTGATGCGTAAGTGTAAGACCTTTGATGGTGCGTGGTCGGCGATAAAGTATCTGGTAAATGGACAGCAGAATGACAATATTATCCACCTTCGTACCTCGAAGTTGTCGATAACCTCGCCGCTCTCTCCGCTGACAGATATGGATGGCCAGCCGAGTGCCGAGTTCCCGCTCGAAATAGAGTGTCTGCAAGGTGCTCTGAGGGTGGTTGTGCCACAGCAAAAATAGGCTTCTGATTTTTCTTGCAAAATATTTTTATATTTTGGGGCATTTAATAGCGAATTTTCGTATCTTTGTGCCCTATGGAGATATTAGGCAAAATTTTCAATACAATTATAGAGGGATACGGAGTTGCAGGAGTGGTCCTGCTGGTGCTTGTTTTGGTGCTCTTTACCATTCAGATAGTGCAGCTCTGTCGTATGTTAATCGTCGCAAAGTTTAAGCAGACCTCGCGTCCGCAGATTCGTCAGATACCACCGCCGGTGTCGGTTATCGTTCCGCTCTTTGGCGAGGATGAGGAGTATCTGAAGGGTGATTTGCGAATGTTGCTCAGCCAGAGCTCGCCGAGCTATGAGGTTGTTGTGGTCTATGTGGGTAAGGAGGATGCCTTCTACGCTACGCTCAAGCATATGCGTAAGTTCTTCCACCACCTCAAAACCACCCAGATTGACTATACACCGCAGTATCCTATCACGATGAAACTTGCACTCAATATCGGCATAAAGTCGGCAAGTTATGACCATATCATCATGACCACCCCTGAGACCTGCCCTTCGACTCGCCATTGGGTGGAGTATATGTCGCGTGGCTTTATGTATGGCGATATTGTGCTGGGCTATTGTAATTGGGAGCAGCGCAAGGGGCTCCAAAATCTATTCTATCGAAAATATCGACTCAGTGAGATACGTACATACCTCGCCGAGGCTATTCGTGGGCGTCAGTATGGTGCGAGCCGTAATACTATGGGCTTTACCAAGCAACTCTACTTCGCCGTCAGGGGCTTTGACCACCTGAATCTTACTGCGGGCGAGGATGATCTGTTTGTGCAGAGCATCGCCACGAAGGATAATGTCAGCGTGCTGCTCACCCCCGCCTCTCACTGTACCGAGTTGCCTCCTGCAACTTTCAAGATGTGGCTTATCGAGGTATATCGCCAGGGTCAAACCCGTCAATTCTATACTCAAACTGCCCGCAATGCCGAGAGCTGTGAGTTGCTCTGCCGTGTAGCCTTCTTTATCGCAGCTATAGGTGGCATAGTTACTCTGCCGTTGGAGCTTAAACTCTTTGTGGCGCTGCTGCTTGTGGTACGCTATGTGGTTATGGGCGTTGTAAACAGAAAGGTTGCCCTTCGAGTTGGCGAGGAGAAGATTGCGGCGTGGGAGCCTGTTTTTGACTTTATTGAGCCGTGGGTGCGCTTTATTATCAGAGCTACGCAGCCAAAGCAGATTTATAAATGGAGATAAGAGATTATGCGCAGATGGATGACCGAGCACTCGTTCGGTTGGTGGTAGAGGGCGACAGCCGCGCCTTCGAGCCACTCTTTATGCGCCATAAGGATATCATCTACGCGATGCTCGTTAAGCGTTCGTGCAACCCGGATGATGTGGATGATATGCTCCAGGAGGCCTTTATGAAGGCATTTATCAATATCAACCGTTATAATCCCGACTACGATTTCGGTGCGTGGATATGCACAATCGCCAAGAATACATTTGTCGATTTCAACCGTTCTCGCCGCAGTAAGGCACTCAATCCGGATAACAATCTGCCGCTCGATGGCCGCCATACAAATACGGCACAGGCGACAGCTCCAACACCGGAGGAGAGTATTATCAATGCGCAACAACGCGCACAGATTGAGCGATATATCGCCACACTGCCGGAGGATTATCGCCGACTCTTCATTATGCGATTTGTCGAGGAGTACACCTATGAGGAGATTGCCGAGACGCTGCAGATGAAGTTGGGAACGGTCAAGACACGAATTTTCCGCGTCAGAGCTATGATGTGCAAACTTATTACCGAGGGGGAGAAGATAGAGTAACTATGAATGGGGTAGAGCTGATATACAAATACTTCGATGGTCTGAGTGAGCTGCAAAAAGAGCAGTTCGCAGCGCTATATAGTGTCTATGCCGAGTGGAATGGCAAGATAAATGTCATCTCGCGCAAGGATTTCGACTCTCTCTATCTCAAACACGTTCTCCACTCGCTTGCCATAGCCAAGGTCTGCACCTTTGCCGATGGAGCGAAGGTGTTGGATGTGGGTTGCGGTGGCGGTTTTCCGAGCGTTCCGCTGGCAATTCTCTTTCCGAATGTGCACTTTACCTCGGTGGACTCTATCAGAAAGAAGATTACCGTAGTTCAGGGTGTCTGCGAGGCTGTGGGTATCAAAAACCTCACTGCCGTCAATGACCGCGTGGAGAATATCCCCGAAAAGTTCGACTTTGTCGTATCGCGTGCCGTTACCGATATGGCTACATTTGTGGGCTGGGTGTGGAAGAAGATTGAGCGTGGCACAGACCACGGAACACTTCCAAATGGTCTGCTCTATTTGAAGGGTGGCGACCTTGATGCCGAGCTTGCACAGACAAAGATGTCGTGGAGCCGTTACAATATCTCCGACTACTTTGAGGAGGAGTTTTTTGAGACCAAGCAGGTTGTTTATAGCGCAAAATGATGAGATTTCTGTCCATACTGCTCCTGCTGCTCAGCTCTGCAGCTACACTCTCTGCCAAGAGTACCATAACTGCTGCAGAGGGGGTTACTGTTGTTGGTAGAGTTACCTGCCAGAGTGAGCCTGTGGAGGGTGTGATAGTCTCGGATGGTGCGCTGTTTACCAAGACCGACAGCCGAGGCGAGTATCAGTTGCGCTCGCTCAAGTACTATGGCTCGGTCTTTATCATCACCCCGTCAGGGTATGAGCCTGTGGCGAAAAAGGGCATTCTGCCGCAGTTCTGGGCTCCGCTTAAGGATGAGAAGATGCAGAAGGTCGAGCAGCACGACTTTGAGCTGCGTAGGGTGGATAATAACCGCCATAGAGTCCTCTTTATCTCGGATTTGCACATCAGCTCGCTCAATGATGATATGTTGCAGCTTAAGCGTATCGTTATGCCTACGATAAAGAGCGTGGCGGCACAAACCCGTGACACGATACCGACCTATACAATCGCGTTGGGCGATTTGTGCCGAAATGATTCGTGGTATTCGCAGGATATCGACCCGTCGGATGTGCTCTCGATACTTACCACAATGCGCTATCCGACAATGCTCTATACCGTTATGGGCGAGAATGAGTACGATGGCGCCGTGCCTGCGGGGATTATGACCGACCATATCGCCTCGAAGCTCTATGCACGCAGTTGTGCCCCTCGATTCTACTCGTTCAATATCGGTCAGGTGCACTATGTGGTGCTCGATAATACCGTTTTTCGCAATGATGCGGGGGATGGTAAGTACCCGACAGAGGTTGTGGGTAAGCGAAACTACGACCGTCGTGTGAGTGCCGACTGCTTTGCGTGGTTGCGTCGCGATTTGGAGTTTGTGGAGGACAAAAATACCCCGATAGTGGTCTGTATGCACCATAGCGCTATCCGTGCGTCAAACAAACGGGAGATTATCAAGGCCTTTACAAAGGAGGAGGATACAGACTCGCTGATAGCTTGCTTTGATGACTTTAACTCGGTGCGTTTTGTCACCTCGCATGTTCATCGTCGCAGAGTGTCGGCCCCAAAATCGCTGAAAAATATCACGGAGCATACCGTAACATCCCTCTCGGGTAATAATTGGGAGAGTGCCTATAATGGTTATCCGCACCTCTGCTCAGATGGTAGCCCTGCAGGCTTTGAGATATTCGATTTCGACTCTTGTAAGGTCAGCTGGCGCTTTGTACCGCTGCAGGGAGATAGTAAGAGAACGTTCCGAGCCTACGATATGAATGGCGTGGCGGAGTACTATCGCACAAATGACGAGGTGAAGAGTATGCTTAAGGCGAGTGGAGGTAAGCGCATCAACTACGGCGCGGATAGCTTCAAGAACTACGTCTATATCAACTATTGGTGTGATGAGCCGGGCTCTAAGTTGGAGGTCTGGGAGGCAGATAAGAGCCTCAAACCGCGCCGAATATATCAGGATGACCCGCTCTTTACTATAGCTACGGCGGTTATCCGCCAACGCAATGCCCGCGGACGTAAGTTGAATTGGTCGCGTAACAATTCACAACACCTCTTCCGCGTTCAGACAGAGTCGGATAGTACGGTTGTGAAGATTAAGACTACCGACCCGTTTGGCAGGGTCTTTATCGACTCGCTTGTGCGCCCCGTGCCATTTAAGCCTGTGGCGAAGAGGGGTAATTTTTAATTGGGATTAAACGTAACTTACGATATGAAGTTTACACTACAATATACAGATAGCCAGAGTAAGGCTCGTGCGGCAGAGATTGTGACCGACCACGGCACAATTCAAACCCCTATATTTATGCCCGTAGGTACAGCTGCGGCGATGAAGGGAATCTTCCACCGAGATCTGAAGAGTGAGGCTAAGGCACAGATTATCCTTGCAAATACATACCACCTCTACCTCCGTCCGGGAATGAAGATTCTTGAGGAGGCGGGCGGCGTTCACCGCTTCTCTACCTGGGATGGCCCGATGCTGACCGATAGCGGCGGTTTTCAGGTCTTCTCACTTGCCGGTTGCCGTAAGCTCAAGGAGGAGGGTTGCCACTTCCAGTCGCATATCGACGGCTCTCGCCACCTCTTTACCCCTGAGAGCGTGATTGATACCGAGCGTACGATTGGTGCCGATATTATGATGGCCTTTGACGAGTGCCCTCCGGGTGATGCTCCGAAGGATTACGCGGCAAAGTCACTCGCCCTTACCGAGCGTTGGCTCGACCGCTGCTTTAATCAGTATCATAAGACCCAGCCTAAATATGGCCACTATCAGTCGCTATTCCCGATTGTGCAGGGCTGTGGTTATGCCGATTTGAGAGAGAAGGCGGCTCAGAATGTGCTGCAGTACGATGCCGATGGCTACGCCATTGGTGGCCTTGCAGTGGGTGAGCCGACAGAGGTTATGTACTCGATGATTGAGGTGGTAAATGCCGTTCTGCCGACAGATAAACCGCGCTATCTGATGGGTGTAGGTACGCCGATAAATATCCTTGAGGGTATTGCTCGCGGAGTGGATATGTTCGACTGCGTTATGCCGACCCGAAATGGTCGAAATGGTCAGCTCTTTACCTCGGAGGGTGTTATCAATATCCGCAACAAGAAGTGGGAGAGTGACTTTTCGCCTATCGATGCAAACGGAACGACCTTTGTCGATACGCAGTACTCGAAGGCATATCTTCACCACCTTGTAGTCTGTGGCGAGATGTTGGCGGCACAGATTGCTTCGTTGCATAATATCGGCTTCTATCTGTGGTTGGTTGGTGAGGCTCGCAAGCATATCATTGCCGGCGACTTTACCCCGTGGAAGGAGCAGATGATTGTAAAACTATCAACCAGATTGTAGCCTATGTTGCCTCAGTATAATAAACGCCCGTCGTGGTTCCCCGGCTTTAAGACCTTGGACAGATATATCATCGGTAAGTTTGTAGGTACCTACCTATTTGCTATTGCGATGATTATCGTGGTTGTGGTGGTCTTTGACTATGTGGAGAAGATTGATGACTTTACACAGATGCACGCACCTGTGTCGGCAATTATCTTCGACTACTACTTCAAGTTCGTGCCATTCTTTATCAACCAATTCTCGGCGCTCTTTACCTTTATTGCCGTAATATTCTTCACCTCAAAGCTCGCCTATCAGACCGAGATTGTGGCAATGCTTTCGGGCGGTATGTCGTTCAAGCGCCTTATGTGGCCATACTTCCTCGGTGCGCTCTTTATTACGGTGCTCTCGCTTACGATGAGTCTATGGCTTATCCCTGCTACGCAGAAAGATTGTGTGGCCTTTGAGCAGAAGTATATCGCTCGCCGTGCCCGTGAGCAGTACGATCGCCATATCTATCGACAGGTTGAGCCCGGAACGTTTGCCTATATCCGAGGCTTTAGCAAGACAACCTCGGTCGCCTCATTCTTTGCCCTTGAGCAGTATGAGGGTAGCCGTATGGTCGGCTCTTTGGAGGCTTCGGATGTTAAGTTTGACCCGGAGAGCAAACATTGGACTGCACAGCGATATGTCGAGCGTCGTTTTGATAAGGATGGCGAGGAGAGCTTTTTGCAGAGCCGTAACCTCGATACGGTTATCAACCTCGATGTGGTGGAGCTGGGCCGACTGACCGAGCTGCTGACGACGATGAATATTGTCGAGCTGAATGACTTTCTGGAGCAACAGAAGCAGAAGGGCTCCGACTCCCTGCGACAGATTGAGGTGGAGCACCATATCCGTTACGCCTATCCGTTCGGAACATTTATCCTGACACTGATTGGTGTGTCGCTCTCGTCACGTAAGGTGCGTGGAGGAACGGGTCTGCATATCGGTATCGGTATAGCGCTCTGCTTCTCGTATATTATGCTCACCCGAGTCTTTGAGGAGTTTGCAAAGGGTGGCAGTATGCCTACACTGCTGGCGGTGTGGTTGCCAAACCTTATATTCCTTGTAATTGGTATCTATCTCTATCGTAAAGCACCGAAATAGTATGTTGTTGGCTGATATTGTAGAGAAGTGTCGCCATGCCGAGCGAATAACTGCCACTGAGGCTCTGACCCTTTGGCAGCAGGCACCGCTGTGGCAACTTGCGGAGCTTGCCCTTGCCGCTAAGCGCAGGGTGAGTGGGGAGAAGGTCTATTATAACCGAAATTTCCATCTTGAGCCGACAAATGTCTGCCTCTTTGAGTGTAAGTTCTGCTCGTATCGTCGCCATGCGGGCGAAGAGGGGGCGTGGGACTACTCGATGGAGCAGGTGTTGGATATTGTCCGTGGTCGTAAGGATAGCGGCGCTACGGAGATTCATATCGTGGGTGGCGTGCATCCGACACACGACCTCTACTACTATGCCGATATGATTCGCCGCGTAAAGCAGATTATGCCCGCTGTGGCAATCAAGGCCTTTACGGCAGTGGAGCTCAACTATATGATTCGTCAGGCAGGGCTGACTACGGTCGAGGGACTTAAGCTGCTTAAAGATGCCGGTATGGAGTCCATCCCCGGTGGTGGCGCGGAGATATTTGCTCCGGAGATTCGTACAAAGATTTGCCCACAGAAGGGTAGTGCCGAGGAGTGGCTTACTCTGCATCGTACAGCGCACGGCTTGGGTATAGATAGCAATGCAACGATGCTCTATGGTCATATCGAGAGCATTGAGCACCGCATAGACCACCTTATGCGTATCCGCGAGTTGCAGGATGCGACAGGTGGTATAAATGCCTTTATTCCGCTCAAGTTCCGCAGTGCAAATAACTCTATGTCGGAGCTTGGCGAAACGTCGGTAACGGATGATTTGCGAACCCTTGCAATGAGCCGCCTTGTGCTGGATAATGTGCCACATATCAAGGCCTATTGGGTGATGTATGGCAAGGATACGACCGAGCTTGCTTTGGCTTTTGGCGCGGATGATATTGATGGAACGATAGACGATTCGACAAAGATATACTCTATGGCGGGTGCAGAGGATACCCGTCCGACAATGAGTGTTGAGGATATTAAGCGTATCTGCTCTGCAGCGGGCTTTACAGCCGTTGAGCGTGATACACATTATAATGAGATTTATGGCAAAGAAGAGTAATAACAAATCGTGGTTTGCCCGCCTAAAGAGCAGACCGATACTTTGGAACCTTACATTGATAGCAGTAGTGCTCGTCTCACTGCTTGTGCTCTCTTACATCGCCCTTGCGGTGGGAACTCGTCACGGTATGCGCCGCACGGTGCCTGACTTTACGGGCCTTGGTCTGAAGGATGCGCAGTACTATGCCGAGCAGAGGGGTCTTAAACTGATTATCAACGACTCGCTCTATGTGCCTGCATATCCGGGCGGTATGGTGCTTGAGCAGCTGCCAAAGGGAGGTGTTGCTGTCAAGGAGGGTCGAAAGATATATATTACAATCAACTCCTTTGCCCAGAAGAAGCTGCCGATGCCTTACGTTGCCGGTCGCTCTCTGCGTCAGGCGAAGAATATGCTTGAGAGTGCAGGTTTCGGTATTGAGAAGTTGGAGTATGTTGAGGATATAGCCACAAACTATGTCCTTGCGCAGTATCTGAACGGTGTGGAGATTACCGAGCAGAGTAATATCAAGATTGAGAAGGGTACGGGTGTGGTGCTGAGGGTCGGCGTCAGCCCTGACCAGAATATAACTACCGTGCCACGACTTATCGGTCGAAAGCTCTTCGATGCGAAGGGAAGGCTGTGGGAGCAGGGACTTAATGTCGGTCAGGTGACCTATGACGAGGGTATTACTCTGCTCAATGAGGACGATGCCCGCGTATGTCGTCAGAGTGTTATTCAGAGTAGCCAGCTACCGTTGGGCTCAACAGTATCTATCCACCTTACTCTTGACAAACAGGTTGTTGAGGCTGCGGCTGCCGAGGCGGAGAGGGCTGTGGCGGCGCTACTTAAGCAGCGCGAGCTTGCCGACTCGTTGGCACGTGTTGCTGCCGACTCACTCCGTATGGTAAATGAGGCGCAGGTAGAGCCACAGCAGACAACAGATGATGAGTTCTTCTTCTAACCCGAACAAGATGGCAGAGTTTATTGAAGATATAGAGTTTGATGATGAGGAGCTTATAGCCCCGTCGCCGAAAAGGGAGTTTCTCACAGACGAGAAACCCGACGAGAATGGGCTGTATGAGCACTTCTCGATAACCGTAGATAAGGGTCAGTCGATGATGCGACTCGATAAGTACCTGGCTACGCATATCGAGAATTGTTCGAGAAATCGTGTGCAGACGGCAGTCGATAATGGCAATGTCTTTGTCAATGACCGCCCGCAGAAGGCTTCGTATAAGATTAAGCCGTTTGACCACATTGTGCTCAAGATGGAGTATCCGAAGTACAACTGCCTGCTCACTCCGCAGGATATTCCGATTGATATTATCTATGAGGATGACGATGTGATTGTTGTCAATAAGGAGGCGGGAATGTGTGTCCATCCGGGTCATGGCAACTACGACGGCACACTTGTCAATGCCCTTACCTTCCATCTGCAGGATAACCCTATGTTCCAGCAGGGCGATGAGCGCGCAGGCCTTGTGCATCGTATCGATAAGAATACATCGGGAATACTCGTTGTCGGCAAGAACCCTGCAGCTTGCCAGCACCTGTCGCACCAATTCTTCCTCCACTCGACCAAGCGCCGCTATATAGCCCTTGTTTGGGGAAATTTCGACCAGGATGAGGGTACAATCACAGGTCATATCGGCCGCAACCCTCGTAACCGTCACCAGATGTATGTCTTTGCCGATGGCTCAGAGGGTAAGCACGCCGTGACCCACTATAAGGTGCTCAAACGCTACGGCTATGTCACCCTTGTTGAGTGCCGTTTGGAGACGGGCAGAACTCACCAAATTCGTGTACATATGCAGTATATCGGCCATCCGCTCTTCAATGATGAGCGCTATGGCGGCGATAAGATTCTCAAGGGTACAACCTTCTCGAAGTATAAGCAGTTTATCGAAAATTGCTTCGACATTATGCCTCGTCACGCACTGCACGCGCGTATGCTCGGCTTTGTCCACCCGACAACGGGCGAGGAGATGGTCTTTGAGTCACAGACTCCTGCCGATTTTCAGGCTGTGATAGACCGCTGGGATAACTACGTGAAATCTGCAAATCTTTATAACGAGTAGTATGGCATTTCTACCGACGACAGTAAAGGAGATGAAGGCTCTGGGGTGGGACTATGTGGATATAGTCCTCTTCACGGGTGATGCCTATATCGACCACCCATCGTTTGGTGCCGCAGTCGTTTCGCGTCTTTTTGAGGCGGAGGGGTATCGCGTGGCGGTTGTTCCTCAGCCAAATTGGAAGGATGACTTGCGCGACTTTAAGAAGTTTGGCACTCCGCGCCTGTGCTTCTGTGTCAGTGCGGGTGCTATGGACTCGATGGTCAATCACTATACGGCAAATATCCGCCTGCGCAGTAACGATGCCTATACAGCGGGTGGAGCAGCGGGCTTTAGACCCGATTATGCCGTAACGACATATACAAAGATTCTCAAACAGCTCTTCCCGACCGTTCCCGTGCTTATTGGCGGTATCGAGGCGTCACTGCGCCGCCTGACCCACTACGACTATTGGAAAAATTGCCTTATGCCGTCGATACTTATCGATAGCGGTGCCGATTTTCTGCTCTACGGTATGGGCGAGCAGGTTATCCGCCAGGTGGCTCAGACAATGCGTAACGGCTTTAATGCCAAGCGAATACGCGCAATTCGTCAGGTTGGCTTTGTGGCAGATAAGAGCTATGTTGAGCGCCTTGATAAGGATAAGACAATATTTCTCAACTCCTTTGAGCGCTGCAAGAGCGATAAGCGGGCCTTTGGCGCAAATTTCGTCACTATCGAGACCGAGAGCAACCTGCTTGCTGCAGAAAAGGTGCTCGTTGAGCAGACGGGCGATAAGTATGTGGTTATCAACCCGATGAATGCGGCACTTACCACCGAGCAGATTGACTACGCCTTCGATTTGCCATATATGCGCGCTCCGCATCCAAAGTATAACAATCGCGGCGAGATACCCGCTTGGGCAATGATTCGCCACTCGATAAATATCCATCGTGGTTGCTTCGGTGGCTGCTCATTCTGCACAATCTCGGCACATCAGGGCAAGTTTATCTCTTCACGCAGTGAGGAGTCGATTATGCGCGAGGTCGAGAGGGTAGTTGCAATGCCCGACTTCCACGGAACAATCACCGATATCGGTGGCCCGTCGGCAAATATGTACCGTCTCGGTGGAAAAAATACCGATATCTGCGCCAAGTGCCGCCGCCCATCGTGCCTCCACCCGAAGCCTTGCCCAAATCTTAACCGCGACCATCGCCCGCTGATTGATTTGTATCGTAAGGTGAGGGCTGTTAAGGGGGTGAAACACGCCTATATCGGCAGCGGTATCCGTTATGACCTCTTTGAGAATAACGACTATCTTCGCGAGGTCGTTCTACATCATACTTCGGGCAGACTTAAGGTCGCTCCGGAGCATACTGAGGATGGCGTTCTCAACCTTATGCGTAAGCCGTCATTTACCCTCTTTGAGGCTCTGAACCGCGACTTTAACCGCATCTGCCGCGAGAATAATCTCCGCTATCAACTCATCCCGTACTTTATCTCCTCGCACCCCGGCTGCCATGAGCGCGATATGAAGGCCCTCTCACAAAAGGTGCTCGGTCGCCTTCACTTCACCCTTGAGCAGGTGCAGGATCTCACTCCAACCCCAATGACCCTCTCGTCCGTTATGTTCTACACCGGCGAGAACCCTTATACCGGGGAGAAAGTTTATGTTGCGCGGTCGCAGGTTGATAAGCGCAAGCAGAAGCAATATTTTTTCAGGCATTTGTCGTGATAGTGGGACATCTACTTCCGCTAACCCAAATAAACAGCAAAGGGCAGTACGCATTAGTACAGCCCTTCGCTGTTTTTTGTGCCGAGCGTTGTACCTGCCCCACTCTGACGACAAATGGGTGTACAGAGTATGCGGTGTGCAATCCGTTTTTACACGATGCACACTCACTACTACCTTCTGACGAAAAAATGAGTGCACAGAGTATTCTGTGTGCAAGCCGTATTTTCACGATGCACCATCTCTAACACATTTTGACGACAAATGAGTGCGAATAATATGCGTAGTGCAAGCCTGTGGCACATCCCTCATAGAGTTTTGCCAATCAGGAGATATTGAGTGTAAAAATGCTTAATCCGATGACCAACAAAAAAGACATCCGAACGGATGCCTTTTTGCTACATATTGATATAATCTTTTAGTGCCTCCACGTACTCTTTGAAGGCCGCTCTGCCTATCTCGGTGATTTTGCAGAGGGTGCGAGGTTTACGCCCCACAAAGCCCTTTTCGACCTCTATATATCCCGCTTTGGATAGTTTGTCTATCTGCACGCTCAGGTTGCCCGATGTTGCACCTGTGCGCTCTTTGAGATATACAAAGTCTGCCGCCTCAACACCTATAAGTATTGAGATGACTGCAAGGCGCAGCTCCGAGTGCAAGAGTGGGTCTAATGGTTTGAGCATAACTAATTGTTACTACTTCTTTTGTGCATAATATGTCCGGGGATTACCATCATCACCAGAAATATTACTGCAAAGATAATAATATCGCTGTAAATTAGCCAATCTGTAGTGCTATGAAGAGCCTCTGTCTCCAGATTTTTTATAACAATATGCTTGATAGGGAAGATTAGCGACAGCAGCATAGCCACGCCTCCGCATATTGTCAAGTTGCGATGGCGACAAATAGCACCTGTGATTACCGTACCCATACCCATCAGCAGTACAATGAGAAAGAACATCGACGTGCTATATACAACTGCCGCCACAAAGGCATAGAGTGATGATACACCAAATACCGCCCACACAGCACTTATGCTGCGATCAACATACGACTTGGGCGTTGGAGCCTCTTTGCGTGCAAGAAGAGTTGTTGCCACTCCGCCAATTACCGGAATTAACCACCACGCCCAAATCAGCATAGGGTTAAGGTGCAGGCACATAACAAAGTACTCAAAAATAGATACCGCAATGGTCGTATATCCCCACGCAAGAAAATACTTACCACTGTTGCTCTCAATCTGATTTGAGGTATCCGCAATCATCTGCGAGATAATCTCTAATGATTTTTCTCTATCCATAATGTTACTATTTAAGTTATTAGACTATTTTCTACTGCAAATATAAACAAGTTTATAATATAAACCAAATTTTTAGAAAAAAATAAGAGGAAGATAGCCCCTCCCCTTATTTTTGTCTATTACTGTGCAGGTGCGTCGGTAATACCAAGCTCCTTCTTTACAGCGGCGTTGATATCGATTACCTGAGCTGCATCGTAGTAAACGAATGCCATAGTATCAAATACTGCAGTGTAGCCTGCTGCCTTTGAGACCTTTGCGATAGCTGCATCGAGCTTCTCCTGAATAGGGGCTGCAAGCTCCTGCTGCTTCTTTGCAAAATCCTGCTGAGCAATCTGCTGGAACTCTGCATAGCGCTGCTGCAGACCGTTAAGCTCTGCCTGCTTCATCTGCTTTACTGTTGGGTTCATTGTAGCCTGAGCCTTCTCGAACTCTGCATAGCGGTTATTGAACTCAACCTGAATCTGCTCGAGCTGCTCCTGAAGCTCCTTGCCGAAAGCGTCGAGATTTGACTGCATCTCCTTAGTCTCCGGCATAACAGCGAAGATCTCCTGTGTATTTACACGAGCAAACTTCTGTGCAAAAACTGTTGTTGAGCAGAGAACTGCTGCCACAACGAGGGTTAGTTTAAGAATCTTTTTCATAGTTAATTTGTGTTATTTAAGTAATTCAATAATCTTATTTGTATGATCCACCGCCTCTGAGTGGTAGAGCATAGCTGCATTGGCAGCAGTGTCGAGCACCATATCGTAGCCACCGGACTTTGCATAGTCGTCAATAGCCTTAAAGACCTTCTGCTGCACAGGCTGAATAAGCTCAATGCGCTTTTTCATCATCAGGCCATCGTTGCCAAATATAGACTCCTGATACTCGGCAACCTTACGCTCCTCGGCAAGTATTGCCTGCTCCTGAGCCACGCGGGCAGCCTCTGTCATACTCTGCTTCTGCGATACGTATGTATTGTACATACTCTCCACCTTTGCATAAGCGGCATCCACCTTACTCTGGTAATCTCTTGCCATAGCGTCAAGGGTAGAGATAGCGCTGTTATACTGAGCAATAGAGCGGAAAATCTTCTCGCTATCCACAACGATATACTTCTGAGCAGATGCGGCGCCAAGACCGATAACTATAGCTGCAAGGGCAATGATAATTCGTTTCATAATAGTTGCATTTAATGTTTATATATATAACGCACTATACTCAAAAATATTGCCATTAGAAGTTCTGACCGATAACAAAGTGGAATTGGCTTCCGCTTGGCTTTGTCTGGCCCACTGCAGGGTCGAAACCGTAACCCCAGTCGATACCCAGCATACCTACGATAGGCAGATAGAGTCGAACGCCGACACCGGCAGAACGCTTAATCTTGAATGGGGAAAAGTCCTTCCACGATGCAAAACCGCAACCACCCTCAAGGAATCCGAGCACATAAATCTGTGATGATGGCTTGAGAATTACAGGGTAACGAAGCTCTACAGTATATTTGTTATATCCCACAGAGTAACGTGTAGTGAGTGGGTCGAGATCGCCATCCTCATAACCACGCAGGGAGATAATATCCACACCATAGATAGAGTAACCTGTCATACCGTCACCACCGACCTGGAATCGCTCAAATGGAGATACCTTATCTTTATTATAGTGACCCAAGTAACCCATCTCGGCCTTTGCCATGAGCACCAGGTTGTTGTTGCGTGTCAGAGGCTGGAACCAAGAGGCCTTGAACTGCCACTTGTGGAACTCAATCCAACGCCAACGATCCTGCTCCGAGAGGTTAGGGTCGGCATAATTCTTGCCATCCATAGCTGAGAATGGAGGTGTAATCTGCAGTGAGAACGAGATATCAGAACCGCGACGTGGATAGATTGGCTGGTCGGTAGAGTTACGCGCCAGGACAAACTTCGCTGCCAGGGTGTTCGCATTACCATTCTCCATAATGAACGATGTATAACCCTTCAGGCCATAGCGGAGATATGACAACTCTCCATAGATCTGGAAGTAAGGGTCAGGCCAATTAAGACGAGTACCGATACCGATAGCCGCACCATACGAACGGAAGAAGGTTGTCGGTGTCTGCCATACGTAGTATGCGTCATTTGACTCCGAGAGGTGACCTGAAATGGTTAACGAGGTCGGCTTACGACCACCCAACCATGGCTCAGAGAAGCTTAGTGAGAGTGCCTTATAGTATGTACCGTTTGTCTGACCGGAGATAGAGAGGCGCTGGTTCTGACCCATAGGGTAAGGACGCCAAGCACCCTTCTTGAAGAAGTTACGCATTGAGAGGTTGTTGAGCGTGATACCCACAGAACCTACGAATGTTCCCGAACCCCAACCAGCTGCGATGTTGAACTGGTCGGATGCCTTCTCCTCAAGTGGCCAGTTGATATCCACCAAATCGGCTGCACCCTGCACGAGCTTGATATCCGGCATAATAGCCTCCTCGTTAAAGTGCTGCATACCGGCAAGGGTACGGATGGTCTGCATCAGCAGTGAACGGTTGTAGAGCTCGCCCGGACGTGTGTAGAGCTCACGACGGATAACCTCGTCATCTACACGCATATTGCCCGAAATGCCTACGTTGTTGATTGTAAACTGCTTACCCTCGAATACGCGAATCTCAAGGTCAAGAGAGTCAGGGCCTACGATAACCTCGGCAGGCTCAATCTGTGACACTAAATAACCCTCATTCTGATAGAGGCTTGAGATAGACATATCGTCAGGGTTCATCTCCTTACCGATACCAAGACGCTTGTGGATAGACTTTTTGTCATATACATCGCCACTCTTAACAGAGAGCAGTCGCTGCAGATGCTCTGTATCATAACGGGAGTTACCTACCCAAGAGACGTTGCGGATGAAGTACTTGTTACCCTCGCTCAGTGCGATATGGATACCAAGACGCTTGTTGTTGATTTGGTAGATTGAGTCGGAGAGGATGTGTGCGTTACGATAACCCTTTGAGTTGTAGAAGTCGATAAGCAACTCCTTATCCTCCTCATAATCCTTCTCCATCAGCTTTGTCTGCTGCCAGAACTTGTAGCTGACCTTGTGGGTCTTCTTAAATGCACGCTCCAAACGCTTGCCCTCAATATTCTTATTGCCCTCGAAGGTGATTGCACCGATACGTACTCGGTCATTCTTGACAACGTTGAAGGTCACATTCACACCCTGCTTGATAACAGAGTCCGGCTCAACAGATGCTGTAACTTCGCAATTACGGAAACCCTTATCAGAGAAGTGCTTCTTGATGAGCTTGATATTCTTGTCGATAACGTAGTCCGAGAGCTCGTGACCGCGCTTGAGCTTAAGCTCTGTAACCAGGTCGGCACTCTTGCTCTTTGGCACGCCGCCCACCTTCCAGTTCATTACTCGAGGACGCTCCTTGAACATAACCTCCAAGTCGAGGCTGTCGCCCTCGATAGTGGCACCAATCTGAATATCCTCGAAGTAGCGCTGCATCCAAAGGCGATTTGCCGCATTTTGGATGAATGGGCCCGGCAGATATACCGAATCACCCGGCACCAAACCCGATGCAGAGCGAAGGATGTCGTGGTTGAGGTACTTCACACCGTGAATATTCACCTTGCGGATGTGATAGAGCTGAGGAGTCTTGCTGTCTAAATAAGGGGCATTTTGCGGCATCTCAAAGTTGTCGTCAGGATTCTCGAAAATCTCGGTCGGACCACTCTTCTTGGGAACAACAGCTGCGGCCTTTGCGTCGCGCAATGACTCACGCAACTCTGTACGAGCCTTCTTGCGCTCATCGCGCTCCTCCTTGTTACTCTGCTTTGCGGCCACAGTGAGTGTGGAGAGCAGCAAAATAGTGAAAATCAGATATTTCAAACGATGCATCATCAAAAAAATATACTTTTTGCCTAAAGTTTGCCATATCGACGCTCGCGACCGGCATAGACCTCTAAGGCTTTGTCAAACTCATTCTGCTTAAAATCGGGCCACATAACCTGAGGGAAGTACATCTCCGCATAGCTGGCCTGCCAGAGTAGAAAGTTACTCAATCGGCACTCGCCACTTGTGCGGATGATAAAATCCGGATCAGGAATAGCTGCTGTATAGAGGCTCTGCGAAATAGTCTGCTCACAAATATCCTCAACCTTCAGCTCGCCTGCTGCAACCCTACGGGCAATACTCTTTACGGCAGTTGTAATCTCATCGCGCGATGAGTAGTCAAAGGCCAACACAAATGTCAGCTCCTTACCCTCGGCTGTCGCACTCTCAATCTGCTCAAGATGGCTGCACACCCTCTCTGAGAAGCGGTCACGACGGCCAATAATCACTACACGCACACCCTGAGCCTTCAGCTCATCGGTCTCGGCGATGACACTCTTGCAAAAGAGCTCCATCAGTGCATTTACCTCCTCGGCAGGGCGACCCCAATTCTCGGTCGAAAAGGCGTAGAGAGTAAGATAACGAACGCCGTTTCTGCGTGCCGCCTTAATGGCCTCACGAACAGAATCGACACCCTCTATATGACCCTCATAGCGCTCCTTGCCCTGAGCCTTCGCCCAGCGCCCATTACCATCCATAATGATGGCAACGTGAGTAGGTACTTGCTTACTATTGCCCATATAACTCGCAAATATAGCTATTTTTTTATAAAAAATACGTTTTTGCGTAGAGAATCACACTTTTTAGCGATTGTCCACGCCCCACATTAACTTATTTCGTAACGTATCGTAGAATGAAATATTGTGTGGAACGGCAAGAGATATGCTTCTTTTTGAGATTTTCACCTCAATCTCCTCGTTGTCGGCAACGGCAAAAGTGCGGTTATCAACCGATATTGAAGCCTCGTTGCTGCGGGTGCGGATTTTGAGGTTTATAGTGCTGCTGTCGGGCGCTACAACAGGTCGTAAAGTGAGGTTGTGCGGCGAGAGCGGAGTGAGTATCAGACAGCAGCAGGCAGGCGCTACGATAGGGCCTCCCGCGCTGAGTGAGTAGGCGGTCGAACCTGTTGGTGTTGAGATGATTATGCCATCGCCGTTACATGTGAGAGTAGGCAGAGAATCTATCGAAACATCTACCGAAATCATCGATGCTCCGAGCCTCTGAACAGCCACCTCATTAAGTGCATAAATTGTCTGATTTTTACCGTCGAGATTGCCACTTACCGCGAGCATTGCACGACGCTCAATTTTGAGTGAATTGTTTGCAATCTGCTCAAAGACATCATCCACCTCCGAGCTCTGTGCAAGGGCGAGAAAACCGAGTCGGCCAGAGTTCAGACCTACAACGGGAATGTCGCAGCCATCCAAACGGTGAATACCCTCCAAGAGTGTTCCGTCACCGCCATAGCAGAGCATCACGGCGCGGTCAGAGATTTGACCTACATGCTGACCATAGCGATTTTCGGGCGCAATTGTACGCTCTATGAATCGCTCTATGCACTCTACAGCCTCCTCATTTACAATAAAATCGAAGCCGTAGCGCTCTATAGTGGCAAAAATCCGAACTATCTTATCTCTGTGTGCCTCACTAAGCGGGCGTGAAAAAAGTATGATTTTCATTTCAACTCTTGAAGAAAATGTTTATCTTTGTGGACAAAGATACAGATTTTTTGGCTGTTATGACAAAATTAAGTGTAAATATAAACAAAATTGCCGTTATCCGCAACTCTCGCGGTGGCAATATGCCGAATGTTGTGAAGGCAGCATTGGCTATTGAACAGTTTGGTGGTCAGGGTATTACCGTTCATCCGCGACCAGATGCACGCCATATTCGCTATAGCGATGTGAGGGATTTGAAGGGGGTTATTACTACCGAGCTTAATATCGAGGGTAATCCTATCGAGTCGTTTGTCGATTTGATCTGCGAGGTTGTCCCTGCGCAGGTTACCCTTGTGCCTGATGCTCCGGATGCAATCACCTCGAATGCCGGTTGGGATACCATCAAAAATAGGGAGTTCCTCCGTCAGATGTGTGATAAGTTCCACAAGTACGGCATCCGCGTATCAATCTTTGTGGATCCTGATGTGGAGATGGTTCGTGGCGCAAAGGAGTGCGGTGCGGACCGCGTGGAGCTCTATACAGAGGCCTATGCACGTGACTATGCAGCTGACCGTGAGGCGGCTATTGCCCCTTATGTTGCTGCTGCAGAGGCTGCTCGTCAGTGTGGTCTTGGTCTTAATGCGGGTCACGATTTGTCGCTTGAAAATCTGAAGTATTTTGGCGAGCGTATTCCGTGGTGTGATGAAGTGTCGATTGGCCATGCGCTGATTAGCGATGCGCTCTACTACGGTTTGGAGAATACTGTTCAACTTTATCGTCGTTGCCTGAAAGATGAGTAACCCACTGTCGCTACCAATATTCAAGCAGATTTCGCGCCTTGTCGATAGCCGAGGCGTGCAGGCGTTCGTTATCGGAGGTTATGTTCGCGACTACTACCTGCGCCGTAAGTGCTCCGATATAGATGTTGTGGTTGTTGGTAGCGGTATCGAGATAGCTCAGGCACTTGCCGCAGAACTTAAGACTAACGTGGTGGTTTTCAAGCGTTTCGGTACAGCAATGTTGCACCATAACGGCTTGGAGATAGAGTTTGTCGGGGCGCGTAAGGAGTCCTATACTCCCGACTCCCGTAAGCCCCATGTTGAGGATGGCACAATCGAGGATGACCAGCGCCGCCGCGACTTTACAATCAACGCTATGGCGTGGTCGCTCAATGGAGAGAACTTTGGCGAACTTGTCGATCCGTTTGATGGTATGTACGACCTTGAGGAATGTATTATTCGTACACCTTGCGATCCTGATGTCACCTTCTCGGATGACCCGCTGAGAATGATGCGCGGTATCCGCTTTGCGGCGCAGTTGGGCTTTGAGTTGGAGGATGAGACCTTCGAGGCTATTCGCCGCAACAGAGAGCGAATAAAGATTGTGTCGAAGGAGCGTATCATCGTGGAACTCAATAAGATAGTTGCTTCACCTGTGCCGTCAATGGGCTTTGAGTTGTTGGAACTTACGGGTCTTTTGGAGCTGATTTTCCCTGAACTTCATAACCTCTGCGGCGTGGAGAAGAGGGGTAACCACGCGCATAAGGATAACTTCAAGCATACGCTTAAGGTGCTCGATAATGTGGCACGCAAGAGCGATGACCTCTATCTTCGTTGGGCAGCCGTGCTGCACGATATAGCCAAGCCTCAGTGCAAGAGCTACGACCCTAAGACGGGTTGGTCGTTCCACGGCCACGAGGTGGTTGGCTCGAAGATGATTCAGCCGATATTCCGCCGCCTCGGTCTGCCGTTAGGGGAGCCTATGCGATTTGTGCAGAAGATGGTCTTTTTGCATCTGCGCCCGATAATTCTTGCCGAGGATGTTGTTACCGATTCGGCTGTGCGTCGCCTGCTCTTTGAGGCGGGGGATGATGTGGAGAAGCTGATGACCCTCTGCGAGGCAGATATCACATCGGGCATCGAGCAGAAGGTGAAACGATTCTTGGAAAACTTCGCAATGGTGCGCGAGAAGATGAAGGATTTGGAGGAGCGCGACCGCATCCGTAACTTCCAGCCACCAATCACGGGCGATATTATCATGCGCGAGTACGACGTGCCACCGTGTAGCCTGCTGGGCGAGATGAAGGAGATTATCAAGAATGCAATCCTCGACGGCAAGATACCGAATGACTACGACGCCGCACACGCAATGTTGGAGGAGCTCGCTGCCGAACGCGGCCTGAAAAAACGCGAGTAGTTTGCTATACGGTAAGCGTGTACCGAAGCTTTTTGAAAAAAGCATAGGAGTTGCTTTAACCCCTCTTCCTGCGTTCTTTGTGGCTGTTTTTAGTTCTTGTCGCTCAATCTATTTGCCAAATAGGCCGCGCTATGTGGCTGCATAGCTTGCGCAACAAACTCCTAAAAACATCGCACACATAACATTGCAAGAGAGATTAAAGCCACTCCTGACAAAAACTTTAGGCAAAACTGCGTTTTGCTTAAGCGCTGATGCGGATTTAGGGTAACTCTGCGAGTCGTTGAAACAAAAATAGAGTCTTTACACTTTCAAGCGAGCTTGAGTGTTAGACTCTATTTTTCTTTCACTGCCTTGCGGCAGCAACCTAAATCCGAATAGATTCAAAAGCGAGCTAATAGCCAATGGCTAATAGCTAACAGCAAAAAAGAGATAGGGAACACAATTAAGTGTTCCCTATCTCTTTTGCCGAAACGCTGATTAGAGAGCGTTTACGTGCAACTGAATTGCGCCTTTGAGGTTACCTGCCTTGTTCTTGTGGATAATGTTGTGCTTAGCCAACTTATCGAGCATAGCAGTTACCTTTGGAAGCAGAGCCTCAGCAGCAGCCTTCTCAGTAGTGTTACGCAGAGCCTTTACAGCGTTGCGAGCAGTCTTGTGATAGAGGCGGTTGTGAGCACGCTTTGTAGCGGTCTGGCGAATTCTCTTCTTTGATGATTTGTGATTTGCCATAATTGTTAAATTATTTCAGTTTTTAAGTATTATTCTCTTTAATTATCTCTGCCGTTATGCCCGCAGAACAGCGTCTGTTACTCACCCGTAGGTGGTTTCGGATAGGATTGCTCCCGCTCCTAATGGATTTTCCCCCCTCCCGTAAGAGCACCTCATCCAGTCCCCAGTACCACTCCAAGCCTCCGCCCGAATCCATCCAGAACTTTGCCCGAATCTCCGTCAAGCCTCCGCCCGAATCCATCCAAGCCTCCGCCCGAACTATACTGCGCACTACATTTGGCACCCCTCGTTTGTAGCCGATACGAGAGTCGAACTCGTCTTTCAAGAATGAAAATCTTGCGTCCTAACCGATAGACGAATCGGCCTTACCCTAATGGCGAAGTCCACTCCGCGGCAATTAGTGGTGCAAAGGTATTAAAAAAAAGGGAAATGACAAGTGAAATAGTGGAAAAATGTGAAAAAAGTGCAAAAAAGAGCTGAAACTGTAGCAGTTAGAGCGAGAAAAGCTCTTTTAATACACCTGCGGCATTATCAGCCGAATGTACTGATATTGAGCCACTATCCATTATGGCTACGCTGTCACAAACCGACAACGCTGCATCTATGTCGTGGGTCGAGAAGATGATGGTTTTACCCTGGTTGTGGGCGAGCTCTGCCAGCAGACGACAAATCTCAAAACGAGTCGGAATATCGAGGAATGCTGTCGGCTCATCGAGCAGAATTATAGGTGTCTGCTGTGCCAATGCGCGGGCTATCATTATGCGCTGAAACTCTCCGTCGGAGAGTGTGTCTATCGCCCTTGTCGCAAATGCGCTCATGCCTACCGCAGCAAGAGAACTGCCAATAATCTCGGAGTCTTGAGTCGATATCTTTCCAATCCAATTTGTATATGGCGCACGACCTGTCGCCACTACATCCTCACAGCGCAGATTTGCCACCCTTACTCGATGTGTGCTCACGAAGGATATGACCTTTGCACGCTCCTCGGCAGTCATACGGTGGAGAGGCTCTCCTGCAACCAGCACCTGTCCCTCTTTGGGCACATCTACGGCTGCAAGGATGCGCAGCAGCGAGCTCTTTCCCGCGCCATTACGACCCACAAGGGCAGTAAGCGTACCCCTTTTGAAGGTACAGTCGGCACTCTGCAACAGAGTCTTCGAGTCAAAGGCAACGGTTATTTTGTCGAGGGTTATCATTGCATTAGGTTTCGATTGCGGGTGACGATATAGATTACGACAGGAATACCCATCAGCGCGGTTATAGTGTTGATTGGCAGCAACATAACCTTTGAGATTATGTCGCCTATAAGTAACATTGCAGCACCAATGGCGGCTGATGCAGGGATAAGCACTCGGTGGTCTGCCGAGCGGAACAACATCCTTGCCAAGTGCGGCACGGCAAGACCGACAAAGCCTATCGGGCCACAGAAGGCTGTGATTGTACCAGCAAGGAGGGTTGTCGAGAGGAATACCAAACGATAGACCCGCTTGAGGTTTATGCCAGTAGTCTTTGCGTAGTTCTCGCCAAGTAGCAGTATGTTGAGTGGCTTTATGGTGAGCACTGCCACTAAAACGCCGATAGTAATTGCCGCAAGGATAAATGGCAGTTGGGATGCTGAAACATCGCCTAAACTACCCATAGTCCAAACGACGAAGGACTTGAGCGACATCTCGTTGCTGAAGAATTGGAGTATCTCGACAACGGCACCAAGCGCCGAAGAGAGCATCATACCCAAGATGAGTATAACCATTATATCCTTGATTTTTCGGGATAGAACGATGATAAGCATCAGTACTGCTGCCGCACCAATCCAGGCTGCACCGGCAGTGCCGATGACAGATATTGCCGAGAGGTTTGTAAGCCCCAAGAGTGGTGCACCGAGTAGGAATAGCGCCACACCAAAGCTCGCACCTGAACTTACGCCGAGCACATAGGGGCCGGCAAGAGGGTTGGCAAACATCGTCTGCATCTGTAGTCCGGAGAGCGATAACGCTACACCCGCAAGCAGGGCAATGACCGCCTTAAGAAGTCGGATATCTATGACAATGCTGCGAATTGTCGGATCTGTTGTCGAGCCTGTCAGTACGCCCAGCACCTGATTAAGTGGCAGATTCACGCTGCCCACGATAATATCGCAGACAACGAGCACTACGACTGTTAGCGCAAGTAGCAGAAAGAGTATGTTGGTGCGACTTCTCATTACTCAAGGCGTTTGTAGTAGTACAAAGAATCTGTTGGTGCGTTGTGGTGCAACAGCTTAATCATGTCGGAGAGAACTATGTCGGCATTTACACTGCCACTCTCCCAAAAATCGCTGCCTCCGCTGCTTGTCGTGCGCTTTGTGTTGTTATATACGCGGCGATTGACAACGGCCGGAACTGCCGAAAATTTCGGATTTTCACTCTTCAGTTGAGCAAGGGTTGCCACCTGACCCACATTTATCCAAAAGTCGGCCGTAGAGGCGAGGATAAGAGCCTGCTCAAGGGAGATAGGCTTGGACTCCGCGCTGTCGTTCTGCGGATAGATGTACTCTCCACCCGCATCAGCTATCAGCTGCACGGCATAGCTTCGGATAGATGGCATAAACCAACTGTCGTTGTACGGAGTGTTCAGCATAACCTTCGGACGAGATGTGTATTGTGCTGCACGTTGCTTCAGGGCGTTGTATCGCTCCTCAAGAGCTGCAAAGTACTCCTCGCCACGCTCCTGCATACCGCATACGGCAGCAATGGCTACAATCCACTCCGCCTTGCCGAGGGGTGAGGACTCGATATAGTCGCCTATATATATATAAGGTATGCCAAGTTCTGTCAGCTTTGTGGTCGTTGCACTCTGCTCGCCATATAGACCATAGAGCAGCACTACATCACTGCCAACGCCCTTAATCCTCTCGAAGTTGAGCGCCGATTCGTACCCAATCTCCACGGCACGCGAGCGCACAGAGTCGTTTGTCAAAAACCTCACGCCCGACACGCCGACAACTCTCTCTGCTGCGCCAATGGCATCAATCATAGCCACGTGGCTCGATGATAGGGCGGAGATTTTTGTTGCAGGGATGTGGATGGATGTGGTATTATTTGGTGCAACTTGCTTTTTGTCAAGCAGATATACTCGTTGCTCGAATGGTTTGTCGCTCTGATATGGATTTGTGATTGTCAGCACCTTGCGGTTGAGCGAGTCAAGACCAATCGAGAATGATTTTGCATACTTTGGGGTGTATAACGGTGTGAGAGCCTCTTGCTTAGGCTCTTTTGTAGATGTGCAAGATAGCAGCGTAAAGGCAAGTATGTAAAGCCACCACCTCATTACTTGCCCAACAGAATTTGTGCCTGCTTGATAGCGGCATCTGTGATATTTTCGCCTGAGAGCATCTTGGCAATCTCTGTAACGCGCTCACTATCTGTCAGTTGGCGCATATTTGTAGTGCTCTCGCTCTTATATACAAGATAGTGGCGGTTGCCCTTTGAGGCAATCTGTGGCAGGTGGGTGATATCTATCACCTGCATAGTTGCCGAGAGCTCGGCAATAACCTCACCTACAGCATTTGCCACGCTGCCCGATACTCCTGTGTCAATCTCGTCGAAGATGATTGTCGGCAGGGCGAGGGAGCGGGAGATGATACTCTTCAGGGCGAGCATCACGCGTGACATCTCACCACCCGAAGCAATCTTCTCAATCGCACGTGCGCTGTGACCCTCGTTTGCTGTAAAGAGGAAGTCAATCTTCTCTGTACCTGATGCAGTAAGCGGAGTGTTCTGAAAACCAACACTAAACTTTGCGCTCTCCATGCCTACCTTGTGCAGAATGCCCTCTACACCGCGCTCAAATGCAGGTGCAGCGGCCTTGTGTGCCTCGAAAAGGGATGTTGCTAAGGCTGTTGCACGCTCTGTGGCAGCCTTGACAGCACGCTGTAGCTCGGCGATATTCTCATCTGCACGGTCGATGCTCTCCAACTGCTCGGAGTAGTTTTTGTAGATATCTATCAGCTCCTCAATGCTCTCTGCGTGGTGCTTGCGACGAAGAGAGTAGAGCAACTCAAGACGGTTGTTATACTTATCAAGCAGCTCTGGGTCAGCCTCAATATGCTCCATTACCTGCTCGGCTGTGCCATCCAAATCCTGCAGTTCGATAACCACAGAGGCAAGACGCTCGGCGGCCTGCTGTGCTTCCGGATAACTCTCGGCGATAGCCTTAAGGGCTTTAGCACGCGCCACAAGCTGCATCACTACGCCTGTCTGCTCGTCAGTAAGTGACTGATGTAGAGTGCCATACGCCTCGGTAATAGACTCAGCATTGGCAAGTGTTGCAATCTTTACCTCCAACTCCGCCTCCTCATTGGGCTTGATGGCTGCGCTGCGTAACTCCTCAACCTGATAGCGGAGCCACTCCTCCTCCTTGCGGGCAGAGGATATTGTCTGCTCTGCCTCGGCAAGGGCGTGCTGTGCCTTGTGAAGCTCGGCAAAGGCGTGGTTGTACTCTGCACGCAGGGCTGTGCAACCGGCAATAGTATCGAGCGCCTCAAGACGAAAACTCTCCGAGGCGAGGATAAGGTTGCTGTGCTGCGAGTGTATATCAATAAGGTATTCGCCTAAGGTCTTGAGCACCGAGAGCTGCACGGGAATATCCCCGACAAATGCTCGGCTCTTGCCGGCAGGGGTGATGATGCGGCGGATGGTAATCTGTGGCTCATAGTCCAACTCAAGCTGCTCAAAGAGCTGCTCAAGGTTGAGCCCATCAATATCGAAAGAGGCCTCTACGACGCAGTTGCGCGTATTCTCCTTAATCGCGCTGCCCTCATTTCTTGCACCAAGCAACAGAGAGAGTGCTCCGAGAAGGATACTCTTTCCGGCACCGGTCTGACCGGTGATGATGTTGAGGTGAGAGTCAAACTCTACCTCCAGGTGGTCGATAAGTGCGTAATTCTCAACGCTAAGGGTGCGTAGCATAGTGCTCCTCTATTTTATCAACAATCTTCTCGGCTACATCGGCCTTGCTCATCAGTGGCAGGGTTGTGCTGCCTGCGTGGTCGATAAAGGTCACCTTGTTTGTATCCACGCCAAAACCTGCACCCTTGTCTGTGAGTGAGTTGAGTACGATAAAGTCGAGATTCTTACGAGATAATTTGCCCTGTGCGCTCTCCACTCCGGCATCACTCTCAAGGGCAAAGCCGATAAGAAGTCTGTCACCCTTTACAGCACCGAGTGCCGCAGCAATATCCTTCGTGCGGACAAGAGGGATAGACATATCGTCATCCGACTTCTTAATCTTGTGCTCGGCAATGGTTGCAGGGGTGTAGTCCGCCACTGCGGCACACATAATGGCACCATCGGCAGAGGCAAAAGCCGCTGTGGTAGCATCATACATCTGCGCTGCAGAGAGAATATCTACACGTTTGACACCCGCAGGTGTAGGGAGTGTGGTGCGACCTGTAACGAGTGTTACCTCGGCACCTCTTTGAGCCAACGATGCGGCGATAGCGTAACCCATCTTGCCGGTAGAGTGGTTTGTGATGTAACGTACCGGGTCTATCGCCTCGATAGTAGCGCCCGCAGTTACAACGAAGTGCTTACCTTGCAGGCTCTTTTTTTTTTCGTCGGAAAGGGTGCTCTCAACAAGGGCGAGAATCTGCTCCGGCTCGGCCATACGACCCTTGCCTGTAAGTCCGCTGGCAAGTTCTCCTGCCGGAGAGTCGGCGATAATAACGCCGTGAGATTTAAGTGTAGCCAGATTTGTCTGGGTAGTGATGTGGGCAAACATATCGCAATCCATCGCCGGAGCGATGATGGTCTTGCAACGAGCAGAGAGGTAGGTTGTCAGCAGCAGATTGTCGGCAACTCCTGTAGCCATCTTGGCAATAGTATTTGCCGTTGCCGGAGCAATGAGGTAGCAGTCTGCCCACTCGCCGAGGCTGATGTGTGAGTTCCACTCGCCATTTTCGGGGTTAAAGAACTCTACAAGAATAGGGTTCTTCGAGAGTGTAGCCATAGTGAGCGGCGTGATAAACTGCTTGGCTGTTGCGGTCATTACCACCTTAACCTCTGCACCTGCTGTGCGCAACAGACGACACAGCACAGCCGCTTTATAAGCTGCTATGCTGCCCGTAACTCCTAAAAGTATGTGTTTGCCCTGTAACATACTACTTATCTGACTCGCGGTAGTAGAGCTCGCCATCGAGGAACTCCTCAGTTGCAATGATTGCAGGCTTTGGCAGACGCTCATAGTAACGAGAGATCTCGATCTGCTCGCGGTTCTCGAATGTCTCCTCCATTGTGTCGGCTGTAGATGCAGATGTAGCGAAGTCAGCGAGCTTCTTGTTCAGCTCCTGCTTGAGCTCTGCTGCAATGTGGTTTGCACGACGAGCAATGATGTTGATGCTCTTATAGACATTGCCTGTCTCTGGGTCAAAGTCTGAGAGCTTACGGGTTACCGTGTTGTTGGGAATGTTCTTCTTAATTTCCATTGTGATACGGTTTTGAATTTTATATTGTTATCTTCTTTTTTTCGGTTCTACTCTACCTTGTTCTTGTCGATAAAGTCCTTCGCCTCCTTGAAGTAGCGATCAAGCTCCTTGATATGCTCCGAGTTAGGATACTCCTCGATAAATGAGTAGTATGAGTCGAGCATAGCCATATAACGGTCTGCCTGCTTCTCGGCCACAGAGTCGTGAGCCAAACGGTAGTTCGATACTACGATGTAGTACATAATCTGCTCGCGGTATGTGGTGTTGTCGTAGTTCTTCAGCGCATTCTTGAAGGCTACTACGGCAGACTTGTAACGCTGCACCTTGAAGTATGCGTAGGCGTTAAGGAAGTTCTTCTCGTGCAGACGAGCTGTCAGCTCCTCGATAATCTGGCGGAATGGCTCTACACGCTCAGAGTTTGGATAGCGCTCGATGAAGGTGTTGAGTGTAACGATAGCCTTTGCGGTCTGTGTCTGGTCACGAGTAGGCTCCGGAGAGAGATAATACTCACAGAGAGCGAACATACCCTCGGCATCCTCGATAAATGTAGAGCGGCCGAACTTGCGACGGAACTCGTCAAGCTGAGCCGATGCGTCGTGGTAATCGCGAGACTTGAACTTGCTTCGAGCAGAGAAGAAAGCGATGCTATCCTCACGCTCTGAACCGATATAGTAGCCGGCGCAAGCGTCAAACATATCGCTGGCACGAGTCCACTTCTCCGCATTGTAGAGCTTGAGTGCAGTGTTGTATATCAACTCCGGGTCACCACTCTTGGCAACCTTGCTCAAACCTGAACAGGAGAAAAACATAGCCGCTATGGCTGCAATAATGATTAAATTCTGTGTAAATCTTTTCATCTCAAAAAAGTTGCGCGCGTACGCTCGCGGGTACATACGGCGATATAATCGCGCAAAGTTACGAAAGATTTAACGAAAAACCAAAAAGATTATTGTTTTATTCGCTGATAACTTCTCTTGTGTCATAAGTTGGCATATACAGCCCCATATTTTTGTGCCAAATTCTATTTGGTTATGTGTGAAAGTATAAAATTGAACAGCGAGATTCTCGCAGGGAAGGAGTATCTCTATGCAGCGCGTTTTAAGCTCTTTGTTACGCTGCTCTTTTTGGCAAGTCAGGGTGATTGTGTGGTGGATGGCGTGACTCTGAAACGGGGCGAATTGGTCACCTCATTTAGAGCTCTTGCCGAGCGGGCATCGCTCACCCTAAAACAGGTAAGGGCGGGGCTTGCGGCGCTGAAAAAAGCGGGCGCGATAGAGGTGCGTTCCTCTGCGCGATATACAGTTGTAAGTATTTGTGAATTTGATAGTTATATGGTTTAAGAATATGAAAAAGTATCTGTTTATCTATGCCGTTTTGACTACGGTAATAATTGTTGTCGGAGGCCGCATAATGTGGGGCGAAAACGAGCGCCAAAAGAGCAATAACAGTGCCCTTATGCAGAGCGTGGAGCACTATCGAACCAAGGCCGATGAGTCGGCAGCCTCGGTGCAGATTTTGCGCCTTCGATGTGGGGAGTTTGAGGAGCTCCGAGCGGCTGATGCCGAGAAGATTCGCCAGATGGGGCTTAAAATTCGCCGCCTTGAGAGCGCGGCAAAGAGTGTGTCGCAACTGCAACTGCAGGCTGCAGCACCTATAAGGGATACGGTGATTATTCGTGATACGGTCGAGGTGGTCGATACCCTCCGCCTCTTCCGCTGGCAGGATAGCTGGGTTACGATTGATGGTGTAATAGACAGAGATTCAGTGGTTTGCAACCTGCGTAGTGTCGATACCCTCCGCCAAACCATCTACCGCGTTCCCCGCCGATTTTGGTTTATAAAGTTCGGCACAAAGGCTCTGCGTCAGCATATCGTGAGCAGCAATCCCCACTCGGAAATTGTCTATACGGAGTATGTAAAGATAGAAAAATAAGGGGCTGCTTTTGCAACCCCTTTATATGAAAAAAGTATTTTAACTATCTCTTCGACTTTTTCTCTCGTTTTGGCAGTGTCGAGATATCCTCGGTGCTATCTACTCCGCCACCCAGTGCGCGGTAGAGGTTGATAACGCCCTGAATTTCATCAAACTTATCGTTTATCTGCGAGAGCTGTGCCGAGAGCAGTTTCTGCTGCGCGGTAAGCACCTCAAGATATGTCGATTCGGAGTGGCTCATCAGCTGTCGAGTACTATTGACAGCATTCTCAAGAGAGGTAATCTGCTGCTTGCGAATATCGCGCTTATCGCGTGCGGTTTGACACTTCGCAATGGCATCATTCACCTCATTTCCCGCTGTAAGAAGGGTATATTTGAAGGCAATTAACGCCTGCTCCTGCTCCGCCTTGGCAATCTTCAGACGAGCCTGCTTGCTGCCGGCATTGAAGATTGTTGCCGAGAGATTTGCCGCCACGGATGCCAACAATTCACTGAAGATAGAGGCTACATCGAGTGAGCCGTTAATCATCAGCGACGGTATAAATGCACCGCGAGCCATATTGGTTGCATAGAAGGCCTGCTCGAGCTGCTTCTCTGCGCTACGCACATCGGGACGACGGGAGAGGAGTTGCGAAGGTGTGCCTACGCTGAGCGGAATATCAAAATTCTGGTCGTGTATCGAGCCACGCTCAAAGTGCTGTGGTGTTGTGCCGAGCAGCAACGCAAGGGCATTTTCAGCCTTGACGATGTTGTACTGCAGTGTCAGCAGCGAGGCGTCAATCTCAAGACTATTTGCCTCGGTCTGTGCCACGGCAGCCTCATTGGTCATACCGGCGAGCTTCATCGCCTTCATGATGCGGACATTCTCCTTCCACGATGCGGCAGTAGAGCGTGAGATAGCCAACTGAGCATCGAGCATCAGCAGCGTGTAGTAGCTGTTGGTGATGGCGGAGATGAGCGAGGTCTGAACGCTCTGACGATAGAGGCGACTCTGCTCATAAGCCGACTGTGCGCTACGCTTGTTGTTGAGAATTTTACCTGTGATGTCAATCTCCCAACTTGCTACGACAGGGACGGAGTAACTGCTTGATGGAGCGGTACTTGCCTGATATGACGGATCGAACGAAAAGCCCGGAATAAAGGCGAGTTTTGCACTTCTCAGAGTAGCCTCGGCAGAGTTAATTCTCTGGGCTGCAATCTGCATATCAGGGTTGTTTTGCAGGCCCTGCTCGATGAGTTTTTGCAGATATTTATCTGTGAAAAACTCCTGCCAACCGATGTCGGCAATAGTCACCGTATCGGTTGTTGTGACACTATCTCCAAAGAGATTTTCGGTTGAGATTTCAGGGCGAGAGTACCTCTGAAATACCGAACAACTCGTAGTGACAAGTGTTGCGATAAGAATATATAGTACCTTTTTCATTACTCTACTTTTTTAGGTTTAACAACTCTCTCCTGAATAGTCTGGAAGACGATAAACAGAGCAGGAACGAGGAAAATTAGCGCCAACGTTCCGACAACCATACCGCCCACAACGCCGGCACCGAGCGTGTTGTTACCATTTGCACCGACACCTGTCGAGAACATAAGCGGAATCATACCGAATACCATTGTAAGCACGGTCATCATAATCGGGCGGAAACGCTCTCTACTTGCCTCGTATGCCGCCTCAAATATCGACAATCCCTGACGACGGCGCTCGGCTGCATACTCTGTAATCAGGATGGCAGTCTTGGAGAGCAGACCGATAAGCATAATAAGTCCTGTCTGCAGGTAGATGTTGTTCTCCAGACCCATCATATTGGCAAAGGCGAAGCTGCCAAACAGACCGATAGGCACGGTGAGAATAACGGCAAACGGAATGAAGAAACTCTCGTACAACGCACATAGTATCAGGTATATAAGGGCGATACAGATAACGAAGATAATCGCCGTATTATTACCACTTGCAGCCTCCTCGCGGGCAATACCGCCGAAGTCGAAACCATATCCGATAGGCAGTATATCCTTCGCCACCTCATTGACCGCTTTAATGGCATCACCCGAAGAGTAGCCATCTGCAGCACGGCCGTTGATAGAGATTGACGGGAACATATTGAATCGAGAGAGGTTCTCCGGTGCATAAATCTTCTTCAGGGTCACAAATTGGCTGATAGGGGCCATATCGTCACCGATGCGGATGAAGATATTATTGAGTGTCTGCAGATCGACACGATAGCGAGGATCTGCCTGCACCTGCACCTGATAGAGTTTGGTAAAGCGGTTGAAACGTGTTGATAGACGACCTCCATAGTAGCCGTTGAGGATGTTGAGCACATCCTTTGGAGATGTTCCGGCACGCTTACACTTTACAGCATCCACATCAATCTGATACTGAGGGAATTTCGGGTTGAACGATGTTCGTGCCGAGCCGATTTCTGGACGGTCGTTGAGCTCTGCCACGAACATATTCACAACATCCGCCAAATCCTCAATCGAGCCACCCTTACGGTCCTGAATATGGAGCTCAAAACCGTTTGTCGCACCATAGCCCGGAATCATCGCCGGTGAGGTGGTGAAGATGGTCGCATCATTGATATTTGTGGAGTACTCCTTAATGCGGTCCATAATGTCGAACACGCTGTGCTCCTTGCCTTTACGCTCGTCCCAATGCTTAAGACGGAGTGTAAAGTTACCGTATGAGGTACCCGCACCGGTTGTCATACCGAAACCTGCCATATTGAGGTAGGCGTGACACTCGTCGATGTTGCTGACAATATCGCGGTCGATACGGTTCATAACCTCCTTTGTGTGGGCAAGTGAGCTACCCGGAGCAGTCGATACGTCAATACGCACTGTTCCGATATCCTCACGCGGAATAAGACCGGTCTTTGTGATGTTCATAAAATAGACCAAAAGGCCCATACCCGCAACGACCACAACGCCCGTTAAAGCCTTATGACGCAGGAAGAAACTTACCCCCTTCAGGTAGCGGTTTGTAATGGCGTTAAAGCTGCTCTCGAAGGCATCAGACAGACGCCTCTTCAGTGAGCGCTTAACGACATTTCCATTCTCGTCTGTCGGCTTGAGCAACATAGCACAGAGCGCAGGGCTGAGTGTGAGCGCATTAATTGCCGAGATACCCACCGCAACGGCCATAGTAAGACCAAACTGAGTATAGAAGATACCCGAAGTTCCGCCCATCAGCGAAACAGGGATAAATACCGCCATAAATACGAGGGTAGAGGTGATAAGCGCCGAAGTTACGCTGTGCATAGCATCTACGGCAGCGCTGTGAGCACTCTTATAACCCGCCTCAAACTTACTCTGCACCGCCTCCACAACGATAATGGCATCATCTACAACCACACCGATAGAGAGCACCAACGCAAAGAGTGTGAGCAGGTTAATCGAGAAGCCGAAGAAGAAGAGGAACATAAATGTTCCGACAAGTGACACGATAGTTGCCACTAACGGGATGAGTGTTGCTCGGAATTTTCTCAAGAAGACGAATACCACCAAGATTACCAGCACAATAGCCTCCAACAGCGTTCTGAGTACGTTGTTGATAGAGGCGTAGAGGAAGTCGTTCGAGCTTGAGAGGACAACCATCTCCAAATCCTTCGGGAAATCCTCTTTTGCCTTCTCAAGGTAGGCATCAATCTGCTTGATAACCTCGGTTGCATTTGAACCGGGGGTCTGATAGACGCTGAAAGATGTACCCGGCGAGCCATTTACCTCACCGATATATTGGTAAGACTGTGTACCCAACTCAATCTCGGCAATATCCTTAAGGCGCAACACCTCGCCATTTGAGAGTGCGCGAATAACGATATTCTCGAACTGCTCAGGGGTCTCCAAACGACCCTTGTAGCGCATCGCATATTGGAAGGTCTGATTTGAGTTCTCGCCAAGGGCACCCGTTGCCGCCTCGATATTCTGCTCGGCAAGAGCGTTTGAAATATCGGCAGGGATGAGCTTATACTGCGCCATGACATCAGGCTTGAGCCAGATACGCATACTGTAGTCTGCACCACGCACATCGACATCACCTACACCCGGGATACGGGAGATAGCCGGCACAAGGTTAATCTTGATATAGTTGGCGATAAATGTACGGTCGTATGTGCCATTGGGGCTATATACGGCAATCTGCTCAAGGATATTTGTCTGTCGCTTACGCACGGTAACACCCACATCTGTCACCTCGGATGGCAGCTGACGGGTGGCACGAGAGACGCAGTTCTGTACATTGACTGCCGCCATATCGGGGTTTGTGCCCTGCTTGAAATAGACCGCAATACTTGCGCTACCGTTGTTTGTCGCGCTTGAGGTCATGTAGGTCATGTTCTCCACACCGTTGATAGCCTCCTCAAGAGGTACGACAACGGCCTTCTGAACGGTCTCGGCACTTGCGCCTGCGTAGGAAGCCTGCACGCGGATTGTTGGCGGTGCAATGTTCGGATAACGCTCAATCGGCAGCACTGCAAGTCCGATAATTCCACCCAAAACGATGATGATGGAGATTACCGATGATAGTACGGGACGATCGATAAAGGTTTTGATATTCATAGCTACTACTCCTCTGCTTTAACAACTTGCTTAATCTTAACAGGATTGCCGTCACGCAGCAGACCAACACCCTCGACTACGATTGTATCGCCCTTCTCCAGACCGCTCTCAACGACATACTCTCTACCGTTGCTGATGTTGAACACGCCGATAATCTTGCTCGATGCCTTGCCATTCTTGACGGTATAGACGTAGATTTTGTCCTGAATCTCGTATGTAGCTGACTGCGGAATTACGATACAACCCTCGGCCTTGTGTGGCAGGATAATGTTGCCCGAACCGCCGGAGAGCAACAGACGACGATAGTTAGGGAACTTCGCACGAACGGTCACAGAGCCGGTTGTAGGGTCGATAATACCAGAGATAGCCTCGATGCGACCCTTGTCCTTGTAGATAGTTCCGTCGCTGAGCTGCAACTCGATAGATGGCATAGCCTTGAGCGCTGCATCGAGTGAGCCGTGCTCACGAGTAAGCGAGAGCACCTGCGACTCGGACATGGAGAAATAGACATACATCTCCGAGTTGTCCGAAACAGAGGTCATCGGAGTCTGGTCAGATGGGCTTACAAGGGTACCTACGCGGAATGGGAGGGTGCCGATTACGCCATCTGCAGGTGACTTAACCAATGTGTAAGAGAGGTTGTTGCGAGCATTTATCTCGTTAGCCTTCGCCTGTGCGAGTGTTGCGCGCTGTGATGCCAACTGCATCTTGGCCATGTTCAGGTCAAACTCCGAGATGATGTTCTGCTTGAAGAGCTGCTCCTTGCTCGAAGTTGTCAGCTCGGCAGCATCTACGGCAGCCTGCGCCACATCGACATTAGCAATGGCGGTCTGTAGCGCCGCCTGATAAGGGGCCTGGTCGATGGTAAAGAGGGTCTGGTTGCGCTTTACAAGCGAGCCCTCCTTGACATGTACCTCGGTGATGTAACCCTGCACCTTCGGGCGGATATCGATATCCTGCTTACCCTGAATGGTTGCCGAGTAGGTCGATGTGAGCTTTCGTGAGGTCGGCTCCAAAATCATTACGTTGTACTCGCGAGTACGCTTTGTGCTCTTCTCCTCCTCACAGCCGACAGCAACTGCGAGCAGTGAGAGTAGGACAAATAGTGTTGAAAAGTTAGTTTTCATGTTAGTTTATATTTTGCTATTGTTTGCAATATTGAGTCATCAACCACTAAAAGTTACACTACGTGTAAAACCTCACGAAGTTATAAAAAAATAGCCACTTCACCAAAATTGTTCGGTGAAGTGACCAAAAACGGGTGTGAAATGACTATAACGGGTTTGAATTACCCGAAAATAGCATCAAATAGCTCCTCTGTATTGTCTGCAATATACTCTGCGCCGCTCTCTACAAGCTCCTGACGATCTCTGAAGCCCCAGCTTACGCCTATGGAGTGTACTCCTGCGGCGCGGGCGGTCTGAATATCGATGCCCGAATCGCCAACCATGTAGGTATTGTCGGCAGTAGCACCGCACTGCTCCATTATAAGGTCGATAATCGCTCTGTCGGGCTTGAGCGGGAAGCCGTCGCGGTTGCCATATATTGCTGCAAACTCAATATCTCCGAAGAACTTCTCTATCAGGCGGTTAGTGCCCGAGTGGAACTTGTTTGATGCCACAGCAAGTGTTGCGCCTGCATCAGAGAGCTTTTTTAGTAGCTCATGCACTCCGTTGTAGGCTACAGTGTAGTTGTCGATATTGTCGTAATAGTACTCCACGAAGTCTTTACGCGCAGCGGCAATATAGTCAGTCGTGCGCAGTAACTCCGGTAGTGCACGCTCCACAAGACGAGTCACGCCGTTGCCTACAAAGTGACAATACTCTTCGTAGCTGTGCTCCTCAAGACCTCGTTGGCGCAACATATGGTTGCAACAAGCGGCAAGGTCGCCAATAGTATTGAGCAGCGTGCCGTCAAGGTCGAAAATTACAAGTTTTTTACTCATCGGTCGGTCTGTTTTTAACGATTTTATATCCTATGGCAGCCACTAATATTGAGCATATCGGGCTGATGATATTAAAAAGGCAGTATGGCAGATATGTGATTGTCGCCACTCCGAGTACGGTCGATTGTGTCATACCGCACGAGTTCCACGGAATAAGCACCGAGGTTACCGTTGCCGAGTCCTCTACTGAGCGGCTGAGCAGACGCCCCTCTAATCCGCGACGGCGATAGAGGTCGCCAAAGGTGTTGCCCGTAATGATGATTGAGATATATTGGTCGGCGGTTGTCAGGTTGCAGAATACTCCTGTAGAGATAGTTGAGATAACCACGCTCAGAGGTCGCTTTGCAAAGCGCATAAACAGACGTGTCAGCGCCGCGAGCATACCACTTCCTGCCATCACTCCACCAAAGCACATCGCGCAGAGTATGAGCCAGATAGTGTTCATCATACCACCCATGCCGCGCGTTGCAACAAGCTCGTTAAGCATCGCATCGCCCGTATCTATAGCCGTTGTTGAGGAGCAGGCAACCATAAGCCCCTTAAAGCTGCCCAAAGCCCCCTCACTACCGATAGTTGCAACTATATCCGGCTGGAAAATCAGCATCGCAATTGCCGCCACTACGGTCGCCGCAAAGAGGGTAATAAGCGCAGGTAACTTCTTGAGAATCAGTAGCGCTGTAATCAACGGCACGATAAGCAGCCAAGCCGAAATGTTGAACGTGCTGTGCAGCGTCTGCGAGATATGCTCTATATGCGCTGCCGAGTCGGGGGTGTGGGCTATCGAAATCCCGAAAAAGACACACAGCGCAATGAGAAACGACGGCACCGTGGTTATCATCATATATCTAATATGTTCAAACAGCGGCACCTTCGCAGCAGATGATGCAAGCACCGTGGTATCCGATAGTGCAGAGACCTTATCGCCAAAATATGCACCCGAAATTATCGCGCCGGCAATCCACCCCTCAGAAAATCCCATCGCCTGACCGATACCCATCAGCGCCACACCGATAGTGGCAATCGTAGTCCACGATGAACCCGTGATAAGCGACACAAGAGCGCAGATTATACAGGCAATACCTAAAAAACTCCTCGGATGGATAACCTCCAAACCGTAGCAAATCAGCGTCGGAACCACTCCGCTGAGCATCCACGTACCCGAAATTGCTCCGATAAGCAGCAGTATGATAATCGCCGATGCCGAGGTGCGGATATTCTCGACAATCGCATCCTCAAGGGTGCTCCACTTGCATCCGCAGAGCACTATGGCAAGCGTCGCAGCTACAGATGAGGCGAAGAGCAACGCAATCTGACTGCCACCCATAATGGCATCAGCACCAAAGCATTTAATCACCAACGCAAGTACGATGATAAGCACACAGAGCGGAATAGCGGCAATCCAAAGTGGAGTCTGTGTCTTGTATCTGGATAAAAAATTTGCGAATTTCATATTACTTTTGGTTTAGGTTGCAAAGATATGCAAAATTTTGTTACCTTTGCACTCAATCTTTGCCCTTGTAGTTCAACGGATAGAACGAAGGTTTCCTAAACCTTAGATAGCAGTTCGATTCTGCTCGGGGGTACTTTGTCGTGAAAAGGCAGCATTAGCTGCATATCCCTTAACTCCCCGAATGGGACGTACCTCAAGTACTACCCATCCGGGGATTTTTCACGATATGCACCTACTACTACCTTTTGACGACAAATGAGTGCACAGAATAGGCAGAGTGCAAATTGACGTAAAACAATGACGGTTAGTGCAGGAACACTAACCGTCTTATATCTATCCGCAAATCGGATACCAGAAAAGCTGATAGCTAATAGTTGTCTTGTATAGCCCTTCGCTGTTTTTTTGTGCCGAGCGTTAATCCTCCTTCGG
>JAFQFV010000030.1 GCA_017398555.1 Alistipes sp.
ACCAGCCTGACCAGGAGATTGTTATTCGCAACATCGAGCCTACAACAGAGTTAGGTGCTGCAAATGAGAATATTGAGGGTCTGCGTTTCTATCCCGGTATCTCTATCAATATTGCAACAAGTAATTTTGATACTCAACTTGCAAGCATTGCCAATGCAGGTTTTAAGTATATCGAGATCACTATCAAGGATAGCTTCGGTGCAAGAGATATGACCGATGAGCAGGTAAAGGCTAAGTTTACAGCCCGTATGAATGCCGTAAAGGCTGCGGGTCTTACCGTTTGGTCAATTCACCTGCCATACGAGGATGCAACTTGGACAAATATCGCAGGCAAGGAGTCTGTGCGCGTACAGAGCGTAAATAACATTATGCGTGTGCTCCGTCTCTGCACAGAGTGCTTCCCTGAGTGTAAGAACTACGTTCTGCATGCAAGTAAGGGCGTGCTCTCACCTCGTTCGGAGTCTGTTAATCAGGCGCGTAAATCACTTACTGAGATGGTTCCTGTAGCTACACAGCTTGGCGTACGCCTTTGCGTTGAGAACCTTGTTGGCAGCCTCTGCTACTACTATGAGGAGTTGCACAACACTATCGTCGGCATCGACAACACTTGGGTAACTTACGATATCGGCCACGCAAACTGCAAGGGCTACGATGTGGTTGAGTTCCTCTCGCAGATTGGCACAAAGCTCGGCACAGTACATATGCACGACACCAAGTTCGGCTCCGGTAACGACTCACACAGCCTTCTGGGCGATGCAAGTCTTGCGCCGGGCAACATCAAGCAGTGGGATGATGTTATCCACACTCTGCTCAAGACAAACCGCTACCGAGGTGTGTTTATGTTCGAGCTCTCTGGCAAGAACCCTAATACCGTTATGGAGTCGTACAATAGGATTGTAGGCGAATACGCCGCAAAGTACGAGAAGTAGTATTTTATCGTGATAGTGGCGCATCTGCGTCACATCCCTCAAATCCCCGAATGAGTAGTACGCATAGTACAACCCATCCGGGGATTTTTCACGATATAACGCAGCTACACCTCTCTGACGATAAAATGCGATTGGAGGCGATGGACTGTACTAAAGCGTACCGCCCTGCTGCTGACTACTACCCCCAACATCTTCAGTTGTAGAGTCGCTCTTTCGTTTGGTCTTCTTGACGTAGAGTCCCTGCTTACCAAAGCGGTAAGAGATGGAGAAGCGGATGGAGCGGGTGATGTTGGTAGCAATAAGATTCTGCACATAGGTCGGTGAGGTCATCAGCAAATCGTGCTTCATAGTCTTGCTATGTGGGTTCTGCACCGAGAGTGAGAGTTCAAGTCTATCCTTGAGCAGTTTCTGGCCAAGGCGTGCAGAGGTTGTGAGGAACCAATTTTGGGCAACCATAGTCTGCTGCGGCTGCATCTTTGCGCAGTACTCGCTCAGGGTCAGACGTGCCCCCTTCCATAGAGCTACGGTAACATTTACACTCTCCGAGAATGCCCAACCCGCAACGGCGACGTTCTGAGATGGGATACCATCCTCAAAGTAGCCTACGCGAAGGTCTGCCGCAAGTTGCAGCTTCTGCGACGGGCGATAAGAGAGTGAGGTTTGCAGTGCGTATGCGCGATTACGGCCGTGGTTGAGCCAGGTCTGGTTGATAAGACCCTCTTTATCGACAAACTGATAAACTGCCACGCGGTTATTCGAGAACATTGTCATCAATTCAGGCGATACGGTCCACTTATTATTCATCCAGGCATACTTGAGTCTGACGCTATGATTTACACCCGTCTTAAGGTCAGGATTTCCGTAGCTACGCGAGAGTGAAGTCTCGGTAACATAGGGCGAGAGTGACTGAATACCGGGACGAGAGAGGCGCTCGGAGTATGAGAGCGAGAGGTTGTGTCCCTCCTTAATCTTATAGGAGAGCGAGAGATATGGCACCACATTTACAAGGGCACTCTTATAGTTCTCGGTCTTATCACTTACGCTCTGTGAGTTGTACCACGCACCCTCCAAACGAGCACCTGCACGAGCTGTGAGGCTCTTATGGCTATAGGCATAGCCTGCATAGAGAGCGGCAATATTCTTTGTGAGCGTAGTTGTAGCGGCTGCTTGAGAGGTTGTTCCCTGCTGCGCAAGCGAGCTGTGGTCGATAGTGTGCTTCAGACCAGCCTCAAGCGAGTGGCTGCCCCACTTGTTGTTATAATCCGCCTGCAGAACATTCTCAAAACCCTTATTGAGAGAAGTTGTAGAGTAGAGAAACGATGTGCCGTCAGGGTAAAATGTATCCTCATTGTTGATATTCTCTGTCGGCGGAGTTATAGAGAAGTACTCCGACATGGTAAGGCTATGCCCCTCTTTGCCCGCGAAGGTGTGCTCGTATGCCGCAAGCAGATCGACACCCTTCCAGCGGTTTTGGCTGAACTCATTGGCAGTATAACTGCTCAGCAGATTATCCTCTGCACCCAAATATGAGGTGTTGTTTATACGCTTGGAGTTCCAATTTCCAAACCAGCAGCTCGCCTCAACGGTCAGCAGGTTGAGCGTATCAATCTGATAACCCATACTGAGGTTTGCATAGAGATTTTTGCCACCCCAACCCTGCTCGGAGAACTGCTTGAGCTTTGAGTATGGAGCATCGGCATTGAGGTTCTCCATCGTAATATCGTAATAGCCCGTAGGGTCGTTGTCGTTATCGCTACCACCCATATAGAGGCCACCAGAGAGGGAGAATTTATCCTTCTGAACAGTGAAGTTGCTCGACAACTGACCGAAGTAGTTGCGGTTCAGCATACTACCAGCCGCAAGGCTGACATTACCGTTATAGCCGTCAAAACGGGTCTTGGATGTTATGATGTTGAGTACACCACCTGCACCCTCGGCATCGTATTTCATTGACGGATTGGTAATTACCTCAATCTTCTTGATAGACGAGGCGGGCATAGACTTGATAATATCGTTAAAGTTACGACCCATAGCACCTGCCGCTCGACCATTGACAAGAATCTTGTAGTCGCTCTGACCATTCATCAGCACCTTGCCCTCAGCATCTATCGAGAGCTGCGGAATCTTGCGGATAATCTCCTCAAGGGTGCTCGACTGCGCCTCAGGGTCATCCTCAACAGAGTAGGAGAGCTTCTCGGCATCTGCAGTTACAATCGGCTTCTGAACAGTCACCGCCACTGCATCTACAGCTACACCCTCGGATAGAAGAACCTCGCCCAGCTCTATCGGCTTGCCCAAGGCCGATAGTGAGCGCACCAAAGTCTGATAACCGACCGCCGAGAGCTCGACCGAATAGTCGCCATCCTCCTTTAGTCGGAGTTCAAAGTTTCCCGATGCATCTGCCGCAACTGCCGTCACGATAGAGCTACCACGAGAAGCCGACACTGTAGCATAAGCCACACCACTGCCCTTTGCCGCATCCTTAACCTTACCGCGAACCAGAGTCTCTGCGCTTGCGATAACGATAGATAAGGAGCAGAATAATAGTAAACATAACCTTTTCATAACTTTTCACCTTTTGACAATGCAAAGGTAATAAACTTTTGGTACTTTGCAACACAAAGTAGTGTTTTTTTTTTACTTGTTGGCTAAAAATAGTACACTTTGATATTTTTACCTATGTCTAAAACGCACGCGGGAGGAAAAAATTATGCGAACAACATTTTTTTGCACTCCGACACCCTTTTGCACCCCGTTTAATGTCAAGACTTGCACTCCGCCACCCTTTTGCACCCAATTTGGCGTCAGAGCTTGCACGCTGCTACCCCGTTTTGGCGTCAGAGCTTGCACTCCGCTACCCTTTTGCACCCCAATTTGGCGTCAGAGCGGGGCAGTAGGTGTGCATCGTGAGAAAACCCAGCGATGGATAGTACTAAAACGTACAGCCATTGCTGGGTTTTAAGGGATGTGCAGCTAATGCCCCGCTATCACGCCAAATTACTCGTGGTGGTAGGGAGAGTTGTGCAGAATAGAAAAGGCTCGATAGAGCTGCTCGGTAAAGATAGCACGAATAATTTGGTGAGAGAAGGTCATTTTGGAGAGGGATATCTTCTCGTTGGAGCGGGAATAGACGTCCGGGGAGAAGCCATAAGGGCCACCGATGACAAAGACGAGGCGTTTGATGCCGCTATTCATACGTTTTTGGAGCCACTCGGCGTACTCAACGGAGCGAAATTCGGAGCCCTTCTCATCGAGCAGGACAACGCGGTCGGAGTCATCTATAAGGCGGAGGATAGCCTCGCCCTCGGCTGTTTTTTGCTGCGACTCGGAGAGGTTTTTGGAGTTGCGAATATCGGGTATGTATGTGATATTGAAGCGGTTATAGAAGTTTATGCGCTTGGTGTACATATCCACAAGTGCGCTGACCTCCTTTGAGTCGGTCTTGCCGACAACTATCAGTTCGATATTCATAACTCTATCTGCAGTGCCTTCTTGACAATGTGGTGCATATCGTAGTAGCGATACTCGGCAAGGCGACCACCGAAGATGGTGGTACTCTGCTCTGCCAAGGCGCGATATTTATCGGCAAGTTGGCTGTTTTTCTGGTTGTTTATAGGGTAATATGGCTCTGCACCCGCCTGCCACTCGGATGGGTACTCGCGAGTGATGACGGTATGCTCTGCCGTGCAGCTGCTATCGAAGTGGCGGTGCTCGACAATGCGGGTATAAGGGGTCTCGCGGTCGGTGAAGTTCATAACCGCAACACCTTGATAGTCAGGAATATTCAGTTGTTCGTGTTCAAAGCGCAAGGTGCGATACTCGAGCTTGCCATAGCAGTAGTCGAAGTAGCGGTCAATCTCGCCCGTATAGACAATCTTATCGGCAACACCCTCCCAATGCTCGCGATTATCGAAGAAGTCGCACTCAAGCTCGACATCCGCCCCGACAAGCAGGCGAGCGATAAACTCGTTATATCCCCCACGCGGAATACCTTGGTAGGTGTCGTTGAAGTAGTTGTTATCGTATGTAAAGCGGACAGGCAGGCGGCGGATGATATCTGCCGGAAGTTCACTGCAATCTCTACCCCACTGCTTCTCGGTATAGCCCTTGATAAGGGTGTTATAGATATCTGTTCCGACGAGCGAAATCGCCTGTTGCTCAAGGTTTTGCGGGTTTGTTATACCCCCGCGCTGGCTCTCTATCTTCTGCTGCGCCTCCTCGGCAGTTGTCACACCCCACAGTTGGTGGAAGGTGTTCATATTGAAGGGCAGATTATAGAGCTTACCGTGATAGTTTGCTATCGGCGAGTTGATATATGGCACAAACTCGACAATGGAATTGACCCACTGCCAAACCTGCTCATCAGAGGTGTGGAAGATATGCGGGCCGTAGTTATGGACTGCCACCCCGTCATAATCGGCACAATAGAGGTTGCCGCCGATGTGGTTACGGCGGTCGATGACCTTTACCCTCTTACCCGCCTGCACGGCGCGCCAAGCCACCACAGAGCCGAAGAGCCCCGCGCCGACGACAAGGTAGTCGTAATCTCTGCTATTTTGTCTGCTCAACACTCTTTGGGAACGAGATCAGATATACAAGGTGCTCCAACTGTCGGATAAAGTTACGCTTGCCGTACTTAGGGCTATGGACATAGCAGTCGATGGTAAAGACCTCATTTGTAGCGTCATTGATAGTGGTATAGCTGACAAAAGGACCTCCCATGTAGTCGTTCTCAACATCCCAGAAACCGCGCATCTCAATCCACTCCTTACCATTGACAACAACGGTGCGATAGAGTGGTTTGAGCGGCATTACGCCCTTACCCTCAGCGTCCGGAATCTGCTCCACAGTAATCATATATGAGCCATCGCTCGGGCCCGGAATACGCTTGGCAAAGTGGTTACGCATCGCCACCAAGTAGTCTGATGTGAGCGAGCCTCTGCCGCGATATGGATAGCTATAGCAGAAGAATCCCTGGCTGGCTGTCGGGAACTCGTATGATGCCCAGAGAAAATCCTCACTCTGCGAACGGAGTTCGTAGCCCTTCGGAATCTTCACGTCGATATCAAACTCATTGTGCAGCAAGTCGTTAAGCACCTTAACATTATGCTTCTCGGCATAGGCGATAGTACGGTTACGCTCGGCAATCTCAAGCACCTTGACAAGTGCATCGCCATTGGTATTGAGGTACTCCACTGCCGCCTGCTGTGTCGGCGCCTGGAAAGTGAGGACAATCTGTGGCGCTGCATCGACATCATACTCGGCAGTAATCTGTGCCTGCTCCGCCTTATCTGTAATTACAACCTTTAGGATATTTCTGTGCTGCACAAGCAGATGACGAAAGTCATTCGCAGTGATTCTGAGCACATTAAACATCGGCTCATTCTGGTTGAGCATCTCTACAGGCTGCTCAAGCAGATCGCGCAACTTTGCGCCTACCTCGCTCTCCCACTCGGCATTATTGCAAATCACAAGTACCTCATAGGCACCACCCTGGATAGGTTTTTTACCATCTTTTGTAAGGGTGTGAAACTCACGGCAACTTACTGAAACAAGCAATACAAGCAGTATTGTTACGATTTTTGAGATATATTTCATAAGTATAGGTATGTTTATAAATTAGACAATTAAATTTTCTGTTCTTGGTAAGTTCTATTTCGGTCGTTTTTTGGTCTATCTCGGCATCTTTTCCACCTTTTTTCGGTTACAACACCGCGATTAAGCTGAGTGCAATCAAACTTGTTTGAATTGCAGAGGCGTAGCGGTGAAGGGTCGCCCAAAGGCGAGCCAATAGGCTATTGCGCCCTCTAAAGAGCCTAAAACCTGCTCGAGATATACTCAAAAACCGCCTCGACCTAATTTATAGAACATACCTAAGTTTTCTACAAAAATATACATTATTTGTGCAAATTCAAAATTATTGACTACATTTGTCTGTCGTAACGGTATGCTGGAAGAGCGATGAAGATTAAACCACCGAAATTTATACGTCGGCTCATGCCCGACCTTATTTGGGAGATAGAGGACCAAGAGGGTGTATTTCTTACATTCGATGATGGCCCCACACCCGGCGTGACCGAGTGGATTTTGGCAACGCTCAAGCGCCACAATGCCAAGGCGACCTTCTTTGTACTTGGCAAGAATGCGGAGATGTATCCCGATCTGTATCAGCTAATTATCAGCGAGGGTCACAAGGTGGGCAACCACACCTATTCGCATCAAAAGGGTTGGAAGATGTCACTTGAGAGATATATAGAGGATGTCGATTTTGCCGGCGATATAATCCATTCCGAGCTCTTCCGCCCGCCATACGCCCGCGTTACACCTGCGCAGATGCGCTCCATTGCCAAGCGATACAAGATTGTGATGTGGGATATTATCTCGCGTGACTACAACCGCGCGCTGACACCCGAGAAGTGTCTAAAGAATGTAACCAAACACCTTGCCCCCGGCTCTATAGTGGTTTTCCACGACTCGGAGAAGGCCTTTAAGAATATGAGCTATGCCCTGCCTCGCACGCTCAAGCGCATCGAGGAGTTGGGTCTAAAGTGTAAAATTATTGAGTTATAGAACACACCTACCTCCCCACAATGAAGATTATCGTTGCCATAACCGCTGCAAGTGGAGCTATATATGCCCGCCAACTGCTTGAGAGCCTTATTGCGAGCGCTCAGGTGGAGCAGATTGCACTTATTTTTAGCGCCAATGCCGAGGCTGTAGCCGAGGTGGAGCAGGTAACTCTGCCACAGAGCAGTAAGATTATCCGTTATGCCAACGACAACCTCTTCGCCTCTGTTGCCAGCGGCTCGGCGGAGTGGGATGCTATGGTTATCGTACCTTCGAGCGTCGGCACGATGGGCAGAGTGGCTTCGGGGGTCTCACAGAGACTTATCGAGCGTGCGGCAGATGTGATGCTCAAGGAGCGTCGCCGACTGATTGTAGTGGTGCGCGAAACACCTCTCTCGCTTATCCACCTGCGCAATATGGTGACTCTGACCGAGGCAGGGGCGATTATCCTCCCCGCATCGCCATCCTTCTACTCAAATCCGCAGAGCATAGAACAGGCCTGCAACACCGTCACAGAGCGAATACTATCCCTGCTCGGCATTACAGGCCAGAGGTATCATTGGTCGGATTAACTACTCCAACCCCTTTGCTCGACGAGCAATAGTGAGCAGTGTCGCAGCACCATTCTCCGACATCTGCAACGCTGCTGCCGCCTGCGCAGCTGTCATCTTCGGCTCTTTATCAAGAAGTTTGCACACACTTACAATCTGTTGATAATCAAAGCCGTAGAACTCACGACCCGTTGTACCGTCTTTATAGACAACATCCACCAACGCAATAGGAATAGCATCCTGACGGGTCAATTTCACACGCTCCACGGAGAGTACGTTTTTATCCGTTCTCTCTATATCGGCAGACAAATCGTGCATAATATACTCCACCGTAAGCGCATCTACCGCCTGCGGGTTGCCACTCACATCCCTGCCCGAGCAGGCCACTGTAAGCAGAAAGAGTGTGACGATAGCCACTCGCCACACTCTATAGATAGCCGTTTTCATAGATTACTCCTTATGTGACTGAGAGATAAGCTCACCCAGCACCTCGATACTGTCACAGATAAGATGCGGCTGCTTTGGTGCTGCATCGGCAACCTCAAGTGTAGTCTCACCGGAGAGGACAAGCACACCGAAGGCACCTGCATTGTGAGCCATCTCGATATCGGTATAGATGCGGTCGCCAACCATTGCCACCTCATCAGCCTCATAACCGTAGCGGTTCAGAATACCCGAGAGCATATTTGGATCAGGTTTTCCGAGGGTAATATCCGGAGTGCGACCTGTTGCGTGGGTAAGGCAAGCGCAGATAGAGCCACAATCGACAAGCACTACAGGCTGATCGGTAGGACATACACGGTCAGGGTTGGTTGCAATATAAGGCACACCCTGCGAAATCCACCACGCAGCACGGCACAGACGGTCGTAAGCAAGGGTCTTATCAAATGCCACAACAAGAACATCCGGGCGATCTTCCGCGCTATCTGTTGCACTCTCAAAGCCCGCCTTCTCAAACTCGGTAATCATAGATGGTGTGCCGAGCATAAACAGACGCTTTGCCTCAGGATAGTGGGTCTTGATATAATCCACTGTAGCAAGGGCTGTGGTGTACATCTCCTCCTCTGTAGCCTCAACACCCAGGCGTGCGAGCTTTGCAAGATAGTCCGCGATGCTCGAAGATGGATTGTTTGTAAGGAATGAGTAACGCAGACCCAAATCCTTCACCCCCGCAAGGAACGGCTTGGTATATGGGAAGAGTGTCGCACCCATATATATAGTGCCATCCATATCAAGAGCTACATGCTTAAGGCGGCGAAGCTTTGCCATCAACTCCTCGTGAGAGTAGATTGAACGATACTTATTAAACTGACTCATAGTTATATGTTTTGTTATTGTTTTTGCACAAAATCTTGGTAAAAGTAGAAAATTTTATGCTAAAAAGCAAACAAAAAGTGGCAAATTCACTAAAAGTGGTCTATTTCAAAGTTTCTATTTTGAAAATCAAAATATTTGGCTTACCTTTGTCGTGAAATAAAAGCAATTATAGGGTTTCAGTCCTCGGACTGAGATTCTTTATTTTTTGTTTTGTATAATAAAATTAAAAACAGTTTCTATTATATGGCACAGGAGTTAATTTATTTAACAGCAGAGGGTTACAAGAAGCTCAAGGATGAGCTTGACCACCTGCGTTCAGTAGAGCGTCCGGCAGCCTCTGCGGCTATTGCCGAGGCACGCGATAAGGGCGATTTGTCAGAGAATGCCGAGTACGATGCAGCTCGCGAGGCTCAGGGTATGCTTGAGATGAAGATTGCTCAGTTGGAGGCAACGCTGGCAAACTCTCGAATCATTGACGAGACAAAGATTGACAAGAGCAAGGTTCAGATTCTTAGCAAGGTGACCCTGCTTAACCACAACAACAAGCGCCAGGTGGTCTATACCATCGTTGCAGAGCACGAGGCAAACCTGCGTGAGGGCAAGCTGGCTATCGGCACCCCTATCGCAAAGGCACTTCTTGGCAAGAAGAAGGGCGAGATTGTCGAGGTCACAGTCCCTGCGGGCGTACTAAAGTTCGAGATTTTAGATATCTCAATCTAAAAAAACACCTCTCGGAGGTGTTTTCTTGACTGTTGCGGATTTAGGATAGCCTGCGGCTATTGCAATAAAATAGAGCCTTCGTTCTCAAGCAAGCTTGAACGAGGCTCTATTTTCTTGCGCTATCTCCGATGGTTACCTAAATCCGAGAACAAACGGCTGATACTAATACTTTACAAATATATTGACATTTCCCCCAAACCCCCTTTTGGAAAAAGGGGGCTTAGTCGCTACGCTCCGGGTGCAACGATTAAGCAGGTTTCCTTGCTACGCAGTACAGCTAACGCAGTAAAAGCAAACCAGAGTTCACACTCCGCTCGTTCTATGCACTCATTTGTCGTCAGAGTGGGGTAGCTACAACGCTGCGATTAAGTCGAATGCAATCAAACTTGTTTGAATTGCTGAGACGAAGCAGCGAAAAGACTCCGAAGGAGGATTAACGCTCGGCACAAAAAAACAGCGAAGGGCTATACAAGACAACTATTAGCTATTAGCTTTTCTGGTATCCGATATGCGGATAGATATGAGACGGTTAGTGCTTCTGCACTAACCGTCATTGTTTTACGCCAATTTGCACTCTGCGTATTACTTGCACTGTTTTATCGTCAAAAGTATGCAGATGTGACACATCGTGATATAGGCACGGATGGGATATACTGCAGTATTTCCC